>CANQNT010000058.1 GCA_947625255.1 uncultured Acetatifactor sp. | reverse complement strand
TGAAAAAACCTGAATCTTACGGGAATCATCCTGTTTTCATTCTCAGGGACTAAAAAACGGTATTATCCGACAGGCCCTTGTTTTTACGGTGCCGATTTCATCATTCTCCGTAATGAAAACGACATAACTGTCAGTATTCAATCACTGAAAATGTCTTTTATCTCTTTCAACATCATTTCCTTTAGATCTGGCGGGATACGGAACAGATTCAAAAAAGCCGCCTCATCAAGGGGAGTCCCGGTACCACCGCACATTGCAAAAATCCATGAAAGATATTCGTTCACCATTTCTTCACGGATTTTCTTTATAATGAAATAATCTGTCAGGATTACAAGGTTCTCCGACAAATCATGTGTACCGTCGTCCATGCGGATCGCCCGATTTAGCAGGATGTCAGTAAATTGATGTGTGTACTCATGAAACAACTGAAAAAAGGCCTGCTCAATTTCTCGTTCATTTTGAGGCAGCGGTACAGCGGCAAAAAAATTATCCTGTGATTGTAAGCCGCGTCCGTTGCAGGTTATGCTGAACGAAAGAAAAGCGACTGCTCTATTTTTTCGATAGTGTGAGAACACGCAATCGCACGATCTCAAAAGCGGTTCAAGCTGCGCCTCACCCTTTTTGCGTCTGTCATGCGTATTCCGATATTCCGACTCCCAATAGGGAAAATATATGAGGGACTCTTTTTCAAGGGTGGTTACAAACGGTTCGACAAAAAAATCTTTATCCTCATGTGTGAAACCGGGATAATTCAAAAAACGTTTTTTCAATTCTTCAAAACTCTCATCAGGTTGTACAAGCGGCAGAAAATTCACGATTCCAAGTCGTTCAAAATGTTGATTGTAGTATTGCTGGATTTTAGTCGCGGCACGCCTCAAATCGAATGAAAATCCGGATGCTCTTCGATACTTTTCAAACTCGCAGATATATTTTTCAGAATACAGATTTGAATCATTATGCACCTGCATATATGCCAACACATGATAGACGAGATCAACGCATTTAGAATATATAAAAACAATTTCCGTCTGCTGTTTCCGCTTAACATTATCCATCTTAAATCCTCCTTAAATTCTTAATTCATCAAACGTTCCCTGCGCTGTAATTTTTTTGACAAACCCGTTTTAACCTTTTTCTTCTTTTTTACTACTTGGCTTCGCTTTTCCGCGACAAAAACAAAATACTCATTGATCCTGTAGATTTTAACGCCGCCAAATACGGTGATCAGCTTGTTCTTATACCAATCGAGTCTTTTGGTAACCATAATCATTCTCCCGCCCAGGACGAGTTTCTTAAAGCCCAATTCTATAAAGCGTTTGGGAACGGAAAAGTCTGCATGATAAGGCGGGTTGGATAATATAAGCGTAAAATCGTTTTCTTCTACATGATCGTAATCGTTGCTCAATCGGATGTCAACATTTGGCACACCGTTTAGAGCCGCGTTTCTTTTTGCAAAATCAACTGCCTGTTCGGAAATATCACACATTATTACATTCTCTTCGCCGATCAGTTTTGCGGCAAGGATTCCTACAACGCCATATCCGCAGCCTAAGTCCAACACCTTATCGTCTGGAAGAAATTCCACAACAGACAGCATAGACATCGTACCAATATCAATTCCACGGGGCGAAAAAAGGACATCATCCGTTTGAAATATTAAATCAATATCTTTAATTCTTGCTGAAATCATAAGTATCTCCTGAATAGAACAACGACACTCAGGCACTAATTCTTCTTCCGGAATAAATCCGCTTTTCTCTGCTTCTTCCATACTTTTCATTTCATCCGGCGTAGCTTTTGTAAAGTCAGGATCCCACGCAAGCACTAATCATTCCCTTCCCACCTCCCACAAACGAGAATTTGGTGCTTGGTCATATGTTTTCTTTGACAATAAGAAAATGGAAAATCCCAAAAACCAATGAGGTAACGACTAAAGCAGGATGCCGAAGTATAATACCGTTCAGCAAAAACAAAACGGTGGGAACAAGTGCTAACCCGTAGAAAACGAACACGTTGCCATTCGCTTTTTTGACCCAGAGAAAGCTGTAAATCGCCAGCAACAATATCGTTAAACTTATCCAAATGAGCATTTCTACTACAGAGTCGAAACCAAATTTCCAACCACTTGTAAAAACAGGGAGAATCATAAGAACCATGCAACCGTATCTTCCTACGAGCTGCGGGATTTCTTATCCATCCAGTTAAGGTCTGCTTTTGTGTAGGGTACCGCGGGCTTGATTTCGTAAATGTCCGCTCCTGCGGCCTGTGCCAGTTCCTTTGCGACACGCGCCGTCGTTCCACTGGCGCTGAAATAGGCTACTAATGTTTTGCTCATGTTTTCTCACTCCTTATCAAGATTTTCCAAGCTGATATTCTTGAATTGCAAATATGACATCGTGTCATTATAGTTAGCGTGGCACTATTCTGACATGGCGTCAATACATTTTTTGAGAAAAAATTGCAAGTCAAAGACGGATATGCGGGAGTGTTCGGAGTTTTTTTGAAGCGGTTTTACTCAAGTCATTGGGTTTTAATAATTGGCAGAGCAATAAATACTCCAAGGTATTTTGAGCCAAAGTCAGGTTATATTTTCCACATATATCAAGCGGAAGGCTTGCTGGGGGAATCAGAATTGCGGTGTGTCTTATAATTTTCCTTGGACCGAACTTGAAGTTTCCAATATCCGGTTTTATTTGAACCAATACGTTCTATAAGACCTTTCGCTTTTAATTTCTGAATCGCACGATATACAGTGCTTTCTCCCACATTGAGTTGCTCAATTAATTCTTTTCGCGTGATGCAGGAATTTTTCTGGATTGCTTTAAGGATTCGCTGCTCGGACTTGGTCAGTTTTATTGCTTCATTTATTGCTTCATTTATTGCTTCATTTATTGCTCCATCTGATGAACCGAATGAACCTGGTCCCACAGTGGCAGTTGCCACTTCGGACAACGGAATCGTAATGCGGAACACATCTCCTTCGACAAATTGTGGTTCGCCGCCGGAGTACATTTTTGTGTATTTGTAAGTATTTCTCATGCCAGAGCCAAGTTCGTCAGCAAAGCCGATTTCACGAAACACTTTTGATATTGGCGGGTTCTTCGGGAACGGTTCAAACGTAGCAAGGCTCAAAGAACCATGACCGTGTGACAGATTGGCGTTTTCTGTGTAAATACGGTTCTTTTCAATGATCAGTTTTGCCACATATCCACTTGAAAAATCACGGTGCGCGAGAAGGTTGGAAACAATTTCGCGCAGGATGTTGTCTCTTGCGCTAACACTCTGGATGCCGTCCAGGTGGAAAGTGTCGTTCAGATGCTTCTTGCCAAACGCTATCAGCCTGTCGTAACTTTCGATGAGGTTTGTGATAACCACATCTCTGTCATCATAGCGGTCGGCATTGAATACCCGGAAGATGGCATCTGTCTTATGCTGTGGCAGGATAGACATGATCGTGCTGTCAGCGCCGAACAGCAAAATGGCGGCAATCGTGACGCCTTCCTTCTGCGTATGTTCATCTTTAAGAATCAGTCCTGCACTGCGTAAAAGCTCCTCATCAGACATGGAAAGCCAGGGATGCCCTTTCTCGCGGACACGGGTCATATTCCTTGCCCGTTCTATCAGATCACTACGAAGGGAACCGATCCCAAAGCCAGTAACCTTATTTACAAAATAACTGCCGCTTTTCCGTGCGTAGAGTCGATACACCTCATCTGAATGGTGAGTGATATCAATATCGGATTCATGGTTTCTGTCGTAAATACGGCCATTACAACGGCAGACATCCTGCGAAATTGGCACACGGATATAAAGGATGCGTTTCCCGTCTGTCTCATATTCAATCGGTGTGAGGTAGAGTGGAGGGTACATCTTGTTTTCATTATTCACAGAGGTCACAAACTCCTTTTTGACCTTATCGACCTTGTCCTCCTCGATACCGAGAATTTCTCCATTGTCCTTTACACCGAGAAAGATGTGACCTCCGTCACGATTGGAAAAAGCGCAGACGGTCTCATATACATCTTTCGTAACTTCGGTTCCCGATTTTTTAAATTCCACGTTGATGTTTTCGCCGCCGTGGATTAGTTCCAATAATTCTTGTGGAAGTGTCTGTATCATGAGTTTCGCCTCCGTTATTCGTTTACAAAAATTCCACAGAAACAACCATTATCCATGCATAGAATACCACTTTCCTGACTTGTCCGCAAGCAGAATTATGATGCCAATGATTCTCCGATTTTTGAAAAAATGATAAATTGTGGGAAGAAAAATCCTGAAGTATCCGCCCTAAAAAAGCTTGTGTGAGATAAAGAAATAATAGGCAGGGTTTGAGGAAGGCGATCCCCAAAAAGTAGCGGCTTCCTCTATGTAGGCTTCCGCTGATACCCTCGACGAGCGGGGCGGGGACTCTGCTAGCTTATGCAGCGGTATTTCTCCCTCTGATACCTACAAAACCGCGCAAGGCAGAATTGACGGAAATTTGCGGAAATTTCTTCATTTTCCTTTCATTCCCCACACCACAAGGAATTTGAAAACCGCCAAGAATGGGCGCAAAAAAACAGGAAACCTTTTCTGATTTCCTGCTCTCCTTTGTCGGTAGAGCCTCGATATTCAGTTTTCAGTAAACAATGCGAAACCCAACAATATCTTATAGCGTGATAATGCCACAAGCAAAACCAAACATTTCAATGCGATTAAATGCCAACTTTTGAAGTGTGGTTGCGTTGGAAGGAAGTTTTTTCTTTCCCGCTTGCCCGAAAAGGTATTCTAATGCCTGTTCTGGGTCGTTAATATTTCCAATAATGGTAAAACGGTCGGCAAACTGCTTTATATTTGATTTAAGAGGGAGACAGTTTACCATAGGCGGATAAAGCAGCCAACTGTAACAAAGAAACGCTTTGTATTTTGTCTTAAAGTATGTTGAAAAGAATTGTCTCGCACTTTGAAATGATTCCTCAACCACATCTGGACTTAAATTCGCACCTTGCTGTATATGACAGTTTATGACAGGCGCCCCGGCGGGCAGACTTTCTTTCTGTTCCATTGTAAATGTCATATACGGCTCGCCAATCGTTTCTTCATCAAGATATATCATTTCAAAGGGCTGAAACTGCAACGAACCGATTTTGAAAATAACGCCGTTCATGATATGTAGGAACCAGATAACGTCCCCCTTTGAAATCCCAACTTTGCCGGTTTTCTCATAGTACAGTTTTGCCCTTAAAGAAACATCTCTGAATGTGTCAAAGATGATCTTATCCGGGGTTCCCTTTGCTTTATAATCATCATACTTACGCAACAGAAGATATGTAACTACGGCTAAGCGTGTCAAGGGCATACGCCCACATAACGCAAAGTTAAAATCTTCCCCTTGGTAAGCAGATTTTGAGATTTCCTCAATCTCTTTTCCGCCTTTACGGATTTTTTGTAAAACTGCATTTTCAATATCGTTATTGTATTGCAATTCCGCCAACATTGTCTCTAATGTCATATAAATGCTCCTACTATTTTTAGATTAGTACCTTTCCTTTTGCCTAAATAATTTGAAATAAAAAAAAACCTGATAAAATCAGAGGCGACAATAATGCCCGTGCGGAAAGGTACTTAATCAGCGGACAAAATGGCACTTGATTTTATCAGTAAAATAATAGTCATTTTGTCCACCTCGCTTTCCTCAATTTTTAATCATTGTAGCGCAGAGAAAGCAACCTATCAATGGTTCGTTTCAAAAATGTGCTGAATTTGTACTGAACAATACAGCAAATTTGCTTTGTGGAATAGAGTGGGCGGCTGTCTATATCAGTTTTGTTTGTTGTGCTTCTTTACACGTACCAAGTTCTTGTCTTCGACAAGAACTATGCATTCCTAACGGGGTTTTCACGGCCTATTTCAGCGTGTTGCTCAAACCCACATTGCTGGAACCGTGCGTCCGTCCGTTCGATCTGCTCTGTCAAGCAAAGCTGCATTGGGATGCCCCGACGCTCCGACGTAGAAACCTCAAATCCCAGTTCCCGATACAAAGACTCCTGATTTCCCCATGCCCGCACATCTACCTGAATCCCAAATCCGGGGCGTAGCTGCTTCCGTAAAAAGTCGAGAATCCGGCTGATAAGCTCAGCTTCAATCCCGCAATTCTGATGCTCCGGTAAAACAAGCAGATCTGTTATCAGTGCCGTCATGCCACCGTCCCAAATCAGGCGCGCCATCCCCAACGTGCGACCGTCCTGACAGGCACAAACCACCAGCGCACTGCCGGGAAGCCCCGCGTTTATTTGAGCCTCATCAATTTGTCGAAACGAGGCAGCACGGCGCAGTTCGTTCACTTCCTCGGCCGTGATGCTGCTTTTGTAAATCATTCCCTTCCCACCTCCCGCAAACGAGAATTTGGTGCTTGGTCATATGTTTTCTTTGACAATAAGAAAATGGAAAACCCCAAAAACCAATGAGGCAACGACTAAAGCAGGATGCCGAAGTATAATACCGTTCAACAAAAACAAAACGGTGGGAACAAGTGCTAACCCGTAGAAAACGAACACGTTGCCATTCGCTTTTTTGACCCAGAAAAAGCTGTAAATCGCCAGCAACAATATCGTTAAACTTATCCAAATGAGCATTTCTACTACAGAGCCGAAACCAAATTCCCAACCACTTGTAAAAACAGGGAGAATCATAAGAACCATGCAACCGTATCTTCCTATTTGCTCCAAGATATTAACAATCGAATGTTTATTATTATAGCTATCGGATAACCCTTTTCGAGCAACGATTACATTGATTAAAACAAGCCACACCACCGCTGCCATATTGATCCAGTTAATCCAGTTAAAACGCATAGTTCTCTCTCCAATAAATACCGATTTTTCTCTCTGCTCCCCGAAAAATAGAATTTATCTTTCAGATTTTAATATAGCATAAACGCAGGCGTCGGTTATACCTTGATTTGTTTTTTGATAGCTTCGTAGCGTTCCCTCATACCTCATTCCGCATTTTTTCATCACTCCACCCGAATTTGGGTTGTGCGGATCATGATATGCTTCCACACGGTTTGCTCCCACTTTATCAAAAAGGAAATCAACAACCACCCTTAGTGCTTCCGATGTTATCCCTTGGTGCCACCATTTTTTCCCGATACAATAGCCGGTATGTGCCATAGAAATATTCTCATCCATGCGTACCACAGCGATGCTTCCGATCGGTTCGCTTGTTGTCTTTAAGACAATTGCCCATTGATAATACTTTTCATCGTCGTATTTCTTCACCCAGTCTGTAATTACATATTCACTTATTTTCTGACTTGTATGGGTCGGCCACGATAGAAATTTTGTTACATCCGCATCTGATGCCCAATTTTTATACATTGCCGCAGCATCTTCAATAACAAATCTTCTTAAAATCAATCTTTCGGTTTCTAATCGTTGTGTTCCACAATGTTTCATATAAAAAGCTCCGTTTCCGTTCGTTAAATCTATGCTTGTCGAACAGTCGTCCACTCGACACTCAACATCATACCACTCAATCATCTGAAAAGACTTCGCCAATCGTCAGAAATCTGTTGGTGGCTCGATCTGCTCCATCTCAAACGGCTCCTCCGAATTGGGCAGGTCATATAAAGTATCCGGATCAATATCCAGACAAGACTTTACAATACGCGATTAACTATCTTGTGTAACTGCTCGGTTTTATTGTACTTCACTTCCGCGTAGATGTCCATAGTTATTTTACTGTATAATCTTCTTACATTACTGTTAAGAGGATGTTTTTGGTGTAGTCACTTGATAGCTTTGAGTTACTTACATTTGCTTTCACCTGACATGGGAACGACAAAAGACAGCACCGTGCCTGTGAAACAAGCGGATTCTGGAGCTTATCACACCACATTACAAAAAGCAGCTCTGCTCAGTCCACTTCTTTGCACGTCCCAAGTTCTTGCCTTCGACCAAGAACTATGCATTCTTTTCAGACTTGTCGGAAAGGAATAGCTCGCGCAGCGAGGTGTTCCGCTCCCGGCAAGTACACAAAGGGGTAGCTGGCTCCACCAGCGTAGGGTGCAAAACGTCCAGTGGACGTTTGTCCTGCGCCGACCGAAGCGGAGCGGAGACGCTGTAGGCTCCCCTGATAAAAAGGAAAGCAGGAAACCGTTGTGATTTCCTGCTCTGCTATGTCACCATTGGACGACAGATATTATGTTTTATCTTACCCTCGTCAATAAGAGCGCATTATGATGAATTAAATCATCAGTATTATTCATTTCTTTTTCCTATAAGCTCGAAACATCACAAATGTTAGAACACCCAACGCAATACCAAAGCAAATACCGACTCACTTTCTAATACGCCTTATATTTGAACTTCCCAATGACGATTTTTCTCTCTGCTCCCCGGAAAACTGGAAGCTGTAAAACAGTTTTTTCACAAAGAAATGGATTGATTATTTTTACAGATTTGAGTTTGCTGTCTGTCCATAATGACGTACGCCTCTCCGTATAACGTTGTTTTTCCGTCAGCGATCATGATATAACTTCCATCATTCAGGGCAATGAACTCATGTCCAACACTATCAGCAAATGTAATGTCCTCAATTAAACGCATACCGTCTAAGTAGGCGTCTTTGAGACTTTGCATATGTGGAAAAATATTTATGTCTGTTATTCCAAGACCGGTAATCCAACGCTCATAAAGGGGATCGATAGCCTCTCCCTCCAATTCCGGACCGGCATAGACTACATCTGCGCAGTTCATAGAACCAGCGCTCCATGCGATTATAATTCCATTGTAGTCCGATAAATGTTCTTTTAAATGGAGCCTTTTCATGAATTTGTTTTGCGTAGGCACATGACCGCCCGTGAAAATCAGCACGTCCATTTTTCCCAAATTATCAATAATTTCCGGGTTCCTGTTATCACATATGTCGATATAAGAAACGCTAAGCCCACTCATGGGAAATGTCTCCTTAAAGCAAGCACAAATATTATCATTTTTTTCATATTTATTCGAGTCTGCACAAATAAACAGCACGCTTGCATTCTCTGGCCAGATTGCCTTAAGCCTATCCAGCAACCCGTTCGTTTGAGGTAAAGGTTCTGGCACCCTGACCCCATTTATTTTAGAATAACCGCCCAGACTACTTGTCAATATTGCTTTCATAACATCATTCCAATATTCAATTTGTCGAACAGTCGTCCATTCGACATTTAGCATTATACCACTCAACTGTGAAGAAATCTACCGTTCTTTAAGACGGTTAATTGATTTTTTCCTTAAATCTCCGTCCATATCGAATAGAGAACGCTCCGATGATTTTGCTCTCGACGGAGCGATTCTATCATGTTTGCCTTGCTCGGAATAGCGTGGGCTGGCTGTCTGTATCAACTTTGTTTATCGTGCTTCTTTACACGTACCAAGTTCTTGTCGGCGACAAGAACTAAGCATTATGCCCGGTCATTGAAGCACTGTAAAACAAAAGCAGAGTTGTGCATCGTGAAATGCAACTCTGCTTTTCTTAATGACTGCAATGCAATTCCATTAAAAATCTGTCAAAAACATTTTTGCAATACTGCTTAGTCCAAAGCGATCAGCGACATTTTCAAGACCTAATTTAAATTGTCCAATAGACTGTTTTCTAATGGAGTACGGATTCTGGGAATTCTCATAATTAAGAACAAAAGAGGTTACCAGTTCCAATTCCCCCGCTTTAATTTTATCCTGAACATAAAGCAAGCCCTGCGTGAGCCATAAGCTTCGCTTTTATGCGCGCGAAGCGTTCGTCGTTTCGCATCGGATCGAACGCATCGGCGCGCAGCGCGTTAAGACGCAGATCACACTCGTTGCCCTCGTAGTTTTTTGTGAAACTGCCCGGATCGTCCTCTATCCTGTTTACCATGAACGACTTGAATTTACGACGCACGCGCATAGTCGAGTCAATCGCGTACTTCGCCGCTCTTTCGAGCGCGTCGAATGATTCCTCATACTTACCGAGACGCGCGCAGTTGTAAGCGATCTCGAATAAGTCCTGCGAGACGCCAGGCGCCGCGTCCCCGATGTTTTCGTCCTCGTCAAACGGCAAAAGCCTTGCATCAACGGAAAATTCGAGCGCTTTTATTCTGTCCTCGGGCGTCATGTCCGTCTGCTGCGTGAGCCTCCTCGCCGAAAAAGAGACGAGAAGGAGCAGATTCTGAATGTACGACTGCGTACATCTGATACCGTCCTCGCCGTCGAGTACACACGAACGCAGATCATACGATGTCACATACATATTTCCGCCCATATCGGCGTATTTCAGCGCCGTCTCCCTGTCGCCGAGATCTTTATACACATATGTCAGAATCTGTACAGCGCTCTCACGCCGCGACGTGACCCGCGACTCGTTGAGAATGCGCTCTCCAAGCTCGATTATGCGCTCCGCGCGCTCTTTTGGAGCGCCTCCATTCCCAAAATACAGATCGTGCATCAGGCTTTCCGCAATGCCCAGATCGTTCGGGAACTCCCTGTATGCGCGCTCCCTTACCGCTATCGCGTCGCTGACTTTCCCGACGTGGAGATATTCGTGCGCTTCTCTGTCATACTCCGCTATCTTTTCCTCTATCCTCGCCTTTTCGACGCCCAGAAGCTCGTCGACGGTGACGCCGAAATAGAGCGCAATGGCGGGCAGAAGCGTTATGTCGGGAAATCCTTCGCCGCGCTCCCATTTTCCCACCGACTGCGGCGTTATGCCGAGATAGTTCGCCAGCGTCTCCTGCGTGACATTTTTCTTTTGACGCATTTCGCGGAGCTTTTCCTTCATGTTGATGTCCATTTTGACACCTCCTGTGCTGATGATTTTGAATAAGCGCTTATCCTGACTTTATTATACCCGGGCGTCCACGAACAAGCAAGAACCGCAAAGTTTACCGACAGGCGTTTTTTGAAGCTGTCGGTTGTATTGCCATGCAAAAAGAGCGCCATTGGCGCTCTTCTCGCATTCGAACATTATCTCTCCATCTGCCGTGTAAACTTGAAAACACTTCATATGATCAGCCCTTACAAAATCCCATGTCATTACCCTTTCTAAGAAACAAATGATGAAAAAAAGCTACTCTCCTAAATTCTTCAATCTTAGATACCCTCATTTCCAGCTTCATCATTTCATCCTGCCAGTTTTCGTCAGAATGTTTGTCCTGGTTTTGCTGAATATCCCAAAATGTGCGTATGCCAAGAGTTTTCTCAAGCTTGTTGTGTACGCTGTTGCCGATATAGGTTTCGTCTTTTAAGATGCTCTTGACCTGTGCCAGCGTCCATGCGTAGGACAGTTGCGTCGCTGAAAACTGAACAGTGCCGTCGGAGCGGCTGAACATTTCAAACACGTGCAGTTTGGTGCAATCAACGGGTACTGCGCCGCCTCATCCAAAGCGGCGATTATCGTTGCCGATTGCATGAGCGAAGCGCTGAAAGAGTAAAGCAAACGGAGCCGTCTGAAAATAGGCGGCTCTTTTCCTTGGTCAAAAGGGAAAGTAAGGCTTGTCACAAAAATCTTACAGCTTCAAACCGGGTTCTCCTATTGACAAACGGTCGGTATACCGATATAATATAAATAGGGAAAGGATGAAAGAGATGAATCTTCAAAGCTATCTTGATAGACAAAATATAACGAAATATCGCCTGTCGAAGCTCAGTGGCGTCCCAAAAACGACTGTGATAGATATATGTACTGGAAAAAGTTCGCTTCGAAAGTGTTCAGCCTATACCGTACAGCAGCTGGCCAAAGCGCTTGGGTGTACGATGGAATACATGATGTCTTTGGATGATGCAGGGACAGAATATGACAGCAAAACAGGACTTCCGATGAACCGTGAATATCTGGAATGCGGGCTCCCGCCATATCTCAAAACATCGGTCGAGAATATGATCGCTTCGTGGGAGAAGGTCGATGGTGGGGAAAAGGATGCCCATTGGGATCTGTATTGGTGTGAATTAAATGCAGACATCAACTCCGCAGAGGTGGAACAGGAAATTTCATCGGAGCAGGCAGGGTATTTGCGTGAGAAGTATTTGAGAATGAAGAGAGGTGACCCGGATGATTGATTTTACCGAATTTCCCGTTCGGAACAAAACCTATGCCGGTGCAAACGGAAGCAAGCTGTCTGTGATATACGAGGGGAATCTGTATATGCTGAAATTTCCGGCCGCTCTTTCCATCAACAAAGGTATGAGTTATGCGAACGGCTGCATTTCGGAATATCTCGGATGTCATATTTTCGACAGCGTTGGGATTCCCGTGCAGCAAACGCTTCTTGGAACATATACAAAGAACGGAAAGCAGAAAATCGTGGTGGCGTGCAAAGATTTCACGGCAGGCGGACTTGTTTTACAGGATTTTGCGTCACTTAAAAATACCATTATCGATTCGGCTCATAACGGTTACGGAACCGAGTTAAGCGATATTGTCAGAACCTTCGAGGAACAGACGGCGATAGACTCGGAAATTCTGAGCGAACGGTTTTGGGATATGTTTATTGTAGATGCTCTGATTGGAAACTGGGACAGGCACAACGGGAATTGGGGATTCCTTTACAACAGCGACACCGATGGAATCGCGCTGGCGCCTGTCTATGACTGCGGCAGCTGCTTATACCCCCAAGCGGATGAGGAAATAATGAGAAGCGTAATTCAAGATTCTGCGGAACGGGATCTCCGTGTGTTTGAACGTCCTCTTTCCGGCATTAAAATCAACGGACAGAAAATCAATTACTTTCGGTTTATTTCCTCTTTAGAGAATCAGGACTGCAACAGGGCTCTCAGAAGAATTGTGCCGCAAATAGACATGAATAAAATCATCGCAATCGTCAACGATACTCCGTATGTGTCGGATCTCCAAAAGGAGTTTTATGTTACGATGCTGAGGGAGAGAAAAGAGAAAATTCTGGATTTCTCATTTCTAAAGCTAAACTAGTACCTGCTGCAAGGACAGTCAGTGCATAAGTTTCAGAGAATGTTCACTTTTGTAGTCTTGCTTTCTTCGAGATAATCATTTCATAAAAAGGAACTTTTCCCTGATAAAGTATCGATATTCCGGCTGATTAATCGCATCCTCATATTGTTTGCGCATTGTCTTTTCAATCCATTCAAGCTTTGCCGGACTGTTATCTTCATACCGCAAAATTGAAATAAGCCCTTTCGCTTCCGCTTCAAGGATTGCTTCATAGGCATCCGGCACAAACTCGCATGATTTTACAAATACTGGCTCACTTGATGTAGCCGCATCGGGGATATGCACCTGAAATCCAGAATCAGTTATCTCTTCCGCCATATAAATATATCCGGATACCGATTGATAGGTTTCTGCCAGTGCATTGGGGTAATATTCCTCGATGCGCTGTGTGCCGTCTTTATTAAAACCATAAGATCCCCATTTCGTCCATTTTCCGGAATGGACAAATCCGGTTTCCTTACAATATTTTTCAATCGCATTGCTGAGATAAACCAACACATTTTCCCGCTTTTTCGAAAAATAGATCAAAGGTATGTCATGATTTGAAATGTGCGGCTCCAGTATTTTGATTCCTTTTATCGGTGAAGCATGAAAATACATTTAGTTTACCTCCAAGGTATTCATACAAAATCCCCTAAAATTATTTTCTTTATTGTATCATTTTTCTGCCTCGTTTACCATCAAATATAATCTTATTTTCTAAAATATATCCACCTTTATGTCCGATTTAATCCGTTCCTTTTCAGCAGAAAAAGTCCTCTGAAAACGCTATCTTTTACAATTTCCTTCATGCTTTCTGGCAAATTATATTGTACATGACACTACCAAGAAACTCCACCACATCGGCTTTACATCTCCGCAACATGACTTTACATTATTATTTTTCGAGAATCTGCGGATCAAGAAGGAAATCATATATATTCACAGTCAAGATACCATAGTCATCATAATAGGGCTGCACAATATCTTTTGTGATAACAATCTTTTTGAAAGAATCATCAATTTTTCTGAACGGTCTAATTTCCTGAGTACGTTTCGCTTCATCCGGCAGTGAGTATGCAGACTGGATATAGTATCTGGACGAACCAAGATTGCATACAAAATCAACTTCAAGTTGTTTGCGGATAACCTTACCGTCCTGCTCTCGCTCTGCAATCGGTATTACACCTACATCCACGCTGTAGCCACGCATACGAAGTTCATTATAAATGACATTCTCCATAGAATGGGTTTGCTCAAACTGACGGAAATTGATTCTGGCATTGCGAAGTCCAAGATCGGAAAAGTAATACTTCTTTGGAGTTTCAATATATGCTTTTCCTTTAATGTCATATCTTTGTGCTGATTCGATCAAGAATGAATCTTCAAAATAATCCAGATATTTCTTAATGGTAGCGGAAGTGATTCTGGATTTCTTTACCGTCTTGAACGTATTCTTCAATTTTTCCGGATTGGTCAGCGAACCAATAGCAGAGGAAAGGATATTCAGCAGATCTTCCAGTTCCCCAATGTTCTTCACTCGGTTACGCTTGGTAATATCTCGAAGATAAATCTCACTGAACAGATTCTGTAATGCAACTGCCTTATCATTTGCTCCCTCACGAAGAACAACCAGAGGGATACCGCCATACAGCATATATTCAGATAATCCCATGTACTTATCACCGTTGTAAGCGGTCATAAACTCAGCAAAGCTCAAGGGATACATATGAACCTCGTCGCCACGACCGGCGAACTCGGTGGCAATGTCTTTGGACAGGAGTTTTGCGTTACTTCCGGTCACAAATACATCCATATTATCTTTATGAAGATAACCATTCAGAACAGCTTCAAAACAATCCAACATCTGAATTTCATCAAGAAGCAGATAATACATTCCTTCCTCTACAACTTTGGAACGGATATATGCCATGAACTTTTCAGGGTCAACTCCACGCTTTTCCTTTTCCATCTGAATCAGGCTTTCACCAATCAGATAAAGATCGTCCGCCGAGTCAAAGGCGAAACGGATAATGTGGGCAGCATCAACTCCGCTTTCCAGTAACTGATGATAAAACAGATTATTCAGTAAATAGGATTTGCCACATCGACGAATACCGGTAATTACCTTAATCAGTCCATTGTTTTTTCTTTTTATCAACTTATCCAAATAAAAATCTCTTCGAATCTCCATCGCCAGGCCTCCTGCGAAAGATTTTTGCAACTCGTTGCGCTTTTCTATTCTATTATATCCGGACAGAATTCAAAAATCAATATATCATCCGCTTATCGGAATAGATTTTTGTAACTTGTAGCATTTTTCTATTCTTCAATCATATTATATGCTTTCGTATCAATTATTATCCCGTATTTTAATTAAGTTCTTGTTTTAGAAAAAGCAGCCACACACCGTAATGCATCTTCCGTATGCTGACCGGAAGTGATATCTGCCCTTTCGAAGAAACAGTCAATACCTGCACATCCATAAGCATATCCCTTTCAAATATAAATTGATTATCCCAATGAAACAAAATCGTTATTATCGCTTTCTTAAATCTTTTTTAGCAAACAAATATATAAAAACTCACTTTCCCACATATAGGAATCCACAATATTTTCTCCCTTTCGGATCTTAGCAATCTCAAATTTTTCACCCCAGAATTCTCTGAGTCTTTCCCCCGTAAACGCTGTTCCGGTCTGCCTGCTCCTGTAAAACTCATAGTCGTTTATTTCGTCTGCGCCATCCTCCCCGGCTGCAAAACAAAGCAAAATAAAATATCCGTTTTCGTTCAATATGTCTGACACGATATCTCTGTACTGCAGACGCCGATGAGGCGCAAGGTGGTGAAAAATCCCGCTGTCAAGCACAAGATCATATTTTTTATCCGTCAAATCCAAGGCAAATATATTTTTTGCATGAAAATGCACCTTTTCTGCTCCGCTTTTGGCTGCATTCTTCTTTGCATTTCCTATTGCCACCTCTGACAGATCATAAGCATCTACATCTATATTATTTTTTGCCAGATATATCGCGTTTCGTCCCTCACCGCAGCCAAATTCACAGGCTTTCCCAATCCGGTGCTGGTTTATGAAATCCACGACACACTTATCTGGCAGAGTATTGTATTTCAAAAAAGGAGCGGGTTTGTCCCGTTTCGTATAAAAATGATTCCAGTTTACCCCTTCTGTGTATTTGTCAAGCATAAGATATAAATCTTCTACTGTATTGATGTTATTCATACAAAATCCCCTAAAATTATTTTCTTTATTGTCCGCACTCATTCAACCGAAATTGATATTCATGCTACATAGGAAAAACGAAATTTTATTCTGTATAATACTGCGCCTGTGCATACCAGAGTTCTCGATATAAGCCATCTTCTTCCACCAGTGAATCGTGGCTACCTACCTGTACCACATTCCCCTGATCAAACACAGCGATTTCGTCACAGAACCGACAGGAGGAAAGGCGATGGCTAATATAAATTGCAGTGCGATCACCGACGATGTCGTTGAATTTTGAGTAGATTTCGGCTTCCGCTATTGGGTCAAGTGCCGCGGTAGGTTCGTCCAGTATGATGAATGGCGAATCCTTGTACAGCGCACGGGCAAGAGCAATCTTCTGGGCCTCTCCGCCGGAAATGTTGATGCCATCATCCCGACGGTCTTTGTACAGATAAGTTTCCAGACCGTTCTCCATTTCTGCAAGCCGCTCTCCGAAGCCCGCTTTTACCAGACAATCCTTTACTCGATAAGCATCATACTCTTCTGCGGACGCTACATTCTGTCCTATAGTGTAGGGGAACAGCTTAAAATCCTGAAAAACCACCGAGAAAATATCCATATAATCGTGGTAATCGTATTTACGTATGTCGACGCCATTGAGCAGGATTTCGCCTTCCGTCGGGTCATACAGACGGCACAAGAGCTTGATGAAAGTTGTTTTGCCGGAGCCATTCTTCCCAACCACAGCAAGCTGCTGTCCGATCCGGAACTGCATGGACACATTTCGCAGTGCCCAGATATCTGTGCCGGGATATTTGAAAGAGACATTCCGAAATTCCACGGTATATTTCTTATCGGAGCGCTTTTCGGTAGTCAGAGATCCTTGATACATGACATTGGGCAAATCCATGTATTCAAAGAACAATTTAACAAACGGTGCATTATTGCGGATACTACCCCAAATGGATAAAAATTCCCCAACACTTCCGGCTATAATTGAGACCGCACTGATATACTGCGTGATTCCGCCCACGCCGAATGCACCTGCCCATGCTTTCAGACAGACATACAGATAAATAATCAGTGTGAAAATATGTGACACCGTGCCGGATGCCATTTTCAGAACGCCTACTTTACCACGATTGAGATTAGCAAAATATCCGTGTGAGTCAAACAACCCTGTTTTATCAAGACTGTGTGTCATGCAAATTCTGTCAATTCTGTACATGCGCATATTAGCGGCGGCACTTTTATTGTGTCCCATGAATCCGAACCAGCTGAACAGACGGTTAGCAAGGTTGTGATTCCCGCTGTTTTGAGCGTAATATGCACCGGCTTTGTTGCTGATAAGTGATGACACACAGGGAACAGCAACCATAACGGAGATGATTCCGACGAGGAACAAGGGGTTATCCAGAATCGTCCATCTGCCTGCACTTTCCGGCACACGGCTTGTGAAGAGAGTGATGGTCAATACTATACCGCCGAGAATGGAGAAAACGGGCGAGATGATAGAATTCAAATTTCGTAAAATTTGCATGAGACCCCATCCGCCGCCCCAATCATTCTGTTCAATGGTGTGGAGCATTTTGTGTGTCTCCGGGTCGTCTATCCGCACAAAATCCATGTCCAGATTTTTCGCGACAAACAGATGACGGTACGATGACCACATTTTTTCGTTTTCTGCATTGTTCCAACGGCTGAGAAGAGCACTGACAAGAGCGATTCCAGCGGCAGAACACAAGGTCCATATCACCAATGTCCAAAGTCTTTCCGGATCACGTCCTCCTGCCAATTCGTCAATGATCTGTGCAGAAAAGGAGATACCTACATACGGCGTCAATGCACCCCAAATGGCAAGGAGCACTCCGGTGAGAATAGCCCGTGGCTGCATATGATACAGCAGTTTGAATCCGCGAAAAGTTATCGAACAGACTTCTCTTGCCGAAATTTGTTTTACATCTTTCTTTTTCATGCTCACGCCTCCTTTTCCTCGGGATGGTAATCTTCTCTATAATACCGGCTCTGGGTTTCGAACAACTCTGCGTACCGTCCCCCAAGAGCCAGAAGTTCCTCATGCGATCCTTCCTCTGCAATGGTGTTGTTCTCGATCAGAATGATCCGGTCGCAGAATCGGGTGGAAGCAAGCCGATGGGAAATGTAGACAGCACTCTTACCGGCGGTCATATCGTTGTATTTGCGGTAGATTTCGGATTCCGCAATGGGGTCAAGAGCAGCTGTCGGTTCATCCAGAAGCAGGACAGGTGCATCTTTGTACAGTGCCCGTGCCAGCATCAGCCGCTGTATTTCACCGCCGGACAGTTCCACCGCATCTTCATATACTTCACGGTTCAGTGTAGTTTCATATCCGTTCGACAGAGACTCAAACTTTGCCGTCAGATCAGCCTGAGCTACGCAGCGTTTCATTTTATCCATGTCGATGTCGGTTTCCGAAGCAGCTACATTGACGGCCAGACTGCCGGGAATGGTGGTAAGCTCCTGAAAAATGGCGGAGAACTTTTCGTAATACTCCCGGCGGTTCAGTGTGCGGATGTCAGTGCCGTTCCATGTCACCTGACCTTCCGTGGGATCGTACAGACCTGAAATCAACTTCACAAGGGTTGTTTTTCCGGCACCATTCAGACCGACAACTGCCAGATGTTCTCCCGGATGCAAAGTGAGGTTTATATTTTTGAGCGTATCTTCTTCTGCGCCAGGATAACGGAAGGATACGTTATCAAGGCGGATTTCCGCCGGACAGTTTTTTTCGCAGGGAACCCGATCGCCATCTTCAAATTTGTACGGTTCCGGATACCGGATGCACTCGATGGCATTGGAAAGATCGAGACACTTGTTGTGCAGGCTGGCAAAGTCGGACAGAATGCCCCATACCCAGCCAGTAAATCCCCCAACCGCATAGAAATACAGCAGAAATTCCGATGCTGCCATATCGCCATCAATAACCATATTGATTAGATAAAAATAGGCGATACCGTTGCGCAGGAAGGTCAAAACAATATCAACAATGTCGCTCCAAATATAAACCCTCGCTGCTCTCATGTGAAATGCGTGGAGAAGCCGCATGGATGAAGTAAACATGGACTCAAACCACGAACGCATTCCGAAGATGCGAATATCCTTTGCCGCGTCTATTCCACCAGCAAGTGTGGTACAGTCAATGGCACGCTTTATATCAGCAGATTCCTCTTTGTGCCGGTATCCATAGCCGCCGATGTACTTGTTCAGATAGTACCCGGGAATGGTGGTTGCAAGCATAATAATCAGCAGAAGCGGCTCAACATTAGTCAGAAGCAGTATGTAGACAATGAACCCTGCAATATTCCGCAGCAGACCGAACAGGGTTCCCCAGATGGATTCTGCGGCAGCAGCATTGCTGTTGGTACAGCTTCCAGCTTTCTGCTTGAGTTTGTTGAACTCTTCGCTTTCTACATTACAATAGGATGTGGTCGCGCATTTGTCATTGATTAACGCACCTACTACACCACGAAGTGTTATCTTCCGGTAGCCATCAACACCACCAATATAGGTATTGACACAGCTTATGACAATCAGCAGACCGATCATCAGTACAATCGTCCCGACAAGTTCCAAGACGGGAACCCGCTGTTCGACTGCACGCAAAACCATCGGCGAGATAAAGAGATTCACCAGATTCTGCAGAACAGCCAACGCTGTCATAATCAATCCTCCCCAGAGTATCATTGGCTCGTGCTTCAACGCAAGTTTTATCATGAATCCGACACAGGCAGACATTTTGTATTTGGGCTTTTGAGCTTTTTCTTTCTTCCTTACATCAGTCATATTGGAAATCTCCTTTGTGATTCTATCATATCACAAATCCCCGGATTTTTGTGAATCCGGGGACGAATCAATGTTTTTGGGGGACGAAACGCACATTGTACCGCAAATTATCACACCTGCGGAAGCAGTATTTCAGTCGTAAACGCCCCGTCCTCACTATTGCGGCTGATGTATCCTTCAAGCCGTTCCACAATCGCATCTATGCGAACAAGACCAAATCCGTGTCCGTCGCCTTTTGTGCTGCGGAATAGCTTACCTTCTTTTTTCATCTTCTTACCTGCTGTAAAGTTGGTAAAGGAAATATAGAGCTGGGTATTCTTCATATCCATATATACACGGATCACACGCTGATTCTCCGGCAACTTCACACTCGCTTCAATGGCATTGTCAAAAAGATTACCAATGATACAGCACAGATCAATCTCCGAGGATTTCAGTTTTACAGGAATGTGTGCATCAGCCACGACCTCAATTCCTTTCGCTTTTGCAAGCGAGATTTTGGAGTTGAGAATAGCATCGGTCATAGGATTGCCTGTCTTGATTACCGTATCAACGGTGGTCAGATCTTCGTCAAGCAGGTCAAGATAATTCTTGATGGCATCCCAATCTCCTGTAGCTGCGTATGCTTTCATCGTCTGAATGTGGTTACGGTAGTCGTGCCGCCAACCACGGGTTTGGCGGTACATATTATCAACTTCCCGGTAGTGCGTTTCAATCAGCTCGTGCTGATAGGAAGCGATCTGCTTTTCTATTCTCTTTGAAAACAATCCCATACGCCTTACCTCATGTCAATAATCGCTCGGTTGATGCCGTCATACGCTCCCCGTGGGAGAGGAATGGCAGTTCCATCGCTCAGTTTTATTTCCGTCTTGGTTACACGGCTGATCTGCGTTAAGTTGATGATCGTGGAACGCCCCACACGGTAGAAACGCTCGTCAAGCTGTTTTTCCAGTTCACCCAAAGTCATTTTCACCGTAACGTCAGACAGAGCGTGAATGGTAACGTAGTTGCCGAACACGTCGGCATAGCGGATTTGATAAATCGGCACACGCACCATTTCGCCGCCAATCTCAAAGTTCAAGACCTTTTCATTCTTGGAAAGTTTCTCTGCAGCACGATCAAGCACCGAGCAGAGCTTTTCTTCTTTTACGGGCTTCATCAAGTAGTGGAGAGCCGCAACCTCATAGCCCTCGGATATGTAATCGGAGTAGCCTGTGATGAAAACGATCTGAACGGTGTCGTTATTCTTGCGGAGCTGCTTCGCCATCGTTACGCCGTCCATAGCTCCCATTTCAATGTCCAGGAGCATAATGTCATAGTCGCTTTCCTCTGCGTAGTGGAACAGGAAGTTCTCTGCAGAAGTAAAGGTATCAGTATGTACCACATGACCGGCAGACGCCGCCCAGCAATCAACCATATTCAAAACATATTGTCTGTCTGCATCGGAATCATCGCAGATCGCAATTTTGTACTTCATGTTCTCACCGTCCTTTCGAAAAATGTTCATGAATATAACGACTCAGTATAATATTATAGCATAAATTTGTGAAAATTTCTACCACATACGAAAAATCCCGCCCATCCCGACAAAATGTTATAACCGGAATGGGCGAGACATTGTTAATCAAGGGGCTTATACTCTGTGACAGCTTTCAGATATGTTTCGGGATCACCGTTCAAAATAAGATCTGCGTACTCCAACGGGGCATTGTAAATTAAATAGTCAAGTTCCGACCGTTCATACATATTACGGGCAACTTCATTCTCAACTGCAATCGTATCAATCGCAATCATGCTGCCATCGGTGAATTTCAGTTCCACACAGCAGTTATCGAAGTTATATTCGCAGGATATAAGGTGTTTCATAGGGTTTTAGTCGAGTAGACAGTCTCGACACTCCTTTCTCAATTTTATTTTGTGAAAGGCTTGCCTACTGCCCCTCACGGA
>CANQNT010000057.1 GCA_947625255.1 uncultured Acetatifactor sp. | reverse complement strand
CGCATATTTCCGAGATTTTTTAGGAATCGAAGCAAAAATGGAACTTTTAGTGGAACTCATACGCAGAGTTCACATATGAGTTTGCCCAATGGAAATCTGCTACCGTTCAGCTGAACTACCACATCGCCATAGATTTTCAGAACTATTCAGTCCCTTATGAGTATGTGCGCAAGAAAGTGGATGTCCGGTACACTAAGGGCAGTATTGAGGTTTATTACAAAGGGAACCGGATCTGCAGCCATAAACGCCTTTATGGACGCCGCGGGCAGTACTCCACAATCCCGGAGCACATGCCTGCCAACCATCAGTTGTATAGAGAATGGGACAAGGCAAGATTCCTGAAGTGGGCATCTGGTATCGGTGAGTCAACCCGCCAGGTGATCCAGGGGCTCTTTGATTCCTACCGGATTGAAGAACAGGCTTATAAGGGTTGCCTGTCACTCCTGAAATTGGCTGATAAATATACCCCGAAAAGATTGGAACAGGCCTGTAAAGTGGCATTGGAGCACATCCCCAATCCACGGTATAAAAATATCCGCCTGATCCTCGAAGCCGGCAATGATAAAGCGGCTGCCCCGTTAAGCCAATCTTCTGAAACTGCCCATGACGAAAGTTATGCCCTGGTCCGTGGGGCTTCTTACTACGGAGGTGGCAGCCATGAAAAATGATACAGTAAAAAAGATGAAGGCCATGAGACTGCCTGCTTTTGCAGAAGCTTACGAAAAACAGATTGAACAGGAAACAGAATACGGGACTATGTCCTTCCATGAACGTCCTATGCTGTTGGTTGATGCCGAATATGATTCCCGGCATAATAACAACATCAAAAGGCTGATCAAGAATGCAAAATTCTCTGATTCCTCCGCATTCCCTGGAAACATTGAATATCTGCCGGACCGGCACCTGAACCGCGACCTTCTGGAAAGTTTGGCGGATAATGACTACATCCGCCAGGGGCTGAATGTCATACTGATTGGGGCGACAGGTTCTGGGAAAAGCTTTATCGCTAATGCATTGGGAGTCAACGCCTGCCAATCCGGATATAAGACCAGATATATCCGTCTGCCGGAACTGTTCAGCGAACTGGAAGCAGCGAGGATACAGGGAAAATATCATCAAGTGATGAAGCAGTTTCAAAAGCTTCCACTTGTGATTCTTGATGAATTCCTTTTGATCCCTGCCTCCGATCAGGAGCAAAGGGATCTGTTGGAACTGATGGAATACCGCCGTGGCCAGGCTCCCACCATCTTCTGTTCCCAGTTCAGGCCGGAAGGCTGGCATGAAAGATTGGGAGGCAGTGCCCTTGCCGATTCCATCCTTGACCGTATCATACCATCTGCCTATACCATGCAGATTGACGGGGATGTTTCCATGCGGCAAAGAAAAAGAGTAATCAAAAACTAAATCACCCTACTGGGAGCCACGACACAAGTCATGGCTCCCGCCTTCGGACGGCTGGCTCTCGGTAACAGATCCTATGGCCCTATCCAATAAGATTGGGTGGCTCCGCCACCGCGGAATATTCACGTTTTCAATATGAGCTAATAAGCCACTCTATAAAATCTCTTACAGCCCCGTCGCCACCATTATGATTAGCAATATTATCAGCAATCTCTTTTACCTTCTCCACAGCGTCCGCTGGACAGCCAATAATTCCTCCAGCCTCCTTTATAGACTTCATGCAGGAAAGATCGTTGATATCATCACCTATATAGGCCACTGACTTCAAATCATCTGTAATCTCTTTCAACTTTCCTATCTTATCGCTGATGCCTTGATGAACTTCTGTTATACCGAGTTCTCTGCAACGATTAAGAACTATATCAGAGGAACGACCGGTTATAATCACAGGCGTAATCCCAGCGGGAATAAGGATATCATGGATTCCACAACCATCTTTAATGCTGAAAGCTTTCATGACTTCTCCATCCTGCCCCATATAAATTATGCCATCTGTGAGTGTCCCATCGACGTCCATTACCAAATATTTAACTGAATTCATTTGCCACTTCCTCTAATGTTGAGCTTAAGCATGACTACTCTCTATGATTAAAGCATCTTCGTACTAAATCCATAGTTATGTGAGGACGTCATTATACAAACTTGGTGTAATCATCTCAAAACTGCACGCCGGTGACATCGTGTCTACTATTTCCTTAAACATTTCACGAATCTCTTTATTCAATATAGCAAACTCACCTACATGGCGTTCATTCTGGTACGAGCTATCTGCATAATTTTCACTAATCTTGTCATCAAACCCATCGAAACCAGCAATCGTAATCTTCGAAGGGTTAACACGTCTAAGCATATTGAAAAGCATAATTGTACTATTTTCAAAGTATTTATACCCACGGTTAATAAGGCTGTAGTAGTTTACAATTACGTCAGAATCATTATTAGATTTTACATTTGAAGAAATAATACAATTTCTCCCTTCCCTTTTCTTCCCCAATCTTGAATATCTCTTCTGATTTCCAAAGAATGCATAGGCAGAAAGTTCATTGGCCACAAAATTCACACTAATCACAACCGGATGAATTTGAGCAATGTAGGAGTCAATTTGTTCCCTGTGAGTATTGAGAGTGTTTCCGGGAACCATAACTAGAACTTCCCTGTCTTCTAAGATATTTTTTAGTTTTGTGATTGCTTCGTGGTCATCAATCTTATCTGCAACATATTCTGTATATAGGCGTTGTATATTATCATAATCGTACCTTTGTCTTGTTGTCGGATCTATCATTGACAGGAGATTTCCGATATCCTTTGTATCCAACCTAAACTTTTCGGTCAGATAAATTACATTATTCGGATGAGACTTATAGATCCCTGCCATCATAGCCGCTGTTGAATATCCCCACTTATGTTCAAGGCTATACTTATGGATATAGTCATCCAGCATATCAAGGATGTCCTCAAATTCATAATCATAATGCTTCTTGCGAACAAGAAACTCTACAATAAGCTCGGTATTAAGGTTTCCGGCGACCTTTCCCATACCACCCAGTGTTCCATCAATGATAATCTGACGTTTGCTTGTGCCACTAAGTTTTATGACTTCCTGGGCAAATGCAAACGAAAGTTGGTAGTTGTTGTGTGAGTGGAAGTTAATGCAAATATCAGGAAGCATATTGTGGTCAATAAGACCATACAGTCTATCAACATCATCCATATACATTGCGCCATATGTATCTACAATGCCAAAGCTATATGGGTGGATTTCATTGATCATCTGAACGACTTCGAGCAGTTCAAGATCCGTGTAGTTCAGACTATTAACTCCCTGGACAAAGAGCTTATATCCCTTTTCTTTGATGACCCTTGCCCATCTAACTACTTCATCATATTCCTCATCGTAGTTCTTCTTTGTAAATCCAAAACGAATCGCATCGATAGAAGTTCCATCACAAGGTTTAAGCGTATCAATATCGCACATTCCATAATCAATGAATGCTGCATAAATAGTGTTCTTCTTATCCTTATTCACGAATGGTCGAATCTGATCTACATCAGTAAAGAACGTGCTGTTACCTTGGTAATTCACTTTACGCCAGTCACGAAGGAAGCCAACCTCGATGATATCAATCTTCGCATCAGCAAGTCTTTTTGATATCTCCTTCGTTTCCTGATCTGGAAAAGCGCAGTCAATTATTCGCCCTCCATCCCTCAAAGTGCAGTCAAGAACTCTAACATTTTTCATTATGTGTTACCTCTCTGTTTCAAATATACCGCTACAGCTTTCGCAAATTCAAAGTCCTCAGCCGTATCAATGTCTACAGCTTCAAACTGATCTATCTCATAAATGTATGGATGTTCCCCAATCCTCTGACCAAGTTTAGTAAAGACCTCCTTACGGAAAATGAAGAAAGCACCGGTTTCCATATAGATGGGCTCAAGATCTTGTGTCCTTACTATATTTTTCATATCATAATTGAACGGTTTCCCGTTCATCCACATATAGTCTTGGAGAACAACTGCTGAGAATGAAGAGTCGTATTCACCAGAGATGACTTTATCTAACGCATTTTTTATAGAAGAACTCTTTGTGAATGGCTGTGTTACATGAGTAAGAACATAAATATCAGCATCAACATCTTTTACAAAACGATCAATAATCTCTAAACCTTTTACTTGGAAGCCGTCGAGATATGTATCTCGTTTAAGAAACCTTAGTCCTTTACTATCATACGGAGCAATATATGGCTTGATAGCCTCATCGCTACAATACACGTACTTCTCATCAATCGTGTCAATATTACTGATTGTCTCGAAGATGTAATCGCAAGTAGGACGGCTTTCAAGAAGCATGGTGTTCTTCCCAGGAAATCGTTGATTGTTAAGTTTGATTGGAATGAATGAAACGATTTTCATAGCTGTTCTCCTTTTTTATACTCATGGCTGTTGGGGAAATATCTCGCTGGCACTCCGACAGCCGTTACATTTGCTGGAACATCTTTAATAACAACTGCGTTTGCACCAATAATAACATTATCTCCCACCTCAATGTCTCCTATCACAACAGCACCTGTTCCAATATATACATCATTTCCTATACGAGGTGCTTTTAGTTCTTGACTAACTTTATTCTGTACCATTTTGGTTCCTACAGTAACTCTATGCATTATTGTTACATCTTTACCAAAAGTCGACTTATATGAAATGATGATCCCATTCAGTCCATGCGGAAAGATCGGATTTGACAAAAAAGTAGCGCATCTCCCACTAAACTGTATCCCAATTTCAGCATTATTTCTTTTTTCAATGCGTTTACATTTTATATAATAGTAATACTTCCTAATATCGTTGCAGGCAAGAAATAAAGATCTGGTTTTTAAATATTCCTGTGTGTCATCTTGTTTTATGAATAGTTTTAGCTTTGAAACCATTCAGAACACCTATCCTTTCCGGCATATTGAAATAAAAGTATTAGCTCGATTCCTATGGATATCTATTATCTCATCATACTAACCAATAATTCATATAATGCACAATCCGCTGTTACTAATTTTAACAGCTTTGTCACGAAGCTCCATAAATAGTGGTTTTATGCGATTCTAATCGCCATAAATGTTTATTTGATTGCGTAATAGCAGATATCCCATGTTTCAAAATCACCTAATTATCTTCACCGAGCAAGAGGAGATTCATATTATCACTCATGTCTCAATCAAAAAAGATTGAATATGGTATACATGCTAGAAATATATATATATAATGAATAAAAATTACAGATTAATTCTCTTAACAGTGGTTAGATAAAATATACTAGTCTCGATCTCTATTCACTCTATTTTTTGCCATATTCATAATAGAGTATATGTTTTTATCCTTCGCAATCAAAAGGAATCCTACATAAATAAATCCACCTAATAGTATTTGTATAAAAGTTGTTGCAAATTTCGGTCTTAGTAATTCTCCTAAATAATAGATTGGAAAATACATCGCTAAGCCAATAATACCATAACGTAGCAAATCCCGTATAATTGAAAAAACATAAACCGACTTACGGCATCTATACATCATAATAACCATACCAGTATACTCAGCTGCAACAGATGCTATAGTGGCTCCTTTAGAGCCATACGAAGGAATCAATATAAAGTTTAGTAACAGATTAACAACAGCCCCAATGCTTACAGCAATTGTATATTCCTTCTCTCTGTTACATCCTATAAGAAGTTGCTTTCCCAAAATGCTTGACCAACTTAGTGTTAAGACTAAAAAACTACTGTATATAAGTAAATTAGATACTGACTCAAATCCATATCCAAAGAACCATGGTACGAAAGTATTTCTTATTGCACAAATTCCGAATAAAAGAGGGATAGATAATAGGGTCATAACAGAAAAGGCTCTATTCGTTACATCTAAGATTTTTTCTTTTTCCCCATGAGAAAATAAATTTGATATCTGCGGAACCATAACAGTCGATAAAGATGTCGTGACTGTAGTTATTATTTTTACCATTTTTTGTGCGCTTTCATACAGCCCTACCTCTACCTCATTACTCAACCACCCGAGCATAACTTTATCAAAATATGTATATACACTTACCGCTATAGTTGGAATCCATAAGACAAATGACGCTTTTAGATGATGCATAACATTTGTTATTTTTGGTTTTTTATATCTAATCTGCCCTTTAATACCCAACCACATTAATAGGTTTCCAACAAAACCAGTACCGGCAACTATGGCAGCATATAATGGAACATCACCTTTTTGCTTCACAAAAATAAAAATCATGATTGTGCCCAGCACTTTTACCGAGATGTTTCGTAAGGCAATTGTTTTAAAGTTTTCAACTCCCTGGTAATACCATGATATATCAATCATGTTAAACAATAGTATTAGAAATTGAACCCAATATAGAATATCATTACTCTTTAATGTAACTACGTATATAATGTAGACTATCGACGAAACACCCATTGTTAGAAAACGCATTGCATTTATCTCTGAAAAAACAATGGATGTCTTATCTTTATCATCTCTAACAAATGCAATGGCCCGCATACCATACAAAGAGACTCCCAACATCCCCACTAAGGTAAAGTACTCTGCTATTGCTTGTGAGAGTGCATACTGACCTACTCCATCAGGGTGAAGTACCCTAGAAACATATGGTGTTGTAATGAATGGTATCAGTATAGCAAGTAGTTGAAATGATAAATTGTATAAATAGTTTTTCAATATTTTCATAATATTACTTCACCCTGAGAACATTCCCAGATTTATTTAGTCCAGAGTCAAGAATCACGCATTCATTAAAATGCCTTTGCAAAGATGCATTTACAATTCTTGCCATAATTGACACATTCGATCTGCCAGCAATTAATGAAGTACACCGTGAAAGAGAGAATACGTCACTCAGCACCTCCTTCCCTAACAAGTATTTGTCGTGCCTTCTATTATGTTTTGTCAAATGAAGTGGAGTTTGAGATGATCTCATCACAGCGTCAGTATAAAGAAGTTTTTCTTTTAATGCGTCATGAAATAAATCCAGGCATCCTTGATCGTCTGTTGCAAGAAAAACATAGTCATACTGACCTTTTCCCATCAATTGTTCAACCTTTGACAGATACTCCCTTGCCGTAATGAAGACTGGATGGTTTTTGTAATTTGCTGCAAAATCAGTGCCTCGAAAATGAACACCAAGAATACGATTGTGATCAAACATATTAAACGTATTCAATTTAAATTCATTATCCAAATCTTTAGTTAATCTTATATATTTTTTGTATATTCTACCTAATTCAAAAATTTGCTCATTAGATATTTCATATCCAAGACTACTAGCAAATGAATTGATGTGTCGAATATTCGAAAAAACAACATTTCTACTTGCATGTGCTTCTTTAAGGCTAACTGACATTGGTTGTTCAAAATAATACTCAAACGGATTACTAGTCCCCATGAAGCCATCCTCTTCAGTGTATATAATATTTTTTGAAAACTCGACAACTGGAACAAACCCATATTGATCAGCAAAGCGGATCAATTCAAGCATATTCTTTAACAAAGCACAAAGCCCACTTTTTGCATCAATTCGCACTATGTATATTATTTTATCTGAATTCAAGGTTCCTAATGAACAAAACTTCACAATATTCGGGTTGTTAATAACATCGAGTATTTCCGTTCGTTCTTTTTTTCTTAGCAGTCCTTTCCCGATCAATTTGATATATTCAATGTAATCGATTTTTGATTCTTTCACTCTTTTTCCCTATCCTTTCTATATTGACTACATTCGTTTTAAGTGAATAAAACAGGAAAAATGGAATCCAGAAATAAATGGAGTTTACAAAACTCTCTATCAAATTAATCATTAGCATTGTAAATATTCCTGCTACACACATTTTATCTAAGTATGATTCTGTTTTTCTCCCACATTTTATTATCACTCCACCAAATGATAATAGCGCAATAATACCTCCTTGTAGAATAATATCAAGTATTAAATTATGCGCATACCAATAGTACCCCGCAAATAATATATAATCTCGTGTATCACACTTACCATATCCAATGATAGGACTTTTTAAAATTTGTTTAATTGCTATCTCCCAAATATAAGTCCTATTAGTGAATGTCATATCCTTCCCTAAGAAACCCACTATAATAGGGGCCCATAAAGAAACCATATTTAACAAACATATAGAAACAAAAAATAATAAATATACTATTACAGCATTTTGATATTGAATAAACTCCAATTTCGGTTTTTCTTTCTTATATTGGATTATGATCACAAGGATAATCATCAGTGATAGAGCCAAAATTCCACTACCAGACCAAACAAATACTTCCTGTAATAACATTACCCCATATCCGATCCATTTGGTTACAAAACTAAGCTTGTTTATAGAATAATATATTTCACATATAACAATTGCAGATATGAAAACAATACACAATCGATTATCAACACCAAGAAGATTACACCTTTGATACAATTTCCACCCCGCTACATCAACCCTTTCTGTATAAGATTGAAATATCCCATTTGGAAATAGAAGTAATAGCAAACCATTAAGATACACATAAAGCATAATAATATGATGTATGACAGTAATAAAATCGTTTCTACGATTATCTTTAACTCTATTTAACATTATAATAAATGTTATAATTGGAATGTATGTACGAACAAAATATATGATACTTCTAGCGCTGTCACCATTTACAAACATGGCGATGAGTAAAGTTGATAAAAATAAGCATTGAAGAACTATAATTTGAAGATAATATTTTTTTATCCTTCTTATCGAACCAATTATTGCAATGATAAAAGCCAAGATTTGCCACCAGCCAATACCTATTGTGATCATTTTAAAAACCGGGATCTCAACATTCAGAAATATTGCTGATAGTGTAGGAAATAATATGAAATAAAATAGTGTTCTCTCTTTCGATAATTTCATTTTATTGAACTCCGACATATTTCCTCGAAAACACCTCGCTCGAATATGTTTAGTTTGGTTTTCCTAGAAACATTGATAATTTTCACATTCCTTTTTTCTGCCAAAGACTTACATAATCTATAGCCTTCTTCAACTATATATGGACAGCCTGCGTTTGCTGCATGAACTTTCTTCTCATTATAAAAATGATTTCCTGCTCCTCCATTTTCAACTATAAGATTACCCTTTAAGTCATAGTAAGTTGAAAACCCGTGGTCAATTCCTAACAGATAAATCGTTTTAAATCCCATATAAATGGCAAGCTGAATGCACTCTGAAGTGACTGAATAACAACTACCCACAAAATTTTCACATTTCTCATTAACTATTGCCATTTTGGGGGCATATGGATTAATTGTGTATCTATTAATTCTGTTAATCATATGAATACTTGGATCATATCTATATTTCTTCCCTAAACTGCTATCGATAAATTTCGTTTCTACTGGAATACTAAGGAGTGCGTCGCCAATCTTCTCTATAACGACCTTATCAAACGCACAATAAAATTGCGGTCGCCAAGATGTTTGATCAAATATTTTGTATATATAATTTGATCCAAACGAGACACAGTTTATCCTGTCTAAATCTTCCGTTGACAAGCTTGGCCCATTACCAACAATAAAGCAGCTTTGATTCGAGTACCGATTCCGTAAAGAAGCAAGATATCTTGAATCTTCGGTTTTTGAATACTGTTGTGTCTTGAGTCGATTAGATAAATATTTAAATGGAAGGTAAGCTAACCTCAGTAGACGATTCCTTCGAAAGATAGTTCGAATATTATACTTTATATTAACTAATTCTTCTTTATTCATTGTTATGATCCTCAATGTTTTGACACAATTGTCTCTTATTTGTATCAGCATATAATTTGATGTTTATTCGTTCAATAATTATCGTTTTAAAACGTTGGAATTATTGGTGAAGTCATAATCAATATTAATATAACTACAACAGGCTCGTATTTACCCCTGATACTGTGTTCAATTCACTATTATTATAAGTTATTTATAATTCCATCATATAGTATTCTAGCACTTCGTTCCCACGAATATTTTTTCATATAATAGCTATACTCTTCTGCGTTTATATTACACTGACCAAATCTCTCAAAAGAAAAATCTTCAACATACAGGGGATTGAAATAATATACACCCTTGTTATATATTTCTCTAAAAACAGGAATGTCTGATACTGCTACTTTCTTTACCCCGGCTGTTATTGCTTCCAAGGGAGGTATTCCGAATCCTTCATATAAACTAGGAAAAATAAACCCTTTGCAATTCTGATATAAAGCATATAATTCATCATCTGAGACATAACCTGTGAAAAGCAAATTATCCTTTTTAACAATATCTGTCTTTTTAAACGATTTTGAATTCACATGGCCTGTAATAACAAACACCTTATCCGGATTTCTATCCGCTAGTTTATAAATATATGATTGGTTTTTATGTGTGTTTTTACTACCAACAGATAAATAGTATTCTCCAGTTACAAGACCCCATTTCCCCAATGATATATCCCGGTGCTCTTCTTTTAGTAATTGATCACTTGAATTATAAATTATAATAAACCTATCTGGCATAATGTGATATATTTTACTCATCTCATCACGAGAATACTCCGAAACCGTAAATAGTTGTTTTGCCCTTTTTAGTCCGACCTTATACGAGAACTCATAGGACAGTCTAAACTTCCAATCATATGATTCTGGACATCTTCTGAAAATTGCATCATGTGCAACAAAAAAACCAGGATTTGTTATCGGGGGAAGTCCTGTAATTGTTAAGGGCATATCTCCCCGTTTCTTTACATATTTTGCGAAATCAGTTTGAACCCATCGATTTCCAGATTTATTTCCTATTGAAATAATAGGTATGTTCGTTAATTCCAAATGAGTGCGTGTTCTTTGCGGCGTTACAAGTTGCATTTCATTTGGTTTAACAATTTTATCAAGTTCTTTTACTAATTCTATTCCTACTCTTTGTACTCCTGTAACACTTTGCTCCAAAAACTTTCCATTTATAATAATCATCTTTGTTTCTCTCCCGATTTCTCATTTCCTATATTTTTCCATGTTTTTCATGTTCTTATAAGGGACAACTACTCCATGCAGAACAGAAGCCACTTCACATACAAACCTTCTAGGAGCTTTCTTCACAAATACTGTTTTCAGCCTACTCAGCGTAGTTCTCTTGTCTTCCCACATTGCCTCATCCGCCCATGGAGACATTGCTTTATATCTAAGGAATTCATTTCGATAGGGATGTCTATTCCCATCAATCCACGGTCTTAATCCATCAAGGAAACACGTAGTAAAATGAACTAGACCTGGATTATTCACCGAATCTGTAAACTCTGATTTTGTGTAGAAATCTTTCGATCTTCTTATCTTCAATACTTGTTCATATGTCGCGTAATAATAGATGGAAATCACATTGTATCGCATAGGTAGCACGACTTTTTTCTCAATCGGCACCACGCCATTTAAAACATCCTGATCTAAATATCCAAGACTGCTCCCATACTTTGCGATATAGTCGGTGAACTTTTTTTCATATTCCTCTTTCCGAACCACGTCACAATTCATAAATACAAGACCGCCATTTAGATATGGCTCGCCTTTTTTCATTCCAACATTACGTCTATAACGATCATTCATGCATTCGCACATTCCACCGAATACTTTACCAGACAAATCAATATTCCATAAAGGCTCAATAGAATCCGTGATTATGGTATCGCAATCGATGTTTAACACCTTATGGACTGTATCAGGCAAGGCACTTGACATATATAAACGGCCAAAGGTACTTATATTCCATCTTCTTGTATCAATAGCCTGACCAGTTAAAGATTTTATGTCTGGCATATGCACGAAAAACATCTTTCTTCCGTACTCATCCGCAACTTGACAAAGCTTCTTTTTATTTATTTCTGTAATGGCATTATCCATTATGTATAAATTGATTTCATCTACGCTTTTATTATTCTCCAATAATGATAGAATAGATATACCCGTAAGAAATGCATAGCTGTCACTGCTTGAGTACAGTATATCCATCAGTATTCTCTCTCCTTAGTTTACCCGTTCTGCTGAATCCAGCGAGCTGTTCTTTCTACACCATCCTCAAAGGAAACTGTCGGTACAAAACCGGTATCACGGCTCAGTTTAGCTACGTCAAATGTTTCTTTCGGAAGGCTAATCACATTACTTGTTATTTTTCCAAACTCAAGCGGTATCTTCGTACCGCCATTCATCCTATTAGCCACAGCGCCAACTACCATTAGGAATTCTTTAAGAGGTTTTGCACCACCAGATCCAATAGTGTAGTTAGTTCCATCAACGCCCTTTTCGGCGATTAAGTAAAGTGCATGAGCAACATCACTCACATGAACAAAATCATAGTATTGTTCGCCTGCAGATAAACCTGGTGACTCTCCTTTGAATATTTTCCTTATAATCGTATTTAGAAGTCTTGCGGAACGTTCTTCTTCACCATAAGTATTAATAAGTGGCCAAAAGAACCGAATCCCATAGGAGCCTGCTTTAGCTTTTCCCATCCAATGAGCAGCCGTCTTTGCCCCTTTGTAATATAGCCCAAGATTATTAACAACTTTATCTTGTTCCATTTCAACGAGAGCCTCTACTTCATGCAAACTACCACAGCCTATAATTGTTCCGATGTCCATCTCATGCATGGCATCAATTAAATCAAGGGTAGAAACCAAGTTTTGTATCTGTACCTCTTGGCATCTTGCATCTGAGTCCGATACGCCTTGCCAGGCGATATGAAAAACAGCATCGATATCTCTGTCCTCTATTATGGATGGAATCTTTTTTATATCAGACAAGCTACAAATAAACGGCTTGACACTTTCGGGCAAAACACTGGCATGTGACGCATCAGGCCAAACCATAGCATATACTTGTACGCCTTGCCTTACTAGCTCTCGCACAACAAATCTTCCTATAAATCCTGTAGATCCAGTTACTATTGCTTTTTTCATTCATTTATCCCCATTAAAGCCTTATACTCAACAAATGTTGGCCAGTTCTTGTCTTTTTCTGTTGCTATAATCTCTTCTATGCCATATTCCTTTAATGGCCATGGGATATTCAAATAAGTGTCATTCCATCGAATACCTCCACACGCCTCAGGTATATATCGTCCGGAGCACTGATAAGAAAAGATAGTATCATCAGTCAATGCAATAAAACCATGCGCAAAACCTTCTGGAATGAATTCAACTTTTCGATTATTCTCATCCAGTAGTTCGGCTCTATATTTACCAAATGTCGGTGAGCCCTCTCTCAAATCAACAGCAACATCAAACAAAGCACCTCTAATTACATGAATAAGCTTCGCCTGTGACTCCTCTGTCTGATAATGAAGTCCTCTGAGAGCACCTTTTTTTGAATATAAATCGCTGCTTTCAGTGAATTCACAGGTGATTCCATGCTCTGCAAAAAAATATTTTTCATAGTTCTTTTTATACAGTCCACGAGCATCCGGAAACATATGTGGCTCGATAATCATTAAGCCTGGTATTTCCGTCTCATGAAATATAAATGCCATAAATACCCCTCCTATGAAAACCAATGATTTATGTAATCTCCGTATAGACGTCTATGGACGTCGAGAATATCTTTTGGACAGCAATCAAACCACCTAAACTGTGTTCCGTTATACTCAGCAGGCATCTGATAATCCTCAGGCAGCCTACACTCAAATAAGAAAAAAAACGTGTGACCGCTCAAACTGATTCTCTAAACCTGGCCTATATTCTTGGTTTATCCCTTCTCGTACCAAAATAGGCGTCTGATTATACTCGACAACTGTTCCAAGTTCACTGAATGTTGTTTTCTCTACTCTATCTGCAAGAGTCTCTTTTAGGCGAATACAACCACTCGGAATATGTCAACCTTTACCATGATGTAAATCTAATCCCCAAGAAAACAATACTTCACGATTTCTGTTTGTTACAAAAAGATCAATATTGACAATTGGTACTAGAGAAGAAATAAAAAAAAACAAATCTTCAGGTAGACCCTCAGTTGGTTTTATTTCTCCATTTACTACCGCATTCTTCAGTATTGAAACTGCATCTAATATCTCGCTCAAGTCCTTAAGAACTCCTCTATCTGTCTATTCATGACAAGTCTGACATCTTCCCCAGCAACCCACGCCTTAGACCACTCAACAACTTTCTCAATGGCAGTCTCCAGATTCCAATGTGGCTTCCAACCAAAGGTTGTCTTGAGCTTCGAACAGTCAAGTTTTAAGAAATTCGCCTCATGAGGACCACCATCATACTTGTTAACCCGCTTAAGTCCATCTCCCCAGTGCTTCACAAACAAATCCACCAAAGCACTGGTCTGGAAACAATCTTGGTCATCAGGACCTACGTTGTACCATGACTGGTACTTATAATCTTCGTACTGTTTTGCAGCAATCATCAGATAAGCATATACCGGCTCCAGTACATGCTGATATGGGCGAGTCGAGAAAGGATTACGAACAATAATATCCTCACCCTTAACTGCCGCTCTAATACAATCCGGGATGATGCGATCATTCGCAAAGTCTCCTCCACCGATAACATTACCAGCACGTGCAGTAGAAACAGAAACACGACCATCAGTAAAGAAGGACGATTTGTAACTATGAGTGACAAGTTCTGAGCACGACTTGGAGTTGGAATATGGATCGTATCCATCAAGCGGTTCGTTCTCTCTGTATCCCCATGCCCACTCTTTATTCTCGTAAACCTTATCAGTCGTAACATTCAAAAACGAGCGGACTGACGGTGTCTGCCTAACAGCCTCGCAGATATTAACTGTACCCATGACGTTGGTGGAGTACGTTCCTACCGGATCCTTGTAGCTGTCCCTCACAATAGGTTGCGCTGCCATATGGATAACAATCTCTGGTTGGTATTTATGGAAGACTTCAAGCAAATGATCCAGATCACGTACGTCACCTTTAATGTGAGTGATCTGGTCCTTCACGCCGCAGAGATCGAAAAGCCTTGTTTCAATCTTAGAACACGACGAGTATCCGATAACTTCCGCTACGGCATTCACAAGCATCACAGACATCCAGGAACCCTTGAAACCTGTATGTCCTGTAAGAAGAATCTTTTTCCCTTTATAAAAGTTTAAATCAAAACTCATTAGTCCTCCCACGTTTTCCACGGTGCTTTCCCGGTCTGCAACAGATCCTCTAGCTTTTCCATCTCGCGCTTTGTATCCATACACTGCCAAAAGCCATCATGACGATATGCTTTTAGTTGTCCATCAGCTGCAAGACGCTGCATCGGCGTTTTCTCCAAAACTGTTTTATCATCTTCCAGATAATCGAATATGGTAGGTTCAAGTACCATGTATCCGCCGTTAATTCTTGCCCCATCCAAGTCATCCTTTTCTCGGAAGGATCTAATATCATCAGAATCAGAGATATCAAGAACACCCTTCAACTGCTCAAAAACAACCGATGTTATTGTACAGATTTTGCATGATGCCTTATGGAATTCAACTAATTTGGAAATATCCACATCAGATACTCCATCACCATACGTCAACATAAATGTTTCCCCTGCAACATATGGCTCTATACGTTTTACACGACCACCGGTCATAGTATTCAAGCCCGTATCTACTATAGTTACTTTCCATGGTTCAATATGTTGATTATGAACAATCAAGTCATTGTGGCCATTTGTAAAATCGAACGTTATATCACTATTATGAAGGAAGTAATCCGAAAACCATTGCTTAATAATTTCTTGCTTATAACCTGCGCAGATGATGAATTCATTAAAGCCATAATGTGAGTATTCTTTCATTATGTGCCAAAGTATCGGCTTTCCTCCAATTTCAATCATTGGCTTTGGTTTTAAGTGTGATTCCTCTGATATCCGAGTTCCAAATCCACCAGCAAGTATTACTACTTTCATTTTCTTTCTCCATTTATTCTTCTGACCGTATTTTACCGGTGCTATATCCACTTATGATTCAGAATTCCGGTTGATTAACCTTTATCTTTTCTTTCTTTCCGTTTATACCAAAGCATGCCCTGAATAAGGAATATCACACCTACAGAAATTAAGAGCACTATACCCACAATGATCAAAAGGGCTATTATCATTTCATCCTCTCAATCCGTCCCCAGCACTACTGGTTTTACTAAATCAACCGGTGTCTATTGGTTACAAACCCGTCATCTTTTACTCTCGAAAACCGCCCACCACCAACCAAGCAAAACCCCATTTTCAGATAAAAAAATTTTTTTGAACCCTTCCGACCCCTGAACCCCCTTGATATTACAACATTCCTGACACATAACTTTGTTGTACTGTTATCAGAGTTTCGTTATTCCACATGTTCTTTCATTTGCCCTTATAGTCTCTCTTGCTCCGCTCTGCAGAACCCAGGACAATCATGAAAATTCCCAGAAGAACTACGATCCACACTCCATGCTCCAATACTCCTCAGAGCCATCCTCCAAAAAAGGGAAAGGCAATCGTCCCTCTGCCTATATACATAGCCTTCGAAACCAGTGCTTCTCCGGTACTTTTATCCGGCTTCATACATCCCCGAAACCCGATGCAACACCTCCGTGCTGTTTGCGCGGAAGGCAATCACATCTCCATTCCTTTGTCTAACATTTTCTTTATCTCTTTCTGTTTAAGTAATAGCCTTATACCATTCGGCAAACTTTCGGAATGTTGTAGAGTTTTAAATAGACATGCGCTAGCAGTTCGTTGGACTTCTTTGTCGCAGCATACAGGATGACCGGGTTATCCACCTTGTCGTCTGTGCTGAATGGGACTTTCCTGTTGCCTCCATAGACAGAAGATGAGGAGACATACACTAAATGCTCCACAAGATTGTGACGGCAGGCCTCTAATATATTGACGAATCCGATGATGTTGGACTCGATATAAACATCTGGATGCTCAATGGAGTAGCGGACACCAGCCTGAGCCGCGAGGTTCACAACAATGTCTAGCCTGTACTCTGTGAACACTTCGTCCACAAGTTCCTTGTCAGCTAGGTTGCCCTTTATGAATGTTTGTTTGGCTTTGTTACTCTTCGCTGTCTTCTCAATCTCTGCAAGCCGGTACTCCTTCAGACTCACGTCGTAGTAGTCGTTCATGCTGTCAAAACTGATGATATGTCCAGAGGACAGCTCCCTTAAAAGACGCACGACAAGGTTCGCTCCAATAAATCTCCCGGTGAACCAGTCACAAAGATTGTTTGTCCGTTCAAATCCACATTCATGTTAACCATTTGTTTCCTGCTCCCGATTGGTTCTTTATTAAAAGCTATGTGAGAATACAGTATGGACAACCGCCGCTCAGCAGACTATCTCTCATACTGCTTCTCCCCATTCCCTCAAACTCTTTCCCCATATACTCTGTGATTCTCGTTCCCTATTACCCTGGCACTTCTGCCCCCTTGCGCCATACTCTCAAGCCACAGGTCTCAGCTTCTCAAATTAACTGACTTGTCATCAATGCACAGTCTCAGAATTGAGAGTTTCACATTCTTGACCTCAATTTCCTCATTTCAGTCAAGTACACTTCTCCAGCGTATCTGCATTTTCGATGAATAAATGGTGTGAGAAAAATGTAAACAACCGCCGCACCGCAAACGATCTCTCTCTCAGCTTCTTCCCATTCTTTCAAACTCTATTCCCATATACCCTGCGATTCTCGTTCCCTATTACCCTGGCGCTTCTACCCTCTAACGCCATGATCTCAAATCACGGGCCTCAACTTCTCGAATTACCCGACTTATTATCAATGTATAGTCTCAGAATTGAGACTTTTACATTCTTGTCCCAAATCATCCTCATTTCAGTCAAACTCATCTCTCTAACGTATCTGCATTTTCGTTGAATAATAGAAAAACCTTGATATTGCTGGATTATTCCTGATTACCAGACTGTCCTTGTGTTTATATCATTTGATTCTAAGCAGCTACTTTAAACCTTATACTCTTTAAGCGCTTATATCCCTTAATCCAAGTTCGTTATCTGAAAATGTTTTCATCCACTGCCGTATGTTCGTCACATCCTCAAAATGCTGAACATTATCACCAAACTGTTTGCTGGGGTTTTGTAATTCAGATGATTGAATAATAGGTCCCTAACCGCTCAAACGGCATGATACTACCTCACCACTGTGAATTTGATTAACTTACCGAGTTTCAAAGGTGGCCATTTGCGAACAGATTTATAACCTCAGCTTCAGTAAAATGGATATTGAGGACGTCTATATTCTCCTTCACCGCTCCTGCCACAAGCATCCCAGCAAAGATCTCCGTTGCTTCTCTCATATCATGGTTGTGGACCACTACAATACGATTGGGATACAAGTTGTCATAAAATGCCTTTGATCCCCATATCACACCTTAGAAACAATTTTTCCCTGCTTGCCTTTTCGTTCATTACGATTAAACAATATTTTCTATCAATAAGTTATTTCGTACTTTTCAGTACCACAACAAAAGATCGCAACCATAGCAATATCCCAATTCACTACCTCCGCAACTCCACTCTTACATCTTCATCCTGAACGATATCTCCCCCTCACAGAACCAAAACCACTTTCAAACACCATTTCGAACAATGAACACAATACTTTTTCTAAAACTCCCAGGTAAATAATAAGTCAAACGCTCAGAAACCACTCCTCTCCACCAATTTCAGATCATAACCATCCAAACAGCTGCCAAACCAACCACTAAGTCAATTGCCAGGCCATCCACTAAACTAGCCACCAAATTAACCATCAAACCATCCGCCAACCGCCAGCCATCACACACCAAACATCCCTCAGCACTCTCCTCACATCCCTCAATCTGCCCGATAAATCAGACATTTTCGTTCACGTATGCTATAATTCAAAACTGTGGAAAATAATATCGAAATATTGATTTAAAGTAGATATTCAACACGGGAATTAAAAAACCAATCAGACATCAAAAAAGAACGATATTTCCTACCTTTTCCTTGCAAATTTCTTAAATCCATTTTTTAGAAAGCAGCCGAACCGAATAAGCGTTTTCTAAACTCCAAAATAAAAAGCCCTTTGTGCGCATTTGCCAAGTTCCTCTTAACTCCGCCAATACACATAAAAAGCTTCTCTTTTGGTTTATTTGCTTCACATACACGTAAAGCTTTTTAAATTCTCAGCAAATTTCAATTTCGTCAGTTAATCCCAGATAGTCTCCAACTATCTGTACAGTTGAAGAACCTCAGCTTGAGCTTCTTCAAATTTTAACCGATCCTCATTCCACACCCTTGGCACACCCTCGGCACACCCTCGGCACTCCCTCAGCACCCTCTAAGCACTCCCTCAGCGCTTTCTCCATACGCCTCTGGTTCTCTCTTTCTCTTGCGCCTATTCATCCTCCCGCGTCTATCGCTGTTGGCGAATCCTTTCTTCCATCGTCAGCTAGTACAGTTTCTCTGCCGCCTTTTCGATGCTCTCATATGCCTCAGTCAACATCTTAATCCTCCCCATTCCCCCCCAAACAAATAAAGAGCCCCCATCTTCCGACCCCTCAGAAAACAGCGGCTCTTACCCAAACTCGGCGTGTTCTTTGCTGTTCTTAACTATATTTGTTTAAATTTTATGCAAATACACGCTTTTTTTACTTCGATTACATCATTTATTATGGCTTGCTGATTTTCTGTTGCCAAAATGTTGCCAAAAAAACATCCGATCTCCAACTTAGTAAGAAATTCATACCATATGTTCCCGCAGTTTTTGATACAACTTCTCACTTATCCGTATCCCGCTTTCCTTCAACCATTCAATACATCCTTCTACATCTTCTCTCGTCAACATCCCTTCATCAAATGCCTGTGCCAGCATCCCAATGGTACCGGTGATCGTTATCCCCATCTTTTTTGCAACCTGTCTACCCTTATGCTCGTCCATCAACAGAACATCCGACTGCTTTTCATCTGCCAGAATAATTGCCTCACTTTCTCCTGCATCTAATCCGGTAAAATTTCTCAATATATTGACAGATTTCCAATTGTTCACTTCTTCCACATAAATAAATTCACACTCTTGTACCATTTTTACTTCTCGAGAAAGCACTTCATTCTCTGTCAGTTCCCGATATACTGCCCCCGGAATATAAACAACACCAAACAATTTCTGTAGAAGTTCCAACTGTCCTGCTTTCATCAGTGAAATCATCGGTGTGGTATCTGAAACAACAATCATACAGACGCACCCCTTAATTTTTTCAACACTGCCAAATCTTCTTCATATTCTTCCTCTGTTTCATCAAAGTATGACAATCCTAATTTGCCATACAAAGTAATCAGGTCAATCTTATGAAGTCCAAGCATTTCTGCTGCCTTTCCATAAGACATGACACCTCTTTTAATATAAGGGTATACCAGCATTGCATTCCTTGTTATTTGCGCATCCTTGTCCTCTAATACTGTATATGGTACAATTTCATCCGGTATGTCAATTTCTACCTTTGTCATCGTCATAGTAATCATCTCCTAATTTACGTATTCTTCTGACTATATTATATACATTTTATTTTTTCCTTACAACAAAAAAACAAACAAAACCTCTGTTTTATTCTTATCTGCCTGTCTTTACTCGAACTCGGCGTGTTCTTTGTTACTCTTAACCGAATTTGTTTAAGTTTTATACAAATACACGCCTATTTTTACATCAATTATATCATTTATTATGGCTTGCTGATTTTCTGCTGCCAAAATGTTGCCACGCATTTATTATAACAAATCCCGGCAATTTGGCAATCAATTTTTGAAATGTTATTCGGAAAAAATCCAATTTCCCCTTGTCCACCCTTATTACATGGTGCTAGCACCATGTCCAAATAATTATTAGCAAAAGTGCCATGACTTCATTGCACAATAACCGCAAAATTTAACCCTATAAACCAGCAATTAACTCTTTGCCCATTTTTCTTGCCCTATCTGTAAATGGCAGGTAACCCTCCATGATTACCCGCCGCAATACACACAAATACTTACATTTTATTTTGGTTATCCAATTTTTCTTGCCCAAATAATAACCCTATTCGTCATTTCGCTTATTGGATGTCCTTGATAATCGCCACACTCTTGTTCTATAACAAATCCTGCTTCATCTAACCACTTATGTATCTGCTCAAGCGATGCAAAGTGTTTCTCAGATGGAATTTCCTGCTCTAAAGTACTCCCATCCGCAAGTATCATGTCAAACCTACGGATAAATCTGAGCATTCTGCTCTCTGTATCATAGACATTATCAAGCAACGACATTTTTCCAAAGTTTCCATGACTGTCTGTACCTTCCCATACAATAATCGGATTGGGATTATAAAACCATTTCTCCGGATATTGTGAGTACGCATAATCCACAAAAATGTGACCACCAACGGCTAACGCATTCGCAGACTTCTGAATCATCAATTTTTGGGCTTGTTCATAATCCATATTAGACACAATATTGAATAAGAAATTAGCGCCTAAAGTTACAACATCAAACCCAGTACCCCAATCATCATGAACCACATCTGCCTTGTGCCATTTGATTTTTTCATTCGTGATTTTGTGTGCGATCCTTTCCATCATGTACTCATCAAAATCAAGTCCGGTTACATCATGTCCTGCTTTTGCCACAGGAACCAGAAAACGCCCGCTACCACAGGCAATTTCCAAAACCTTTTTTGGCGTTGTACCCATAAGCATGAGCGCAAGTTCAACATCATCCGTATAGGTTTCATTCAAGTCGTACATGTCAGCATTCCATTGGGCTATTATATCCTTTTCGTTATACATTTTTCCTCCAATTATAGTGCAGGAGGGTTAAAATATAGTCGCCCTCCTGTTCAATTTATACTGATAATATCCTAATTTCTTCATCTTAATCATCCCTTTCTGTATATATTTGAACTACGCAATACATTATGCTTAAATTGCGTAGTTCATATTTTCTATTGCCACAAAGAGATTATAACATAGCTTAAACTGTATAACAATCACTATATTTCTAATGTCTTATCGCTCTAGTATAAACGATTTTTATTAACTCGACTTTTTGACAGGCAATGTATCCACGATTACTACTTCACTGGGATCGATCTCTTCGAGTCGATATTTCCAATGGTATACAACCGGG
>CANQNT010000056.1 GCA_947625255.1 uncultured Acetatifactor sp. | reverse complement strand
AGGCGCGTGGATAACCTATTGTTTCCCGTTTTGTGTCGGAATGGGGTAGGCGGAACAAGATTTACCTTTCGGCGCTGACAATTTCACGTTGTGCTTGACATTTTGGGGCGAATTGATTATAATATAAATGTGATATCAGGTTTCCACCCTGGCAAACAGACGGAGAACGGAATGAAACCGACGTTGAAGGTTACAATAAGAATGGTGGCCTGCGAGAGACTATTCCAAGAAAAGCAAGGTGACCGCTATGGACAAGAAGAAATACGGACGAGAATATTATATGGAAAAACTGGAGCGGTTCCGGCTACTGGACGATGATTTCATGACGGAGGTATTTCGGGACAATATTCCGGCGGTAGAGCTGCTGTTGAGGATAGTGCTGGGAAAGGACGACATAAAAGTATCCAGCTGTGAGACGCAAAGAGTCATGAGCGGCAGAGGGTACAGAGCCATCCGAATGGACGTTCATGCGAAAGACAGCACAGGCCGTGAATCAGATATAGAGATCCAGAGAGAGGACCGCGGCGCGGGAGCGAAACGTGCGAGGATCCACAGCGCGATACTGGACAGTTCGATGCTGATGGCGGGAGAAGATTTCGATAAGGTAGCGGACAGTTATGTGATCTTCATTACCGAGCACGATATATATGGCGACGGGCGCGCGATAAGGACATACACGCGCAGATGCGACCAGGATCCAAATGAGCAGTTCGGGGATGGGAACTATGTGATATACGTCAATGGGGCGTATAAGAATGACGAGGAACCGATAGGGCGACTTATGCACGATTTCCGATGTGTCAGCGCGGTGGATATGTATTATCCGGAGCTGGCCGAAAAGGTCAGGAATCTGAAGGAGACCGAAGGAGGTCAGGATAGAATGAGCAAGATAATGGAAGATATGAGAAAAGAAGCTGCTGAAGAAGCTGCGAAAGAGGCAAAACTAGAACAGGCTAAAGAAACAGCGTATGAACTGTACGATATGGGATTAGCTGCAGAAAAAATTGCTCGGGCGGTTAAATACAATCTAGTTACAGTTCAACAGTGGTTTGCTGAGCGCCCTTCAGTTGCAAAGTAAAAAGCGTAAGACAGCACCAGGCTTCAGCAATGAAAAGGGAGCCTTGCAATCACAAGACTCCCAAGCGTTTTCGTTCGACCCGGCAAAGCGGAATCTAGTCGGCGTGAGGTAACGAATAACCCTCGGCAGTGCTCCACGGCGAACTGAGAGCCGACCCAGCAGCTGCTTCAAAGCACACGATAGCTGGTCTTGCCGCTATCCTCTGCACCTAATTATAGCGGTTTTGGACTGAAAGTCAACTGTTGCACATCAAGATGGCAAGTAATCGGCAAACCTGAAATGTAAAAAAATACCAATAGTCTCTGAGGCAGAGTATATCTGTCCCGGAGACTATTTTTTTGCCCAGCAGTTAGCTGCGCCTAACCAGCAGGGGCCCGGGGGCCGGGGCCAAATCTCTCCGGGGCCCCGGCTAAAAGACCGCCGGCCCCTTTTCTGTTGATTTTCGCAAAATTGACAGGGGGTCCCCTGGAGGCCGGGGGCTGGCGGTTTTCGTACTATATGAAATCTGCGGATACCGAGGACAAATTGCGGCGGGAATCGTTGATTTTACGGCGGTTTTGAGCAGGGAAGCTGCCATGAAAACAAAGTTCTGCCTGAATGGAAAGAAGACCACAAGGAAAGCGGTGAAGGAGCTGGTCGGTGAGGAACGGCTGAGCCGCATGCTGAAGGACGCAAAGGGCTGCTGAAAACCCTGGAAAAGGAGAAACTCACCTACAGGAAAGAGGAAGAGGTCCTTTCCGACAAGGTTGTGTCGCGCGAGTACTACAGCACGGGAGACATCCGGTGGTTTGCGGACAGGAAGCTCTGGGAGAAGCTGACAAGCATCGGCTATGAAAGAAAGACAAACAAAATATCGTGAAGGGAATACAACGGTTGAAGAAAGGTACTTCCTGTGTTCCATCAGGGCAGACGCAGAATTGTTTTCAACCGTTGTCCGCCGGCACTGGCACGTAGAGAATCTCCCGCATTGGATCCTGGACGTGACATTCCATGAGGATGACCTCAGGACAAGGGAAAAGAAAGCGCTTCATAACCTTGGTTTGATCCGCAGGAGCGTGCTGTCTTTGCTTAAGATCTTAAAAGCATACTACGGAAACATCAGCTACAAGCATATAAGAAGAAGGATAGGAAGGACGTTTGAGAGCCAGGTCCCAGTCATATTTTCAGTTGTCAAAGAACTCTACGACAGGGGGATTGAAGAATGACCAGCAATATCTCCCCGCTGCCAGATTTTATCTTACAATAATTCCGAGACATTGTCTATTGACGGAATAAATGAAAAACAAACGTAAACGAAAGCCGGTTCCGTTCATGCGTTTATCCTGGGACGATCTCACGCCACACTTGACATTTTGGGTCAAATTGCTATACTATAGGTAAGATGTCAGGTTTCTGTTCTGGTATCATATAGCCGGACGATGAACCGGATGAAACCGACGCTGTAGGCCACAATCAGAATTGTGCCCTGCGAGAGACGGAATCCAGAAAAAGCAAGGTGACCGCTATGGACAAGAAGAAATACGGACGAGAATATGATATGGAGAAACTGGAGCGGTTCCGGCTTCTGGACGATGATTTCATGACGGAGGTATTTCGGGACAATATTCCGGCGGTAGAGTTGCTGTTGAGAATAGTGCTGGGAAGGACGACATAAAAGTATCCAGCTGCGAGACGCAAAGGGTCATGAGCGGCAGAGGGTACAGGGCGATCCGAATGGACGTTCATGCGAAAGACAGCACAGGCCGTGAATCGGATATAGAGATTCAGAGAGAGGATCGTGGCGCGGGAGCGAAACGCGCGAGGATACACAGCGCGATACTGGACAGTTCGATGCTGATGGCGGGAGAAGATTTCGATAAGGTAGCGGACAGCTATGTGATCTTCATTACAGAGCACGATATATACGGTGACGGACGCGCGATAAGGACATACACGCGCAGATGCGATCAGGATCCGAGTGAACAGTTCGGTGATGGGAACTATGTAATATACGTCAATGGGGCGTATAAAAACGACGAAGAGCCAATAGGGCGTCTGATGCACGATTTCAGATGTATCAGCACGGTGGATATGTATTATCCGGAGCTGGCCGAAAAGGTCAGGAATCTGAAGGAGACCGAAGGAGGTCAGGATAGAATGTGCAAGATGATGGAAGATATGAGAAAAGAGGCTGCGGAAGATAAGTCCAAAGAAATAGCTTTTAAACTGCACGATGAGGACGGTTTCTCCTTTGAGAAGATAGCACTTATCGTAAGCGAGAGCCTGTCCACAGTCAAGCAGTGGTTTGCTGAACGCCCTTCCGTTGCAAAGTAAGAAGAGCAATAGGGGACACCAGGCTTCAGTAATGAAAAGGGAGCCTTGCAATCACAAGACTCCCAAGCGTTTTCGTTCGACCCGGCGAAGCGGAATCTAGTCGGCGTGAGGTAACGCATAACCCTCGGCAGTACTCCGCGGCGAACTGAGGGGCCGACCCAGCAGCCGTTTCAAAGCACACGATAGTTGGTCTTGCCGCTATAATGAGAGTAAATAGTTCTCAATAATGAATGGAGGTTATATGATACAAAAGAAAACATATACACCGATTTCATGTATATGCAAAGAATGCGGTAAGAGTTTTGTCATTACTCCGGAGGAACAGAGACATTTCAAATCAATAGGTTTTGAACTTCCCAAGCGGTGCCAAGATTGTAGGAGAATTCGTAAGGAAGCACAAAAAGCCGCTGAAGCCAAAGAGCAGGCAAGCCGGGAAACTTTAAATAAAGAAGAACAGCAGAAGAAATGGGAGGCAGATGAAAAGGAGTTAGAGCAAATTATTAAAAGTCTTCCTTTCCGGCATATATCAGTTAATGAGATGGAATTTGAAAATCCATCAAGTGTACTTGTTGTTGTAGGGAATGGGTTTGATCTGATGCATGGGGTAAAATCTTCCTATTGGGACTTTCAAAAGACAATAGGAAAAAATAGCTTATTGAGATTTTATATGGAGACATATCTTGATACGGAGGACTTGTGGTCTAATCTTGAAGATTCATTAGGAAGACTTAATTACAGCATGTTTCTTGATTCGAATATTATTGATATGTGGCTCGACAATTTTGGAGCCTATGATCCGGATGCACAAGCTGCTGATTTTTTTGGCGCGGTAGAGACAGCAATCGCACCAACCTTTGAAATCCCAAGAGAATTAAATCAACGGTTAAAAAAATGGGTCAAGACATTATCCGTGGAAAGTTTAGACAGACCATTTACAATGCTTCAAGGAGATTATAAAGTACTATCCTTTAACTACACGGAATTTATTGAGGATTTATATGGTGCAAGACAAGAGAATATTTGCTATATACACGGCTGTCGAAAAAATAGAAAAAATTGTAAGCCTGGTGAGCTGATTCTTGGGCATAAACCGGGGATGGAAGATGAACAGTGGGATAAAGTCAAACTAAAAACATTTAAATTCAAAAACCCGTATAAAAGATATATTATGGAATCAGCATTGGAAACCGCAGCCAGAGAAGCAGCGTGGTATGATGAGGCTACAACAAAGAAAAGTAGTGATATCATTAACAATCATCGGCAGTTCTTTGATGAATTGTCTGTCATCTCAGAAGTTTATGTGATCGGTCATTCATTGTCAAAAGTTGACTATCCGTATTTTAGAGAGGTATGCAAGGAAACTGATGCAAAATGGTATATTGGTTATCATTCTTTAGACGATATGAAAAGGTTGCTTGTTTTTGTGAATGAGATGGGGTTAAGTAAAGTCACAGTATTTAGAACATAAATAAGGTAACGCATAACCCTCGGCAGTGCTCCACGGCGAACTGAGAGCCGACCCAGCAGCCGCTTCAAAGCACACGATAGCTGGTCTTGCCGCTATCCTCTGCATCTAATTATAGCGGTTTTGAGATGAAAGTCAACTGTTCCGCATCAAGCGGGCAGGGTTGTTTCATGAAGCTCTTGCACAAAATAAGGGAATCATTTCCATGCCAGGTACATTTTCCCAACCCCAAGTCCCGTTTCTCCATGCATAAAAAGCGCAAAATATCCCCAAAACCTATTTACAGATTTTTTAAATCATGTATTCTTTTCTTAGCTTCAATAGAAGCTCTCAATTCCATTGAAGAGATATCTTTCCAACAGTTCCTCGTCATCCGAAAACAGATTCATCATCTCTGTCATCGGCCGTTCTATGGAAAGATGGATCATGGCGAGCCGGAGGATGTTATAGGCAAACTTCCGGATGAGCGCCAGGTTATTCTTTGAGCCTTTCGCCGGGGAACGGTCCTCCCGGAAGGTGTCATCAAGGACATGGTGCAGGCGGTTCTCCACGGTCCAGTGTTCCCGCTTGCACCGTCCCATGTCCTCCGCCGTCAGTTCCATGTCCGATATCAACCCCGCGGTCTGGATGTCTGCCTCCTCACGGTCTCCCGCTTCCGGCCTCGGCTGCCGGAATGTCCCTTTTTCTCGGAATGTTTCCTCATCCGGCGTAACGTCCGCACCATTCGCATCCCGTATCATGAGAATCCTTGTCTGCCTGACGCAGCCGACGCTTTTAAGGAACGGCTATTCTTTCCTGGTTCTGCTAACAATGTCCGGATGACTGCAGGCCTGATAATTCCGGTATTCATACCGGTCCCTGTTCTTTTCAAAACAAGTGGCCTCATGAGCTAATTTTTAATTGTTAATGGATGGCTTAGTTGGCCGCATCCGGGCCATTGGATATGCGGTCGGTCGGCATATTCTGCCGTGGGCCTGGTCATATGATATCTTTGAATACTTTGTTATAGCTTTCCAGCTCAAGCGTGTCGAGGTCATATTCCCTTATCCGCAGGGCCTCCAGCTTATATCTCAAGATTATTTCGCTGGTATCAAGTTCCGCGGCCATGTCGGAAAAGCTTCTGAAGCAGTCCATGGCGGCAAGGTCCGTTTCCAGGTCCGTATCCTGTTTTCCAGCTGTCTCAGCGTCCGCTGGTATTCCATTATGCTTCTCCTCGGCCTGGCATTGGACCTGGAGCAGGAGAAGTTCCACCAGGCAAAGAAAGTTGTTGGCAGAATGGGCATTTATCATTATCAGAAAAGGAGACTCCAATGAAAGCACTCATTATCGGCAGCCAGACGCGTTATGAAAAATATCTTCCCCATTCTTCTTTCACAGATTCCGTAGAAAAATCCTATTACCCTTTGCAGTCTCCTATAGAGGACATCGCTCCCGCCGACCTGACCGCCGATTTTATGGCCGTTGATGCCATCGCAAGGGTCCCGGCATCTCTCATCCATAAGATGACCAATCTGAAAATCATCCATTCAGAGGGCGTCGCGTACAATGGCATCGACTGCCAGGCCGCCAGAGAGCAGGGAGTCTATGTCTGCAACAATCGCGGAATCAATGCGGATGCGGTGGCGGAACAGACGATATTGTTGATGCTGGGCTTACTGCGTCATGTGGTGGAGGGAGATGCCGAGGTACGTCAGGCCCGGCAGATTCAGATGAAAGAGCGTCTGATGGTGAGCGGCATCACGGAGTTGGGAGAGTGTCATGTGGGCCTGATTGGTTTCGGGGACATCGCAAAGTCCGTGGCGCGCTTCCTGCAGCCTTTTGGCTGCCAGGTTTCTTATTATGCCACAAGACGGAAATCCCCGGAAATTGAGAGGGAGTATCATGTGAGTTGGATGGAGCTTCCGGAGATGATGCGTACCTGCGACTTTATCAGCATCCATGTGCCTGTCACACCCGAGACGACCGGCATGATCGACAAGAACTTTCTCCAGGGAATGCGCCGGGATGCATATTTGATCAATACGGCACGGGGAGAGATCGTGGATCATGAGGCGCTTCGTCAGGCTCTGGCGGAGGGGTGGATTGCGGGAGCAGGTCTGGATACCCTGGCTCCGGAGCCGGTTCGTAAGGACAATCCGTTGTTGAATCTGCCGGTAGAGAGGAAGGGACGGGTCCTTTTCTCACCCCATATCGCGGGGATCACGACGCAGACGTTCCGTCGAGCCCATCGGAATATTTGGACGGCCTTTGAAAAGGTGAGCAGACAGGAACGGCCGGACAATATTGTGAACGGACTGGTGTGAAGCGGGCCGTTCCGCGATATTGGCGGCATTGAAAAGGCTGACGGAAGAGGATGGAGGTACCTAGTGTCTATTCTTTGATCACCGCCAAGGGCCGTTATGTGGCAAAGCTCTTCCGAGTTTCAGGAACAACGGAATCTCTGCGAAAAAAGGACGTGACAGAAGCTTCTTTTCAGTGTATAATAGTGCAAGCATCCGAAATCAAATCATACAAAACGAAACGGATCAAAGGAGAAGCAGGAAAATGACGGTTTTTGAGGAATTAAAGGCCAGAGGCTTGTTGGCGCAGCTGACGGATGAAGAGGAGATCAGAGAGTTGGTGGATCAGGGAAAAGCGGTGTTCTACATCGGCTTTGATCCCACGGCGGACAGCCTTCATGTAGGGCATTTCATGGCCCTGTGTCTGATGAAGCGGCTACAGATGGCCGGGAATAAGCCCATCGCCCTGATCGGCGGCGGCACTGCCATGGTCGGGGACCCTTCCGGCAGAAGTGATATGCGCACCATGATGACCAGGGAAATCATTGAACACAACAGCGAATGCTTTAAAAAGCAGATGAGCCGCTTCATTGATTTTTCCGATGGGAAAGCCATTATGGTCAATAATGCGGACTGGCTGTTGAATCTGAATTATGTGGAGCTTCTAAGAGACGTAGGGGTGCATTTCAGCGTCAATCGTATGCTGACCGCGGAATGTTATAAGCAGCGTATGGAACGGGGTTTAAGCTTCCTGGAGTTCAATTACATGATCATGCAAAGCTATGATTTCCTGGAACTGTACCAGAAGTATGGCTGCAATATGCAGTTTGGCGGAGACGACCAGTGGAGCAATATGCTGGGCGGCACGGAGCTGATCCGCAGAAAGCTGGGCAAAGATGCTTACGCCATGACGATCACCCTGCTTTTGAATTCCGAGGGCAACAAGATGGGCAAGACCCAAAAGGGCGCCGTGTGGCTGGATCCCAACAAGACTTCTCCCTTTGAATTTTATCAGTATTGGAGAAACGTGGCGGATGCTGACGTGGTGAAGTGTCTGCGGATGCTGACGTTCCTGCCCCTGGAACAGATTGACGAGATGGCCCGTTGGGAAGGCAGCCAGCTTAATCGGGCCAAGGAGATCCTGGCCTATGAGCTGACCAATCTGGTACATGGAAAGGAAGAGGCGCTAAAGGCCCAGGCCAGCGCCAGAGCCTTGTTTGGAGGCGGAGATGCGGCGGAGATGCCTACCTGCCGGCTTCAAGAAGCGGATTTCCTGAATGACGCCATTGATATTCTGGGGGTGCTGGTAAAGTCCGGTCTTTGCGTTTCCCGTTCGGAGGCGAGACGTGCCGTGGAACAGGGCGGCGTCACCGTGGAGAATGAAAAAGTGACGGATCCCAAGACCCTTTACGCGCCGGAACGCTTCCTGGGAGACGGCATCGTGATCAGACGAGGCAAGAAAAATTATAAGAGAGTGAAAATGTAAATCCTTTTGAAACCCCGAGGCGTTCTGGAACCGAGCGCCCCGGGATTTTTTGATCATGTCATGGAATCTTGAACTGAGCGTCCCGGGTTTTTGGTCGTCAGATCTTGTTGACCGGAAAATAAGCACTCTTTTTTTGAAGCCATCTGGGAAATCGCATATTTTTTTCCAAGGCCGCATACATTTGTATCACCAGGAGGTTATTGAATGATGCAAAATGACATGACGAATACATATGATCTTTATCATGACATACAGCAAAGAACCGGCGGGGAGATCTATATCGGCGTCCTGGGGCCTGTTCGGACAGGCAAGTCCACCTTCATCAAGCGCTTTATGGATGTGATGGTATTGCCTTATATGGAGGATGAACATGCCAGGACACGGGCCCAGGACGAACTGCCGCAGAGCGCGGGAGGAAAGACTATCACCACCACGGAACCCAAGTTTATCCCCAAGGAAGCTGCCAAGGTTACCTTAAGTGATGACGTGGAGGTATCCGTCCGCCTGATTGATTGCGTGGGCTATATGGTGGAAGGGGCTGCGGGCCATATGGAGGGGGACGCGGAACGCATGGTAAAAACGCCCTGGTTTGACGAGGAAATTCCCTTTACTCAGGCTGCCGAAATCGGTACGGACAAGGTAATGAACGACCATTCCACCATTGGCCTGGTGATCACCACGGACGGCAGCTTTGGAGATATCCCAAGGACCAATTACCTGGGTGCGGAGGAGAAAACCATTACGGCTCTCAAAAAGCTACATAAACCCTTTCTGGTGCTCCTTAACAGTCAGAAACCCTATTCCGAGGAGGCCAAAAAGCTTGCGGAGGAAATTGCTTCCCGCTATGAGGTAACAGTACTGCCGGTCAATTGTGAACAGCTGAAAAAGGAAGACATTCACCGGATTTTGGAAAACATTCTCTATGAATTTCCAATCTCCGTCATAGAGTTTTATATGCCCAAGTGGGTGGAAATGCTTCCCCTGGAAAACCGCATGAAGCAGGACTTGGTTGGAAAAGTCAAGGGACTGATGAAAGATTATTATGTGATACGGGACGTGGTGACAAAGCCTATCGCCATCGACAGCGACTATGTCAAACGGGTCAAAACCGATACGGTCAATATGTCCGACGGTTCCGTGCGGATTCAGATGGACGTGGACGATGCCTATTACTATGAGATGCTCACTGACATGATCGGGGAACCCATCACGGACGAGTATCAATTAATCGGAAGATTAAAGGAATTTGCCGCCATGAAAAAGGAATATGCCAAGGTATTGGATGCCGTAAACAGCGTGCGCATGAAGGGTTACGGCGTTGTGACCCCCAGCAAGTCTGAAATCACCCTGAACAAGCCGGAATTGATCCGCCATGGCAATAAATACGGTGTAAAGATCAAGGCCATCAGCCCTTCCATCCACATGATCCGGGCAAACATTGAAACGGAAATCGCCCCTATCGTGGGTACCGAAAAACAAGCGGATGACCTGATCAAATACATCAATGACGCGGACGGAGGAGAGAATGGCATTTGGGATACCAATATTTTTGGAAAGACGGTGGAACAGCTTGTAAGCGATGGCATTAACACCAAGGTTGCCTCCATCGGGGATGACAGCCAGGCCAAACTTCAGGACACCATGCAAAAGATCGTCAACGACAGCAATGGCGGGATGGTATGTATCATTATTTAATAAAATCCGATACAAAATGGCCGAAGTGCAAGGAACAAATCCACGCACTTCGGCCATTTGTCCGGTCGAAAGTGTCGAAAGTGTTTCTTTTCCCGGAATCCAATATGTAAGCTTGACTTTCCCGATATTTCCGTGTATTCTGAAGAAAAGAAAGTGAGGTCCCCATGAACGCGATTTTTGAAAAACTCCAGACTTGTCGCCAATACATCCGCAGCCGGACCGATTTTATCCCTAAGGTTGCCATTGTCCTGGGCTCCGGTCTGGGGGATTATGCAAAGAAGATTCAAATCGTTGCCCAGGTTCCCTATACCGATATCCCTGATTTCCCTGTTTCCACTGTCCCGGGACATGCCGGCAGATTCCTTTTCGGCCATCTCGGTGAGGTGCCGGTGGTGTGTATGCAGGGCCGGGTTCATTATTATGAGGGATACCCCGTCAGTGACGTAGTGCTTCCCATTAGGCTGATGGGACTTTTGGGCGCTGAAATATTGTTTCTCACCAATGCCGCGGGAGGTGTCAATCCTTCTTTTCATCCAGGGGACCTGATGCTGATTCGGGATCATATCGCCTTGTTCGTACCCAATCCGTTGATCGGCCCCAATCCTAATGAATTGGGCGTACGATTCCCGGATATGAGCACGGTTTACGACAAAACCCTGCAGGAAATTATCCGCACCTCGGCCCGGGAAAACGCAATCTTTCTTCAAGAGGGGATCTACACACAGTTGACCGGTCCTTCCTTTGAATCTCCGGCGGAAATCCGCCTTCTGCGGTTGCTGGGAAGCGACGCGGTGGGTATGAGCACAGTAGTGGAAGCCATTGCCGCCAACCATATGGGCATACGGGTCTGCGGCATTTCCTGCATCAGCAATCTGGCCGCGGGCATGACCGCCAATCCCCTGACCCATGAGGAGGTGCAGGAAGCCGCTGACAAAGCTTCTGTCCGGTTTGCCAGGCTGGTTACGGAAAGCGTGCGACGGATGGGACAGGAAGTGAGGAGAAACCCATGCAAAAGGAACAAATCAGGAATCTGATCCGTCTTGCTCTGGAAATGCGAAAATCGGCTTATGCTCCCTATTCCCATTATCAGGTAGGGTCCGCCTTGCTTGCGAAAAACGGGAAGGTTTATACGGGCTGCAATATTGAAAATGCTTCCTACGGAGCCGCCAATTGCGCGGAGCGGACGGTGTTCTTTCAGGCGGTAAGCGCCGGGGAACGGCATTTTACGGCCATTGCCATAACGGGGGGACTGGCCGGTGAAGAACCGGCGGATTACGCCTATCCCTGCGGAATCTGCAGACAAGTGATGAAAGAGTTCTGTGACGGGGATTTCCGGATTATCGTGGCGGTCACGGAAGAAAATTACCAGTGTTATACCTTGGCGGAATTGCTGCCGCACGGCTTTGGAGGAGCGTCCATCGTATGAAAATCAGGTTCTATAATGCCAGGATCCTGACCATGGAGAAGAACCGCCCCGTTTTTCAGGGGGAAGTGTGGGTACAGGACGGGAAAATCCTGCGGGTGCTGGATGCGGAAGACAGCGCCGATAGAGAGCAAGGCATCGTCGGTAGAGAGCAAGGCATCGCCGGCATGGTACAGGGTATCGCCGGAAACGTTCAGAATGGCATCGGAACGGAATTGGATGATGCCAGAGCAGAGGATGAATCTGAAAGGGAGCGACAGGCCAGAGGCCGGCAGCCCATGCAGACCTGGGACGAGCAGGTCGACTGTCGCGGCGATTTACTGCTGCCGGGCTTTAAGGATGCCCACACCCATTCCGGAATGACGTTTCTGCGTTCCATGGCGGACGACCTGCCTCTGCAGGAATGGCTTCAGGAGCGTGTCTTCCCCCTGGAGGCAAGGCTGCGCGGGGAGGACATTTACCACTTGACCAGGCTGGCAGTGCTGGAATATCTGACCTCCGGAATCACATCGATTTTCGATATGTATCTGGATACGGATGCCGCGGCGCAGGCCTGTCTGGAGATGGGAATGCGCTGCGTTTTGGTCAGCGGTTTGAACAATTTTACCTCTTCGCTGCAAGAAGTGGAAGAGGATTATGTGAAATGGAATCATGCGGATCCCCTGATCAGTTACAAATTGGGGTTCCATGCGGAATATACCTGCTCAGAGGAGCTGCTGAAAGGCATGGCCGGGCTGGCCGGGCGTCTGGAGGCCCCGGTTTACACCCATCTGGCGGAAACCAGGCGGGAAGTGGCCGAATGCGTGTCCCGGTATGGACGCACGCCTGCGGCTTATCTGGCATCCTTAGGGTTGTTCGATCATGGCGGTGGAGGGTATCACTGTGTGCATATGTCCCGGGAGGATCTGGATATTTTTCGGGAAAAGGGCTTATTTGTCATTACCAATCCTGCCTCCAACCTGAAGCTTGCCAGTGGGATCGCCCCCATCGCCCAATTTGACAAATTGGGGATTCCCGTGGCGATCGGTACGGACGGCCCCGCCAGCAATAATTGTCTGGATATGTTCCGGGAAATGTTTCTGGTAACGGGCCTGAGCAAGCTGCGGGAAGAGGACGCTTCCAGCATGGACGGGGAAAAAGTGCTTCATATGGCCATCTGCAGCGGCGCCAGGGCTATGGGGCTGGAAAATTGTGACGTGCTGGCCCCGGGTAAAGAGGCAGACCTGATTCTGATCGATCTGCATCAGCCCAATATGCAGCCGCTTCACAATCTTGTGAAAAATCTGGTCTACAGCGGCAGCAAGTCCAATGTCCGGCTGACCATGATTCATGGGCGGATCCTATATCAGGATGGTGTTTTCCGCATCGGTACAGATCCGGAAGAAATTTATGAAAAATGTGCCGGAATCGTAAAGCGGCTGATGACGGAACCGTAAAACGCTTGATGGCGGAAATCAAAACGGTTGATCCCGGTATGATTGGTCATTTGGCGCCGCCGGCATTGGGAATGATCCGGGGGGAAAGGAAGAAATATGGAATATCTTGTTTTCTGGGGAGCAGTTTGCTTGTTTTTGCTTTTTATTTTCTGTAAGGGAGTCTGGGATGGCAGAAAATCAAAACAAAAATTGGAACGGAGGTTGTTTGAAAATTATGGGAAAATGCCGGAACGGGAATATAAATTGGAACGTTTTGCCCGTTTGGACAGCTATTTCCGCAAGCATCCGTCCAGTGGTCAGATTGACGATATCACGTGGAACGACCTGGGAATGGATGAAATTTTCAAAAGAATGAATCATACCTTGTCCTCTACCGGAGAAGAATATCTGTACCACACGTTAAGGACGCCCAAACAATCCGCGCAAGAGTTGGAGCATTTGGAAGGGCTGGTGACCTATTTTGACCAAAATCCCAGAGAACGGGTGGATGTGCAGCTCTTGCTTCATCGATTGGGTACGACGGGAAACTATTCCCTTTACGATTACCTGGAGTATCTTGGAGATCTGGGCCGGCGCTCTAACCAAAGGCATCTGGCCGTGGATCTGCTCATAGTGTTTTTTGTTTTTGTATGCTTCTTTCGGTTCTCTCTGGGGATTTTGGGGGTGGCATGCCTGATGGCTTATCACATTGCCACTTATTATAAGGAAAAAGGCGAAATCGATCCTTATGTGGTCAGCTTTGCCTATATCCTGCGTCTGATCAGGGTTTGCGGGGACTTGGTCAAGCTTCCCATTCCCGTCTGTCAAGAGGAGTGGAAGCGAATACGGCTGCATAAGGACAAGCTTGCCTCTTTGCAAAACGGCGCTTTTTGGATGTTGTCTTCCGGCACGGTAAGTATGAGCAGCAATCCCCTGGAAATCCTGATGGATTATGTTCGGATGGTATTCCATCTGGACATTATTGTATTCAATCGGATGCTTTCCTACCTGAACAAGCACCTTGACGATGTGGACGCTTTGGTGGGAGAGATCGGCGGGGTGGAAACCGCCATTTGTATCGGAGCCTATCGGGCCTCCATCAAGGAGGATGACGGCTGGTGCGTCCCGCGTTTCAACTCCCAAAATCGTATTGTTCTGGAGGATGGATATCATCCTTTGATTGAAAACGCCGTGAAAAACAGCATCCGCACGTCCAAAAGTGTTTTGCTCACCGGTTCCAATGCCTCCGGTAAGTCTACTTTCTTAAAAACCGTGGCGATCAACGCCATTTTGGCCCAGACCATTCATACCTGTACGGCCGGGGCTTATGAGGCTCCCTTTTTCCATGTGCTGTCCTCCATGGCCCTGAAAGACGATTTGGGGAGCGGGGAAAGCTATTATATTGTGGAAATTAAATCCCTGAAAAGGATTCTGGACGCGGCGGGAGGAGCGGTACCGGTCCTTTGCTTTGTTGACGAAGTGCTCCGCGGCACCAATACCGTGGAACGGATCGCCGCTTCCACACAGATTCTGAAGAGCATGACCGGAGGGAACCTCTTTTGCTTCGCGGCCACACATGATATCGAGCTGACCGACCTTTTGAAAAATGACTATCAGAATTATCACTTTGAAGAAGAAATCCGGGACGGGGACATTTTCTTCCCATACAAGCTGATGGAGGGAAAGGCCACCACCCGCAACGCCATCAAGCTGCTGGAGCTGATGGGCTATGACGCGGATATTATCCGTCAGGCCACCAGACAAGCGGAACGGTTTATGATCACCGGGCGATGGGAATCTGCCTGATTTGGCCGGAATTCGTTCTTGACGGAAATGGGATGGCTTGCTATACTGTGGTTGGAGCGGGGAGGGTACGTGTCCCGCCTTCAATTACTTGATGAGAAAAATTGTCTGATCACAAAGTTTGATGAGAAAAACCGCCTGGAGCGGCAGAGGAGAGGAAGTCAATGCTGTTTATCAATACGTTTTTGTCCTATGTTTTGTTGCTGTTGGTGTTCGCGGCCGTGGCGGGATGTGCCATCGCACTGGGCATCTATCTTCGCGGGAAAAAGAACCGGAAAGAGGATGTATGATTACAACGATTCTATGGGATGTGGACGGAACTCTTTTGAATTTTACCTATTCTCAGGAGTTGGCGTTAAAAAAGTGCTTCCAGTCCGCGGGACTTATGATCACGGAAGAGATTTTGAAACGTTACGACCGCATCAATGATTCCTATTGGAAACGGTTGGAACTGGGAGAGGTTACCAAGGCACAGCTTTTGATCGGACGTTTTCAAACCCTTTTTGAAGAATTCGGGATTGAAAACGTGGATTTAGAGCGCTTTGGAAAAGAGTATCAGCAGGAACTGGGCAACATTTACCAATACATAGATGATTCCTGCAATATTTGTCAGGCCCTCCGGGGACAGGTGGATCAATATGTCATAACCAACGGAGTGACCCTTACCCAGCGCAACAAGCTCAAATTGTCCGGCCTGGATGTCTGGATGAAAGATATTTTTATTTCCGAAGAGATCGGTGTTCCCAAGCCGGATCCGCTTTTTTTCGTTAAATGTCTGCAAAAGGTCACAGAAAAAGATCGGTCCCATATTCTGGTGGTGGGTGATTCCCTGACCAGCGACATCAAGGGCGGTATTCAAGCCGGCCTTAAGACCTGTTGGTATCGACCGAACGGAACGGTCAACGAGACGCCTTGGGTTCCTGATTATGAAATCAGCCACCTGAATCAGATTTTTACCATTCTGGAGCATTCACTGTTGAATTGAGCGCTGACCGCGTAAGTCAAAGTGACCATTTCGGTCAATATTTTTGCACAAATTGTGGATAAAATAGTTTTGGGAAATTTTCAAAAAACGGATTGACAACTTTGTCTTTTTTCCTTATACTGAATCACAAACACAATATTTATGGCATGAACGGCGCGACGAACACAACATCTTGTGTTCTGGGCGTCGTTTTCCAGAATTGAGAAATGTATGTAATATTGATGAAATGTTAATGGCGGCGTAAGAAAAAGGTGCATATTTCGGGCATTCACAGTGCATATGTAAGGTCTTAGCAAGGAAAGGTCAGGTGGTTTTTATGAGTAGCAGCTTTCAGTCGGCAACAACGAGTCAGGTGGATTATGGGGCGGAATTCAAGCCGGACGGTGATGTTTATGTGATCAAAAAAGATGGCAGCAAGGAGGCATTCAACGTCCAAAAGGTCATCAATGCCGTGGGCAAAAGTGCCTACCGTGCCCTGACCAAGTTTACGGAAGCGGAAGAGAGACAGATCTGCCAATATGTGGTGGACAAGGTGAATGAGATGGGAAATAAGGAAATTCCCATTCCCATCATGCACAATATCGTGGAGAGCGCCCTGGAGCGGGTGAAACCCATCGTGGCTAAGAGCTACCGTGATTACCGCAATTATAAGCAGGATTTCGTACGGATGCTGGACGACGTTTATAAAAAGAGCCAGTCCATCATGTATATCGGTGATAAGGAAAATTCCAATACGGATTCCGCTCTGGTGTCCACCAAGAGAAGTCTGATTTTTAATCAATTGAATAAAGAACTGTATCAGAAGTTCTTTATGACCACGGAGGAGATTCAGGCCTGCCGCGACGGTTATATTTACGTACATGATATGTCCGCCCGAAGAGATACGATGAACTGCTGCCTGTTCGATGTGCAAAGCGTTCTGACCGGCGGTTTCGAGATGGGTAATATCTGGTATAACGAGCCCAAGACGCTGGATGTGGCCTTTGACGTAATCGGGGACATCGTTTTGAGCGCTGCCAGCCAGCAGTACGGCGGCTTTACCGTGCCCAGCGTGGATTTGATCCTGGAGCCCTACGCGGAAAAGTCTTATCAGAAAAATCTGGAAAAGTATCTGCGCCTGGGGATCAGTCAGGAGGCCGCCGAGAACGAGAGCTACAATGACGTGGTACGGGAGTTTGAGCAGGGCTTCCAGGGCTGGGAATACAAGTTCAATACGGTTGCCAGCAGCCGCGGAGACTATCCTTTTATCACCGTGACAGCTGGAACCGGAACGGGACGTTTCGCCAAGCTGGCGACCATCGCCATGTTGAATGTGCGCCGCAGGGGACAGGGCAAGGCCGGATGTAAGAAGCCCGTGCTTTTCCCCAAGATTGTGTTCTTGTATGATGAAAATCTTCATGGCCCCGGCAAACCTTTGGAGGATGTGTTTGAGGCGGGCGTGCGTTGTTCTTCCAAGACCATGTACCCCGATTGGCTGAGTCTGACGGGCAAGGGCTATGTGGCCAGCATTTATAAGCGTTATGGCAAGATCATTTCTCCCATGGGCTGCCGCGCGTTCCTTTCTCCCTGGTACGAAAGAGGCGGAATGCATCCGGCGGATGACGCGGACGAGCCTGTATTTGTAGGACGTTTCAATATCGGTGCGGTTTCCCTGCACTTGCCCATGATTCTGGCCAAGTCCCGTAAGGAGAGTCGTGATTTTTACGAGGTGTTGGATTATTACCTGAACCTGATCCGTCAGCTTCATATCCGTACCTACGCTTATCTTGGCGAGATGCGGGCTTCTACCAATCCGTTGGCTTACTGCGAGGGCGGTTTCCTGGGCGGCCATCTGAAGCTTCGGGACAAGATTAAGCCGCTGCTTCGTTCCGCAACGGCCAGCTTCGGCATCACGGCCCTGAACGAGCTGCAGGAGCTCTACAATGGCAAATCCCTGGTGGAGGACGGAGCCTTTGCCTTGGAGGTTATGGAGCACATCAATCAAAAGGTTGCGGAGTTCAAGGAAGAGGACGGCAACCTCTACGCCATTTACGGCACGCCGGCAGAAAGCCTTTGCGGCCTGCAGGTGAAGCAGTTTAGGGAAAAGTACGGGATCGTGGAGGGCGTATCCGACAGAGAATATGTGAGCAACAGCTTCCATTGTCATGTGACGGAAGATATTACGCCCATCCAGAAGCAGGATTTGGAGAATCGCTTCTGGGATTTGAGCAACGGCGGCAAGATTCAATATGTGAAGTACCCCATCGATTATAACATTGACGCCATCCGTTCCCTGATCCGCAGGGCCATGGACATGGGCTTTTACGAGGGTGTGAATCTTTCCCTGGCTTATTGTGACGATTGTGGGCATCAGGAGCTGGAAATGGATGTCTGCCCTAAGTGCGGCAGCCGGAATCTGACCAAGATCGACCGGATGAACGGTTATCTGTCCTATTCCAGAGTACACGGGGATACCAGACTGAACGACGCGAAGATGGCGGAGATCGCGGAAAGGAAGAGCATGTAAAATGATGAGGTACCATAATATTACCAAGGACGACATGCTCAACGGAGACGGTCTGCGTGTCGTATTGTGGGTGGCCGGCTGCGATCATTGCTGCAGGGAGTGCCAGAATCCCATAACCTGGGACCCCAACGGGGGACTTCTCTTCGACCAGGCCGCCAGGGATGAGATTTTTGAACAGTTGGAAAAAAGCTACATTTCCGGCATCACCTTTTCCGGCGGGGATCCCATGCATCCGGCCAACCGTGGGGACGTGCGGAAATTGGCTGCCGAGATCAAGGAAAAATTCCCCGACAAGACGATCTGGCTCTACACGGGAGATTCCTGGGAGGATATCTGGAACGCCCCCATTATGCGTTATTTGGACGTGCTGGTGGACGGCGAATTCCATGTGGAAGAAAAGGATACGAAGCTGCTTTGGAAAGGCAGCAGGAACCAGCGGGTGATTGACGTGCAGGCGACGCTTGCCGGCCAGGATCCCACCGTTCCAGTGCTTCACTGCCAGGATTACGCAGGCAGTCTGGAGGTTCCGTATACGCCGTTGGAACTGCCAAAATGCGGCTGTACGGCATAGCGCGTATAAGGCGCGATGGGAAGCAGATGCGAAGGGGGACTGGCGATCGTAAGCGGGCGTGCTTCGTAGTGGGAAGCGTGCGCCATGGTGACGATTTTTTCGGACGGAGGGTAGGAGGATGCGTAAAATCGCGAAATTTTACAAAGTAAGCCCAAAGCAGTTTTTGACCGCGATGAAAGAGAGCTTTCCGGAATACACGGAGAGTGATATCAAGGATATTTATGATTCCATCGAATTGCCCAGGCGGGCGACAAAAGGCAGTGCCGGGTACGATTTTTTTGCTCCTTTTTCCTTTTCTTTGCCTGCAGGCACCGGCATTCGGATTCCCACGGGCATTCGGGTCCGGATGGAACCGGATTGGGTACTTAAGCTTTATCCCAGAAGCGGCCTGGGCTTCAAATATCGCCTACAGCTGAACAACACCGTGGGTATCATAGACAGCGATTATTTTTATTCCGATAATGAAGGACATATTATGGCCAGACTGACCAATGATTCCAAAGAGGGAAAGACAGTGGATGTCACCGCCGGCATGGGCTTCATGCAGGGGATTTTCCTGGAATACGGGATCACGGTGGACGATGACGCGGAGGGCGTGCGGAACGGCGGCTTTGGAAGCACCGGTTAAAAGAATGAGCGATGAATGATTTGAATAGGGACTCCTTTCTCGGGACACAATAAAGGAAACGTTTGTGAACTGTAAGAAAGGAGTCTTTTGTCGTGAGAGGAAAGAAGAGGTATCAGGAATTAATACGTCAGGAAGGTTCTGCTGCCAATCAGGAGAGCCGGGAATTTATTCTGGAGACACTGGAATCCGACGAGGAAAATGAGGATCCTGGACGGATAACGGGATCTCTCACCAAGGACATGGCGTATTTAAACAAGACCATGGCTGTGGATACGAACTTTGACGTGGTATATCGGAGTATTTTTTTTGGCGGCAGGGAGGCTTGCCTTTATTTTATTGATGGCTTCTGCAAGGATGACGTGATGCAGAAACTTTTGCAGTATTTCATGGACATGAAGCCGGAGGACCTGCCCGGGTCCGCCCATGAAATGTCAAAAAAAGGGATTCCTTACGTGGAAGTGGATCTGGAAGACCAATGGGACGGGATTCTCTATTCTTTGATGGCGGGAGTGTTCGTCCTGCTGGTGGAGGGCTATGAAAAGGCCCTGCTCATCGATGCCAGGACCTATCCTGCCAGAGGAGTGGAAGAGCCGGAAAAGGACAAGGTCATGCGGGGTTCCAAGGACGGCTTCGTGGAAACAGTGGTGTTCAACACGGCCCTGATCCGCAGACGGATCCGCAGCACGGATCTGAGGATGAGAATCCTGAAAGCTGGTGACTGCTCCCAGACGGACATCGTGCTATGCTACATGGATTCCCGGGTGGATCATAAATTTCTGAACGAGGTGGTGACCAAGATTCAGGGGATTCATGTGGACGCTCTGACCATGAATCAGGAAAGCCTGGCGGAATGCCTCTATGACAGACATTGGTTCAACCCTTTTCCCAAGTTCAAGTATACGGAGAGGCCCGATACGGCGGCTGCCCAGGTTTTGGAGGGAAATCTGGTGATTTTGGTGGACAATTCTCCTTCCGCCATGATTCTGCCTACCACGGCTTTTGACGTGGTGGAAGAGGCCGATGATTACTATTTCCCGCCGGTGACGGGCACCTATCTGCGCCTGACGCGGTTCCTTATCGCCCTGCTCACCTACCTGATGACGCCCACCTTTTTGCTTTTGATCAATCATCCCCAGTGGATTCCGGAGTCCTTTTCTTTCATTATGCTGAAGGAAGCGCCCAATGTGCCTCTTGTGTGGCAGTTTTTAATTCTGGAATTGGCCATAGACGGCCTGCGCCTGGCATCCGTGAACACTCCCAACATGCTGAGCACCCCCTTAAGCGTCATGGCGGCCCTGGTTCTGGGAGAATTTTCCGTCAACAGCGGCTGGTTCTCCTCGGAGGTCATGCTTTACATGGCTTTCGTAGCTATCGCCAACTATACTCAGGCCAATTATGAAATGGGATACGCTTTGAAATTTATGAGAATCATCAACCTGATCCTGACCGCCGCCTTTGGACTCGCAGGCTATCTTGCAGGGATTGCCATCTTCCTGCTTGCCCTCCTTTCCAACAAAACCGTTTCCCACAACAGCTACCTTTATCCCCTGATTCCTTTCGACTGGAAAAAACTTAAGAACCGCCTCATCCGCAGAAGGCTGCCGGGTTCCCTGCAGAAATAAATAATCTTGTCCGGCAGTCACAATGCCGCTGACGCGAAATCGCCGCCAGATCCTAATCAAAGGATTTGACGGCGATTTTTCTAAGCCCAATCGGACTCAATGGAATCAGGTCATGTCCTTAATGATTGTCAGGGCAGACCGGTGTGTCATTACAGTCCTTGCAGCGGTCAAATTCCGGATTAAACGCATAGAAATTATTGCTGTCAAGGCGATCCTGGGTGATGCGCAGACCTTCTCCGAACCGCTGGAAGTGAACGATCTCACGTTGACGCAGGAAGCGGATAGGCGCGCAGACATCGGGGTCATCCACCAGACGGAGGATGTTTTCATAGGTGGATCGGGCTTTTTGCTCGGCCGCCATATCCTCCACAAGGTCGGTGATGATGTCGCCCTTGACCTGGAACTCGCAGGCATTGAAAGGAATGCCGCCAGCGGCCTGGGGCCACAGGCCCAGGGTGTGGTCCACGTAGTATTTATCAAAACCGCTGGCTTTGATTTCCTCCATGGACAGATTTCTGGTCAGTTGGTAGATAATGGAACTGACAATCTCCATATGGGCCAGTTCCTCCGTACCCAGAGAAGCATCGAAAATGTTCCGATTACCGTTTTTGAGGACGAGTATAGCACAATCGGTTTTCCGATACATAGCTTTTCGACTTTCGAGAGAGTTGGGAAATACGATGAACGAAAGAACACCCAAAATGCCGAAAAGCCTTATTCTATCGAGATTGGCGACACAAAAAGGACGATAAACCTATATGCCATAGCGTCCTTAAGATTTGATTCGACATTTGAATAAAAGGAAACGGGGCTGTCGGGAAATAACCAGCCCTAAGACAGGGAGGTATGGAAAGCAATTGGCTCTCATATCTCCCTAAAATTTT
>CANQNT010000055.1 GCA_947625255.1 uncultured Acetatifactor sp. | reverse complement strand
GGATGTGGTTTTGCATATGGCGGAAGTGAAACAATATTTTACTGTTACTATAATTCTGTCAACACAGGCAATAAGATTGGATTTGCGGAAAGCACATCAAGGCTGAAAAGGCAGGATACCTATTATGGATGGGACTTCGACCATGTCTGGACAATGGGTGAAGACGGCTACCCGTGCATCAGCCTGCGTGGTGAAGTAGAGGAAATTGAAATTGCAGGAAGCGGTGCGGAAGATGACCCTTACATCATAGAGAATGAGAAACAGCTTTTTGCACTGGCAAGCAACCAGCTTTCAGTGAATGGGAAGAAGTATTACAGGCTTGGTAAGGATATCGAGATTACGGCAGACAACTGGACACCGATTGGGAACAATAGCCGGAGATTTAACGGAGTGTTTGACGGGGCCGGGCATACGGTAACAGGACTGAAGTCCACGGGGACGTCATATAGCTATATCGGTTTGTTCGGGTATAATGAGGGAACGATTAAAAACCTCACAGTCAGCGGAAGCCTGATAGACGGAAGCAGCGATGCGGGAATGCTGTGTGCATACAACAATGGAACAATCCAGAATAGTGCTGCAACAGGAACGATTAACAGCACAGTAACCCGTGGCGGCCTGGTGGGATACAATGGCAGCAAGGGTGTAATCAGCCAATGCAAATCCAGTGTGAATGTAAGCGGGAATGCCAGCACTGCAGGAGGGGTGGTTGGAGAAAACGATGGAACGATAAGATATAGCTATGCGACAGGGAGCATATCGGGGAACGGATATGTAGGCGGACTGGCAGGATATAATGATGACGGAACAATTACATGCAGCTATGCAACAGGGACAGTGACATCAAACAATAGCTCTTCTGTAGGCGGACTGGCAGGATATAATTATGGAAACATAAACTATTGTTATGCAAGGGGAAGCGTAAACGGCGGGTCTGGATGTGGTTTTGCATATGGCGGAAGTGAAACAATATTTTACTGTTACTATAATTCTGTCAACACAGGCAATAAGATCGGGTTTGCGGAAAGCACATCAAGACTGAAAAGGCAGGATGCTTATTATGGATGGGACTTCGACCATGTCTGGACGATGGGCGAGGACGGCTACCCGTGTATCAGCCTGCGTGGCGAAGCAGAGGAAATCGAAATTGCGGGAAGCGGTGCAGAGGATGACCCGTACATCATAGAGAATGAGAAACAGTTTTTTGCGCTGGCAAGCAACCGGCTCTCAGTGGATGGGAAGAAGTATTACAGACTTGGTAAGGACATTGAGATTACAGCAGACAACTGGACACCAATCGGAAACAATAGCCGGAGATTCAATGGGGTGTTTGACGGAGCCGGGCATTCGGTAACAGGTTTGAAGTCCACGGGGACGGCATACGACTATATCGGTCTGTTTGGATACAATGAAGGGACAATCAAGAATTTATCCGTCAGTGGTGATATATCTAAAGGTTCAAATAGTTATGTAGGATTATTGTGTGCATATAATACAGGAACTGTAGACAATTGCAGCACTGAAGGTTCCATAGCCTCTGAAACCTGCAAAGGTGGTTTGATAGGATATAATGCGGGTTTTGTATCTAATTCAAAGAGCAATGTTACTATTACATGCAGTAATGGTTCAACAGGTGGTTTAGTTGGAGAAAATACAAAGAAAATCAGTACATCATTTTCGGCAGGGAAAATATATGGTGCGAATTATGTGGGAGGTTTAGTTGGAAGTAATAATGGAACATTAGAGAATGTTTATTCTAACGTTTCTGTAAGTGGAAAGTCGTATGTAGGAGGTCTGGTAGGATATCAGAATAGTTCAGGTAATGTGAAAAATTCGTACTCTGCTGGAAACGTAAGTGCAGATTCTTCCTCCTATGGTGGGTTGTTAGGATATAATTATGGATCGGTTAGTTCCTCTTATTACAATAAAAATAAGTCTGGCTGTGAAGATACAAATAAGGGTACTCCATTGACTAATGCACAGATGAAAGATGAGAGTAGTTTTGAAGACTGGGATTTTGTTAATACTTGGGGAGTGTTTGACACGATCAATAATGGATTCCCATTCCTTCAGGTAATGTTTAGTGAATATGAGGAAGAAAACATTGATTTCTGGTATTCCGTAAAAGAAAGCAAGAAAGGATTTGCATTATCTGACCAGACTATGAGTATTTATTACGATACAGATTCGGACAATACAGTAAAATACATAGTCAGTTATGTCGATGCAGAGGGAAGCACTAAGAGTAAAGAGATTTCAGCAGTGTATAATAGTGGGAAGAGTGCCTTTGCAGGAGATTTTATAATTTCCGATGGAATGAGAGAAATCACATCAATTAAAGCGATTATTTCTGGCAAAGATAGCAGAGAGGTTGCTTTTACATCCAGCTTTTGGTATCAGATGCCTTTGAAAATAGAAGGCATTATGAGTGTGCGGTTCAATGAGGATATTATTGAAAGCACAAATATGACTTTAAAAGTATTTAAAGGAAGCCGCTGTGTATATAAATCAAAGCTGGATGGAGAAGCGACAGACATCATACGTTCTCTTGCTAGCGGAACGGATTACCGTGCATCCATTATCGGAAACGGCATAGAGTATGCAAGTATTGATGATATTACAGTAACGCAGGGAAAGGAGATTACAGTTGATTTTTCTACAGTCCCTAAAATGGCATCTTTGGATGTTAAGTTTTATGCTGATGGGGCAGAAGTTTCCCATAAGGATTTAAAAGTCGTGTTTTATGACCGCACAGAGGGGAAATCCAGACTTTTGGGAGATGGCACATCATTAAATTACCTGTCAGAAGGAGATGTGATTGGCTACTCACTGGCGTTGAGCAATGAGTTGGCAAAGACGTATAAAATAGATAAGAATGTTAAAACAATTACACTTAAAGCAGGCGAAAATACAGCAAAACTGGAATTAAATAGGTTCCAAAACACCAGTATTTCCGGCATTGTTTATGAAAGCGATGGCAAAACAGAAGTGCCAGGTGTAAAGGTTACTGTGGTGCAACAGTTAAATGGGATTCATTCAACAACGGTTTCCGGAAATACAGATGCTTCCGGAAAGATTAACCTGACAGGAAAAGATACACCGGCAACAATATCCTTATCAAAAAAAGGTTATACTACCACTTCTTTTGAGGTGGATGAGAATGGACTGGATGGCTTTACATATCAGATGGAACGGGCACAGGGGAGAATACAATTTGGGGTGTCTTATATCCAGAGCATAGAGGAAACTGAGACAGAACTTGAAGAAGAGTATAATTTAGTACCGGATAGAATCAGTATTTATAATGATACGAAAGATGCTGCTGTAACAGATATCCAAAATAACTGGCCTAATGTTTACACAGGCACGAAACAGGTAAGCGTTGGTGACGAACTTAGCATAACGATTGGCAAACATGGGTATGCGGAGACTGTTTTGCAGACAACCGTATCAAAGAACGGAAATGCAAATGTCACAGGGAATATTTATCAATATGGCGGCATAAAGCTGGATATTGAACGTGAAGACGGAATGGCGGCAGCCAAAAATCATATTCTTGTTTTTGATGAAACTGGTGCTAAAGTAACATATAAAAAGGGAGTTACCAGCAAGTGTAATATTACAGGGTTGAAGGCAGGTGCCTATACTATAATTAGCGCAGATGAAAATGTTCCAATTAATTTGTATAACCGTTTAGATGATTTGAAGAAAAACACTAATATTGTGGGATTGTATTCCGGTAAGACAGTAGATGTTGAGAATGGTGTTATTTCCGCACAGGGTATTTATATCCCATTGACAGATGAGCAGGAGATATATCTTAATAAAGAGAATACAAGCATATCTTTAAATAATTCGAGTGTAATGATTGGTGACAGCGTTGTAGTAAGGGCAGAAGTTGCGTTTAAGGCAAATGCTAAGCGAGAAGATACACAGATTACCTTGAATCTGCCAGCAGGCACAAAGTATGTGGAAAACAGTTTGACCATTGATGGAAAAGCATCTGATATTGAGGTGGAGAACAATGTAATTACAATTCCTTGTGATGCGAAATCCATGATTATCCGGTATCGTGCAAAGGTGCTTAATACAATCACAAGTTCATCACTGGAATTTACCGGAAAAGCTGCTTATACCATCAATGGGGTAGATTATGTAAACAGCATAGGGGCAGACAATCTTGATATTAATGAATTAACTTTGATTGTTCCTAAAAAGGCAAGAACCAGTACTATTGTGGCAAGAGGTGTAGCAGATAAGAATGCAACCATATTGATTTATGACGGAGATGTTGTAATCGGAAATGTTACTGCAAATAAGTATGGCGTATATCGGACAGAAATTAACCTCTCTGATGATATGGGTATGACGCATTATTTACGGGCTGTCAACAAAGATACGAAAGCAGTGTCTGAGACATCTAGGGTGATTTGTGGCAGTACACAAATCGATGTGTCTTCATTTAAGATATTGCATAATGGAACAACTTATGATGCGGGAGATTCTTCGATTGAAGTGAAAAACTTGAATATCACTATGGTTCCATCGTCAAAGTTTGAATTTATTGCAACATTTACGGATAATGAAGTTGCACTTGTACGAACAGAAATCGGTCTTACCAATGGAAATGTTGAAATAGCAGATATGGAGTACAATGATGCGATGGGATATTGGCATGGCGAAATCACATTGGATGCTAACCGGGTACCAAATGATTTTAGTATCAGCTATTTGCCATTGAAATATTCACACGATTATTCTGAGGGCGGTCAATTTGAAATGGAAGCTTCTGAATCAGAAGTAGTATTGGAAAAACATTATGATGAAACAGACAAAGAGTATGTGCAAATATTAAAACATCAATTCGATATTGCTGACTCTGACAATAATCAGATCTATGAAATGACATTGCTTGAAGATGAGGCTGACTTTGAATTGTCGGATGAGTGTATTCTGACACAGATTGATGGACAGGATGTTTATGTGAATGCTTATGAAGTATGTGCAAAATATGATGGAGTGGATTATTCAGGCATGGAATCATATTTCAAGCAGGAGGATGGAAGTTATGTGCGATACATTCGAGCATATGGAATTTCAGCATCATTGGGAAATGTTAAAGCAAAAACACGCTTAAAAGCAAGGGCAAATGATGAGGAGAAAAAAGAAGAAGGAAAAATAGCACAATTCTTCAAAAAAATATTTAAGAAGAGTGAAGAAAAAGTGGCAGAAAAAGTAGAGGATAAAGTACTTGAGACATTAGATCTTAAAGAAGAAAAATCCGCTATGGTCAAAGTAAAGAATGCTATAAATTTTATCCAGAGACAAACAGATGTCGCTGATAAAAGCAAAGATGATACAGAAGTTCAAAGAGTAGCAAAAAATTATCAGAATAGAATGAAGATAATTATGGAAAATGGAGGTCCAGTAGCGAAAAGTAAAGCCAGTATATATTATCATCAATTGGAGGCATATGTACTTCTGGAAAATGCAACAAAAGCAATTGACTGGTGCCAGGTTATTTCGGATCAGAGTATTGACTTGGAGACAGCATCTTTAAGTGATAAAATGTTATATAAAAAAGTTGTTACGAAGACAGAAAACAAGATAAAGGAGAAACTTGACGACAATTATAATGCAATGAAAGGTGTAGCAAGAAGTGAAATTGATAAGAATTTTTCTGCTCTGATAAAGGTAATATCAACCGATCCGGATTTACTTGATGCGGTAAAAGAACTTGAAAAGACATATGCAAAAGCACGAACCAGAAGCAGTAGTAACAGTTCAAAGGATCAGGATGATGCTGAAGAGGGATTGTTAACTTCAAAGAAAGTGTCCACTGCTAAAGTATCTGTTGATCCTAGCGGATATGTATATGAAACTTTTGAAGATAACCGTATTCAGGGTGTAACGGCAACTCTATATTATGAAAACGATGCCGGAGACATGGTGGTATGGGATGCAGAGGAGTATAATCAAAAGAATCCGTTGATTACAGACAATGACGGAAACTATGCATGGGATGTACCGGAAGGACTCTGGCAGGTTGTTTACACCAAAGAAGGATACGAAACGGTATATAGTGAGAAAATGGTGGTGCCGCCACCACAGTTAGATGTAAATATTGCCATGATATCTACAGAACCTGCACATATCAGTAAAGTGACGAATTTAGGAGATAAATTGCGGGTTACATTTGATAGATATCTGTTGGTGGATAGCATATTGAAGGATAGCATACAACTGAGTCAAGCAGGCGAAACAATTGATACTAAACTGGTAATCAATAAAAACAATATCCGCAAGTATAATGACGAGCAGGTAACTAAATATGTCGAAATTCAGATGCAAGACGGAATTTTTGAAAAAGATCAATCTTATGATCTTACATTGAACGAGGGCATTGAAACTTATGCGGGTGTATCATTAGGAAAAGATACGATTCAGTATATCGCAGATAGCGCTGCAGAACCAGTAAATATTACTATTCCGGAAGGTGTTAGAGTATACATGGAGGATGCAGAAATTTCAGTTGAAGATAAGTTGTATCAAAATGACAGAATCAAAATAGTAGCCGGTATTCCAGATGGATATAGAATCCTTTCTTTGAAAGTAAATGATAAGGAAATAGAAAATGAGTCATATGTTACAGTTGGCAGTGAAGATATTATAATTACTGTATCTTATCATAAAATTTCTGATAATACAGAATACTTGGTTCGTTTTGATTCAGATGGCGGGACATCGGTTACACGTCAATATGTTGAAGAGGGAGGAAAAGTACAAGAACCTGCTAACCCACAAAAAGATGGCTACGAATTTGATGGTTGGTATTTGCATGACGAGAAATATGACTTTGATAATATTGTGACAAAGAATATTATATTAAAAGCTAAGTGGGTAGAGAAATCAGATGTAACAGCTAGTCCGAAACCAACAGTAGAACCAGATGTAACAGCCAGTCCGAAACCAACAGGAGAACCAGATGTAACAGCCAGTCCGAAACCAATAGGAAAACCGGATGTAACAGTTAGCCCGAAACCAACAGGAGAACCAGATGTAACAGCCAGCCCGAAACCAACAGTAGAACCGGATGTAACAGCTAGCTCGAAACCAACAGTAGAACCGGATGTAACAGCTAGTCCGAAACCAACAGGAGAACCAGATGTAACAGTCAGTCCGAAACCAACGGATGAACCAAATAGCCCATTAAAGGGAACTGTATTAAAAGATACCAAAAATAAAATGTCATACAAAGTAATCATACAAGGCAAGACAGTGACATTTTATAAACCTAATAGCAACAGGGTAACAAAAATTGTTATTCCAGCTACAGTGACAATTAGCGGAATAAAATATAAGGTAACAGCTATATCGGATAATGCTTTTAGCGGATGCAAAAAGCTAAAGTCTGTAAGCATAGGAAAATATGCGACATCAATTGGGAATAAAGCTTTCTTTAAATGTGCATCGTTAAAGAAGATTACTATTCCGGCCAGTGTGACAAAGATTGGAAAGAAGGCGTTTTATGGATGCAAGAAATTAAAATCCATAACAATAAAAACCAAAAAGCTGAAAAGCAAATCCGTTGGAACACAGGCATTTAAGGGGATTTACAAGAAAGCAGTGATTAAAGTTCCGAAAAAGCAAAAGAAGGCATATACAAAATGGTTGAGAAAGAAAGGGATAACTAAAAAGATGAAAATCAAATAAGTATAATATTCTCAAGGATATAACAAAAGGGCAGCCTGTTAATTTGGGTTGCTCTTTTGTTATTGAAATATTTTTTATAGATGTGCCGATTTTACAATGTTTTTTTGTCCTATAAATACCCTTTAGAAAGAGAACCACATGCCAGTATGCTGATTGATATGGGCTTTGACATATTGGAGATTTCGGAACGTTTGGGGCATGAATCGGTAAAAACCACGCTTGACACCTATTCCCACCTGTATCCGGAAAAAGATACCAAGCTGGCCGGAGAACTGAACCGCCTGCGGCGACCTGAAGCAACATCCGAAAAAGATACTTGAAGTCTTCCGTAAACTGTGATATAGTAAGGATAGAAAAAAGGTGCCACCGATAGATGGCTGGCCCGGAATAGTTAGCTAAAAAATAGCCGCCTAGTTTCGCAGACCGGGGCGGCTATTTCTGTGTCTTATGATTATCGTTACGCCCCATGGCGTATCCGATACTAAAGCAGGTCAGTCCGAAGCTGAGCACTGCGAGAAGTCCTTCAATCGTCAACATGAGCGTCGCCCTCCTTTCCAGCAGATTCCCTTGCGGGTTTCTATGTAAACGGAGGGTCACAGTTCCCTCCGAAGAGGGCCAGCCACCTACCACCTTGGTGACACCCAAAAAAATACTACCATATTCCGGCAGGATTTTCAAGTGCGACAGTTTGAAAGTAAGAAAAGTACGGACTTGTTTTCTTAACATCATGTTAACATCACAAGGCACAAAAACAGACTGGAAAATGCCTATTTTACGCACTCTCCAGTCCAAATGTCCTATCAAAAGGTAAACCCCATTTCCCTGTAAGGTAAAATTTTCATTTCCCTCTGACATCCGATAACCGTTCTGGCTACTGCTCAAAGTATCTCAAAAATCTACCAATCATTTCCACATAAAATTTTAATTTTATGCTCTCTTAAATGCCTTATTTTAAGGCTTTTTGCTCCATGCTATAGTAAAAAATAAGACCTCAACAAGCAGAAAATCTCCTACTTATCAAGGTCTATTCTTCATTTTCTTATTTTTTCAAAGGGAAACCACTTTTTTGCCATCTAGGGAAATGGGGTTTACCCTTTATCATGGAGAAAAACCTTATATTCTGTATTGTAATAGCTTCATATACAAATTGCAAGCACTAATTTCAAAATCTAATTTCCAAACTATGACCCACACTCCCCAAAATCGTAAAAATAAGGCTGCATTTGAGATAACATCCTCAAACACAACCTTGCAACTTTCCCTTTTACTTTATGCATCTTTATTGATTTTCTCTTTGAAAACTCTTGTAAACCGCCCTTTAATATTAATTCTTTCAGGCACTTCAATAGTTTCCCCTGTCAAATTATTTTCTGTTTCTTTTGTTCCCTGATACTTACCCTCTATGAAAAATCCATCAAACAGCTTTACAGATACATCCTTATCTTTAGATGCAGATGAAATTTTATTAATAACCACATCCTCTACCGCCCCTAATATGACAGAAACCGCTTCAGGAGATATGTATGTTTTATTTGCAATCTGCTCAACTAGATTTTCTGGTCTAACTTTCTCAGTAATCCTATCTTTCTTCATGTGCTTTTCCTCCATCACAAATAATTTTCCATCCAACTATAATCTGTCATATCATCCTCATCTATAACTTCATCACATTGGGTATAAGGCATACGTTTTAAACCGAATATTTTCTTCAATGCTTTTCGGAAATTCCACCCATCATTTGACCTTGTATTTAAACTGCCAGCAAACTCATAATCAACCGCATTGATTATGTCATAATACAAATTCATACGCTGGTCAAATGTTAATGCATACTTAATTGATTCCCTTATTTCCAATTCTCTTAATTCATCACTATCTAAAGCCTTTCCAGCCTTTTTCAATTTCTCAATTATGCTTTTGAATATTACCTGAAACTCTGCTTCTGTCTTTGAATCAATTCCTTTTGTAGCATCTGGAACAGGATTTATTATCTTTGCAATGTGTAACTCCTTATTTTGTAGCAATTCAAGACTGATTTCCCCTTTAACAAACTGCTTTACAACCATGCTGAAGAAAGTGCCGATACTGATACCTGTTTTTCCTTTCAATAGCTCTTTAAATTTGTTCCATTCATCTTTTGTCAAATCAAGAGCAATATTGGTTGTTATTTTGTTCTGCTTATCTTTTTTCACTCTTTCGTCCATAAAAAACCACCTTTCCTCATAAAATAGGGATGCATCCATATAGATACATCCCTAATATTTTTACTATACCGACTATCCGTTAGATACCTCATTTTTATCACTTTCTTCTTGGTTACATAAAACAGCTCGAAGGTTCATAATGTCTGATGCAGAAAGGGAATCATAACGATTTGCGCTATCCTCATAATTGAAAACTTCTTCTGAAATACAATACAATTTTATTTCGATTTCAATATTTAACAAATTAGAAATTTCCTCATTAAATTCTTTTTCAACCTTACTGTCTACAATGGGAATCCCAACCTCATTACTCATAATATTTTCATTTTCATCCCTGACAATATAGTCATCATAATTAGAAAACAGCTTATTAAGGGATTTTAAATAGCAATCATAATCTTTCTGTAACAAAATAAGATTTCTTGTTATTGCATAACTAATTTTTTGAGGAAGTTTCTTTTCTGCAAATTTCTCCAGAGTATTTATCATATTTACAACAGCAAAATTTGTTAATTTCATATTCATACACCTAACCTTTCATTTCTTTTATTGTATTTTCTAATTCTGTAATACGTAATAAAGCTTTTTGCAGCATCAATGTATTTAAAGATATAAATTCTTCATATCTTAAATAATATAGCTCTTCAAAATGTGTATTACCATCTAAATCTAATATTTCATCTTTGCCAATATCAACATTTTTATCTATCAATATTCCAGCAAATTCTTCAGTGGTCAATCCAGCTTTTTGTAATGCATTTTCTACAGCTCTTGCACCAAATCCAATATGTTTTCTGTGACCAACTTTATATTGATAAAGTGTCGGTTTTAGATTATAAAAAAACTTCTCATAACGCTCGTCTATATCTGATAAGTCCTTAAATCTCTCATCGGAAGATACAGCAGTAGAGCCAGATGAGCCCAAATATACACCGCCACCGTGAGAATAAATGCGAACTGTTCTACCTCTCAATACTGACAAAGCCGATTCATCTACGTATGCAGAAGAAGTACCATAATAAAATTTTCCCTTTGTTGTACAATCAATAATAACAGCAGAACTATCTCCGGCACGAATAGAATTTAAACCTATATTTATCCTTTTACTAAAATGAAATCCCTCTGAATCATACCAGAAACTACCATTTTCACCATCAAAGTTATTTCCTAAATAAAAATCTAATGAATTTGAAGATAAAGCCATACTACCTTTTACTCCATATATAGAAAAACTTGTTTCCAGAGAATCAGATTTATTACAAATTTGAAATCCGTCTTTTACAGTGCAATCAAATCGACTATCTGAATATTTGAATGATAAAGCAGTAATATTACCAGAAAATTCACCTGTACAACCAGAAAAAGTTTTACCATATATAGTTGTACCTGTTATATTTTCAGCAGCAACACTTCCGGCAGTAATATTCCTTGTATTCAGCCAATCTGTAGTGATTGAATTTTGGGCAATCTGTGTTACTTTATCATCAGCACCATCAATCTGATTCCAACTTAAAGTAACATCAGAACCTAAAGTTAATTTACTTCCATCAAAAACAAGTTTGCCATCACCAAAATTAAAACTTCCATCTGACCATACTTGAAACTTATTTGTAATCGACAATCCACTTGTGCCAAAATACATTCCTGAAGCATTTCCAAAATTAGAATTTCCCCTATAAATGCATGAACTATTAATTGACCATCCTGCAATATTCCCCTCTTGTGTAGCAGTTAATTTAGTAGCGGTAATATTACCTGTAATAGTTGCACTTGTAGCAGTTAAAGCTCCATCAGATGTAACCTTAAATTTATCAGTTATAGAAGTATTTCCAGTAGAATCAACTTTAAATACATTACTAATAGACAATCCGCTTGTGCCAAAATACATACCACCATAAGCACCCCAAATAGAACTGTAACGATAGATGGAATTAGCATTAATATACCATGTACCAATTTTTCCAGTGCCGTTTTTACTGAAATATGTCACACCACCATTACCAAGTGAGATATAATCAGTACCTATATACACACCATCTTTTGCAGTATTATAAGAACTATGACCATTAGAATATAATTTACCATCAGCAATAGTAAATCCTGATTCTCCACCTATATATCCTAAATCAGAATATATAGCACCTTTTACAGTCAGAGAAGTACCATCATACTTCAATAAACCTCCACCAAAATTAAATTTCCCTGTTTCCAGATTAATAACAGAACCTTTAGTATTGGTTATATCTCCATCATTCCCATTATAAAACTGGTCGATAATATAACCAGTCATAATACATTTTCCATCAATTATTGTTGTGCCTTTTGCCAAACCTTCAAATTTGGCATACTTAGCATTAATCTCATTGACCTTTATTGTATCAAGGATAATATTACTTACTCTTGTTCCAAACATTTCAGTATTGAGCAATTTTGATAACATGGTATTACTGATTGTAACATCAATATCATTACTTGTACCAAAATTACCAGAGCCATTACCTGAACCGCTGCCAGACGAACTAGAACCGTTCTCTACAGCAAGTCCTAAAATGTTTGACAAATCTGTACGTTCTGATTTAGATTTGATAAAATTGGAAAACGATACGCTAAGAGAATGTTCAGGAATACATGGATTAAATGTCATAGATATAAGTCTCATATCAACATAGTAGTCATCATAATATTCCAGTGAAACAAAATTTCCAACTTCAAAATCAAAGTCTTTAAATTCAGACATAACTAAAAGGTTTTCAATACTTGCATTAAAAGAAATTTGTGGTTGACTTTCAATGGATAACTGTTCTTTGGCATCTTCCAATAATTCATATTGTATATCTACTTCGGATACCGTTGTATCTAAAGATGTTGTAAGAATATACTCGTTACTGTAATTTTTATCAACATATAGAAGATTTATTATCTGAATTTCTTCTTCTGTAAAAGTATCAGCAACAGTGGAAGATGGGAGTGATACAATTTTTTTCAATTCTGCTCTGTTATAAGATTCTATTTCAACTAACTTAACCAAATTATTTCTATTGGCTTGTGCAGTATCACGAATAGATTCTGCTGCTTCCAGTTCAATATTTAACTGATTAAGATAAGACTGGCAGGAAACTTTTTCATTATACAAATTCATATATACAGAATATTTATAATTACCCTCATAGTAACCATATTCTGTTTTTTCGTTTTCATTTAATTCTGACCATCTTTTTGCTTCTTCTGAATTAGGCTTTAACACAATAGCTTCGCCATCCACTAATACTTGCATACTGTTGTTATAAGCAGTAATTTTATTTTCTAATTCGACTGTGCCATACAAACTCCATTCTGTTTTATAGGCATTTATCTTTTTTAATACATCTTCGTTGTCAATATCCGCATAACGAGAACCTTCAGCTCTCGCATGGATAGCAGCGGTAATTTGTTCTATCGTAATCTTATAAGCGTAATAATCATACCAATACTCTGTAGTACGGATATAATTTTCATTGATACTTCCATCGGCATTACATCCAACCTTTCCGTAATCCTCTTTATATAATGATTGTAATGTTGCTAGTAATTGATGATACGTTTTATAAGATGCATCTAACTCCGAATCCGTAAAAGAATCCCAATCATTTTGAACACTATCATTAGGAACTTTATATTTTAATGTATCTATATCAATAAGTGCCTGATTATACTGTTTTGTATATGACATATAGCTTTGTCTTGCCAATTCTCTGTCACTTACATATTGATTATATTTCTCTGCAAGTGAATCTGAAACATAAATACGTTGATTAGCTTCATTCCTCGCATTGATAAAATAGGATAAATCTGTAATCCGTGTATCACCAAAATTGACATACTTTATATCAATATTATTACCACCAGATACATTATAGCGTGTATAAATATTATCGCTATTGCAACTCACTTCTAAAGAATTAAGTAAATTGTATCTATCAATAACTACACCAGAATTTTTCCCTATATTTTTTGCCAAAACTATATCTATTTCTCTTTTGAAAAGATTAAAATAAAACACACAATTAGCAGCAGCAGAAATATCACCTGTTAAAAAACTGTAAATATTTTTTCCATTGATATCAAACTGAAACTTTTTATTAACCAATGATTTATCAATTTTCCCAATCGTCCAGTTACAATTACACTTCTCAATAGCCAATGAAATAAGGCTTAACTGGTCACGGTATTTCTGATAAAATTCAATCAGTTGTGAAACACGATTATTAAAACCAGAAAGATAAATACTGATTATATTATCTCCGGAAGAATCATATGTAAATTCTACATATTCTGTTATTGACATACTTCCGTCACTATCAGTAATAACTTTTCTTCGTAACCGTGGAATTAGGTCACAAAAAGATTTTATTTCCGATATATCAGAACTACTTGTATACATTCCATCAGAATACTTACCTAAAATAGTTTTCAACTGTTCTGAAAATGTATTGTAAAATACAATATAATCATATGGAAGTCCTGTATAATCATTAATCAATGATTCCATTTCACCATCATCATAAGTCACAAGATACTCTAATGAATCAGATGTACCCATATTAATTTTGAAATCTACCAAATCTTTATCTTCAAGTTCGCAATCAGTAGAAGTAGCATTTATTGTCTTGATTTCCTTATTACCATCAAATTTCATAGGAGGATATTTGATTTTAAAATATCCAACTTTATCTACCAATATTTTCATTCCAACTACCAAATCATGATAGCCATTGCTCTCAACAAGTTTATCTTCACTTGAGTTGACATATCTAAAATAATCAAATGATAAGTCATATTGATTATTGAGGTTAATTGTCAATGAAGCTGATTCCTCATCAATTCCATTCAACTCATACATAATTTCGTTATTTGGCTTACAAAGATAAAAAGTGAAAGGTTCAGGAGTGTTTAAAAAATTAAAATCAAACATCTGTCAGACCTCCTTCATTAGCCTTATTTAAAATCCATATCTTGAAAGATACCCCGCAATCCGTTTTTCTGTTGATTCTGATAATTTTAAATCGTTCTTCATCCACCGATGATAAGCAGTTGCCGAAACACCAACCTTCTTTGCAAATACGGTTGCTGGAACACCAAGCTCATCAATAAATTTTTTTGCTCTTTCTCTTACATTTTCATTATTCATTGTCATTTTCCTCCAATTTTCCATTATGTTCTTATGAGTAAACCATAAAAAATACCATACAATACCCTTTTGTGAGAATAGCAGTACCCATAATAATTTGCACTCTGAAAGGAAGGTACATTGTCCTGTATGGCTTTAAGGGAATTAATAATCATCGCTTATAAAGCTGATATTCCCTTATTATTCATATTTCACAAATTAAAAATGCCCTTAATTTAAGGAGATTTTATGTCAGACTTTTGCAGTAAATCTCCTTAAATTAAGGGCATTTTTTTGATTTGGTAACATGATATTATGAGATTATTAAACAAGTTCTTTTTAGCAAACTATTTCAATAATAAGATATTAGGGAACATTAGACAAAATTCAAATATAATGCCCCAAATTCCATTCATCGCTTTATTCTCCAGTAATAAGTCATGATGCTTCTTTTTCCTTCTCACGCTTTCTCCGCATATATTCTTTCCTCTGATTGCGCAACCGCTCTTTCTTACACCTTTCGCAACGACAAGACCTCCTATCGTTAAACGATACAGTAAACCACTCTCCACAATCCTCACATACAATGTCTTTTGTTGATACAATAATTTGCCTTGTGTTGGATTTTATTTTACTATATATGTTCTTATTCTTTTTTTTAGATTTTGCTCTATTTGCAATATTGGTCTGGAGATTTTTCAATACATTATTACCATAGACAGTCCACAAAAGGTTTTTATATTTGGAAGGATTATCCTTATATAAATATGTTACAAGCATATCCACAATTTCTTCAGGCGAACCAAAATTAGATAACACTAATCTAGCTTTTTCGATTTTTTCCTGATAGAAAAGCATAGAATTGCCTAATCTATCCTTGACATTCATATCCGTTACGCTATCAGTCGCATTGTTAATTTTATTACTTAATGAAGAAATATAATTAAATCCAAGCTCCATGTTAAGTTCTCTATATTTTGCAATCAGTTCATCATTTACAGAAATCTCTATATCAGGTTTGCTCATCAATAAAGTATGGTCAATTTTATCTAATTTCAACTTTCGTGTATTGATTCTTGGATTTGGGATAATATCCTGCAACTTATTTACAAGAGAATTATTTGCATCTGCAATCTGGCACTTCTCCTTATCTTTTGCATAGGTGAAAAAATGTGGAAGTTTTGACTTGGTAAATTCCTTGATTTCCTCCTGAATATCTTTGGGAAATTCAGGTTTATATAATGTCTTTGCATAATCAATAACAAAATTATTCTGGCAGCATAATCTTTTGATACAATCTAATGCGTGCTGCTTTTCTTCGTCTGAACCAGATATAAACACTTCATTATTCCAAATTTTTGAGATATCATTACTATATATACCGATATTACCTCCAATAAATGCAGCATTTAACCCATCATAAATTGTTTTATTAGTCAATATTTCAGGATTAGACATACGCATATTATAATATAGAGGTACAATATTTTTCATATTGCGTTCAGCTATCGTAATAAAAGTTTCATCTGCCACAACAAGACTTTTATCACCATCCACATCAAACTGAAGCATTTTACTTATTAAATCATGTGTACTGGTATAAACAGCATCTGTAGTATACCATTCTCTTAATTCTTTTTGCCTTTTACAATCCTTATATGCCAGATTCTTCCTAATAGCGTGTTCCCTGTATAAATGTGGACTACGCAAACAATCTAATTTTTCTGCCTTGCGAAACAACCAACAGAAAACCTCCCCATCATCCAACAATCCTTTAGGATTTTTAATATCTCCAAACCAATATTCACACGCTGCATAGAAATCTGGCAGGACAAATGTATACTTACCCTGAATACGCAAATGTCCAGCTTTACATTTTTTTACTAAAGAATCTTTTAATTCCCTCAATTTTGATTTGAAAAATTCGTCATTCATTAAATCAGGATAAAGCTGTATTGCTTTCTGATATGGCGTTTGTTCTGTATTATATGGCGTAATGCCAAACGCTTCTAAGATATTTTTTGTTTCACTACATAGATTATTTATCTTGTCAACAGAATCTTTAGCAATCGCTTGTATTTCTTTATCAGATATGTCTGTCAATGTCTGAAGCATCTGATAGTTAATAGTCGCATTTTTTATTCTATCTTCTTCCTCATTCATAAAAGCAGCAGAACACCCATATTGTTTGTAAAACTCCTTATACTGTTCCCATGAATCATAATATTTCCACATTTTGAATTGTGACTTAGTAAAAATAATTTGTATATCCTCTGCAATTACATCATGTTCTTTACCATAAATATCTTTGATAATAGGAGAGTAGTGGTTGACCTCAATAAATTTAACAAAATCAAATACACCCAATAATCCTTTAATCCATGGTAATCTTACCATCCGATTTTTCCCCATAACTGGTAACATCATTCCTGCACCATCTGTATGAGGAATTGGAACATAATCTGAAATTCTCTTGATAGAGTAATCTTTATCATCAATCAAATCATATGTACCATATACTTGTGTTTCAAAATCCTCAATAACAATCGCCTTGTCAATATCAAACTCACTCCAAACATCAGTAGCAGAATTAGTTAGAGCTAAATATGCCAGATATTTGTTTGGATTGCAGCCGCCTTTGGCATTAATGCTATCAACAGTTAAACCACACATGATTGTTTTTTCGTATTTATTCCAGACAGATTCCTTAATAAACACACATTTTTTCGTTCTTATCTGTCCAGCAGAAGAAGTGAAATACATATATTTTTCATTTTTATATGTAAATCCAAAATTTATCAGGTCTTTAATCACATCAAAGTAATAAACCTGAACAACCATGAAGTCATATGTAAGCTCATTAGGAGATGCGCCTATAATTCTTGAAAAAGCAGAATCAAAAACTGCAATTATATTTTCCTCTGGAAAATCTTCATTATGATATAAAATACGGATGTGGTCTTTTCCTTTGGATGCAATGTTTGCATTGACCTTATTTTCCAATAACTGAAGCAGTTTATTTTTAGTTTTCCTAATTTTTTTTGCTTTGTCAGCTATCTGTTTTTTACGTTCCTGATATAAATTACACAACTCCTTTTCTTTCAGTTTCATATCTTCGAAAGAAATTTCGTCCTTTTCCAGTGCTTTAAATGCATCCGCATCATATCCATAGTCTTTTTCCAATCTTTTTTTGATTTCATTCAGTCCAGTTATTTTTCTGGCTTTTCCGCTTTCATCTTTTAATGTTCGGGAATATCCATCAAGCAGTTCTCTACGCTCTCTGCTCAATTTGTATTTTAGATTGTCCAAATTCGTTTCATGATTAGACTGAAAATCGCTGGTTTTCGTTACTAAAATTTTAATCTGGTCTTTTAACATGGCGTGTCCTCCTTCTCGTGTTTATCCAAAATTCTTTTTAAAGGTTCAACATCTACTTTTCCTCTTTCCAAAATAGGGTTATATAAAACCACACCCTTTTCATCACACTCCTTCAGCTTTTTATCATAGTTCTCATTCTGTACAAAAAAGAAATCATAAACTTCTTGAATTTTTTGTATATCATTGCTTTTGACGGAATGATTTTCTATTTTCTTACATAGATTGTTATACCGCTGTTTCATGCTGCGTCTTAAATTAACACCCTCTTTGGACAGTTTTAATCCGCTGTTTCCATGTTTACATTCTCTTTGCCTCTGGAACGAATCAATTTGTTTTCTATTCTCTGGTCTACCATAAGCATTAGAGAAAGAATTAATGATTTCACCTTTTTCATTTCTGACTGCATTTGTTGAATTGCAAACATAAAGCAGATTCATTTTTACTAATATGGCGTTGTAATTTATTATGGTTCTTTCTGTAACAGAAACTATATTTGCCAGATATGCTATTGTTTGTGTGCCAACATCAGGAGCATAATAATCATTTGGTTCCCCACCTTTTTTACTATGATTTATTGTTCCAATCATAGCAGTAAAATATTTTAATAATGCAAATCTTCCCTGATAATCACTATTTAAAATGCTATTGACTTCATCTAAATACAGCATTGTAAAATACCCTTTATTTGTATCAAATTCTAAATTTGATAAATCAAGCAGCATATCATTTTTTGATTCATCCAGAATTTTTACTATTCCTATTTTATGCAATTCCGAAACGCCAGATTTTATTTTTTTCTCAAATTTGCTATCATAGGCATACAATCCTGTAAGTTGGAACTTCAATCCTCTTAATGAAACAAAGTAAGCTGAATACTCATAGTTACTTCTCAAAATACATCTCAAAGCTATATACGCAAGAAGTCCGTCAGCAGATAAATTTCCATCTTTTATAACGGCGTTACTAAGCCATATTATTTTTCTTTCCTTTTCTTCCAGTTCCATGATTTTCACCTCTTTTTTGATTTTTTTCTTACCGTAGTGAAAGTTTTACTTATTTTTTGAGCATTTTTTCAGTTGGTGTCTGAAAGTTTTATTAAAATTTCGTACCAATTTTTCACACATATAAATAAAAAATAATATAAATAAGAGATAAAACCCTGTCTTTACAAGACAGACGAAGCTACACTTACCTCTCTATCTGTGAAAAGATTTCTTTTCCTCCAACAAATGCAAATCAGATATTCTTTGTTCAATATTACCTTCACGGATAAATACAAACACAGTACGTGATTTTTGCTGCTTATGAGGTTTTATATCCATTATTTGATAACCTTCATGTAATAATTTCCTTGCTACCCCAGTTGATAAAACTACAATAACCCCTCTTGATTTGACTGATTCTAAAAATTCTTTCCACTTTTCACCTGACATATCATCAAAAAATTCTGTATTACGTGGATGTGATGATAGTTCAGATACTTTAATGTTTTGCATTTTTAATTTTTCATTTCTTTCATTTTTAGTTTTCTAAAAATTTGCGTACCCAAATAAAGCTATTCTGCATAGCATTTAAAATTTAGAGTGCATTTAATAAACCTTTTGATATTTCAATTTTCAAAAGTTTTTGTTTCTGTATTCAGTTGTATCATCAAAATATGTCACATTTGATTTTTATTGGATTTTTGGTAATCAAACAAAACCCTTCTCCATTAATAGGGATTGAAAATTGAGATTCTCGCAAATGAATCTGCTAGAAATGAGGGAGAACTTTACTTTGATAACATCCTGTCTAACCATCTGATTATAGTTTTAGGTTATGATGTCCTATACAATTTCGTGTCATCATTATTTTAGAAATCTGCTGCCCCTATGTAATTTTAAGTTTTATAGATAACATTATCCTGTGTGTTATCCTTTCTTTATTTAGTGTTTAGCCTTATTAGTTTAGTTATGCTACTCTGTCAAAGGTTATTTCATTTCAGTTGCAAGTTCCTGAATTTTCCGCTTATAATAGTGGGTAATATCACTTTTTACACGAACGTATTCACTAATGTCTGCATCAATACCAAAAACATTAGCGTTTTTCTGTTCTGGAACTAACCAAGACAACAGACTGATTCCATTAAAAGCCTTGACTTGAATAGGATGGTCTTTGTCAGCTTCCGCAAGATGATTTTTCACACATTCCTCAAATTTCTGCACGATGTTACGAATATCATTTAGATTGTATGTGCCTTGATATAGGTCTGCTACTTCTTTAAAAAGTTCCATCTGATTATACACAATCTGATTTTTCTTTCTCGACATTTTTCTAACCTTCTTTCTCTTCTAATTTGAAGTAAATAAAATAACATTTTCGTGTCGAATGTAACTAAAATGGTCTTAGTATATACAATTAACTTCCGATAAACAGTAGTTATTTTGTATATGAATAATTATACAATTCAAATCTAAGTATGTCAAGCTTCCAAAAATCCAACAAATATGCATAATTATTATATTTTTCTACTAAATTTTGTACTTAAATTAAGGTCTTTTTGTTTGGCTCTACTTGTATATTTCGTGTATTCTTGCTCTTTTTTGTGTATAAATATTCAAAAAATTAATAAAAAAATTTTTTGAAAAATTTTGATATTTTTTCTGAAAATTCAAACAATTTAATATATTTTTCGTTTTTTATCCGCAACATATTCAATTTTTTTCTCATATTCTTTATGAAAAGTGCTTATTTCGAATGTGTGACAACAGTGGTAATAAGCCTTTTTCTCAACCGCTCTAAGCCCAAAGCCACACCGACCGAGAGTTATAGGTAAATACTAGGTAAAATGTAAAAATAAGTCATGTAACATTACCTAAATCAAGTAAAATCAATGGTTATTCGTAATTCACCGAAAAATTAAAAAGCAACCCCAAATCCTTTTCAAATTCAAGATTGCTTTTATGTTCTATGCAATAAATCACTATTCATTTTTATTAATCATCATTTTTTCAACACAAAAGAATACAATCCTTGTTTAGCGTTATCATCCGCTATCTCTTTTCCATATTTTATAACATCAGCATTATATCGCTGCTTATCTTTAATAACAGGTTTCTCATGTTGTATTTGAATTACTGTAGGACTATAATATTTTCCCCTTTCCAGATTCTTCATAACCTGTTGTGGCGATATATCGGGATTCATTTCATCCTTATACATCAAATCTTTATTATTCCAATATTCTGCTGGTATCTTTTTTGCAGTAGCTTCTTTAACAATCTGTATTCCTGATGCAAATAATCCTATGATTCCTAATCCATCAAACATAATTTATACCTCCTGTTCTGCCAGCAGAAAACAGTTATATTAACTGCTTTCCGCTGTACTGACTAAATGTTTCCTACTGTTATGCTCAAATGAATATATGAAGTGAATAACGAAAGTCCCTCACTTCAAATTCAAAATCAAATAATCCATTACGATATTCCTCTACCAGACAATTATGTATTTCATCCAGTAAGATATCCATAATAATTGTATCAAACTTTTCTCTGCTCCGTTTTCTTTTCAAAATCAAGCGATTATCCTGTACCGAATTTAAATCTACAGTTACATTCTTTTCATTGCTACGTGCCAGTAACATAGAAGGTTCTGTAAGTTCGACTGATATGTTTACTTCTCTAAATTTGTTGTGATTAGTAAATAACTCTAACAATATCTTTTTGTCTGCATCCTCCTTAAATCCATGATTAAGTAAAAACTTTTTGTCAACTGTGTTCATAAAATAAAACTCCTTTCTGTGGGATTCTGTGCCATTTGATATCAAAAATGCAGTAACTTTGTATCATGGTAGTTTTTTTATTGTAGGGTTATCAGCTCCTTTTGTTTCTAATTCTGGAATGATTATATAATATACAGTCGTATATATCTATTGTCATATTAAACAATCATATGGTCGTATATTTATGCAAATTGTGTATGGTCATATATATATAATTATGATATACTATGATGGTTCATAGCACATATCATTAAGGAGTGTATAAATAGTATGACAGAGAAAAAAAAATTATCTGAAGCTCAAATCAGAGCGCATAAAAAATATATGGAAAACTTTGTTGAAGTAAAGGTTAGAATGACACCTGAAAAACGTGAAACAATAAAAATTCATGCAAAAAAACAAAACGAAAGTGCTACTTCTTTCATTAATCGCGCTATAGATGAAACTATAAAAAGGGATAATGATTCTCTCAATAATATATAATTAATAAGGGTAAACACTATTTCATTTATTTAGTGTTTACCCTTATCAGTTATATGCCTTATCCTGCTGCAATGGAACAATGCCAAACTCATAAGCAAACAAAAAAGGCTATTGCAATCAAACTTAAGATATGCTATATTAAGAACATAAAAGGAGCAACCGCCCACAAAGTGGTTGACCTCCAAGAATAGCTATATAAGCCTAC
>CANQNT010000054.1 GCA_947625255.1 uncultured Acetatifactor sp. | reverse complement strand
ATAACAGAAGCACCGCATTCAATACACGGTGCTAATGTTTTTGATTTTTTGAGACATTTTCAAAAATGCTTGACAGTTTTATTTTTTCCTCTTTCCAAGCATTCTCAATGCTTGCGCACAAATTTCCACCAAAAAATCTTCTTTTCGAAGGAACAAATATACGCCATAAATGCCAAAATAGAAAAGTGCTGATAAAACCAACCTCAGAAAACTGTTCAGCGAAAGCGCCAACACCCATACAGAACCAAGAGTACCCAATAACAATGCGACAAATATTCTCGAGCAAGGAATCCCTCGCAAAATTTCCTCCACTTCATCCTGTAAAAACAAATATTGCACCAACAACACAGCCGCCTCTGCTACAAGCGTTCCAATTGCCGCGCCAGTCGACGCCAAACGTGGGATCAAAATTGCATTGAGCGCCAAATCCACCACTACCCCGACAATTTCCGAACGTAACACTATCTTCTCTTTCCCCAAAGGCACCAGGATCTGAATCCCCAAAACATCCGTGATCCCAATCAGAAAAACGGTAGGCATGATAACCCTCATCGGCAGAACAGATGCTTCGTATGCGCTTCCTGACAAAAAATGAATCCCCGCCCTCGCAAAGATTATAAAATACAGTGCCATCGGCAGCCCAATTAAGACGACAAAATGAATTGCTTTCCCGCTAATTTTTTTGAATTCGTCCCACATCTCATGTTCAATATAATAGGATGCCCTCGGCAGCAAAACCGCCCCAAGGGAAGTGACGATACTTACAAGAATGGTTTTAATTTTCACCGCCGCATTATAGTACCCAACATCTGCGTCTGTCGCCATAAATCCCAGCATCACCACATCCAAATTAGTATATATCGTCGTAGCGCAGGCCATTGCAAAAAATGTCAACACTGCCCCAAGATGTCTGCGAATCCGATATCCTCCCATCCATTTCAAATCAACATACTTATGAATATTAATAAAATTGCAGACATTGGAAGCGGAAGAAGCAAAAATCGAAATTGCGCCATAGATCACATAATCTTCCTGTCCGTGAACCAGCAAAAACATCGCCGCCAGAGATATCACCTTGAATAATAGGGAACGAAATGTAATATAGGTGTACTGTTCAAGCGCTTTATACAACCATTCCACTCCAATAGAGGTGAGGAAAACCGTGGCACTCATGATCAAGTAAAGGCTCCGGTCCTCCAAAAGTCTGGGAATGAACAACAATGCCGCGAACAAGCACGCATAAGAAATCACGTCCATAATGAGATTCAGAAACAGCAGCTCATGCACCGTTCTGGTTAGTTCCTCCCGCTGATCTCTTGCTTTTGCGCAGACGCGAATCCCATAAGTAGGAATGCCCAACTGTGCGAACATGGAAAAATAGGAGATGAGAGATGTTGCAAAAGAAACCTTTCCCATTCCGGCCGGAAGCAACACCCTCGATACATACGGAAATGTTATAAAGGGAAAAAGAAATGAGGACGTTGTCAATATAACATTCATGATAAAATTTTGCTTAATTGACTTTTGCTTTTGCACGTTCTCTCCCTTTATTTGATAAAGACACCAAAATATGCGGTATCATACAACAAATTATAAGTCTCCAGTACCTCTGAATACATAGTATTATATTTATGCACAATCAAAATTTCTCCCTCCTCCAACGAATCCAACTCTTCGTTGTCCAGAGTAATCAACTCACAGTCAACCAGATCATATTGCAGAGAAAACATATCATAATAGGCCGACGTATCATTTCCTTCTTCATACAGATAATATACATAAGGCAAGTCACCAAGCAGCTCAATGTAATCCGCGACTGCCATGACTCGGGAAAATCGCTTGATTCTGGTATTCCCTACATTATCAATCGTCTGGTTTAAGTTATAAATATAATTTGTCACTGCCGTCTGCGCGGTGAGCGTCCAACACACCATCACAAGGATCGCAGCAACATATTTTTGCTTTTTCAAGATAATAAACCAACAAACTCCCACTACCAACGCGATCATTAATGGATAATAACTGAAACTCACTTCCGAATTCAACAATTTTACATTGGGAAAACCCGCAATGCCTGATGTCTGTATTGGCAATATAGCTTCTATGGCCCTATTGTATTTTTTTTCATCATCCATCAATTCGTTAAAGATACTTTGTGCAAACACGTAATTGCATACTACTGCCACCAGGAAAACATACTTTAATTCCGTTCCGTTTTCAAACACATAAACCAGACCAATTGCCAGAAGAACGGATACCATGTTTTCAAGATATCGCCCATATAATAACTGATCCACCCTGCCAGGATTCATACTGGAATAAGCAATAAATGCCAAATTTCCAAGGGCACATAGCAATAAGAACAAAAACAAATAGCTTTTATAAGTTTTTCTCATTTCCCAAAAATACTTTACAATTCCTACAATGGCAAACGGCAGAATAAAAAAGCTGCTGACCGACAAATAAAAAATTTTGCCCGCAAGACTTATTCGAAAACTCTCCCACCACTCCGGTGTAAAAATCCCCTCTAATTTAGTTAATTTGCCAGATATACTGTCATTAAAATCAATATGAGTACCCGTTTGCGCATCCGTATAAAGTACATTCACAATATATTCTTTGACGAAAAAGACCATGGCCAACAGCGCCGCAACACCAAGAATAAAAAATAAAATCTTTTTGAAATCTTTTCTTTCATGAATCAACATCCAAATAATAACAGGAATAACAGCAATCACAAATATAAGACACCGAAGATGAACGGCGACAAGCGCCATCAATACCAAGCTGCTCAGCAAACCACTCAGCAAAGTTTTCTTTTTGAAAAAAAGGCAAATGGTATAGACCGCCATAGAGAAAAAGAACGTCAAACAAATTTCCGACATGGATGTATGTGCATATACCAGATTGTACGTGTACATACAAGAACAGAATGCAATGAACAACAGCGTTCTCTTCGATTTTTCAAATAAAACACAGAGCGTCCGATAATTAAAGAAAAATGTTCCCCACAGAAACACAGCATTTAACACGACCGCTGTATGAAACATCTTAATAGAATTATTGATTAAAAACAATGGCGCAAGAAATAAGCCATAACCCCATCCATAATATGCGCTTTTCGACATGACGGAAGACCAATCATGTCCACTAAACCAGGCACCGGCAGCCCAATATCCAATTTCATCCGTAAAATAAGGATCGTCTAATACCTCGATTCTATATGTCGCACATAAAAAAATAATAACTCCATATACCAGAGACGGTACCACCAGAATCTGTCTCTCTGAAAACATTTTATTCAATTTATTATTTATGTTCTCATATACTTTACATACATTGCGCATATAATATACATCCTATAATTACTTTTTCTCAAATATTGAATACATCGATCATCCATCATGCTATAAACTTCCGGACTTAAATCTTTTACTTCTTTATCAAATGCGATAAGCTTTTCTTTTACTCGTTTGGAACAATCCATCATTAGAATCGAATTCACATAAAATTTGGCAATTGCAGCCAACTTTCTATTAACAAGCTTCTCGGGAGCTGCCTTTCCAAAGTTCGCCTTGCTGTAAGCTACTACATCCTTATAGATTGTCAACGCCTCGTCCGCATGCCTGACCCGGTTAGCCACACTGACACTTTGTCCAGGCAAATCTAAAGTATATTTGTAGATGACCAAGGGAATGTAAAACAAATTAGTTACATAGAACAAGGGAAACGCAACGAATTCTGTATCCGTGTACAAACATTTTTCCCGCAGCGTAATAGAGTGTTCCACAAGAAGCGATGTTTTATAACATATGGCATGCATTCCCAAATCACAGTCCAATGCTTTCGGGTCCAGAAGTGTTTCCTTTGGGAAAGGATACGAAACTTTGCGTTGCTCATCCTTTCTGCACTCCACATAATCCGTAAGCACCATGTCCGCGTCCGTCTTCTGCAGCTCTTCAATAAAAATCTCCAAGTTGTCAGTATCATATTGATCATCTGCATCCAACAATTTAAAGTAGGTGCCCCTCGCTTCACGAATTGCACGATTGACGGTACTGCCATACCCCCCATTATCTTTATCTATGACCCGAAAGACATCCGGATAGCGCCTAGCAAATTCATGCGCAAGAAAAGAAGTGCGGTCATTTGAACCGTCATTCACCACAAGGACCTCCAAATCACACGAATGATTGGATATCAAACAAGATTGAAGCGCCTGTTCCAAACATGCCTCCGCATTATATGCCGCAATGGATATTGTTAATGTTTTAGAACCCATGCTTTATTTGATCCTTTCCAAAAAAGCCGCCAGTTTTTGCGACTTTACAGATTCCTCATATTTTTCCAAAAACACTTCCCTTGCCGCTAGACTAAAAGACGAGTTTTCCCGCATCTGCCCTATGGCCTCCGCAAACTCATCCGCCGTATTGCATTCTTTGACGCATTCCAAGCCTCTCACATCATACCCGGTCAAGGCTTCTCTCGTGGCCAATATCCTCTTGCCCCACATTAACGCTTCCGCGGTCTTTACTTTCATTCCTCCTCCGCTGAAAATCGGCATAACGACCGCATCACACTCCTGATACAATTTCGACAAATCATCCACCGTTCCCAAAATAGAGATCCGTGGCGTTTCAATCGACTTAATCCTCTCCATGCCCTTCCCGGCAACAATAAACTGACAATCCACCCTCGGCATCACTTTTTTAACAAACCAAAGAACCCCTTGCACGTTGGAATCAAAATAGGAACCCACAAATAACAGCTTTCTGGGATTGTTATTCACAGCCGGATACTCTTGATAGCAGTCTTTCAAGGAAATTGGCAATATCAAATCCACTTGCCGATGATAACAACGCTTCACTAACTCCTCGTCACGATGGTTTAACGTGATAACATAATCCGAATTTCTCATAAGACATTTTTCATTATAAGAATCCGAACAAAATCGAATAACGCTTAACGGACTACGTTTGAGCCTTTCCTTGCAAAAAATATGCTCGACATTATGCAAAAAAGTTACGATCTTCCCTTTTTTTACAACATACCCGCTGATTCGACCGGACCAGGAACCGTCAAAAAAAAGGATATCCCAATCTATCCCATTAATTTCCCGTATAAGCTCCCTCTCTTTTTCCCTTGAATACATATTTCGCAACGCCAAATAGTTCCTTTGACGCCTTAAAGTATTCTTCTCAACAGGCACTTTTACAATTTTAACACTGTCCCCCCCATAATTGTCAATCAAAGAGTTCAAATAGGCCCGCGTTTCCATCTCTCCGCCATGCAGGGCCCCTTGCCCCTGGGTATACTGTTGTGTTAAAAATACAATCTTCATTTCTTTCCTTTTCCCACGCAGCCTAACTTTTATTTAGGATAGATGATTTTTCACTTTGGCCGAATACTTTTCTAATAATCATTAATTCACTCTAATATCAAAAAAGCCGGGCGGCTACCAATCAAAATGCCAAACATTCTCTCTATTTCCATAAATATTCGAAAAACTGATTTCTAATTTCCCTATCAGTCTAGCATAATATGGTATTTTTAGCAACCCTAAAGCCTCGCCAATACTATTAATTTATTTTTAAATTTCTCCAATTTCTTCTCTTGTTTTCTGAATTTAATGCCTACGATTTTGCGGAAACGAATACACGATTTGCGGATTCCATTTAACAATTCGGGGCGAATTGTTAAATCGGAGTGACAAGGAACGATGGCTGACCAAAGGAAAAAGCTTCTGATTACCGCGTCCACTTTCCCCAGGTGGCAAAATGATACGGAGCCGAGATTTATACTGGATTACGCGCAGGCGATGACGGAATATTTCGACGTGACTGTATTGGCGCCTGTTGCCATTGGCGCGAAGGACACAGAAACGATGGGGAACGTCCAGGTCATCCGATACCATTATTTCCCGATACATCGTTGGGAAACTTTGTGCTATCCAGGGGCGATTGTTCCAAGAATCAAGGAAAAAAAGATTCGCGGGCTGTTGGTTCCGTTTTTGTTTCTTGCGCTATATTTTAAGCTTTTTCGGATTCTTCCTAATTACGATGTCGTTCATGCCCATTGGCTGATTCCCCAAGGGGTCGTACAGTCATTTTTTAAAAAGCCTTACATTGTTACGGGGCACGGGGGGGATGTCACATCTCTGAACAAAGGATTGTTTCGATATCTTAAGAAAAGATGCTTGCGAAGGGCGGAAAGAGTTTCTGCAGTTTCTAATGCATTAAAAAAACAAATACAAGAAATATGTCCTTCAATAGTACCCACTGTAATTTCTATGGGAATTAATATAGATGAATTCGGAGAGCAATTTCGGCAAGAAAACTATTTCGGCCAAAATAATAGCAAAGTTATTTTATTTGTTGGCCGATTAGCAGAAAAAAAGGGGTGTACCTATCTCCTTGATGCCATGAAATATATTGATGCTCTGTGCGTTATAGTTGGAGACGGGCCGCTCAAACAAGATTTACAAGACCAAGCAAAGGAATTAAATATTACCAATAAAATCAGATTTCTTGGGCCGAAAACTCATGAAGAATTGAAATATATTTATGCCAGTTCCGATATTTTTGTGGCACCTTCTATTACAGCAAAAGATGGCGATAAGGAGGGTCTGGGATTGGTAATATTAGAGGCAATGGCCTCCGGTCTTCCTGTTGTTGCAAGCAAAAGCGGAGGAATTGTGGAGATTGTACAAGATGGTGTAAATGGCTTGTTGTTTGAAGAAAAAGATGTATTACAAATGGTAGATAAGATAACTTGTATAATTGATGACCAACAGTTATATGCACGATTGAAGACAGTGGCATATAAAACAATTAAACAATATGATTATAAATCAATCGCAGCAAAATATATGACATTATTGGGAAAATAAAATTTCTAATGGTGATGGTATAATTATGAATGATACAGAACGCTTTTTATCTATTATAATACCTATTTATAATGGTGAGTCTTTTATTAGAAATTGTGTTGACAGTATTATTAAACAAAACATTAAAGACCTTGAAATAATAATGGTTGATGACGGATCCACTGATTCCACATATGCAATTTGTTGTGAAATTCAAAAAGAAAATGATAATGTTTTAATAATAAGGCAACAAAATTCAGGAGTATCAATAGCAAGAAATACTGGTATTAGAGCAGCACACGGAAAATGGATTTCCTTTGTGGATGTTGACGATATTGTCACAGAAGAGTTTTTCTCTTTCTGCAAAATCATGGAGGAAAATGATGCTGATATAATATTGGGAAAAATAAAGTATGAGGGGTCTAAATGTGGTGGCTCAACACCATCATCTATTCAAATCATTACAGATAACAAACAAATGATTCGTTTTGCATTGGATAAATATTCTTGTGATATTGTACAAAGAGATTTTTATTTTACGAGTTCATGTGGGAAAGGCTTTCGTAAGTCTTTTATTATACAAAATGAAATATTCTTCCCAGAAAATATTATAAGTAGTGAAGATTTTCTGTTTAATTTATTGGCATTTAATAAAAGCAAGAAAAATATTTTTATAAATAGTATAATTTATCAATATCAAACTAATGGGAATTCAGTAACGCATTCTTTTAATCCCAGTTTAGTTAATAATTTTATTGAGGTCACACGTTTGACTCAAAAATACTTATCTCAAAGTTATTTTAATGATAATGTAATTAAAAATGCATATTTATGTAGATTATTATCAAATATCTTGTTTACTTTACAAGGCTGTATTTGTCATCCGAATAATAATGCAAGTTACCGAGAACGGGAAAATACTTTTAAAGAACTAATTGCGAGGGAAGAATATTTACCTCTATATGAAATTAAGCTTCATTACAATAATTTTCCCATTGCCAAGCGAGTCATATCTTATTTGGTAATAAAAAAACAATTTGCAATAGTTGATATTTTGTTAAGAAATTCCACAAAAATATTACGCTTCAAAAGTAATTGAAAGGTTGTATTATGAAAATAATAGCATTTTATTTGCCGCAATTTCATACTTTCCCAGAGAATGATAAGTGGTGGGGAGAAGGATTTACCGAGTGGACGAATGTACGTCGAGCTAGGCCGCTATTTAAAGGGCATATTCAACCGACTGTGCCACTAAATAATAATTATTATGATTTAACAGATATTGAAGTAATAAAGTGGCAGGCCCAACTAGCTATGGAATATGGTATTTACGGGTTTTGTTTTTATCATTATTGGTTTGATGGAAAAATATTAATGAATAAACCCATGGAATTATTATTAAACCATCCAGAAATTAATATCCATTATTGCATATGTTGGGCAAATGAAAACTGGACAAAACAATGGGCTAAAAAGAGCAAGGAAATCTTAATTGGACAAACTTATGGAGATAAAGCACATTGGAAAGAACACTATGAGTATTTACGTCCTTTTTTTAAAGATAATAGATATATAAAGATAAATGGTAATCCACTATTTATTATTTATAGACCGGAGTTGATTTCACAGCTACGCCCAATGATAACATATTGGCAAGAGTTAGCTAAACAAGATGGCTTTGATAAAATCGTTTTCGCTTACCAGCAAGTGTTCTATGACCATACAAAAGACAAGAACGGTGAATTATTCGATTATGGCATTGAATATCAGCCGGGTTTTGTAAGGAGGTCTCAGCAAAAGACTCCCAAACTGGTGTTTTATAAATTATTGAATGAAATAACAGTAAGATTTAATTTGCCGCAAAATAAACTTTCTACAATTCATTATACCTATGAAGATACTTGGAAACGAATACTTAAGATAGTACCGCGAGATGAAAAAATGATTCCGGGAGCTTTCGTTAATTGGGATAATACCCCCAGATATGGTAGAGGCGCAAGTATAGTAACAGGTTATACTCCTCAAAAATTTGAAACATATTTAAAGAAGCAAATAGAACGTACCAAAACTATATATAAAAAAGATTTTTTATTTATTTTTGCTTGGAATGAATGGGGAGAAGGTGGGTATTTAGAACCAGATCAAAATGAGCAATATGCTCGATTAGAAGCAATAAGAAATGCTCTAACATATACAAAAGAGTTTTATGAGTAATGAAAAATTTTGCCCTTGCTAAAAGCGTATATAAAAGATGAGGAGACATATGAAAATTGCATTTGATTGTACATCAACTCAACCAACAGACAAAATGAAATTTAATGGTGGTGGTGAGTATACAGTAAAGATACTCTATGAACTTTTAAAACATTTAAATGCAAAACAAGACAAAGTAGTTTTACTTACTTCTCAAAATAAAGGTGTTAATGAGCAAATCGGTTCTCTGGTTAGTGAAAATATCCAACAATTCAAATACACTGATCTAAGTGATTTGAATGACTTTTTGTCAACTTTCAAAGGAGATTTGATTTATTTTCCCATATGTTATCCATTATATTCCAAATTAAAACTACCAGATGGAATACGCGTAATTGGTGGAATACACGATATGAGTTCATTTTTTTATGCACGCTTAGGGAATCAACCAGGGCGTTATTATAAAAAAGATGGGTTTGATATCTTGCGCAGATTAAAGGATAGCGTTTTAAAAAGTTATAATATGAAAAAAAGTCTTCTAGAACACAAAATGCTATTTCATTTAAATAATTCAACGTATATGTATACTGTTTCATATTATACAAAAAGTGTATTACAATATTACCTAAATGAAACAGTAACAAATGTATTTTATTCGCCTCTTAGAAGTTTTGTTAACATCAATCCTAGGATAGAAAGAGAGTTCTTAAAGAAATGTAATATTGAATCAAAACAGTTTTTCCTTTTATCTAGTATCAGCAGATGGTTTAAGAATAATGTACGCGTCATTTTGGCGTTGGATGAATTGTTTTCTTCCCATCTAATTGAGGGAAATTATAAGGTTGTATTATTAGGAAGTACAAAACAACATAAAAATTATTTTAAAAAGAAGATAAAAAATTATGACCATTTTATTGTGCTGGATTTTATTTCGACAGAAGAATTAGAAATATTGTATAAAAATGCTTATGCATTGATATATCCATCCCTGCTCGAAGGATTCGGATATCCGCCTATTGAAGCCATGAGACATGGTACTTTATCTATTTGCTCAACTAGCACTTCAATACCCGAAATCTGTGGGGAAGCATCAATTTATTTTAATCCAACCGATTCCGACTCCATAAAGGCAGCACTTTTACGAGCATTTGATTTAGAATATTATAATTCTTTTAAGTGTAAAATGGCACAACATTATGATTCCTTGTCGAAAAAACAAACATATGATCTCGAGTATTTAATTCATTATTTATTGGGGGTATAGTTTTGGCCATTAAATATAAAAAAACAAAGATTGTAATTTGTATGTTCTTAGTATATATAATACCTTTTGCAGGACATTTCTTTAGCATGCCTTTACATACTTCAAGTGATGAATTGGGAGGCATCGCAGGTGCTGCTTATTTAGCGGGTCTAAATTGGGATGATGTAATTAAATCTTGCGGATACTACGGTTTTGGTTATTATAGTTTATTCTTTTGGCTATTTAAATTAACTGACAACCCTATTATAATTTATCGTGTAATAGCAGCTTTTAATGTATTGTTAAAAGCTGCTATTGTTCCGCTTTCGTTTTATATTGCAAAAAGATATTTAAAAATCACCTCAGAAAAAGTATTGTTTGGAGTTTCATGTCTAATGCCATTTTTGCGATTGTACACTACAGGTGTAATTGTTAATGAATATCCTTTGGAATTTTTGTTTTGGGTGATAATCCTTTTGTCCTGCAAATGTATTGAATTCCAGAATAACAATAAATATCTGTTTTTCTATATGTTTATATTGCTTTTTAGTTGTGAATATGGATTATTGTTGCATACAAGGGCGTTAACGATATTAATTGCTGTGGTAATTGTTATAGCTGGATATAATTTATTAAAAAAAAGATATTATATATCATTATGTTCTATTTTTCTTCCTGTTTTTTCCTATTTTCTTCTCAAAAAAATTATTTCTGCTTATCAATTTACAATTTGGGGAAATTCAGGTGGGAATGTAACCAATGGTAGCGTATCATTTAGCGGTAGCATAAATTTGCTCGATCCAATAACCTGGGTTACTTGGTTTCATATGTTAATAGGAATGCTAAACACAGAATCATTAGTAACAGCAGGTATCTTTATTGTTTGCGTCGTAACCGTAATATGGTATTTCATTCGCATTTTTAAAGTAAAATTTAAGCAAGGAAATGTTTATTGTAACCTTATTTTTCTTATATCCGTTCTTTGCGTAGGAGCTACAATTTTTGCTTTCTTGGTTTCGGATTGGTTTAATAGTATGTATACCACTTGGAATACAAAGGATATGGGGACAGCATATGGATATAAAGCACTTACTTATGTACGGTATTGGAATGTTTATTTGCCCCCGATTGTTTTATGTGTACTTGCCATTTTACAACAAGCAAAACAAAAGGAAGTAAAATTTGTTATTTCTATTTCGGTAATTGTCTTGTTAATGTTGCAGGTGTGCTATGGGTATTATATTATTCCTTTAATTAAAAATAATAGCGACGCAGCATCTGTATTTTTCCCTTTAACCAGAAGTTTTTGGGGGGATACAATAGATGCCTGTTATTATTATCGAGTTATTTTGATCTCACTTGGCAGTTCCATTTTAATGTATTTCTTTTCCCAATTAAAGAAAAGTTACTTATCCATAGTGATACTCCTTTTTTTCTTAATATATCAACATATTGGAGAAACTTGTTATTATGATAATCTTGTTCAGGCTAAAATGTCAGAAAAAATATTATCTACATATGAAGAAGTATGTAAATTGGAACACAACGGGGTCGATATAGGTCAAATATATTTACATGATGAAACAAATGCTAGTAATAACTGGAAAATATATTATATTGCACAATTTTATCTTAATCGTTATACATTGCATATATCAATTCCAAACAAAGTACAAAAAAACGATATTATTATATCAGTAGGGAAAAGTGAAGAAATAGAAAAACAGTATCCTGATTTACAAAAATATATCTTAGACGATGATGAGGTTTGGTACACATATTTAGATATAAATGCATTAGAATAAATAGTATAGAATTCCTATCAGGAGGTTGTCCTAATGACAATTAAACTTAGTAATAAAGATTATATTTGGAGTTATATTGGAGTTTTTTTTTCAGTTGGATCCTCGATATTATTATTACCATTTATCCTTTATTTCTTAAGTGATGAAATGTATGGTCTTTGGGGGGTATTTCAAAGCATTTCTGCGATTACTATTTTATTTGATTTCGGTTTTAGTACCACTTTTGCAAGAAACATTAACTATTGCTGGAGTGGCGCTGCTGAATTAAAAAAAACAGGTGCCAAATTTGTACAAAATAATCAACCCAATTTTTATCTGATGACGCGTGTAATGAAAGTATGTCAATATGTATTTCTGGTAATCTCGCTAACAGCTTTTGTCTGTATGGCAACATTTGGTACGTTTTATATTAATTATATATGTAGGGATATTGCTGGTAACAAGCCACTAATTTCCTGGATGTTTTATGCTGTAGCGATTTTTTTTAACCTATATTACGGATATTATAATTCGTTTTTATTAGGGGTAGGTGCTATTTCGGCATTAAATAAAGTAACTGTTATTTCTAGACTTGTTCAAATTATGTTGACAATTACATTATTAGCTATGGGCTTAGATATTGTGGCTACTGGCGTTTCTTATTTATCATATGGTTTTATTTTCCGTACATTAAGCAGAAGAGAATTCCTAAAATTTAATAATATAGGGAATAATTTAAAAATGGTTCAAGGAAAAGTTACAAGAAGTGATATTCAAGAACTGTTTGGGATTGTTTGGTATAACGCCAGTCGAGAAGGTGGGATTACCTTGGCTTCTTATCTTGCAAACCAGGCTTGTACAATAATATGTCCTATTTTCTTGCCCTTAAGCATAACTGGAGTGTATTCTCTCGCGGTTCAATTATCAAATACTCTCTCAAATGTTTCTGCTGCTTTATATAATGCCAATCAACCAGTCATACAATCCGCATATATCTCTAAAAATCAGACAAAGATGCGCAGTACAATGTCATTAATTGTTGTATCATATGTAGCTATATATACATTGGGATTAATAGCTATTCTTTTATTTGGACTCCCATTAATTCGGCTTATACGTCCAGAAACTACACCTTCAATAAGCATTATGCTGGGAGTTGGTATTTATTATTTTATACTTAAATTTCGTGATTGCTACACTTCGTATTTTTCTTGCACTAACCGTATTCCATATACGAAAGCTTTTGTGCTTTCATCTATTACTTGTGTTGTGGTAGCTATACTTTTTTTGAAATATACAAATTGGGGACTTTGGGGGTTGTTAATCGCAGAGATCTCGAGTCAAATGATTTATAATGTGTGGCATTGGCCAGTTATAGTACATCGCGAGTTAAAATTAAGGATACCTCAAATGATGAAATTAGGGGTGGGAGAAATTAGATACATTCTGGAATCGTTTCATTTTAATGATGGAATGTAAAATGTCTCAAAAGGGATATAGTACACATATAAAATCGTAATAGGCAAAAATCATAATTATACAATCCCTAGAACGATTTCGAAAGGAGAAGTATGCGTTCCAAATTTTTCGACACTTACTTGATAATTATATTTTCCATCATTAACTTTTCTAACTGGAGTTTTACCGTCCAAGGGTTTGATATCATAGGATTATTTATATGGATTGTTTCCTTGGGAATATTTTTGTGGGAAATAGTACCTTTATTAAAAAAGGGGATTCCTAAACCAACCACAGAAATCATTTTTGTGCTTGTCTATTTTGTGTGCGAGGTTTTATTGATTCTCTATAACTTGTTCTTTGAAAAGGACATGGGATTCAGGAGCCCTCTTATGCTATCCATTTTATTCATAAGCCTCACCCTGTTGATCGAACAAAATTATAAGTCACGATTTTTATTTTGGTCCAGTATTATCAACCTAATGGTGGATGTTATATGTTTTTTATGTGCCCTGGGAATATTTGAGAAACCACCTTTTGCACAAGGCATATTGAACGATGCCAGTTTTTGCTCTTGGCTTATAATGGGGCTTTGCATCAGCATACTAGGCTATTGCACGGAAGCATCCATGAAAATTTGGTATGCGTTTTGTCTGCTCATTGGGGCACTTGCCTTATTTTTAGAGAAAAACGCCTTATCAATATTGATTGTATCCATCATGTTTTTAGTCGCGACATTTGCTTTCGCGGGAAATTACCAGAAAGTTAAAAACATATTGATCTTATACTTCGCGTATGTTTTTTTGTTTGCCAATATGTCTTTGATTGTAAATTATGGCCCACATCTTGTACGTGTCACACCTTATAGTATTGAAACAAGTGTGTACATGGAATTGCTCATCTTCTTAGTCGCAGTGTTTCTTTGCCATATCGATGATCGTTGGGCAAAAAAAGGATTAAAGTCAGATGTTATTACAAAATACATTCGTGTTATTACCTTGGCAATATTTTCCATTCTTATAACAGGTGTAATAACTTTTATAATCATAAATCTTTTTGCCGCCCCAGAAATGATACCGACATTTTTTTCAAAAATCAGCAATTATTTAAGTCAAGACATGGCGCAGGTCCGAAATTCATGGGAGACATCCTTGCTGGTACAAAGAATCGTATTGTTGTTGACGGCTGTTTATTATATTGCAATGGCAATATTGTACACAAGAAAGGTGTTTTTGAAAGGAAATCCTTGCAAGGTCTATATCTGTCTGGGCTTAATAATTGTCTACTTGCTGCAATTTATATGTTTGCCGCAGTCGCTGGAAGTAAACCTTTTGTATGGAGTTGTACTGTTCTGGGAATTTGCAGGGCAAATTGAAGAAAAGGAGGGTTTCTCTTAAAAACGCATATCTGCGAAGAGTACGAGTCCTCGTATTTACCTAGGTTGAACCCCGCAATTCCAGCATTTCGCCATCAGTTCGTCAGTTTCCTGTTTGTAATCCGCCGATTTTTTATTGGAAACCACCTTGTCTGCACAGATGTTTTGGGGTACAATGTTATCAAGAAAAGAAGTATAGAAGAATAAATAAGCATAGGTTCACTGATTTCTTGAAAAGGGGATATCAGAGTATGGCGGAATTAAGAAAAAAGCTTCCGGTAGGAGTCGACAGTTTTGAAACGCTCATTCGTCAGGACTGTTATTATTTGGATAAAACGGATTTTGTCCGTCAGCTTATAAACTGGCATGGTGCAGTGAACCTTTTTACCCGTCCCAGGCGGTTCGGCAAGACGCTGATCATGAGTATGCTGAAATCTTTTTTTGAGATTGGGGCAGACGATTCCTTGTTTGACGGACTGGAAATCAGCAAAGATCAAGAGATCTGTGATGCCTATCAAGGGAAATATCCAGTGATCTTTCTGTCATTAAAGGGAGTGGAAGGAGATTCTTTTGCGAGCGCCCTGGAAAGGATGGCAATATTAATTGCAAACGAATGCAAAAGACTGGCATACCTTCTTCAAAGTGAAAAAGTGCTGGATGCGGACAAGAAAATATTGAATAGCATGATGGAGCAGAATGCAACAACAGCCAATCTGCAGGATGCCATATCTTTTCTTATGCGTATGCTGCATAGCCATTATGGGAAACAGGTCATTCTTTTGATAGATGAGTACGATGTCCCATTGGATAAGGCCAATATGAGAGGTTATTATACGCAAATGGTAGATTTCCTGCGTGGTTTTTTCGGGGAGGCTTTCAAAACCAATCCCGATCTTTACTTTGCCGTTTTGACGGGCTGCCTACGGATCTCCAAGGAAAGCATTTTCACAGGGCTTAATAACCTGAAAGTGGACACCATATCCGACGAGCGGTACGATGAATATTTTGGCTTTACCGACAGCGATGTGCGGAAAATTCTGGGGGATTATGGGTTGCCTGAAGCTTACGGGCAGATCAAAGAATGGTACGATGGCTATCGCTTTGGCAATGCGGATGTTTATTGTCCCTGGGATGTCATCAGTCATTGTGACAGATTACTCCAAAATCCGGAGGCGGAGCCGGACCTGTACTGGGATAATACCAGTTCCAATGATATTATAAGAAGCTTTATCGGGCAGGCGGATACCACGGTCCGGGACGAGATTGAAAAGCTGATCGCCGGGGAAACGCTGGAAAAAAAGCTGGTCCTGAACCTGACCTACCAGGAACTGAGCAAAAAGGAATTGTTGTGGAGCGTTTTGTATCAAACCGGATATCTGACGCTGGACCGCCGGAGCCGTTCCAGGCAGCGCAGAAGCGCCTGTTTCGTGATCCCGAACCGGGAAATCAAGGAGATATTCGTGGAGAAAATCAGGGAGTGGTTCTCGGAGGAGGTGCTTCCCAATCATAGGGATGGTTTGTATAAGGAAATCTGGGGCTGCGAGTCTGCCGCGTTACAGAAAAGGATCCGGAATATTCTGTATGATACCATAAGCTGCCATGATTACCATGAGAATTATTATCATGCCTTGCTGGTGGGTCTGTTGTTGGATGGCAGGTACATTGTGCGTTCTAATGACGAGATGGGGAGTGGGAGAAGCGATATCGTGGTGGAGGATGCCAAGGGAAACCGCGTCGCCATCATTGAGACGAAGCGTTCCAGAGACTACGATGAGTTGGAGAAAGACTGCGAGGCGGCTTTGAAGCAGATTCAGGAAAGGCAGCATAGATGGCCGTATTTTAAGAAGAAATATCGGGTGATTGCATACGGGATCTTTTTCGCGGAGAAAGAATGCCGCGTAAAAGGGAAAGAACTGACCGCCTGAAAAATAGGGAAATGATTTATGGGCCACAGTGCAGCTATGGATGCCGCTGATTCGTCCGCATATTTTTACTGTCCTGCACATAAGATGTAAAAAGGTTTCCTGAGAGGTTCTCTCTTGAAAGATTACATCGAAGAACGGGCCGAGAGCATTGCCAATTATATCATCGATGATAACGTCACTGTTCCGCAGACGGCAAAAGAATTCGGGGTGAACAAGAGCGCGGTGCATACTGCAGTAACAAAAAGGAACGGTTATTATGGGTTGTGAAATAAGAATGCAGATTTCGGGAAATGGGATGATTTCGGGAATCTGCATCTTTTATGTTCAGATTATCTTGCGATTATCGAATATTTAAGGTACAATAAAATTGGACCTTGGGAAAGGAGTGAAGATTGTATGGCAAAAACGGATAAGAAATTGCCAGTGGGAGTGGATGGTTTTGAAACTCTCATACGACAAAATTTTTACTATCTCGATAAAACTGGATTTATAAGCCGGCTTATTAATTGGCATGGTGCTGTGAATTTATTTACCCGTCCCAGAAGGTTTGGCAAGACGCTGAATATGAGTATGTTACGAGCATTTTTTGACATCGACACGGATAGCTCTTTGTTTGATGGTCTGGAAATCAGCAAAGAGAAAGAAATCTGTGAAGCTTTCCAGGGGCAATATCCTGTGCTGTTTCTATCGTTAAAAGGAATCGTAGGGGAAACCTTTGAAGATGCAATGAAAGCCCTGGCACAACTGATCTCAGCCGAATGTAAGCGTTTCTCTTTTCTCTTAGAAAGTGAAAAGGTGAATAAGTATGATAAGGAATATCTGGAGCAGCTTATACAAAAGAAAGCTGATATCATAGAAATGCGATATGCTCCTGCACATTTGATGCGTATGCTGCGTGACCATTACGGCAAACAGGTTATTCTTCTCATTGACGAGTACGATGTGCCGTTGGATAAAGCAAATACAAAAGGGTATTATGACCAGATGGTGGATTTTCTCCGTGGATTTTTCGGAGAAGCGTTCAAAACAAATCCTGATCTCTATTTCGCCGTGGTAACGGGGTGTCTTCGTATCTCCAAAGAAAGCATTTTTACCGGATTGAACAATCTAAAGGTTGATACTATTTCTGATGAACGGTATGATGAATATTTTGGCTTTACTGATGCGGATGTTAGGAAGATATTGGAAGATTATGGATTGACTGGCGCATATGATGTGATGAAGGAGTGGTACGATGGATACCATTTTGGCAGTGCTGATGTTTACTGTCCATGGGATGTTGTGAGCCATTGTGATAGTCTGCTGCAAAAGCCAAATGCAAAACCGAAGTTATACTGGGATAATACCAGTTCTAATGAGTTGGTAAAGCGGTTTATTGAATTAGCAGATGCAACTACACGCAGCGAACTGGAAGAACTGATTGCCGGAGGCTTTATTGAGAAAAGGCTTGTAGAGAATTTAACTTATGGAGAGTTGGAGGAAAATAGAGATAATCTTTGGAGTGTACTATATTTGACAGGATATCTCACTGTTGACAGACGGGCAGAAGGAAGGAATGGTACAACCAGGCTGGTTATTCCTAATAAAGAAGTGCGCGAAATCTTTGTGAATAAGATTCAGAAATGGTTTGATGAAACAGTTATAAAAAATCATCAGTTGGGTCTTTATGAAAAACTGTGGAACCGCAGAGCGGAGGATTTGTGCCAAAGTATCAGAGATATTTTGTGTGATACCATTAGTTATCATGATTATCACGAGAACTATTATCATGCTTTGCTTGTAGGACTTTTGTTGAATGGAGCATATCTCGTAAAATCGAATTATGAAATGGGAGCTGGCAGAAACGATATTTCGATAGAGGATGAAAAAGGAAGGAGAGCAATTATTATTGAGATTAAGCGCTCTAAGGAATATGATGATTTGGAAAAGGATAGTCAGGAAGCACTTAGGCAAATAGAAGATCAGGAATATGCATGGTCTTTCCGGAAGAAGAAATATCAAGTGATTGCTTATGGCATTGCTTTTGCAGGAAAAGAGTGCTATGTAAAAGTGAGGCAGCTATAATATGAGCAAATTGGGCAAAAACATGGACAAAGTGGATATTTACCTGCATTTGCTGTGCGATCTGGGACTGAACGAAACAGTTCTAATTAGCGACAACCATACTGCAGTAACAAAAGGGAACGGTTTTTATGGATGGTACATTGAATCTGCGGATTGTCGGGGAAATTCCAACCTGACAATTCGCAGATTTTTTAATTGGGAATCACCTTGCCTGCGCAGGCGTTTTGGAGTACAATGGGATCAGGAAAGAAATTGTTGTGGAGCGTTTTGTATCAAACCGGATATCTGACGCTGAACCGTCGGAGCCGCTCCGGGCTGCGTGGAAGTGCCTGCTTCGTGATCCCGAACCGGGAAATCAAGGAAATTTTCGTGGAGAAAATCAGGGAGTGGTTCTTGGAGGAGGTGCTTTCCAATCACAGGGATGGTTTGTATAAGGAAATCTGGGGCTGCGAGTCGGCTGCGTTACAGAAAAGGATTCGGAATATTCTGTATGATACCATAAGCTGCCATGATTAACATGAGAATTATTATCATGCGCTGTTGGCAGGTCTTTTGCTGGACTGCAGATACATTGTGCGTTCTAATGACGAGATGGGGAGCGCAAGAAGCGATATCGTGGTGGAGGACGCCAAAGAAAGCCGCGTCGCCATCATTGAGACGAAGCGTTCCAGAGACTATAATGAGTTGGAGAAAGACCGTGAGGCGGCTTTGAAGCAGATGAAAGAAAAGCAGTATGGATGGCCGTATTTTAAGAAGAAATATCAGGTGATTGCATACGGGATCTCTTTCGCGGAGAAAGAATGCCGCTGATTCGACCGCATATTTTAGCTGTCCTGCGCATAAGATGTAAAAAAGTTTCCTGAGAGGTTTTCTCTTGAAAGATTACATCGAAGAGCGGGCCGTGAGCATCGCCAATTATATCATCGATTGTAACGCCACTGTTCGGCAGACGGCAAAAGAATTCGGGGTGAGCAAGAGCACGGTGCACAAGGACGTGACCGACCGCCTGATGCAGGTGAATCCAACCCTTGCCAAGCAGGCCAGGAAGGTTTTGGACGTGAATAAATCTGAGCGACATATCCGGGGAGGACTGGCTACGAGAGAAAAATATCTGCATCAGCACGAGATGGGATTATAAGAACTTTTTTAAAAGTATTCAGTCATGGCAAAGGAGGCCATGGCTGAATTTTTGTGGATTGACAAGGATGTACAATCTCTTTATAATGAATTTAAGCTTTACGATACAGCCAGAAAGAGGTGCGGACAAGCATCGGAAACGAGGATAAGATGGAACAAGAGATGATCGTGGTTCTTGATTTTGGCGGGCAATACAATCAGTTGATTGCAAGGCGTGTACGAGAATGCAGTGTATATTGTGAAGTGCATCCGTACAACACAGATCTGGACAAGCTTAAGTCTATGAACCTAAAAGGAATCATTTTCACGGGTGGTCCCAATAGCGTGTATGGGGAGGATTCTCCCCTTTGTGAACCGGAAGTGTTCGAATTGGGCGTGCCGATTCTTGGAATTTGCTATGGTTCTCAGCTTATGGCCCATATGCTGGGCGGAAAGGTGGCAACCGCGCCCGTAAGCGAGTATGGCAAGACGGAAGTGGAGGTGGACAACAGCAAGGCGCTTTTCCGTCAGGTATCCGAGAAAACGATTTGTTGGATGAGCCACACAGATTATATTGAAAAAGCGCCTGATGATTTTGTGATAACGGCACATACTCCCGTTTGCCCGGTGGCGGCCATGGAAAATCCCGCCAGAAAGCTGTATGCGGTACAGTTTCATCCAGAGGTTATGCATACCCGCGAGGGCATGAAAATGCTGCACAATTTTGTGATTGATATCTGCGGCTGCAAGGGCGATTGGAAGATGGATTCCTTTGTAGAAAGCAGCATTCGGAAAATTCGTGAAAAAGTTGGGGACGGGAAAGTGCTCTGTGCCTTGTCTGGCGGTGTGGATTCTTCCGTAGCGGCAGTGTTGCTGGCAAAAGCCGTTGGAAAGCAGCTGACGTGTGTATTTGTGGATCATGGTCTTTTGCGGAAAAATGAAGGGGACGAGGTGGAAGCGGTCTTCGGTCCGAACGGACCTTATGATTTGCATTTCATCCGGGTTAATGTCCAAGAGCGGTTTTATCAGAAATTGGCCGGCGTAACCGAACCGGAAAGAAAACGAAAAATAATCGGTGAGGAATTTATCCGTGTCTTTGAAGAAGAAGCCAGGAAAATCGGCGCGGTGGATTACTTGGTACAGGGAACGATTTACCCCGACGTGATTGAGAGCGGCCTGGGCAAATCCGCCGTGATCAAGTCTCATCACAATGTGGGCGGTTTGCCTGACCATGTGGATTTCAAAGAGATTATTGAACCGCTACGGATGCTTTTCAAGGATGAAGTGAGAACAGCCGGACTGGAATTGGGAATTCCGGAGCACCTTGTGTTCCGACAGCCTTTCCCGGGACCTGGATTAGGGATCCGGATTATCGGAGAAGTGACCGCGGAAAAAGTAAAAATCGTGCAGGAGGCGGACGCGATTTATCGGGAAGAAATAGCCAAGGCCGGCGTACAAGGTCTGGCACAGTATTTCGCAGCCCTGACCAATATGCGGAGCGTAGGGTGTATGGGCGATGAGCGCACTTATGACTACGCAGTAGTGCTTCGCGCGGTGCTGACTTCCGACTTTATGACCGCGGAAGCCGCGCAGCTGCCATGGGAAGTACTGAGCAAAGTGACCAATCGAATTGTGAACGAGGTGAAAGGAGTGAATCGGGTCTTATATGACTGCACTTCCAAGCCGCCGGCGACGATTGAGTTTGAATAGTAAACAGAAAGCCGGGAAGCCGCATAAATAGTGGGTTTCCCGGCTTTTGATATGGGGCGTGATACCTTTTTGATACTTGTATTAGCCTTTTTGGTTTATTTGCGATTGGTTTTTTGAATTGATTGAAAATGGTTTATAAATTAAATTGGGAGTTACAATACCGTTTATAGTAGTTGAATTTCTAATTATTTGTGTAGAGAAAATTATATGAGGACCATTATTACTAATACTTATAACACTACTGGTTAATGATGTAAAGATCATTTTAATTTCGCTCCTTCCAGCCATCTGAATACGGAATAGAATTAAATCCAAGAGTCATATCAGCATTTCTCCAATATGTAACACTGATATTATTTTTCATTTCATATGATATGTAAATGCTTTCTATAGTTGCTAATAAAACTTCAAATTCTATAGATGCTTGAGTCGAAATTTGGGTTTGACTGGCGGCATTAATAATTAATTGGTTTGCAATGTCTGGTGGTGTATTTGCGGGTAAATTTAAAATGGGTACAGTATTAAGTTTCTCTTTTGATGAGGGGTTATTCATCAATTCGTTTAAAAGGTTAAATTCTTTATCCGCTTTCATTTCATTTGAATAATCTTGCCATATTGACCAAATTATTTTTTCCTCAAGTTTTGTTGGAATAGTAATATTCAATCCTATCTCCTGTGCCTCTTTTCTGCTAACAGCGTAACCATGATGATAAAAAGAAGAATTCAGTTTTTGGGCAATATTTGAAGCGGATGTAACATCATTAAGATGAGTTTCAAGCATTTTTTTGCTTAATGACAAAGAAAGTTGCTGGCTTCTTTTGGCATTCCCGATAGGAATTGCACCAACTTCAGTCGTTAAGTTAGAAAGCGCCGCAGCTAAATGAGCTTGATCAGTGATGCCAATATCTTCTTTTAGGAATTCAATGTAATTTCTTATATCTTCTGAACTAAAATGTAAATCAGAATTCTGTCCTATCATATTGGTTTTTGCTATTGTCAATTGAGGGTCAACAGGTCCGAGATTTGAAAAAGGATGCATCATGATGTCATCTGCACCTAAGGCCAAGATAGTGGCAGCACTGTATGCCACATATGGTACAATAACAGTAATATGTTCGAAACGTTCTCTTAAGATACTTATAATGCGTAAAGAAGTTATTGGATCTCCTCCGTTACTGATAATCATGAAGTCAATGTCTTTTACTTCTGGTGGTATATGATCAATAATGTCTATAATTTTTGTAATAGAATCAGACGACATATTAACTGAAAGATTAGGTCTTATAGAAGTAACGTAGGTAATCATTGGGTGTTTCCTTACAGATGAAAATTCTTCAAATAGTTTTTTTCTTTCAACATAGCTCATATATAAAATCTCCTTTCAAGATTATAATATTGAAAATATGATAAATAATATTTATTTTTTCCATTGATAACTATTATTTTTCTTATCATTCCCTTTTTCATCAACGCTACTACTCGTAGCAGGCCAGTTGATTTTCCACTCAAAATACTCATCCTCTGAAATCTCTCCGGTTTTTAACTGCTCTTTTCGCAGACACCACTCCCGCATGAAATCATTGACTAACCCGTATTCGAGCCACATACCTACCGGCGGATGCGCAGGCCAGTCATCATTGTCATAATAGCGGACGGACTTGTCATCGGAATGATTGGTCTTGCCGGGGTTGCGGACAAGCTGAAATAAATGGATCGTGCTGCGGTCATCTTCGTCCAGCCAGAG
>CANQNT010000053.1 GCA_947625255.1 uncultured Acetatifactor sp. | reverse complement strand
CATGATCCTGCCAGAAATCCAGTGTCAAGAGATTGTGTTCAATCAGATTCAAGCGCCCGCCTCCTGTCATGTTTTTTGAAACAGGGCTGTCATGCCATCAGCCTGTTTTTCACGATTTTGCCTATAACCATAGCAGAGAGCCGCCTGCTGGATGCGCCGGGAGCATACCAGCCAGCGGCTCTTTTTTTCGGAAGTCAAAGGACTTCCGAAAATGCGGGAGTGCAGAGGGGCGCACGATGTCCGGTGGACATCGGCCTTGCGCCGACCGGAGCGAAGCGGAGACGCAAGCCCTTTGTGCCAAGTCCAGAGCGGCGAGCGTCTGGTCAGTGTCCAGAGGTGGACACTGGGGTCCCCGCCGAAACGTAAGCGCAGCGGTTTCGGTGGGGAGAGGAGGAGCAAGGGAGCGAACGCAGTTTTCGCCGTGAGGCGGAAACGGAGCCCCGCGGACTTTGCGACGACGAGGGCCGGGTACAGGGCGGCAGCGCCTGCTCCGGTGTCCAGAGGGTGAAACCCTCGGCCCAGTGAAAGTGATGCCCCGCGTCACTTTATACTGGGTTATTATCTGGCGCAAAGCACCCAAATTCTGCGGCTTCGCCGCCCTTTTCCTTTCCCGAAAAATCAAAAAAATGAATGACAGGAGGTATAGGAAATGATTCTATTACAGTTGATCCTTTACTGCCTCTTTTACATGGGGCTTGTGAAACTCTATGCCGGGAACAACGCAGTCAACGTGCTGTATTTCTATCCAAAGCCCGTATAGGAGCGGGCCATTGCCCTTGGCCTGACCAATGCGGAAGCGATAGCCAGGAAACAGAAGCGTTTTTTACTCGGTTTCTGTATTGCGATACTGGCAGCATTGGTTCTCATCATCGGAGGGGGGTGGAACGGAGTGCGGGACTTCAAAACCGCATATCTGCAAGCCCTGCTCTTCCTGGAGGTCGTAAACTGGTTCGACGGTATCGTCCTCGACCGGCTGTGGGTGAGTCATAGCAAGTTCTGGGTTATTCCCGGCACGGAGGATCTTCCTTTTGTGAAGCCGTGGAAAACTGTCCTTGTCAAACGGAGCCTTGCGATGCCGGTCTGGGCCGTGATCGCAGCAGTCGTGGCGGGGCTTGTACTCTTGATTTTTTGAAGAGCTCTTATGAAATACCGCCGCTCGATCCGAAAGTATCAAGACAGGCAGATTTCCCGTGAAGATATGGAAACGATTATCGAGGCGGGAACCTACGCGCCCAACGCCGGAGGCGGTCAGCGCAGCATTATTGTGGGCATCCGAAATGCGTTTCTTGCGGAGAAGATCGGCAGGCTGAACGTCACCCGGTTTGACCGCTCCAGTTTGTCCGGCAGTTATGTTTCTGCCGAGCAGCCCAGCATCATTGACGATCCGACCATGAAAAGCGGGTTCTATGGCGCTCCCGCTATCTGCGTCGTTTTCGCCATGAAAAATTTTCTTTACAGTATCCCGGACGCCTTTTGCTGTGCCGAGAACATGGTGCTGATGGCAGCGGAGCTGGGCATTTCTTCCTGTATCATCGCAAGGGGAGAGGAAACCTTTGTGGGTGAGATCGGCGCGGCACTTCTCCGGGAGTGGGGCATTCCCGAAAACTATATTGCCCGCTGCTTTGTCCTTTTGGGCTATTGCGAGGGGGAATATCCGAAAGGAATGCGATCCACACCTATGCCGGGGTACAGCTACGGCTTGCCTGTGCCGAGATGATGAAAAAGCAGGGGCATGAGGAACCCGCCGGGCAGGCCAAGCTCACGCCCGCTTACAACCTGCCCTGTGATTATGTTCTCCACACCGTCGGCCCCATCATATACGGGGCTGTGACCGGGAAAGATCGAGAACTGCTTGCCTCCTGCTATCGCTCCTGTCTGGAACTGGCACAGCAAAACGGGATCAGGAGCGTGGCGTTCTGCTGCATTTCCACGGGAGAATTTCATTTTCCCAACAAGCAAGCCGCAAAAATCGCCGTGGACACGGTACGGCAATATAAAGGGAACACGGAGGTGATCTTTAATGTTTTCAAGGATGTCGATTACGAAATCTACCGCGCGCTCCTCGAACATGCTGATTACATCGAATAATGTGAGCCGCCTTCGGGAGGCTCTGGACAAAGCGGATGCCATTGTGGTGGGCGCGGGGGCAGGTCTTTCTACTTCGGCGGGGTTTACTTATTCCGGAGAGCGTTTTCGCCGATACTTTGCAGATTTTGAGAAAAAATACGGCTTTCATGATATGTATTCGGGGGGATTTTGCCTCTATGATACACTGGAAGAACATTGGGCGTATTTGAGCCGTTTTATCACGATCAACCGCTATATGGACGCGCCGAAACCCGTCTACGGGCAGGTTCTTGACCTCGTGCGGGAAAAAGACTATTTTGTCATCACCACGAATGTGGATCACTGCTTTCAGAAAGCGGGCGTGGATAAAAAGCGGCTATTCTACACCCAGGGCGACTATGGGCTGTTTCAATGTTCCCAGCCCTGCTGTCTGGAAGCCTTTGATAACGAGAGCTTGATTCAGAAGATGATGGAACAGCAAAAGGATATGAGGATTCCCTCAGAGCTTCTGCCCGTTTGCCCGCATTGCGGAAAGCCCATGACCATGAATCTGCGCTCCGACGATAAGTTTGTGGAGGACGAGGGCTGGCATCGGGCAGCGGAGCGGTATGAGAACTTCCTGCGGACGTGAAGAAACGGGCGGATTCTGTTTCTGGAACTGGGCGTTGGGTACAACACCCCGGTTATCATCAAGTATCCGTTCTGGCGTATGACGGCAACCAATCCGCGGGCGACCTATGCCTGCGTGAACTATGGGGAGGCGGTCTGCCCGAAAGAGATCGCGGGAAGGAGTATCTTGGTCAATGCGGATATTGGGAAAGTTTTAAGCGCATTGCTCGATGAAGCAGACGGTTCAGATGAATCGTAACATCAAAGACATGTAAGCAATAATATCGAAAGCAGGTAAGCAACTAAACTATGCTGACGACCTGCCACTACGCAAGGTACGCCTTCGGTGTGGCAGGTCGCCATGCAGATTAAGACATAGAGAACAACAGCACATATCAGAATCTCTCTACTGAAAGTAAAATGCAACGGAAAACATATATAATTCGTTGCAAATATAAGGCCTTGTTTTTGGCGAGGTGTGTCATTTGTCCCGAATTTTATATAGAATTTGGGACATTATTTATCAGTGAAGATGTTAAAGATATATTTAGCTTAGATTATGATTTTTTAAGATTTACACAAAAAAGATGCCATAACTATTGTTACGTGCATTAAAAAAAACGACGATTTCAAAATTCGTACAAAACCATTGTATTTTCTCTTGTTTTGCGTTATGATAAAAACCAAAAGGAGGACATACAATGGAACGATACAAAAAGCTTGTCGCTTTGCGCTGTTTTACACATAAAGATATGGTTCGGATCGCCGGATCAGAGAGTGCGGCGGTATGGCAGATAAAAAATTATCTGCAAAAGGGATATATTGAGCGTGTGCGCCGTGACCTGTACGCAGTCATCAGCATGGAAACCGGACAGGCAATCCCAAATCGCTATCAGATCGCTTCCCATGTGACAGACGATGCTTGTGTGTCTCACCACAGCGCTTTTGAATTTTACGGATATGGCAATCAGGTTTTTTATGATGTGTACTTTGCAACTGAAAAGCGCGTCCGTCCGTTCTCCTATGACGGTGTAAATTACTATGCATTGGTCCACCGGGGAAATGCTGGCGTAAATGCTGGCGTCATAGAAACGGACACCGGCGTCCGCGTGACTTCTTTGGAGCGGACCGTGATAGACAGCATAGCGGATTTTGAAAAGATAGGCGGCCTGGAAGAATTGCTGCGCTGCCTTCTCCTGATTCCTTCTCTTGATCCCAATAAACTACTCGGCGCACTGGAGCTTTACGGTCGGAGTCAGTTATATCAAAAGGCCGGGTATATTCTTGAAGCACTGAAAGATGAATTATCTTTGCCGGAATATTTTTTTACGGAATGTGAAAAGCGGTCCTCTGCCAGTAAAACTTATCTTTTTGAAAAGCAGGGCGACTTCGTCCTTCATAGCAGATGGAAACTGTTCGCTCCAAAAGATTTGAAAGCTCTCGTGAATAAGGGGGTAACGGACTATGATGCGATTTGACCGTATTACGCTTGGCAGGCAGGCCAAAGAACTCGGCTTCGTCCGCGATACTTTTGAAAAGGTCTGCCGGCTTGCAGATGTTCTTTCTTTCATGGAAAGCGATCCTTTGCTTGCGGACAGCCTTGCCTTAAAGGGCGGCACGGCGATCAATCTGACGATTTTTGATCTGCCCCGCCTTTCGGTTGATATAGACCTCGATTTTTCAAAGGATGTATCAAGAGAGGCTATGCTGGCGGAGCGGGAGCAGATCAAGGAACACATACAAAAATATATGACGGCTTCCGGCTACACGCTCAGTTTGAAATCAAAGCAATATCACGCGCTGGATTCCTTCGTGTACGAGTATGTGAATGCCGGAGGTATGAAAGACAACCTGAAAATAGAGATCAACTATATGCTCCGCTGCCACGTGCTGCCTGTTTCCCGCAGACTGGTTCATTTGCCGTGGAACGGTCAAAAACTTACGGTACTTAGTGTTGATCCGCTGGAGATTTTCTCTGCAAAGACGGTTGCTCTCTTAAACCGGGCAGCCCCAAGGGATCTCTATGATATATTTAATATGCAGAGGTATGGGTTGTTTGACGAGACGCAGGAGCAGCTTTTCAGAAAGTGTATTATGTTTTATGCTGCGATTGCTTCAGAAATCGTGCCGGAACACTTTGATCTTAACGGTATCGGCAACATATCCGCACAGAAAATCAAGACGGATCTTACACCGGTTCTGCGCCGCGGAGAACGCTTTGATTTGGACCCTGTGCAAAAACAGGTAAAAGATTATTTGGCCGACATTCTTAAGCCGGAAGATATGGAACTGTCTTTCTGGCAGACTTTTGCGGCGGGAAAATACCAGCCGAATATTTTGTTTGATGATGCTGATATTCTTTCTCGTATTGAACATCATCCGATGGCGCTATGGAAATGCGGCGGGCGATCATCAAGAGAAAAACGGACACCAGAGTTATAAAGGGAATTGTAATCGAAAAGCGGTGCGCAATAGATACAACACCCCGGTTATTATCAAGTATCCGTTCTGGCGTATGGCCGCGCAGAACAAGGCGGCGACCTATGCCTGTATCAACTACGGAGAAGCCGTCTGCCCGACGGAAATCGCAGGACAATCGATTTGCGTTGATGCGGACATTGGATCTGTGGTGAATGAGCTGCGTCGGTAATCAGATTATAAAAGCTGCGGCAGGATGGCGATTGTCATTTCATCAGCTCGTCGGACAGGCGCATGATTTCCGGGGCCAGCTTTGCCCGCTTGCGCTTGACCATGTGGTTGTAGAGCGGATAGACCGTGATCACGCCGATGATGCCGACCACGCCCACCGCAATGCCCGGAATGAAATATTGCTCCCAACCGGGAACCATTGTGCAGCACATTCCAACGCCGAGCAACAGGACGCTGATGATTCCGACGATCAGAAAGACGACGGTTGCTCCCTTTGTGGCGCTTTCGTCCAGGCGGCGAAGCTGATCCATCGAGGTTTCTTTCTTATCGTCCATAATCCATTACTCCTTTTTCAGATTTTTGGTCGCCCGCCAAATCATATGGATTGCCATACCGATCACGATGGTACAGACGCCGCCTCCAGTCGCACCGATCATGACCTGGCGGAACTGCGGATCATCATTTCCACCGAACTTGATGGTGTCGAAGCCCGATCGCTCGTTGATTCCGTGGTAGGGCTCGATCCGCGCGGAAAAGTCCCCTTGCATGAGCTTTTCCGCGCCCGGCACGATCCGCCGTACCGGGCGCTCAACCATAAATTTGCGGCGCACGCCGTCGATCACGATACACAGCAGACTGAGAAACAGCACGTTGCCGAAAGTGAGCACGGCCGCCGAGCGGATGTTTGCCTCGGTAAAGCGGATGTCCAGCGACTGCTGAAGCGTCTTCAGAAAAAGGATCATGCAGCAGGTGATCACGAAAGACATCAGTAGAAAAAAAGCAACATAGCTTTTCAAAGAGAACAGGAATCGCCTTAACCTTGCATCAAATTTCACAGGATCACCGCTTTATAGCCCAGACCGTGAACGGTTTTCAGTTCAAACTCGTCGCAGACCTCAAACTTCCCGCGCAGCTTTGTCATGTAAACGTCAACCGCTCTCGGCGCAGTATTTGTTTCCGCGTCCCAAAACTCGTCCATGAGCTGGGTACGGGTAAAGGTCTTGCCGGGATAGGACAAGAGCTTGCTTATAAATGATATTAAACTCCCGGGTCGTCAGGGGAATCTCCGCGCCGTCATAGACTGCCGTGCGCTCGTCCATGTCCAGCCGCAGCTTGCCGACCTCCAGCTTGTGAGAGGTGGCGATCTTTGCCCGGCGCAGCAGCGCCCCGATCCGCAGGAAAAGCTCGTCAAGGTCAATGGGTTTCACCATGTAATCGTCAATCCCGATTCGATAACCCTTTTGTTTGGAGGCGAAATCGTCCCGGGCCGTCATAAAGAGAATGGGGATATCCTCGTTGAGCGAGCGTACCGTTTTCGCGAACTCATAACCGTCGATACCGGGCATCATAATATCGGAGACAATCAAGTCAAAAGTATTTCTGTACATGGCATCATAGGCTTCATTTGCAGAAAGACAACCGACCGCTTTATATCCGCTGCCGTTCAGGAATGAACATACAGTGCGGTTCAAGTCTTTGTCGTCCTCAAGCACCAATATATTGAACATCGTATTTTCCTCCTGCTTTGGTTCTCCTTTGCGCGCAGCACGGCAGCGGTGCCAACGATCATACGGAAGACAATGAAAATCGGAAACTCCTTATTTCAGACCCTTGATTACGGGAATCAGGCAGAGCAGCAGAACGATCCCGACGATGCCCGCGATAATGCCGGGAACCAGCATATTCCAGACCATGACCATGCACATCCCGACGCCCAGAACGATCGCACCGAGAACGCCCAGAAGCGTTGCCCCAATGATCTTGCCGTTTAGGACGATCATGGGTTTGCCGTCCATCTTCCTGCGAACCAGCGCTATTGCCAATAGAATTACAGCGCCGATCGCACCGACCACAATGCCGGGCGTCAATGTGTTCCATTGTGGAAGGAGTCCCATGCACATACCGAGGGCAAAGAGAATGCCGCCGACGACACTCATGATCAGGGTCACAAAGTTTTTCTTTTTCATTGAAATGCACCTCCAATTTTTTAGTGATCTCTCACTTGATGGGGGTATTGTAGATCATGAATGTTTGAGAAATTTTCAAGTTTTGTTTGAGAAATATTAAAATGAAAAGGGATGCTTATAGTACTTTCCGTATGTTTTCCAGCCTGTTCAGCGCTTCATAGAGCGTATCATTCTTTTTCGCAAAATGCAGACGGATCAAATGGTTGACCGGTTCGCGAAAGAAGCTGGAACCGGGTACTGCGCCCACTCCGACATCACGCGCCAGCGCCTCACAGAATTCCAAATCCGAATCATAGCCAAATTCGGAAATGTCCAGGAGAACATAATACGCCCCTGCGGGGTGGTGTGTGCAATCCCGATATCGTCCAGTCCCTTTAAAAACAGATTTCGTTTCTCCGTATATTTGCGTCTCAAATCCCGATAATACTCATCGCCGAATTTCAGACCCGTTACCGCCGCTTCCTGTAAAGGAGCCGCCGCACCGACGGTCAGAAAATCATGAACCTTTTTGGCCGTATCCACAATGTTTGCGGGAGCAATGATATATCCGAGCCGCCAGCCGGTGATGGAATATGTTTTGGAAAGGGACGAGCAGGAAATCGTGCGTTCCCACATACCGGGCAGAGAAGCAAAGTATATATGCTCGTTTGGTTCATAAACAATATGCTCATACACTTCATCCGTGATGACAAAGGTGTCATATTTCTCTGCCAGATCAGCAATCAGCGTGAGTTCTTCCCGTGTAAACACCTTGCCGCAGGGATTGGATGGATTGCAGAGGATCAGTGCCTTGGGACGCTGCCTGAACACATCCTCTAACATATCGGGATCAAAATTGATCTTCCTTTGTCACTTCCGCCAGCCGGTTAAGAATCTCTTTGGGCGGTTCAAAGTCCGGAAATCCCTGAGAGAGATTCACGGCATTGTATTGCAGAGATATCCGCGTCATACGGCGGATGACCGAATCTGTGAATGTTTTCGTTCGATTTGAAAGTTCAGGCATTTTAATCTCCTTTTTTTTGATTATACAATATTGTATGACTGATTACAATACGATACAATACGATAATTTTGGGGCTTTCTTGCATACCTACTAAATATATGTTATTATTAGGTCATGAGCCATCAGAAGGAGGAAAATAATCTTCATTTACCCGGAAACGGCTGAAATCATTGCATCCATTCTTGAAAGGAGATAAGCTGTGAAGATTTTAATCAAAGATACGACACGAAAAGAACGGGAAGAAATCATCCGCCGGTCGCTGGACTGCGGGGGAGGCGGCTGTGAAAACTGTTCCTCCTGTTGTCTCGGCGGCGGAGATCCCTATAAAATGTACCAGGACTACATCGACGGAAAAAAGGAAATCTCCGAGATCAATGCGGAATACCGTGAAAAGTATCTGCACGGTTAAAGTGACCTTGCAAGGAAGATTACAAGAGGACGAAATCATGTATTCCCTTTTAACCAATATCAGCGGGCAACCGTTTGAAAAGTTCATTTCTTTCTGTTTTGAGAATGCGGATGTATTCTCGTTAACAAAAAGCAGCTGGCCCGGCGCCGGAAAGAGCAACGAATTTATTCGCGTAATGCAATTACTTAGCCCGTACCACACCAATACAGTGCATACAAATCATTGGTTCTGCTATCGCGTGCCGGAGGGGTATGACATAGAGATTTATCTGTTTACGGCCACCGCGGAGTCAAAACGTATTATCCTGGAACAGTATGACAGCCTGTTTTATCAGGATAAAGCTTGGGATAAACCAGAAGACTTATGCTTTTTTCAAAACGGCAGACTGACGGTCGGAAGCGTTTCTCATGAGAGAATTTGCTTTTTATATCCGCAAACCAAAGAGTGGATGGCTTTGACCGAACTGTGCGGAACATGGGAAGAGGTTCCAGACGAGGCAGAAGAACAAATCAAGTCTGAACTGCATGGCAAGCAAGCTTTTATCGTCGGTGGACGAGACTGAGGACAAATATCTTGCGATTCTGATCCATATGCGCAATATTTATCCGTACTTTTTTGAAAACAATCTCTTGTCTGATGAGTTTGCCGAGCAAATATTGGTGTATTTGGAAAACAAGCAGACTGCCGATCCTATCACAAAGCACATATGTTCATATCAGCGGAACCCGGATATAACGCGGCTGTCAGGCGAGGAAAAGGCAGATGACGAAAGGTTTCTTTCCGATGGCAGCTTGATCACACATTACTTTCAATGGTTATTTGGGGTGTGAAATATGGAATTTGAAGAACTTGATCGAATCATTGGCGACAACGCGCCTTTTCTAATCACACTGTCGGACGGATCCCAGGAAGAACTTCGCCTTGTGGTCGCCGCGGCAGAGGTCGGGGAAGTGGGAACCAATATCCCTGATTTTTCAGATACCGACGGAGCCACAAAAAAGTCTTTGCAGGAAATTCTGGCAAAGACCCGACCGATCGAAATCGACGAAAGGCGGCAATATGAAATATGTTTTCCGGGCTACATCCTGTATCAAATCAGGAATGAGTCCTACTGTTCGTTTGATCAGACGGAAATCCGTCACGGGCGGCATCTCATTACATTTGAAAATTCAAAGCTGCTTTCTTATCTGAGCAGCGTTACTGATGTCGGGCAGTTCGCTGACGGATCTTTTTATCCTGGAAAGTGGACGCACTATGGCATTTACACGCAAAATCATGTGATCGATGTGATCTCCCACGTTCCGCCGGTCATAACGGCCTGTGAAAGTGAGTGACCAATGTTTCCGAAAGAAGGCGTTATTTATGAATACCATTGCAGTACAGATGATAGATAACACGGTTTCGTCCTCATGGTGGAAAGAGCTTGTTTTCAGGCAATGGGGGACGCTTTCAGCGTTAGGATATGGATATGATTTATAATCGGAATATATCAGGGATGGAGATTATGCTGAGAATTGATAACTATCAGTCTCCTGCAAAGCACAATTTCGGGGATTGGTGGTGTGACTGCGGTTTTTCTTTCAGGTTTGGAAATACGATCAATTACAGTGTGGAGCATGTTTTCTTTTGGAATGAAGGCCTGACTTCCAATTATTTGACGATCACCCTTGACCGGGATGATATTATTTCATTTCGAGATTATCTCAATAGCTGCAGGACGGAATGAGGAAAATGATGGAAGAAATGAAAGCCGATGGGATCTCCACCGATTGACCGACCCTCTGCGCGGCTTTTTCACAGTCATTCGATACGGTTCAGAAAAAGCCAAGAAAACTTGGCAGCGCTATAATGAGAATACATCAAAAAAAACTTAGCGGTGCGGAGGTTTTTATTATGAACAAAGAAGAAATTTTAGCAAAAAGCAGAGCCGAGAACAAAAACAAAGATGTCTATGAAATCGAGGTGTTAAAACAGGCAAATTCATGTGGGGTCATCGTGATGGCAGTTCTTGCCGTAATCTTTTTTTCCGTACAAATCTTTGTGGGTGGCGGTCAAAATTGGGGGATGTGGGCACTTGTTTTCAGCTCAAGTATGGTCACATTCTGGGTGAAATATATCAAGCTGAGACGTAAGTCTGAACTCCTGACAGCAATTGCATATACAGTAATTGTCGCAGTAAGCGCTGGATATCATATTTATAATCTAATTGTATCATCTACAATCTTGTAAGAAAAGGCGGCGGATAATATGGATGATAAACTTATATTAAAAAACCGTCTTAAAGAAGCGCGGACAGAACTGAAAATGTCACAGGCCCAACTGGCTGAAATGGTTGGTGTGTCCCGGAATACAATCAGTTCTATCGAAACAGGACAGTTTATCCTACTGCCAAGCTTGCCCTCATTTTATGTATTGCTTTGGATAAAAAATTTGAAGACTTATTTTTCTTTTGATTTGATAAAACTTCGATATGAGAACACAATTCACTAACCTTGAGGTGAAAAATGAGAAAAGTAATTGGCATTATGCCGCTTTATGACGATGAAAAAAAGAGCTATTGGATGCTGCCGGGATATATGAAAATGTTGGAGGCAGAAAACGCGATACCTTTAATGCTTCCGCTTACATCTGAGGCAAAAGAGTTAGAGTATTTTCTTGAAATATGCGGCGGATTTCTGCTGACCGGCGGACATGACGTATCTCCGTCCGTTTATCATGCCGAGCGCGAGCCGTGGTGCGGCCTTTGCTGTGGATTACGAGATGAAATGGAGCGATATATCTTAAAGAATGCCATAGAGATGGATAAACCTGTTTTAGGTATCTGCCGGGGTATTCAGTTTATGAATGCATGCTGTGGTGGAACTTTGTATCAAGATTTGGCAATCGAGCATAGCGGTGGCATCGACCATCACATGAAACCGCCGTATAACAGAGTTGCACATCAAGTCACAATACTAAATGATTCTCTACTCTATGATATTTTAGGCATGGAGCAAATGGGAGTAAACAGCTATCACCACCAGGCGATCAAAAAGCTGTCGCCCGCTTTTCAAGAGATGGCTCTTTCGGAAGATGGATTAATTGAAAGCATATATATGCCGTCTCATAAGTTTATAGTTGGCGTTCAATGGCATCCTGAATTTTCTTACGATGTTGATGAAAACAGCAGAAAGCTGATCAGTGCTTTCGTGGCTTCAATTTAACAAATCAGGAGTTTTCACGCACTCAACCATCGGTGGAGTTAGCAAAAATCAACTGCCGGTTCGTGTTCATTCCCAGCCGTTTCGGATATACTGGAGCCATGAAAGGAGGTGCCCGATATGGATCAAATCAAAATTGGGAAATTCATAGCGTCATGCAGAAAAGAACAGGGTATGACCCAAGCCGTACTGGCCGAGAAACTCGGTATCAGCGACCGGGCGGTTTCAAAATGGGAGACGGGAAAGGCGATGCCCGCTTCTGAAATCATGCTTGAGTTATGTGAGTTCCTGAAAATCAATGTCAATGAACTCCTGTCGGGCGAACATATCACTATGGAAAGCTACCATGCAAAATCTGAGGAACTCATTCTTAACTTGAAAACCGAGAATGAAAATTACGCAAAAAGACTTTTGCATACAGAGGCTTATATTGTAGTACTCGGTGTAGTTGCAAGTCTCATTATGATAATAGTTGGAATGATGTTTGCCCTGAAAAATGGTGATGGTGATCCGCTTGCTGCCACTTTGATCGTGTTGGGATGTTTAATAGTGGTGGCTGCCGCTTTTATAGGACTTGGCATCGAGGTGAAAACGGGGTATTACAAGTGCGCTGAATGCGGCTATATATATAAGCCATCTTCTTTCTTGAAAATCTTGAAAACGGCTTTTGCAATGCACGTGAATAGCACACGTTACATGAAGTGCCCAAAATGCGGAAAAAGAGGTTGGCAGAAAAAAGTACTGACAAAGGAAGAGTGCTGAAATATTAGATTAACCATTTAAAAAAACAATAGATTTCTTCACGTTTGAGTAGTACAATGTTAAATGTCGAGCGGACGACTGTCGACAAATCGAGGTTGGCGGAAAAATTGAAAAGTGCGCCTTGGCGGGATCTGCTGCCGTTGGGGCGGAAGTTGTTACGGGAGGTTGTTTAGATGAAAGATTATAGCAGACAGAACAAAACGGCATGGGAATATAACGCTTATGAGTTTTGGACAAAGACATCGGGAAAGCCGGCGGATCGCGCAAAAAAAGATTTGGAAAACCCGATAGGGGCGCTGAAGCGTTATGCCGATTATTTTGATCGTTACGATCAGGTAAAAGTTGCCAATATTTGTGGATCTTGTGGAAAGAAAGCAATACCATTGGCATTGCTCGGCGCGGAAGTAACAATATTTGATATATCTGAGGATAATAAAAGGTATGCTTTAGAAGTGGCAGAGGCGGCACATGTCAATATTGGTTTTGAAGTTTGCGATATACTTGAAATCGACATGGCGAAATATGAAAGCTATTTCGATGTTGTGTTTATGGAAGGAGGCGTTCTTCATTATTTCCACGACATAAATGAATTTATGAAAATCATGTATTCGCTCCTTAAACCTGGAGGGAAAATGATATGCAGCGATTTTCATCCGTTTACCAAAATAACGGACACTTTAAAATTGGAGCAGCCCACAATGAGTTATTTTTCAACGGAAATCTTTGAAGGAGAAATGGCACACGCCCGCTTTTTTGCGGAAGAGATTCGAAGTCAAATGCCTAAATGCAGCTACAGGAAATATACCATCAGTGAGATCATCAATTCAATTATTCAAAATGGCTTTTGCCTAAAACGCTTTGACGAGCATCCATCCTGGGAAAACAAAAAGCTGCCGGGTGAATTTACCGCTGTTGCAATAAAATAGATCATTACAAACTGTTCTGCTTGGCTTTCTGCTTTCCATGACAAGAAAATCTGTTGCCGGTTTCGGGAAAACGGTGTTTTTCTGTTTTATAATGAGTTTCGGCATTGAACTGCTCCAACCGCTCCTTGACGGTTTTCGTTCTGCCGACATTACGGATTTAATCACGAACACAATTGGCAGTGCGGCAGGGTATGTCATTTACATTATTTTCAGACCGATAACATCCTGGGTTTTAGGACGTTTGGAAAAGTAGAGCAAAACAACTTCTGTCAACGAGTTTCATGTACAAATCGGGGGATATGGGCATGGTTTATTATGATAAAAATGGAATTGTAATTCGAGATTTACAGCAGACCGATGCCCAAATCATTACAGATGAAGAGATCGCGCAGGGCTGGGATGCGACAATAGACAAATACGAAATGCGGCTGAAGCATCAGGCCGAGGGCAAATCGATTGCATTGGTTGCCGAATGGAATGGGAACGTTGCCGGATACATTAACGTTTATCCCGATGCCAAGAGCGGCGCGTATGCAAATCGAGGCTATGCGGAGATCGTTGACTTCGGCGTTCTGGAGAAATACAGGCGCAGAGGAATTGGCAGCAAGCTCATGGATCTTGCGGAACAGATCGCGTTCTCTTATTCGGACGTAATATACCTCGGCGTGGGACTGCACAGCGGATATGGAAGCGCCCAGAGAATGTATGTCAAGCGGGGATACGTTCCGGACGGGAGCGGCGTCTGGTACAAAGATCAGATCTGTGAACCGTATCGCGATTGCTGTAATGACGATGATCTTGTATTGTATTTATCGAAACGTATAAAGTAAATTCGTTTCAGGCGGATGCGATGGATCATTTTGTAGATGAAAATGACAAATATATTTTTTCCGTGCTTGGCCGCATTACGGGCGGGAAATGGGATCTGCTTCTGACGGATCATCGGTTTTGTCCATTAAGACCAATATGTTTGCCTATGACTGTCCGGACTTGAAAGAACCACATATATGGGCTGACGGCGAATTACATAAATGTGTGCCGGAGGATATCATAATGGGCAGTGTTCGTAAAACAGTAACCATGAAATGAACGCTTTAGCACATTACCCACCTTCAAGAGAACAATAATGACCGAACGACGTCACTCGGAAGCACTGCGTGTTTCCGAGTGGCGTCGTTGACTTTAGGGACTGTGTGTAGTAGAATAAAGGGAACCATAACTCGGGATTTGTCTGGCTGATAATAGTTAAGCGTGGATCAGGCGCTGAACAAAGAGTAAAACAATCTTCCAGAAGTTCGTATAAATTTGTATAATGTCAAGGCAGAGACAACGGAAAACGTCGGCACACAAGGGAAAAACAGCATTTATAAAGTTCCCGACAATGATGTATGCGTATCTGTCCTTTGTACTCTACTTTACCATGATGCCTGTCATAACCTCTTTGCCGTTTCTTCTGAATCATCCCTATAAATTTATGAACATGACGCCGTTTATAGATGTTTTACTGGGCAGGGGAGATTTTTTCAGGCAAGTTTTGCTGAACGTCATCATGACGGTGCCTTTCGGCTTTCTTTATCCCATGACACGCAAACTCGCCGCCGGACTTGGACGGACCCTGTTTTTTTTCCTGATGAGCCTGGGCATCGAATTGCTGCAGCCGCTGTTCAATCGGAATTCGGATGTCACGGATATCTTCACTAACCTGATGGGCGGAATGATCGGATACGGGCTTTCCGTTATTTTCAGACCGGTTACCGGCAGGATCTTAAGATATCTGGGAAGAACGCAATGACGACAAAAAGGATTTTATGATAGGGATTGTATTTTTTATGCGCCTGGTATATAATAAAAATGTGACTGCAATACACAATATACACAATAAAAGTGTGAGAAAGGATCTCTATGGAACGATTCATTTTGAATAAGCTGCTGGATTGGAAGAATTCACCTTACCGCAAGCCGCTCATCTTAAAAGGTGTGCGTCAGGTGGGTAAGACCTGGATCCTCAAAGAATTCGGCAGACGTTATTATGAGAATACAGCCTACTTTAATTTTGATGAAAACGAAGAATACAAGCAGTTTTTTGAAACCACCAAAGATGTAGACCGTATTCTGCAGAATCTGATGCTGGCCAGCGGTCAGAAAATTGTGCCGGAAAGGACGCTCATTATCTTTGACGAGATACAGGACTGCCCCAAGGTTATCAACTCCATGAAGTATTTCTGTGAAAATGCTCCGCAGTATCACATTGCCTGTGCCGGTTCTTTGCTGGGGATTGCCCTGGCGAAGCCATCCTCCTTTCCGGTGGGCAAAGTCAACTTCATGCAGATTGATCCCATGACCTTCATGGAATTTCTGCTTGCCAACGGCGACGAAAACCTGGCCGGGTATCTGGAAAGAGTGGATACCATTGAACCGATTCCGGATGCCTTTTTCAATCCACTCTATGAAAAATTGAAAATGTATTACGTCACAGGCGGTATGCCGGAACCCGTGCTCATGTGGACGGAGGCGCGGGATGTTTCTGCCATGCAGGAAGCCTTGTCCGGGATCCTCGGCGCTTATGAGCGTGACTTTGCCAAGCATCCCAATATCAGCGAGTTCCCCAAAATCTCCATGGTATGGAAGTCCATACCGTCCCAACTGGCAAGGGAAAACAAGAAATTTATCTACAAGGTGGTGAAAGAGGGGGCACGCGCCCGGGAATATGAGGATGCTTTGCAGTGGCTGGCAGATGCCGGGCTGGTGCATAAAATCTATCGCAGCACCGCTCCCGGTCTGCCGATAGCCGCCTATGATGATCTGGCTGCCTTTAAGATTTATCTGGTTGATGTGGGGTTGCTGCGCCGCCTGGCTCAATTGGCTCCCACGGCCTTCGGAGAAGGGAATCGTCTGTTCACCGAATTCAAAGGCGCACTGACTGAGAACTTTGTGCTGCAGACCTTGATCACGCAGTTTGAGGTGGTTCCCCGGTACTGGAGCCAGAATAATCCGCCCTATGAGGTAGATTTCCTGATTCAGCGGGAAAATAATATTTTCCCTATAGAAGTCAAGTCCGAAGCCAACACCGCCAGCAGGAGCCTGAAAAAATTCAAGGAGCTGTTCCCGAAGCAGGTCAGGCTCCGCGTGCGGTTCTCACTGGACAATTTGAAGCTGGACGATGATGTGTTGAACATTCCGCTGTTTATGGCCGATCAGACGGATCGGCTGATTGGACTGGCATTGAAACAACGATAAGCTGATGATGCCATTATGCTGAAGACATTGTTATGATATGAGGAAAGAAAGGAGAGAGAAAAAATGGTCAGACATGTTATTGTATGGAAATTGAAGGAGGAATTTTCCGCTGAGGAAAAGGAAAGAATCAAGGCGGATATCAAGGCGGGGCTGGAAGGGCTGGCAGGCCGGATCCCGGGCCTGATCAGCATCCGAGTATATACCCAGGGGCTGCCCAGTTCCACCTCAGATTTGATGCTGGATTCCGAATTTGAAAGCGCGGAGGCCCTGAAAGCTTATTCCGTGCATTCGGAGCATGTGGCGGTGGCCAATGGGAAGGTACGTCCCAATGTGGCGGTGAGATCCTGTTTTGATGTAGAAATCTAAGCTCCAAAAGATCGAAAGAATGAGGGACAAATGGACAAAAACGACCGCTGGGTGCTGTTGGCCGGAGCCCTTCTGGGCGGGGCCTTTGAATACGCCTGCAGCGTGTTCACCGAAATTTGTTTATCAGGTATCCAAAATGGCAAAGAACGCGGGATATATGCCTATGCTTTATACGGACGCGGATTATGTTGCGTCGAATGCTTGTTATGAGAAGATTGGCTATGTTCTCAAAGGGAAATTGTGTACAATAGGCTAAGCAATGAAGGATTTGACTTTTTCTCCATCGGCATAGCCTTTGTCATAAAGCCGTTTCATATCTGCCGGGTCGCGGGACAGCGTGCTGACGCCGCAGGTATCGTCCGGCGCGACGATCAGAACTTTCCCTTGCCTGGCATATTCCTGTGCCAGCGCAACGCTCTCGTTGTATCGATTCGCTCTCTGCCGCAGTTTTTCTGCCGCATTGGGATACTTTTTGCGGATGCGGGCCGCCAGCTTCTCATCCTTTTCCGAGGTTCGGAGGATATGTTCCGGCTTGGTCAGCAATACGACCACACGGTCGCACCCGGAAGCAAACGCCTTTTCTATCGGAACGGGATCGCCCAGCGCCCCATCGTAATAGGGCGTACCCTGAATGAAATAGGGCTTGCAGACAAAGGGGATGGACGAGGACGCCTTAAACACGTTGTAATCGTCCTGCCGAATATCCCGCTTATCAAAATACTTTGCCTCGCCGGTTTCCGCATTTGCCGCCACCACGATGAATTCCATCGGATTATCACGCAAAGCGGTGTAATCAAGAGGATTTTCCCCATCGTGATTGCTGAGTGTGCCGTAGATATAGTCCATGTCGATAAAGGATCGTTTTCGGATGAAATTTCCCACATTGGCATACTGCTTTCTGAGGCCGTATTCCGTGTAGAAAGTAAAGTTACGTCCCCTTTGACCGGCGATAAAGGAGGCAAGATTCGCACTCCCCGCCGATATGCCGATCCCAAGGTCAAATTGAATATTCTGATCCAGACAGTAGTCCAGCACTCCGCAGGCATAAATTCCTCGGAAACCGCCTCCTACATCTATAACGCCGGTTTTCATAGTACGTCACCTCTACATCCGTTCTATCTTACAGGAATAATTCGTTTTCTTTTCTGACAGAGCAGGTCTTTTTGATTGCCAGGGCGGCTGCGGATACCATCAGTCCGTTGACCTTCCTTGCATTTTGCGGACACAGTTTTATGCAGCGCATACAGGAAATGCACTTTTTAGAGTCCGCTATAAATTGGGAAGAATCAATCGCCTGAACAGGGCAGGTTTTCGCACATAGCCCGCATTTTACACAGTCCTTGTCCGGCTTTGGCACAAGACCCGCGCCGCCCCTAAAGCCTTTTCCGCATCAGGCTGATACAGTCGGCCAGCGTCTTCTCTGCAAGTGCGCGGGAAAATGTATCTTCTATCTCCGCGAACATATCGGTTAAAACCGGTTTGATATGTCGCCCGACGATACAATCGTCGCTTGGATTCTGATGAAGGTCAAAAATACGGGGCGTTTCCGTTTCATTGACAGCCTGATAGATTTGAAGGAGCGTAAGCTCCTCCGCTTCCGGCTTTAAGGTGAATCCGCTGACGCCGCGGCGGCTTTCAACGATGTCCTTTTTCTTGAGGAGACCGATGATCTTCCGGATGTAACTGGCGTTGGTTCCGACACTGTCGGCAATTTCCTCTGAAGTGAGCGGCTCCTTTGATTCGGAAATCAAAATCAGCATATGAATGGCGGAAGAAAATTTGGTATCCATCAGCGATTTACCTCGTAAGACACGATATACTCCGTCTGACCGTCTGTTTCCAAGCCGGGATCTTCGACGGCAAACCGCCCGGTGATCCCCTCTTCTTGCAATGTCAGATCAAAATGGGAAAGAGCAATCCCGATATCTACTTTCTGTATGTCTCCCAGCGGATTATTCTGCATTGCTTTTGCCTTTTTCTCATAGAAATGCACCTTGTCCCCGCAGATTACGGCTCTCCAGGGCTGCATATTTCCGGCAGAAGGGGCAAGCCGGGTCATTTCAAGCGCTTCCCGAAAGATGCCGGATCTTTCCGGCTTTAAACACTGAGCAAAGGAATTTTCAAAAAAGAGGGTATCAAAGGGAAGACGCTCATACACAGCAAACAGGCAGAATTTTCAAAGCTGTATCCATAGGCAATTTCAGATTGTGGGACACGGCTGACTTTCGCGGCGACATATTCATCCGTTGCGACAATCATGGGGCTGGATAGGCCGTATTTCTTCGCATCGAGAACCCGGAATTCCTTTTGCGGATCAGGTCTGTCACGGAAGTGTTCATGACAACTGGCTCCTTTCCTGTATAAGTATCTGATACAAGTACATTTTATGCCAAAATAAGAAGTTTGTCAATTGTTTCTGCAATTAGATTTATAACAGCTTTAAACTGGTGTTTGAAAGAAACCGATACAGCAGGTTTTCACCCGTTAAGCAATACCGGATCGGTTGAAGCGAGATTGTTTTTTCTATGGAAGATTGATATAATTCCGCTACAGAAATCACACGAACAGTTCAAAATAGGAGGCTCAAATAAGACACCGTACAAAACCGGTAGAAAATTTTTGAAATTTCTTCAGAAAACCACCCAATGAAACTCCTCTTTGTGACACTTTATAGGCGGAAGGCAGGTGAGAATGATGAAAACGGAGATTATTGAAGATTATATTGAAAAGGTTTATGGATATGCTGTTAATCACACATATACCCGCGATGAGGCTGACGAGCTGTCGCAGGAAAGCTTGTGTGCGTGGCGGTTTCCGTGGCATGGACAATCATTTATAATCTGCTCGGCTCCCTCGTGCTGTCGAGATGCGATGTGTATTAAGGAGGCGGCAAGATGAACGCGATTGAGATCAAAGGTCTTACCAAAAACTTCGGCAGCAAGCAAGCCTTGAAAGGACTGAATATGACTGTCCCCGCCGGCGCGATCTACGGCTTCATCGGGGGAAACGGCTCCGGCAAATCCACCACCGAAAAGCTCATCTGCGGCCTGATGCCGTCGAACGGCGGCACGATCAAGCTGTACGGCAAGGACTACACAAATCCCGATGTGCGGGCGAAGATCGGCGTACTGATCGAGGCTCCAGGCTGTTTCCCCAACATGAGCGTGTGGGGCAATATGATGCTCCAAGCGGCGAACCTTGGCCTTAAAAAGCCGGAAGAAGAAATCGGCAAGGTTCTGAAGCTGGTTCGCATGGAGGGCGCGGCCGGGGGCAAATTCAAGAATTGCTCTCTCGGCATGAAGCAGCGCATTGGAATTGCTATGGCTCTGCTGGTGTTGGACGAACCCATCGACGGTCTGGACGCCGACGGTATGCGGATCATGCGGGAGGTGCTGACCAACATCACGAAGGACAAAAACCGCACCGTGCTGATTTCCTCTCACATCCTCGGAGAGCTGGAAAAGATCGCCACGCATTACGGCATCGTTCGCGGTGGCAGGATGATCAAAGAGATGACCGCCGCGGAGCTGGACGAGGGCTGCCGCACCTATATCTACCTGCAAGCGGCGGAGATGAACCGTGCAAAGGCGCTGCTATCCTGCAAATACTCCCGCGTGGAGGAAGATGAAAGCGACTATATCCGTGTGTACGACGAGGCACGGGCGGAGGAAATCGTTTCCTATCTTTATGAAAACGGCATTACGGTCAGCGAGATCGGCACGTCCAAAATCGGTCTGGAAGAATACTACATGGATTTGATGCACGAGAAGGAGGCGCGGAGATAATGGAAATTGTAAAAAATTGGACGATGGTAAAGCAGTACCCCTATCTGGTCGGGGATTTTATGTTGACGGCGTGGGACTACCTCGGAGAGGCAGGAATTGGCACATGGGCGTATACGAATGACGGACGGAGTTTCGATAAGCCGTACCCATGGCTGCTTGCCGATGTGGGCGTTTTTGATATTCTCGGCAATCCAAACGGTGAGCTTTATTTGGCGTAGGCGGCGTGGGGGCTTTTTGATCAGCCGGTAATTGCCGTACAGCCTGTCAATCATCCAAATATAAAACCGGCAAAATCCGTATGGCGCGGCACGAATGCGATTCCGACATGGGGATGGTCCGGATGTGAGGGTAACAAAACGGTGGTTGAGGTCTATACCGATATGTATGCCGTAGAGCTGTATCTGAATGGGCGCAAACTCGGACGGAAAAAAGTTAAAAATTGCATGGCTTCTTTCAAAGTGGTATATGAGCCGGGAACACTGTCAGCGGTTGCCTATGATCTCAAAGGTAATCAGCGTGGTCAAAGTCAACTCGTCAGCGCACAGGGTAAAACTTCGATCTGTGTTGCTCCTGAAAAGCTGCAGGCGGCGCCAAACAGCGTCGTTTATGTTGATGTCATGTTGTCAGGCGAAAACGGAGAAAGAGAGGCAAACGCCGACGAAAAGCTGCGTGTTTCCGTCGAAGGCGGTGAACTGCTTGGCTTTGGCAGCGCGAATCCCCGCACAGAGGAACGCTATCAGTCCGGAGAATTTATGACCTACTATGGTATGGCGCAGGCCATTATTCGAGACGGTGAAAGCGGACATATACAGGTTACGGTTTCCGGCGATCATTATGGAAGTTCATCAGCTATGATTGAGATTTCAAAATAAAGCTCTTATTTTCACATTTTAATAAAACTCAAACAAAACTTGAAAGTTTCGCAAACATTCCGGCAGTACAATAAGCCCGCAAGTGAGAGATCACTGAAAAAAGCTGGAGGTGGGAATGTGCATGGTCATGGTGTGGGATATGCTGGTCTGGGGCATTGTCGTCGGAGTCATCGGTATCGTCCTGCTGCTCTGCCTGATCCCCGTGATCAAAGGACTGAAATAAGGAGACACAGATCATGAAGAAACTCATCATTCCCGCAGTCGTAACAGCCGTAGCCGGCGCTGCGGCGGCAGTCATCGCGGTCATTCGCCACAGGTCGGCAAATCAATATTGAACATACAGGAGGATTTTATCATGGCTAAGTCAAAGCTCGTAAAAGCAAACGAAAAAATTGCCGACGCGGTTGTCGGCGGGTACAAGAAGATCGAGGAAGGCGTCGTAGGCGGCTACCAAAAAATTGAGGATGGTGTGACCGGCGCATTCAAAAAGGTGGAGGATGGCTTCGTGGATCAGTTTCTGACCCACGAGGACGAAAACGTGGAGGACGCGAAAAAACGTCTGGCAGAGGAACAGAAACAGCGCGAAGCGGAGGCAAAAGAGGCGGCGGAAAAACGGGCTGCCGCTCAGCCCGGCACGGACGTGGGAAAGGCCAGCCTGGAAAAAAGCCTTGAAACAGCCAGAGCCAGCGTTGAGGTCAGCAAGAACGCCGGAAAGCATTAAACCCGATCATGCACCGCACGGGCTGAATCTGTGCGGTGCATATTTTTCCCAATACAACACCGCATAAAGCATGACAACAACATTTGTTGTATGGGGCACTTGTTCTATTTTTGAGATGAAACGAACTAATAAATGCCTATTACAGCTTTGATTCTCTGTAATCCTTTCCCCATGCTTTCATAGCGTCTAAAATCGGTTTGAGGCTCTCTCCCAATTCTGACAGCGCATATTCCACCCTCGGCGGGACTTCGGGGTAAACAGTGCGGGTAATAAGCCCGTCCGCTTCCATAGACCGCAGACTGTCTGTCAGTACCTTTTGACTGATCCCTTCCAAATTCTTTTGCAGTTCATTGAAGCGCCACGGGCGCTCAAGCAGGTTTCGGATAATTAAAAGTTTCCACTTGCTCCCAATCAACTGTACCGTAGTAGCTATGGGACATTCGGGGATGAGTTCCGCTTTTGTTTTCATAAAGCACCTCCGTTGCACCAAAAAAGAATGTTACATTCATATTGTACTGCAACACGCTTCTAAATGCAATAGTTTCGGACGAGTTCATAAAAAAGTTAAATCTTGATTATGCCGTAAAACGCCCTAGATGCCCAATAGTTACAAAAAGGTGCGTATCCAAACTGTCAATAAATTGACAGTTACAAAAAAGTGCGTACTTGTGCAGAGTAAAAATATCCGTACAATAATAGATACAGGAGGCAAAAAGCTCCCTGAATCCATAAAGGAGGACACGATCATGGCACTCTCTAATCTCGCCGGATGGACTGAGGACAAGGCGGCTTCCGCCTGTGGTGCAGCTTGCGGCGCGGCAGATAAGCCCGCGGAAACTCCCGCCGCTTGCGGTGCTACGGACAAGCCGGAGGAAAAGCCGGCCGCCTGTGGTTCTGCCTGTGGCGCGTCTGACAAACCCGCCGAGGCTCCCGCCGCCTGTGGTTCTGCCTGTGGCGC
>CANQNT010000052.1 GCA_947625255.1 uncultured Acetatifactor sp. | reverse complement strand
TCTCAGATCATCTATAAATCTATAGAAAGGATAAGTGCATAACCATCTATTCTATTGGCTATACACTTATTATACGATGTAAATGAGCATGATCGGAGAATTGGTAAAAGAATTAAGATTGTATGAAAAAACATATACTGAATCACCGTTCCATAGAGAGGTAGAAGGAACGACAGAACTTTTAAAGCAAGCCGCCGAAACGATAGAAGCACTGTCTGTAAGACTTCACGCTTCTCAGATGGAGCGGTCACTCCAATATTACAATGACGGTTGGATTCCGTGCGAATATCGGTTGCCTGAATGCCAGAAAGGCGCAGAAACTGACGCGCTTATGTATCAGATGAAAGGCACAGAAACAATTCATGCTGGATATTATGGCACAGGCGGAAAGTATAGAGATAAGTATTTTCGCAATTATTGGGATACAAAAGAGGGGGTTGATGCAAAAGATGTTATTGCGTGGCGTCCTATGCCGACTCCATACAAAGGAAAGGAGCGTGATTAAAATGTTGCTTGATTATTTGAAGCCAGGAAAAGACAATGCCGTATCCCTGGATTACCTTGCGAATGTTTCTGGAATGAACAAGAGGACGGTTCGGGAAGAAATCAGCCGTATCAACACGAGCGGGGAAGAGATCATTTGCACTGATGCGAATGGAACTGGTTATTACATCGCCGCCACTCTTGAGGAAGCGCAGTCCTACCGAAACTAAAACCGCAGCTACTGGCTAAGTGGGATTGAAAAGGACAAGGGTATTCTGCGGTGCATGGAAAGAAAGTTTTCCTGGCAGATGTCTTTGGATGATTGCCTTGTGGAACACGTCACAAGTGCTTGATATTGAGAAAGGAGATTTCCATGAGTGAATTTGAAGAAGAATCAAAGGTTATAACCGTGAAGATGAAGTGTGATAAATGCGGAAAGGGATTTATGGAGATGGTAGGTATCGCTTACCCTACATCCCCAATGCAATATCCGCACAAGTGTACTAATTGTGGGTATAAAGAAAATTACTTTACTAAATACCCATACCAAAAATTTGTTCCAAAGGAACCAGATGTTCCAAAGAAATCAGAAGAAGAGCAAATCTTAAAAGTGAAGAATACGTGTGAGAAATGTGGAAAGAGAACTATGAAATTCAAAGATATGCTACTTCCATTCGACCAACCTGCGATGGTTATATTTAAATGCACTAATTGCGGACATGAAGACACTTATAGAACCATATACCTTGATGCAAAGTATGTCCCAATAGAATCAGAGGAACCACAGGCAAAACAAAGCAAAGGAAGAGTCTACATATCGGGGCAGATTTCTGGTTTGGAAAAATCAGACTACATGAAGCGGTTTGCGGATGCTGAAAAAGTTTTGTCGGAGCGTGGTTATATCGTTGTGAATCCGGCGAAAGTCCTTGCGAAGCTTCCAGAAGGAAACGAAGCATGGGGAATATATGAAACTATCGCTTGTCATGCTGGATATGTGCGACTCCATCTATATGCTTAACGGGTGGCAAAAATCAAATGGCGCTTGCTTGGAACGCCAGTATGCGATAAGCACGGGGAAGAAAATCCTGTTCCAGGAAGATGAACTTTTTAGGGATTTGGCGAAAGAAGGTGGTTGAAGATGAACGATGATGAAAAATTGCTTCCATGTCCTCATTGTGGCGGCGAAGCAACAACAAACGAACTGCAAAAAATCAGGAACGAGCATATGCCGCCTGGATGGGGATGGGTAGGGTGCCAGAACTGCCGTTGCTTTATAAACTGGAGCCACGGCGACAGAGGTAAAGGGCTTGCAATAGCCGCATGGAACAGGCGAATATGAACTGATGTAGTGTTATCGATTACGCATTAACTAAAACAAAAAGTAGGTGATTATTTTGGCAGAAAGAAGAATGTTTGCAAAAACGATAATCGACAGCGATGCATTTCTTGATATGCCGCAGTCATCGCAACTTCTTTATTTTCACTTGGCAATGAGGGCGGATGATGATGGGTTTATCAATAATCCAAAGTCTATAATGCGAAACGTGAAATGCAGTGAAGATGATTTGAAATTGCTGATTTTGAAAAAGTTCCTGATACCGTTTGACAGTGGAGTTGTTGTTATTAAGCACTGGAGAATACACAACTACATAAGGGGAGATAGATACAAGGAAACAAAGTATAAAGAGGAAAAAGCCACTCTTTTTCTTGACGAGAACAACGTATATACACGCTCCAAAAACAATCATGTCTACCAAATGGATACAAACGGTAGACAGTTGGTAGACCAAATGGATACCAATGGTAGACCAATGGTAGACCAAATGGATACCCAGTATGGGGATACCCAGGTTAGGTTAGGTAAGGATAGTATAGAGTTAGGTAAGGATAGTATAGGTAAGGATAGGTTAGATTCAAATAATGAAAGTATAGTAAATAATAATACACCACCATCACGGGTGGAAGCTGAAGATGAAAAACCAAAAGGGAAAAGAAAGCCAGTAGAAGAAAAACATCGTTACGGAGAATACCAACACGTTTTACTGACAGAAAAACAGTTAAATAAATTATTTGATGATTATGGAGTAAATGCAACAGAAGAAGCGATAAAGTTTCTTGATGAATACATACAGATGAAAGGCTATAAGGCGAAAGACCACAATCTTGCCTTAAGAAAATGGGTTTTTAATGCAGTTGAGGAAGATAGCCAAAGGCAAAACAGGAAATATGGATATCAGAACAGAACCGTCGATATGCTTCAGGACAGTTACAAGATGTATGCGGAGTGGGCGGAAGAAATGGAGGGAAAAGAAAATGACACAAAAAGAATTCATGGTGATTGCGGCGGCAATTAAGACTTATTATCCAAGGGATAATATTTTGCCGACAAAGGAATCCGTATCGTTGTGGTATGACTGCCTGAATGACCTGGACTTTGCAAAAACACAGGAATCTTTAAGGGTGTATGTGAAAAACAATATATATCCTCCCACAATAGCAGACATCCGAAAACATTACGATGAAATCACGGAGCAGGAAAAAAGTGTCAGGCGGGAACTTCGCCGGATATACGACATGACGGTTGCGATTTACCCATGCGCAAACTGTGAGCCTGATGTGGAAAAAGTATATAAGAACCTGATAAGCGCATGGCCGGAAAATGAGCGCCTGGAAACGGCACGAAAAATACTGCGGGATGCTTCAGAATATGTAAGGAAATGCGAACTTAGCGAGGATGGGAAAATTATGAAACTGGCAGATTTCTTAAATGGGGGTTCTTGGAAATGAGTTATGTTGCGGAACAAAACGTGATAGGGGCGCTTTTCATAGACAATTCCTGCATTGACCAGATATATAGTTTCCTGGAACCAAAAATGTTCACGTCAGAACTACTTGGGAACATTTACACGGAATTCCTCAAGGCTTATGACAATCACTATGAAGTAAACCTTGTGGCAATCATCCAGAAATTGAATAATGACAGGTATCCAGAGGGCTTGATCGGTGATGAAATAAAAAATTGTGTATCCTTGGCGGTCACAAGCACCACGGTAAAAAGCTATGCAGATATGGTTTACAAGGAATATAAGGCGATGTGCCTTAATAAGATCCTTGAATCAACGCTTGTGACACCAGATAACGTGGATTCCTCCATAACTTCTCTGATTACGCAGATTGAAGCACTTAAGGATGATAGGGAACTGAAATCGAAACCACTTCCCGTTATTGTAAGGGAAAACAAGAGAAATTATTTCAAAGAGCAGGACAAGCCCAAAATTGACCTTGGGTTTTACAAACTGGATGACCTCCTAGGAGGATTAGAGGGCGGAGACATGATCGTGATAGGGGCGCGCCCTGCAGTCGGAAAATCCGCATTCGTGACACAAATTGCTGCTTCTATGGCAAAATCAGGGAAGAAGATAGGGTTTTACAATCTTGAGATGCAGGAAAAACAGGTTTATGAGCGGTTCGTTTCCGCACAGAGCGGCATCAGCTTGACAAGGATAAGAAGGGCATTGCAGTACATAGGGGATGAAAAGGAAAAATTTGAAAAGGCAAATGAGGAACTGGAGAAGCGTGACAACATAATCATAACAACTGGGAGCAAGTCCATAGGGGAGATACGTTCAGAATGCAGGCACATGGGATATGACATCGTAATCATAGACTACATGCAGCTTCTTAAAGCAGACAGGTCATATCGTGGAAACCGCAGGGAAGAGGTTGGGGAAATCAGCAGGGGAATAAAAGCCTTGGCAATGGAACTAAACATCCCAGTGATAGCTCTTTCCCAGCTTAACAGGCTTTCAGAGTATCGTGCAGATGCGGAACCTACCATGTCGGAATTAAGAGAAGCAGGTGACATAGAACAGGATGCAAGCGTGATTATGCTCCTGTGGAATTCCAATCAAAATGACAATACAGAAAAGACCTGCAAGATTGAGAAGCAAAGGCAAGGGAAAACCGGGAGAGTAAAGCTTCGGTTTGACGGAGACAATATGAAGTTCGTGGAAATGCAGGGAGATTGGCAAGATGCGCAGGAAACACCGTTTGATTAGAAAGGATGGTAGGGAAATGGCAAATAAAATTTTTAGTAAAGAAGACAAAGAATGGCATCTATTTCGAGACTTCTGGAACTTGTGCCAAAAATACTGGATACCGGAGAAAAATGATGAGTGGTGGGAAGAATTGATAAATAGTGAATGCAATTTCTGCGCAAAATACGGAAATTCAATATTCTCCAGAAAACTTGTCATGGCATTCAACGAAGATTTGGAGGTGAGAAGTAAAAGTGGATAGAATCATAGTTTATACTGATGGCTCTTCAATGGGGAATGGAAGTACTGATTCCGGTTGCGGATGGGCTTGTAAACTGATTTATCAAGGTCATTCCTTACTGAAATCTGGTGGAGATATCGGAAAAACGAATAACCAGATGGAAATGTTTGCGGTTTTAAACGCCATGAGAAGTATCCACAACAAAGATATTCCAGTTGAATTGTATTCAGACAGCCAATACGTGGTAGAAACATTAAAGGGAAACTTCACGATCAAGAAAAACATGGAACTTTGGAAAGAAATCATGGAAGAAATGCGCAAGTTTAAAGATATCCGTTTCTTCTGGGTAAAGGGGCACAATAAGAATATACACAACATAGATGTGGACAGGAGAGCAGTAGAAGAATCGAAAAGGAGGATGAAAACAAAATGAAAAAGTTAAGGGTATGGCACATCCCACAGGTGCCTGGGAAACCACTCTATGTGTACGTTGATACCATAGAGAAAGGGAAAAAAGTCATGGACATTCTGGCTGCTTACGACCTCTTCCAACTGGAAAACCGCATAAAGCCTGATTTCACCAATGTGCAAGGGCTGCAACGGTATGAAGAAGAGGAAAATGATTGGATTGATTGGGACATTGAAACGGAAGATGATTATTTCGATGACGTGAATGATTATCTTGCGGACAATGAGGAACTGAATGAGTTTTCGGAAACATTGTTTTCACAATTAAAGCCAGATAAAAGGAGGCACTTCTAAAATGAGTTATGACATTTCACTGAAAGACCCAGTTACGAAAGAAACGATTGAATTTGAGGATCCGCATTATATGCGTGGCGGCACATATGCGATTGGCGGGACAAAGGAGGCGTGGCTGAATATTACATACAACTATGCGGACTGGTACTACAAAGATGGCGTATTCCCGAGTTTTGAAGATGAGAACTATTACAACGGAAGAAGCGGTATCCGTTCCATTTACGGGTTGAGCGGTGCAGAAAGTATTCCGATTCTCCAGAATGCGATTTCGGTTCTGGAAAACATGAAGGAAGATTTGAAGCCTGGAGAGATAAAAAGATATCAGGATAAGGGAGCGAATGGTTATTGGATTCCAACAAGGGAGAATGCGATAAAGCCACTGCATCAGCTCCTGGCGATGGCGAAAATGCGCCCTGATGGTATTTTTTCCGGCGACTGATATTTGGATGGAGGTATAAGGCATGATTGACGAAAAGAAACTTATAAAGGCTTTTGATGAAAACAATATGTTCTTACCAGAGACGGTTGAAAAGCTGATAAACGCTCAGCCAAAAGTTGATGAATGGATAACAGACAGAAATCCAACGAAAGAAGAATGCGGGGAATACGGTCATAAAGAATTTCAGGTGACAGTAAAATCCACAAAACCCACAACAAAGTCAATGGAATTTTGCTATGAAGAAGTAAGAAACAAAGAAGTTGGCCGGTGGAAATGGTATGACAGGCTTTCGCCCTGGGAAGTTATTGCATGGAAACCGCTTTCGGAACCATATATGCCAACATAGGATTGACCGATGGATATAACATTAGAAATCATTGAAAGAAGGTGTATAGAATGAGAGAAATATTATTCCGTGGAAAAGGCACAGACAGTGACGATAAAAATACATGGTATTACGGAAGCTATATGAGGCTTGATGACACTACATACTGCTTCGAGGAAGATTATTTGAACAATCCAGACACCACAAAACATTACATTGTGTTTGACAAAATGATAGATTGGGGTCTTCCGAACAGACATTTGCAGGCTACAGTAAGACCGGAAACCGTCTGCCAGTACACTGGATTAACCGACAAGAACGGAAAGAAAATATTTGAGGGGGATATTGTAGACTATGAGGATGAAGCGCCGGGGCAATATGAGTATCACGATAGTTTAATCATTAATCGTGGAGTAATAGAATATTCCGAAGGGTGTTTCTACTGGACAAATGCTGTCAATGCAAATTTACAGGATTCTGTGTATAAAGGTGTGGCTGACTGTGAAGTGATCGGGAATATTTTTGACAATAGAGATTTGCTGGAGGTGGAATCATGACAACGGAAGAAAAAATCAGATTGATAGCCGACACTTACGGCTATGATGCGCAGAGCCGCCAGTGCATTGAGGAAATGGCGGAACTTACCCAGGCGATAAATAAGTTTTGGAGGAAAGAGTTGAAATGCGGAAACCGCCAACTCCTTATATTAAACAGTCCATTTTATGGAGATACGGCAAAGAACTTAAAGGAAGAGCTTGCGGACGTTGCCATTATGGTGGCACAAATGGAACATCTGTTACATACGGATTTGTCGGATATTATCGAGGAAAAGCTAGACAGGCAGATCAGGCGGATTCAGGAAGGGAGAGATGAGTGATGGATTTATTGGTTTATGTATTGATTTTCTTCTCCGGCGCATTCTTCGGACTGGTGTTATCCGGAATTCTTTCCGCAGCAGGGCGAGAAGTTGACAAAGAATACTTTTACAATCTTGGAAGGGAAGATGCCAGGAAGGAAATGCAAGAAGAAATGCCAGTAAAATAATTGTCAGGAAGGAGGATAGAAGGTTGGCCGGCCGTCAAAGTATACTTTCCTCCGGACGATATGAGCAAATACACCTATGAGCGCAGAAAACTGGAAGGACTGTGCACAAGATGCGGAAAAGTCTTAACGAATGACAAGAAGATGTGCGAAGAGTGCTTGGAGATAGAGAAGATAAAGACTAGGGAGACAAGGGAGTTTTACAAAAGCCTTGGATTGTGCCCGAGGTGCAGTAGAAACAAATTATTCGGTTCTGAAAAGCAATGCCCAGAGTGCTCCGCAAAAATGTATGAATCGAACCGAAAAAGCAGAGAAAAAAGGAATTTGAACTTAAAGGAATACTACCAGAAGGATATCAAGGAACTGAAAGAGAAGGGTTTGTGCAGAAGTTGCAGGAAGAGAAAAGTTGCGGAAGGACATACATACTGTCCGATATGCCTTGCCAAACACAGAGAGTACGGAAGAAAAAGAAGAATGGTGAATTCAAAATCCGGAATAGAGAGAAGCGAAAGACCGAATTATGGGCTTTGCTACTTTTGCGGAGAGAAGATAGATACGGATGGAAGCACTTGCTCAAGATGCGCAGAAATCATGAGGCGGAATCTTCCAGAGAAGAACACGGGGAACTTATATTGGAGAATGGATAACAAGCTGATAAAAAAGAAAAGCGAGGTTTTAAAATGAGAAATATGCGTGAACTGTATGAAACTAATGCGGATTTCAAGCGGTATGTGGGCAGGTATTGTTTCAAGCACGGAAAGACCGTAGATGAAGCGGTAAAAGATTATATCGTGATTGAGTATGGGAAAGTGTGTATGGAAAAGGAGGCGAATAGCAAAGATGAGCCTGTTGAATGAAGTTTTTAACCGTGAAAAGATAGAATCGGAGATGGAATATCGCATTCGCAGGAAACCGAAGGTGAGAAACGGACAGTACATATGCCCGAGTTGTGGATTGATTAAGTCATTGAATTTCCGGCAGAAATATTGCGGAGAGTGCGGACAAGCATTTGATTGGGAATCAGGGAAGGAGGAAATCGCATGAGCTACACAAATGACAGTATCGTGAACTTTCTGATAACGGTTCCTTCCACGGATGGAAATTTTATCTGCCATCTTGGCTATGCGAGTATCGAACAACTTAAGGAGGCCATTTCCATCATGGAATCGAATGGCGGGAAAAACAAATCAAGGATAGCCGCCTGCAAACGGGAATTGAGAAAGCGAGGTGAATTGAAGTGACCAGGGAAGAACTGTTGAAAATAGCAAAACCCACTTTATTCAGTACCGAAATGGTACGGGCGATTCTGGATGGCAGAAAGACAGAAACCAGGCGGATCGTTAAAGGTGTACCGAACAACGCATATCGAGCGGAACCAGTTGACGTATTTGAAGATGGGACTATACCGCTATGGGATTTCTTATATGGAGTTCCGCTTGTCGGCGGTGGACGTGCAGAGTTGTTTGAAACTATCAAAGCGCCATACAAGAGAGGGAATTATCTGTATGTACATGAAACGTGGGGGCGTTATCCATCTGGAAACTATGCCTACAGAGCGGATTATATTGGTGCGTATGGCTGGAAAGGATGGCATCCCAGCATCCACATGCCGAAAGAAGCCGCCAGAATTTTCCTGCGGGTGAAAGATGTAAGACCTGAAAAATTGCAGGATATTACTAAAGCGGGAGCTCTTGCCTATGGATGTGATGGAAGAGTATCAGAGCCACAAGATGGTGCCCTATCCGATTGTCAAAAAGAATATGATTTCAGCATTGAAAAATTTGAAACTGTTTGGGATTCCACCATCAAGCCGAAAGACCGTGATAAATACGGCTGGGCTGCAAATCCCTGGGTGTTCGTGATTTCGTTTGAAAGGATTGAGCCGGATGAATAAGCACACAATGAGCGACTTATATCAAATGCAGAGCCTTCCACTTGAAGCGAAAATCCGTATGACGGAGCGCAGAATCACGGAATGGTATGAAGCATTTGAGGGTCAGGTTTATGTATCTTTTTCTGGTGGAAAGGATAGCACTGTGCTATTGGACATAGCGAGGCGGTTATATCCAGATATTGAAGCCGTGTTTGTAAATACAGGACTTGAATATCCATCCGTGCGGAAATTTGCTTTGTCAAAGGAAAATGTTACGGAATTAAGACCGCAGATGAATTTTAAAGATGTGGTTATAAAGTATGGCTATCCCGTTATAAGCAAAGAAATTGCAGGAAAAGTTGATGAAGCAAGAAAGAAAAAAGATGGATATGCGGCGAAATCATTTTCTGGGGGAAGAGCAGGGACAAGATGGGATATATCAAAATACGCTTATTTGTTATATGCACCTTTTAAAATCCATAATTATTGTTGTAATTCTATGAAAAAAAATCTATGTAAGAAATATGAGAAACGAACAAAGAAAAAGCCGATTATTGCAACAATGGCAAATGAGAGCAAAGTTCGCACAACTCAATGGCTGATATCAGGGTGCAACGCTTTTGATAAAAAAAGAGAAATGTCAAATCCAATGTCATTCTGGACAGAAAATGATGTGCTTACATATATCCACAAAAACAACCTTGAAATTGCAGAGGCATACGGAGATATTGTGGTTGACCAAAAAGAACAAATTGAGGGGCAAATGAACCTCATGGATTTTTTAGGAGATTACACTGGGTGCAAATTTTGTACTACTGGCTGTAAACGGACAGGCTGTATCTTCTGCCTTTTCGGTATCACGCAAGATTTGAACCGTATTTACAATCTGCAAAGCATGGAACCAAAACTTGCGGATTACGTTCTGAGTGGAGGTGAGTTTAGCGAAAATGGTATGTGGCAACCGAGTATAAGTGGGATGGGATATTGGTTTGTTCTTGATTGGCTACGGATACATGGGATTAATGTTCCATATAACAATGCTGAAAGTTATAGGACAGAATACGGGAATAACAGGACAGAAGAATTATTGAAAGGAAGAGAATCACATGGCGAAGAATAAGGACTTAAACAATATGCTTGCAATCCTGTACAGAAAGATTGACAGCATCACGCCGCAGATTTACGCTGCGATAGCGATCTCACTTCACAGGAAGTTCGGGTGGGGCTACAAGCGGATCAACGATTTGTTCGTGGAATCACAGGAAGTCTGGAATGAATGCGTGAGCAGCGGAGTTGACATGGTAAAGATGTGCGAGGATGAAACCGGGATTGAGTGCCGGTCATCCATCAACAGTAAATGATTTTATGAAAGGAGGAGCCAGGAGCGGTGGCCACCGTAACGGGATATCCCGGCTCCTTCCGTAAAATTTGGTATGGACGATGTATTGAAATATGCCATTGAAAATGGTATGATAGACGTGTCGTACATACAGAAGATAATCGAGATGAACAAAAGAAAGGAGCTACTTGAGAAGCACGGAAATAAAATCTGGAATGGGAAGGATGGGAAATGGTATACATACCTGCCGGATGAGGAAAAAGGAAGGGTACTAAAGAAAAGGAACACAAGGGAAGAGATCGAGGATGTCATAGTTTCCTACTGGAAGGAGCAGATGGAGAATCCTACCATTGAAGAGGTGTTCGAGGAATGGAATGACAGGCGGCTTGAATTAAAAAAGATTTCGCCATCTACCCACTTGAGGAACAAACAAATATACAACAGGCATTATTCCGATTTTGGGGAAAAGCGTATAAAAAACATAACACAGGATGAGTTTGTAGATTTCCTTGAAAGGCAAGTGCCAGAATATGATTTGACCGCAAAAGCGTTCTCTAACCTAAAGACTATCACAAAGGGATTCCTAAAGCGGGCGAAGAAAAGAAGTCTTATTTCATTCAATGTAGAAGAGGTGTTCTATGACCTTGATATGTCGGACACAGACTTCAAGAGAGTCATAAAGGAAGACTATGAGGAAGTGTTTAATGAACAGGAAATGTCGTTGATGATAAAGTACCTTGAGGAAAATCTTGATTCGATGAATATTGGGATACTTCTAATGTTTGTCACCGGGATAAGGGTCGGGGAACTTGTTACGCTGAAGCATGATGTATTCGATGAGAACACCTTCATAGTCAGGAGGACAGAAACCAGATATCTTACAGAAGATGGGAAATACACCCATGAAGTCAAGGAATTCCCTAAAAGTGAAGCGGGGGCGCGTACCGTGGTGATCCCAGAAGACTATAAATGGCTGTGTGCCAAGATTAAGACATTGAATCCATTTGGGGAATATGTGTTTGTAAACAGTAACGGAAAACGGATTACGACTAACTGCATCCGTGGTAGGCTGACAAGGATCTGTAATAAACTTGGTGTTTACAAAAAATCACCCCATAAAATCAGGAAGACATACGGAACGATCCTCCTAGACAACAACGTAGACAAGCGGCTTATCATGGGACAAATGGGACATGCTGATATCTTGTGTACGGAGCAGCATTACCATCGGAACAGGAGAAGCATACAAAACAAGACACAAGTGCTTAGTTCCATAAAGGAATTTCAGGCTAAAACTGCGGATTGATTACCAAGTAATCAAAAGTAATCAAAGAAAAACTAAAAAAATGGCTATTTTAAGCGGAAAACGGTGATTTTTAAATGGGTTCAAGTCCCGCTGCCGGCAGGGAAAAGAAATCGTCAGAAACGCAGGAAATAAGCGGGTTCTGGCGATTTTTATTTTGCCTGAAAATTACCATTGAAATCTGCCGCTGCCGCGGTCAGCGCGCGACAGCGGTGTGACGGCGGCCTTTGATCCTCTGAACGAGGGATAAACTGTTATAAAAAGACATAGAATGTTCACATTTAATTGTATTTCCAACTCTTGACATATAAAACTTTGGGGATTATATTACAAATAGAAGAAAGAGGAGGTTCTCTTTGTTCGGAAACCCGTTGTTAAGCCCGATTGGGCGCAGGAGCTTAGCTCAACCCCGGAAAGGGGAGCTAAAGATCAGGTTTTGGAGGAAAAGGTAAATGAATACTTTAAAAGCTGAAAAAAGAGATTTGGCGGTAAAGGCCAAGAAGCTTAGGAGAGAAGGATACGTTGTAGGTAACGTATTCGGAAAGGAATTAAAGGATTCCATCCCGGTCATGATGAACAAAAGGGAAGTGGAAAGACTTTTAAAGACCGACCATAAGGGAAGTCAGATCATGTTGGATATTGATGGAGAGTCTTATGACGTTCTGATCAAGAATATAGACTTCAACGCGATCAAGGGAATGATCGATTCCATAGAGTTCCAGGCGTTGGTAAGCAATGAGAAAGTTCATTCTGTTGCGGAAGTGATTATCCTGAATCGTGATCAGGTAGTGGGAGGCGTGATCCAGGCCGAGCTTTCTGAGATTTCTTATACGGCACTTCCGGCTGCCCTGGTAGACCGTGTAGTGGTGGATGTAAACGGCATGAAGGTGGGGGATGTCATCCATGTGAAAGATTTGGATATTTTCTCCAATCCTGATATTACAGTGAAAAATGATCCGGAAGCGGTTGTTGTTGCCATGACGGCGATTCACAGGACGGCAGAGCCGGAGGAGCCTGCCGGCGAGACGGCTGAATAATTGCATGAATGGATCCTGCACGCGGCGTTTCTTAATTCCTAAGGGGAGGAAGAAACGCCGTTTTATTATGGTAAAACGGTGCGAAAAGGTGCCCCGGAGATACAAAGGAGGCATTCAATAGGTCATAGATTTTTCCATGGGGATGTGTTACAATGTTCGGTAGGAATAGGGTGAAATTGCGCCATTTTACGGTATGGAAGCAGATTGGAAGGAAAGTTTTTTCGAAGGCTGGGGAAAAGGCGACGATCGCGCATCCTTTGCCCAGGGATCGTTTTACGGTGCGGGATTGTGCGGACGGGGACTCGCCAAAAGCCAAAAGGATGGACCGGGTAAAGCGATAGAAAAGTTAAGGACGGAACAGCAAAGAGATAACAAGGAGATTCGGGAGGTGCAAGATGAGTTTTTTATATGTTCTGGAGCGTATGCGGACACCCTTTTTGACGGATTTTTTCTCGGTGATCACTGATTGCGGGGATGAGATTTTCTTTATGGCGCTGGCGATCACGGTGTTTTGGTGTGTCAGCAAGCGGGACGGCTATTACATTTTGCTTGTAGGCTTTCTGGGAACGATTGGAAATCAGTTTTTGAAGCTGATCTTTCGGATTCCGCGTCCCTGGGTGCTGGATCCGGCTTTTACCGTGGTGGAAAGCGCCCGGGCGGGAGCGGGGGGCTATTCTTTTCCGTCGGGACATACCCAGAACATTGTGGGAACCATGACGAGTGTCCTGTTGCTTACAAGACAGGGCAATGGTCAGGCTTCCGGCAATAGGAAGCGAAGCCTCCTGCGGGCGGCGGCCGTTGCACTGATGATATTGGTTCCTTTTTCCAGAATGTATCTGGGGTGTCATACTCCTTTGGATGTGGGGGTATCCTTTGTCCTGGCGGTCCTTTTGGCGGTCGCGCTCTATTCCCCGATGCAAAGAAGCGAAGAGGAGCCGCGGCTGATGGGAGCGGTTTTGTTTGTTTCCGCTTTGGCGGCTTTGACCTATTGGGCTTTTGTTGTTTTTTATCCTTTTCCTGCCGATATCGATCCGGCCAATCTCCATGCGGGAGTGAAAAACGCATATACCCTGATCGGCTGTCTGGCAGGGCTATTGGTTGTCAGAATCCTGGATGAACGCTATCTGCATTTTCCGGTCAAAGCGGCATGGTGGGCGCAGATGATAAAAGTGGTCGTGGGGTTGTGCTTATTGTTGGCCATTCGGACCTTGCTCAAAGCGCCGCTGCAGGCCGTGCTGCCGGAGTATCCGGCTACGGCGGTACGCTATTTCCTGATGGTGCTGTTCGCAGGAGCCGTTTGGCCCCTGACCTTTCATTTTTTCTCATAAATAGGATAGCCTCTTGTTGTGAGAATGGTATGCGCCTTGCGGACATCGGCTTCTTCGTAAAATTCGATGCGCAGCACTCCGTCCTCCATTTCCCGATTGTGGGTGATGCCGATGTTCTTGATGCTGATCTGGTTCAGGGCCAGGATGGTGGCGATGGCGGCCAGGGCGCCAGGCTCGTCCGCAATGTCTACGTTCAGAGAATAAGAGATTTTGATCGGACCGCTGGAAGCATTGATAAAGGAATCCCGATAAATGCGGGCGCTGTCAAAGAGCTGATATAAGCCGGCAGCCTCCCGTTCCAGAAGCTGTCCGCGGATCCGTTCCAGAGAACGGATGTAGGCCTCCAGAAGCGTTAAAATATTATCCGTATTGGTCAGGCAGATCTGCTGCCACATGGCGGCGGAAGAGGAGGCGATCCTGGTAATGTCTTTGAAGCCTCCGGCGGCAATCATCTTCATGATGCCGTCCGCGGAATCGGAATCCCGTACCAGATTGACCAGGGAAGCCGCGATCACATGAGGCAGGTGGCTCACCGCCGCGGTCACATAATCATGTTGGGCATGGCTTAAAATCAATGGGATGGCTCCCAGCTGCGCCACCAGTTCCCGGTAAGCTTCCACCTTTTCCCGGGGAACCTCTTGCGTGGGGGTAAGGATATAGTAGGCGTTCTGCAAAAGGAGGGATTTGGAGTTCACATAGCCCACCCGTTCGCTGCCTGCCATGGGATGGCCGCCGATAAACCGGCCCTCCAGTCCCATTTGGCGGATGTGCTGGTGGATGTCCGTTTTGACGCTGCCTACGTCCGTCAGCAGGCAGTCAGGAGAGAGGATTGCCTTGACCGCTTCCAGGTTGGCGTCGTTCTTCTGAACCGGCGCGCAGAGGAAGAGATAGTCACAGGGCGAAAAGGACGCGTCGATCCGATCCGTGACTTGATCCGCGATCCCTTCCGAAAAAGCGGCGTGCAGCGTATCTCGATTGATATCGTATGCGATAATGCGAACGTCCTTTAAGTGTTCTTTCATGGCCTTGGCGATGGAACCGCCGATCAATCCCAGTCCCACAAATCCACAGATCATCCTTGTATCCTCCCTCTCGGCTATTTGTTTCAGGCAAAAGCGTTGTTTTTTTTTATTGGAAACTTCTTCCCACGATGTCGCAGAACGGCTTTAATTCCCTGGTCAGTTCTTCAAAATGCTGGAAGGTCAGAGACTGAGGACCGTCAGAAAGCGCGTGGGCGGGATCATTATGCACCTCGATCATTAAACCATCGGCACCGCAGGCCACGGCCGCTTTTGCCATGGAAGGCACATATTTGTAGGAGCCGGTGGAGTGGGATGGATCCACGATGATGGGTAAGTGGGATTTTTCCCGCATAACGGCTACCGCGCTCAGATCCAGGGTGTTGCGGGTGGCCGTTTCATAAGTGCGGATGCCCCGCTCACACAATACCACGTCGGGATTGCCTTCGGACATGATATATTCCGCGGCATTCAGCCATTCATCGATGGTGGCGCAAAGGCCTCTTTTTAACAGAACGGGCATGCCGGACCGTCCGGCTTCCCGCAGGAGGATAAAGTTCTGCATATTACGCGCGCCAATCTGAATCATGTCCACGTATTTTACCGCCGCTTCAATGGCATCCTGGCTTACCACTTCACAGATGGTGGCCAGACCGGTTTCCTTACTGGCGGTCTGCATATAGCGCAGGCCTTCCTCCTCGAGCCCCTGGAATGAGTAAGGAGAGGTCCTGGGCTTGTACGCGCCTCCCCGCAGGATGGTAGCGCCGGAGGCCTTGACGTTTTGCGCGATACACATAAGCTGCTCCTCGGTTTCCACCGCGCAGGGACCTGCCATGATGGTCAGATTGCCGGGACCGATTTGGGTGTTCCCTACCTTGACAATGGTGGGCTCCGGATGAAATTTTTTATTGGAAAGCTTGTAGCTTTCCGTTACGGGAACGATGCGTTCCACATCCTTGTAAACGCTCAGGTTCTCTGTGGAAAGGCGGCTCTTGTCGCCGATCACGCCGATGATGGTGACTTCTTCGCCCTTGGAGAGATGGGCGGATAATCCCTTTGCCTCAATGGAGTCGATGACTGCCTGGATACTGCTTTGGGCGGCGCCCGGTTTCATTACAATGATCATAGGAAAATTCCTTTCTTTTTTCAAAATCACAATCACAATGTGACAAAAAATCCGTCATCCGCGGCGAATTTCTGTCAACCATACTAGACTATATCACTTCAACGCGCGAAAGTCAACAACCAATCCGTATTTTTACGGCGCTCTCGACTTTTCCAAAATGTGCTTGCAAATAACAAAAGAGGATATTAAAATGTATTTGGAGACGATCAACACGATTGCTCCCAATATACAAAGGAGAAGGCAATATAATAGGGGAGGTGTTCCATGATTAAAAAAACTCTGATTGTATTTCTTATGGCCGTGTTACTGTTGGCTGGCTGCTCCCAGGAAGGCAAGGCTTCTGTCGATGAGAAAGGAAGCGGAGAAGAGCAAAGGACATCTCTGCTTAAGGAGGGTCAGACCTTTGTGGCGGAATGGGGAGTGAGCCTCGGCAGCATGCCTTTAATGCCCGGACAATATTCCCTGTTGGAGAATGAACTTTATTATGTGTCCTATGATTACGACCAGGAAGGCGGAGGGGTATCCTGCTCGCACATTTTTAAAAAGAGACCGGAACAGGAGCCGGAGGAATTCTATTCTTTGGAAAAAGAATATATCAGCCTTTTATTTGCGGACAGGCAGGGAGCTGTTTACAGTATTTCCAGCGCCGAGGAAGAGGTACCCCATGTGAGAAAATGGAAGCCGGATGGGACGCCTGAGTATGATGTGGAAGTTTTTTTGGAAGGGATTCCCGAGGCCGATCAGATGCCTGCTGGCGTTGGAAACCTGGAAGAGGAGTTCCTGTCCTGTAAGGATTGTGAGGTCTCCCCGGATGGGACCTTATGTCTGGCAGACCAGTATGGCAACCTCTTTTTGCTCGATTCTACCGGTCAACTGACAGGCGTGATCGGAAGGGAGGAAACGGATACGGCGGGGGCGGATGCTTATGGTCTGGTTAATGCCGGAAAGAACGGAATCTTTTTTTACGTCCGGCAGGAGGGAGGAATATTGATCCGTGCCATCAATCTTTCGGAAAGCAGCCTGGGACAGGCTGTGGAAGTCGTCATGGTAGCCTCCCCGATGGCTGTTTACAGCGGGTATGACGAGGGCATCCTGATCCAGGACGCGTCTTCCCTGTGGCTGTATGGAATAGCCGGACAGAAGACGGAAAAACTGCTTACCTGGGACGATGAATATATCGTGATCCAGGCGGATGCTATTGAAGAAATCTCCCTGACGGAAGAAAATGAGATTGCTCTGCTTGTTCAGGATCAGTATCTTCAGGCGCCTCGCCAGGTAAAACTGGTGAAAAAGGAAATATCCGAACTCCCGGAGATCCAGACAGTGACAGTTGGCGTGATCGTCAGCAATGCTGGAAACTATGACACGGAATGGTATCAGAAAACGGCCAGGGAATTCCACAGGAGCTATCCGGCTTACAGGCTGGAAGTGAAAACCTATGACACGAACGGCATGGATCTTGAAACCGACTTATTAAAGAGGGAAGGGCCGGACCTGATAGAGCTGGCATACTTGGATACCGAGATGCTTGCGAATCAGGGCGTTCTGGAAGATCTGACGCCTTTCCTTGAAAGGGGCCGTGTGAAAAAGGAGGACGTCCTGCCCTCTGTAATCGAGGCGGGCACGGTAAACGGAAAACTGGTAAGGCTGATAGAGAGCATGAGTATCCAGGGAATGGTCACAGACTCCGGGATTGCCGAAGAAGGAGGATGGACGCCGGAGGAATTCCTGGGGATGATAGAAGCGAACCCGGATATTCCCTTCAACTGGTCCGCGGATAAAAGCAATCTTCTTTCTATTGTTTTATGTATGGACATGGATGAATACGTAGACTGGGAAAAGCAGGAATGCTATTTTCAGGATGAGCGGTTTATAAACCTGTTGGAACGCATCGCGTCCATGGATTTTGGGGATTCTCTGCAATTTACGCCGTTTCTGGCGGTCCCTTTCAGGAACCATGAGGTCTTGACCGCGGAGGTCAGCATCGGGAGATTGGACAGCTACCTGGAGATGAAAGAGGCGTTTGGGGAAGAGACGGATTTTGTGGGGTATCCCAACGGGGAAGGAGATCCCCGATACCGCATCGTTACGTCCTATGCTTTCGGCATGAACAGTGCCTCTTCCAAGAAGGACGGCGCATGGGCCTTTTTGGAGCTGCTGCTGTCGGAGGAATACCAGACGAACTTTGTGAACACCGGCTTTCCCGTTCGGGAAGATGTGCTGGAGAAACGGTTTCAGGAACCGCTGTATTCCGGTATAACACAGCGGATGAACCCCTACGATGGGTTGATATATGACAGTGACCTTGGAGAGCCTGCCGAAAAAGATTTGGATTTCATCAGGAACGTGATCGATCATGCCCGCTTTGGCGGGAACGGCGCGGAAACAGTTTACAGGATCATTGCGGAGGAGGCCGGCGGCTGCTTTGCCGGGAACAAAGATGCCGCAGAGGTGGCGAAGGTGATACAGAGCCGGGTCAGTGTGTACCTGAATGAATAGGAGCGGGTAAATGAGGCGCAACAGAAAATAATGGGACAAATTCACAAATAGTTCTTGTAAATTGTATGATTATTTAGTAAAATAACAGCATGGGGCTTTTTGAAATCCAATTCAGATTTGGCAGAGTACCCAAAAACATCGAAATTGGAGGAATATTCATGAAAGTTTACACAACTGACAAGATTCGTAATGTGGTTTTATTGGGACATGGCGGTGCGGGCAAGACAAGCCTGGCAGAAGCGTTCGCATATCTTTCCGGTATCACTTCCAGAATGGGTAAGGTGGCTGATGGCAATACTGTCAGCGATTATGATAAGGAAGAGCAGAGGAGGAAGTTTTCCATCAATACATCCGTGATTCCTGTTGAATGGGAGGGCTATAAGATCAATGTTCTTGACGCTCCCGGCTATTTCGACTTCGTAGGCGAGGTAGAGGAAGCGGTCAGCGCGGCTGGCGCGGCCATTATCGTTGTAAACGGAAAGTCCGGCATTGAGGTGGGCACGATGAAGGCATGGGAGCTGTGCGAGAAGTACAAGCTGCCGAGAATCGTGTTTGTTTCCAACATGGACGTGGACAATGCCTCTTTCCGCCAGGTCGTGGAAGATATGACCAATCTCTATGGCAAGAAGATGGCTCCGTTCCATCTGCCGATCCGTGAGAATGAGAAGTTCGTGGGTTATGTGAATGTGATTGCCGAGACCGCTCATAAGTGGCAGGGCAAGGAAGTGGTGGATTGTCCGGTTCCCGAGTATTCCAAGGCGAATCTGGAGCTTTGCCGTGATACTCTGATGGAGGCGGTTGCGGAGACCAGTGAAGAGTTTATGGAGCGCTATTTTGGCGGAGAGACGTTCTCTGATTCCGAGATTCGTGCCGCGCTGCGCACCAATGTCTGCGACTGCAGCATCGTGCCCATGACCATGGGCTCCAGCGTGCTTTGCCAGGGTGTTTATACGTTGCTGGATGACATTGTCAAGTATCTGCCCAGCCCGGAGAACAGGGAGGTGGCCGGTATCAACATGAAGACCAGCGAGGTTTATCACGCGGATTATGATTTCTCCAAGGCCAAATCCGCTTATATCTGGAAGACCATGGTGGACCCGTTCATTGGTAAGTATTCCCTTATCAAGGTGAATTCCGGCGTTTTGAAGACCGATGATCTGCTTTACAATGTGGATAGTGATGTTGAGGAGAAGATCGGTAAGCTTTATGTCATGCAGGGTAATAAGCCGATTGAGGTTCCCGAGCTTCATGCGGGCGATATCGGCGCCTTGGCGAAGCTTTCCTCCGCCAAGACGGGCAACAGCCTTTCCACCAAGGCAACAACCATTAAGTTTGGTAAGTTCGAGGTTTCTACCCCTTATACATACAAGAGATATTCACCGAAGAACAAAGGTGATGTGGATAAGCTTTCCCAGGCTCTGCAGAAGATCTCGGACGAGGATCTGACCATCAAGGTGGTGAATGACTCCGCTAACAGACAGATGCTTTTGTATGGCATGGGCGACCAGCATCTGGACATCGTGGTGAGCAGACTGCTGAACGAATACAAGGTGGATGTGGAGCTGGACGTTCCCAGAATCGCTTACAAGGAGACCATCAAGAAGACCTCCGATGTGGAATATAAGTATAAGAAGCAGAGCGGCGGTCATGGACAGTATGGTCATGTGAAGATGCGCTTCTCCCCTTCCGGCAACCTGGATGCTCCTTATGAGTTCTCTCAGGAAGTGGTCGGCGGCGCCGTTCCCAAGAATTACTTCCCCGCGGTAGAAAAGGGAATTCAGGAGTCTGTGGTCAAGGGACCTTTGGCGTCTTATCCCGTGGTAGGTGTGAAAGCCGTTCTGTACGATGGTTCCTATCATCCGGTGGATTCTTCGGAAATGGCGTTTAAGACCGCCGCTTTCCAGGCATTTAAGAAAGGCTTCATGGAGGCGGGACCGATTCTGTTGGAGCCCATCGCCTCCCTGAAGGTTACGGTGCCGGATGCTTATACCGGGGATGTCATGGGCGATCTGAACAAGCGCCGCGGCCGTGTGCTGGGAATGAATCCTACTGCCGGCGGCAAGCAGGTCATCGAGGCCGATATCCCGATGAGCGGTTTGTATGGTTACTGCACGGATCTGCGTTCCATGACCGGCGGACGTGGAGAATATTCTTATGAGTTCGCCCGCTATGAGCAGGCGCCCAGCGATGTACAGGAGAAAGAAGTGGCGGCCAGGGCCAGCGAGGCTGATTCCGACGATTGATGACATTTGTGCTTGACATTCCAGGTGAAAACGGATAAAATAGGGTACAGTTTCAGCAGATATGTGAGAAGCGAGGATGGAGAAGAGTAAGAGTCCCAAGCTGGCAGAGAGCCGCCGTTTGGTGCGAGGCGGCAGTGTAAGACTGTGAACTGGCTCCGGAGCTTCTGCGGCGAAAGGGAGGGAAGGCATTCCCTGAGTAGCGGCAGACGGTTTGCTCCCGTTACAGAGTGTCAAGTGCATTGGGTTTATGTCGCACTGCGCAGAGGTATACGTTTGTTCTTGTGTCTGCCGGCGATCGTAACCCCGTGAAATAGAGTGGTACCACGGAAAAAGCCCTTTCGTCTCTATAGCGAAAGGGCTTTTTATTGACCCGTTTACCGCAAAAGGAGGAAATTGTTATGGCAGTACCGTACAACCACAAGGAAGTGGAACGTAAGTGGCAGGCCATTTGGGATGAAGAAAAAGCTTTTGCCACTTCCAATGATTACAGCAAGCCGAAATATTATGCACTGGTGGAGTTCCCTTATCCTTCCGGACAAGGACTTCATGTGGGGCATCCCAGACCTTATACGGCCATGGACATCGTGGCCAGAAAGCGCAGGATGCAGGGCTACAATGTCCTTTATCCCATGGGATGGGACGCTTTCGGTCTTCCCACTGAAAATTACGCGATCAAGAATCACATCCATCCCAAAATCGTGACCAAGAACAATGTGCAGCGTTTTAAGTCACAGCTGCATTCCCTGGGCTATTCTTTCGACTGGGACAGAGAGGTGAACACCACGGATCCGAATTACTACAAATGGACCCAGTGGATTTTCCTGAAGCTTTTCAAAGCCGGTCTTGCTTATAAGGCTGAAATGCCCATCAACTGGTGTACCTCTTGTAAGGTAGGCCTTGCCAACGAGGAAGTGGTCAACGGCGTGTGTGAGCGCTGCGGCTCCGAAGTCGTGAGAAAGGTAAAGAGCCAGTGGATGCTGAAGATCACGGCATATGCGGACAAGCTGATCCGGGATCTGGATACCGTGGATTATGTGGAGCGTGTCAAGGTTTCCCAGAAGAACTGGATCGGTAAATCCCAGGGCGCGGAAGTGGATTTTGCCATCACGGGCAAGGAAGATAAGCTGCGCATCTATACTACCAGGCCGGATACCCTGTTTGGCGCGACCTATATGGTGGTAAGCCCGGAACATCCTCTTATTGATAAATATCAGGGGGAAATCAAAAACTGGGACGATGTGGTAGCCTATCGGGAAATGGCCAGTAAGAAGTCCGATTTTGAGCGCACGGAGCTGGCAAAGGAAAAAACCGGCGTGATGATCGATGGTATAACGGCGACCAACCCGGTCAATGGCGTGGAGATTCCTATCTGGATTTCCGATTATGTATTGATGAGTTATGGAACCGGCGCCATCATGGCCGTTCCCGCCCATGATGAAAGAGACTGGGAGTTTGCCAAGAAGTTCAATATGCCTATTATTGAAGTGGTGGCAGGCAGCCCTGTCAGCGTACAGGAAGCGGTGTATACTGATGTAGCGACAGGCACTTTGGTGAATTCCCAATTCCTGGACGGTCTTTCCGTGGCGGAGGCCAAGGAGCGCATTATTTCCTGGCTGGAGGAAAAGGGAATCGGAACCAGAAAGACCAATTTCAAGCTGCGTGACTGGGTATTCTCCAGGCAGCGTTACTGGGGCGAGCCCATTCCCATCGTCAGCTGTGAGAAATGTGGTTTCGTGCCTTTGGACGAGAGCGAGCTTCCTTTGGAGCTTCCGGAAGTGGAGAGCTATATGCCTACCGACAATGGTGAATCTCCGCTGGCGGCCATGACAGACTGGGTGAATACCACTTGTCCCTGCTGCGGAGGCCCCGCGAAGAGAGAGACCGATACGATGCCTCAGTGGGCAGGTTCTTCCTGGTATTTCCTGCGCTATACGGATCCGAACAACAACGAGGCTCTTGCCAGCAGGGAAGCGTTGGAATATTGGATGCCCGTGGACTGGTATAACGGCGGTATGGAGCACACCACGCTGCATCTGCTGTATTCCAGATTCTGGCACAAGTTTCTGTATGATCAAAAGGTAGTGCCTTGTCCCGAACCTTATCAGAAGCGCACCAGCCATGGCATGATCCTGGGGTCCAACGGTGAGAAAATGTCCAAGTCCCGTGGCAACGTGGTGAATCCGGACGATATTGTGAACGATTATGGCGCGGATACGCTGCGCACCTATGAGATGTTCATCGGGGCTTTCGATTTGAGCGCCGTTTGGTCCGATGACGGTGTCAAGGGCTGCCGCAGATTCCTGGAAAGAGTCTGGAAACTGCAGGACATTTTGGCGGATGGTGATGGCTACAGTCCCGATCTGGAGACAAAGATGCACCAGACCGTCAAGAAGGTTTCCATCGATTTTGAAAACCTGAAGTACAATACCGCAATTGCGGCCATGATGGCTCTGATCAATGAGTTTTATAAGAAAAATCAGGTGACCAGGGGTGAGTACCGCACGCTTTTGACCTTGCTAAATCCCGTCGCTCCGCATATTACGGAAGAACTGTGGCAGACTTGCGGCTTTGAGGGCAGAGTGTACCAGACCACCTGGCCGGAATATGACGAAGCCAAGACCGTGGAGAATCTGGTGGAAATCGCGATTCAGCTGAACGGTAAGGTGCGTGCCACCATGAACATCCAGAAGGACGAGGCCAGGGATGCGGTGCTGACCAGGGCCAAGGAAGTATTGGGCGACAAGCTGAGCGGCAGCGTGATCAAGGAAATCTACGTGCCCGGCAGACTGGTGAATATTGTGGCAAAGTAAGAGTAAGTATGAGAGCCGTTTTACGGCGGCTGTCTTTAAGCGTCTTAAAAAAGGGCCTGTCGGATAATACCGTTTTTTAGTCCCTGAGAATGAAAACAGGATGATTCCCGTAAGATTCAGGTT
>CANQNT010000051.1 GCA_947625255.1 uncultured Acetatifactor sp. | reverse complement strand
TTATTTGTCAGTTTTCTCACTACTACGCTTGCACCATAAAAGGTTCCGCTGTAAAATAATTCGGATGCATTATTTAAACCCGTGTTTAATTCTTAGAATGTTCAAAAAAATCCCATCAAAACATCTCCTGAGAATCCCAGGAGAAAAAATACATATTTGAAAAAACCAATTAAACGGCGTACTTCATGTAAGCATTTCGAACATTGCTTTGGCTGATGTAACAATATACTTGAGTTGTTTTAAGGTCCGCATGACCGAGTATGGCAGCTACATCCTGGATATTCATTCCACGATCGAGTAGGTTTGTGGCTAACGTCCGGCGGAATCTATGAGGATGGACGTTCTTGACATTTGCTTTTTCACCGATCCGTTTACACAATGCTTCCATGCCAGTCTTTCCTAGCCTGGCACCGCATTTCCCACAAAACAGTGCTTCACTATCATATTTTCGATGTGCCAGGTATTGCTGCAGATACATGATGCAGACATCAGATAGATAGACGGTCCGCTCCTTGTTGCCCTTGCCGAGGACAACACACTCTTTCCGCTCCATGTTGATATCCGACACGTTGATGTTGACCACTTCTGATACACGACAGCCAGTAGAATACAGGAAGTGGATAAGGGCGGAATCCCGGTCGTTTTTGCAGGAATTTTTGATTTTTTCCATTTCTTCCGAAGAAAATGGAAGCTTGACTTGTTTTTTGAAGTTGATTTTAGCCAGGGCCGCGCATGGATTGGATGATATGATTCCCTCGGCAAGCGCCCATCCGAAAAAGCTGGAATAGCATCTGCGCATACCGTTTAAAGTGCGGTTGCTGCATTTTCTAGGTTTTTGATAGGTATTGAATTCAATGGTCTTTGTCTTGGACCTTTTGTTATCCCCACACCAGGCGATGTAAAATCTCAGGTCATAGGTGGTTATGTCTTTGACGTTTTTTCCAAGGAACTGGAATAGCTTGGATAGTTCATCTGCATACCGGTTAAGAGTTTTAGGTGATTTTCCTTCTACACGTTTTACAGCCAGGTATTTTTCAAGCACACTATATGCGCTGTCATCGTATGTGGCTATCTCCGTGCAACGTTCCTGCACCTCATAATTATTGAGTTCAAGGATGAGGGTGTCCTGTACAATGTTGATAACGTCTAAGCTGAGAGAGTTGATTTCCTCATTGAGTGCGTCAATTACTTTCTGGATGATTTGCTGCCTTGCGTCGATCATGGTATGATCCTCCTTTTGTTTTTTTATATGGTATCATTTTGTGGTGCTGAAAAATTTCACGTTTCGTAAAATTTCAGTGGGTTTCTATTGAAAAAATTGGGAATTAAACACGAAGAGGATAAAACAAAAATCACCCCAAAAACAGGGTGAAAATACAAAATTGAAAATATATTTTATCAATAAAACATATAGATTCATATTATTATGATAACTATATAACAAAATATAGTCAATTTATAAAATCTGTGGATCCACCGGTCTGGAATCACATGTGATGGTCTAATAGAAATTTTCTCTGGCAGAGATTTTTAATTTCGGTCGGCCATAAGCACCTATTTTTATACGTTATATTGTTAAAATATATTCTTAATAATATGAAATCTGCCTGTTTTACGGGAAAATTTTCAAACATCCTCTTCGTGTTTAATTCATATTTTAAGGCAAAGAAAAAGAGCCTTGCTAGACCCTTTTCCCTTAAAAATCACATCAACACTTTTTTTAGTTTTTCCATGTATTCCTCGGATGGGGTGACAAGCCCCTTTTCCCATTTGGAAACCATATGCTTCATTATTCATCCCCTTGTACTTTCCCAATTACTTTTCCGATTAACCGTACATCTTCATTTCCTGGTATATCTTTATAGTTCTTATTCATTGAAATCAGTCCCTCTTCTCCAAATTCCTTTAAAAAGCATTCATTGTTTACGGTAAATATTCCAACTTCCCCATAATTTATGTGATCGGTTTTCTTGACATATAAGTATTCACCGTCATGATAATCCGGCTCCATGCTGTCGCCGTTTACGCCGATAATAAAATCGGCTCCTTCCATATACGGTGCCGCTATGGTTTCTGTTGGAATATCGTCAAAATAAAAGCCGGTTCCTGCGCAAGCGATCTTTCTCAGGTAGGTGTAGATGCGCATCGTCTGTGGAGTCTTGTGGAGCGCAGCATTTAGGGATATGATCTCCGAACTCTTGTCCATTAATTGCCGGACTCTGTTTGTTTCCCGTTCCAGGGCTATGTTGATGGTTTCTTTGCCGTAATCGTCAAGCTTAAGATATGTTTCCAGTATTTTGTATTCTGATTTTTTTAATCGATATGAGTCTATTTTTTCCCTGTCGTTCGTTAATCCCAAAAGATAATCTGTAGACACATCGAACAATTCAGAAATGCTCTTTAAGAAAATATGTCCAGGTTCCCTCTCGTCTTTTTCATAATTTCTTAAAGTTGTTTCTGGTATTCCCAATACATTCGCCAGTTCTTTTCTGGTTTGATATCCGTGTTCTTTCCTTAGATTAACTAATCTTTCTCCAAAAGTCATTTCCGTACCTCCTTTTATAAAATTATATGAAATGTTTTACTTATTGTCAATAATAAAAAGCCCAAAATGAGCAAAATATTTTAAAATATATATTGACAAATGCCCGAAACGGGATTATATTATAAACATGAAAGCTCAAAATGAGCAGAAAGGAGATGGGAAAATGCTCAATAGTATCGAGGCAGAACGGGCAAGAAACAGATTGACCAAAGAGGAACTTTCCAGAAAGCTTGGTGTTTCGATAAAAACATATTACAACTGGATAAATGAAGATACGGACGTTCCGAGTTCTGCGCTTATTGCAATGTCAAAGCTATTCGGAAAAAGCGTAGATTACCTTTTGGAAGGTGCCTCAGGATTCAGAAACGGAGGGTAAATATCATGAATAAGATTGATGAACTGACAATCAAGGTTGACGTGGCTACTGACGATCAGATTCGGAAACTGGAAAGAATAAAAGAATTGCTCTCCGAAATAAAAGATTTGGCAGAATCCATATTCGGAGAGCGCATAAGCGACTAACTATTCATTTTCCAGATGGGATTGTCAGAAGTTGAAAAAGGAGTTGATGGCAAAGTTATGAACGAACTACAGATTTTTGAGAATTCAGAGTTTGGGAGCGTTCGGACGGTTGAAGTAAGCGGAAAGACTTATTTTGTTGCTAATGACGTTGCGAAAGCACTTGGATATGTTGAAACCGCAAAGGCAATAAGGACACATTGTAAAGGGGTGTCCGAAATGGACATACCTACGAATGGTGGCATTCAAAAGATGAAAATCATCCCAGAGGGTGACGTTTACCGTCTTGTGATTAAGTCACAGTTGCCGGGTGCAGAGAGGTTTGAAAGTTGGATATTTGATGAAGTCATTCCATCAATCCGAAAGCATGGACTTTATGCTGTAGACGAACTGATTGACAATCCAGAACTTGCAATCAAGGCTTTTACGGCACTGAAAGAGGAAAGGGAAAGACGGCTGATCGCAGAGCAGAAGATTGCCGAGCAGAAACCTCTTGTTGACTTCGCCACCCACGTTTCGCAGACAAAAGACACTATCGACATGGACGAGATGGCAAAGATAGCAAATGACGAACACATTAGTATAGGAAGAAACAGGCTCATTAAGTGGCTGAAAGAGAAGAAGGTGCTTCTGAATAATCGAACGCCATACCAGAGTTATATCGACAGGGGATATTTTCAGGTGGTAGAGGTCAAGAAAGACACCATATACGGAACAAGGGTATTTCCTAAGACTGTAATTACCGGGAAAGGGCAGATATGGATTATTGAGAAGTTGAGGGAAGAATACGGAGGAGATTAGGAATTATGTACGTCAAAAGAGATATACCAGATTAGAAAGGAGCGTGAGGACATGAGCGACACCCTGAAAGATTACACAAAAATTGTGGTCGAGACGGATGAAGAAAATCCTAAAAAAATTGCCGAGATTACACCAACAGATGTAACCCTGGCAGATGGATACAGAGTACGGCTTACTCCGAATCATGATTAGTGTTCCATGTCTACTGGAGGACAAGGGTTGCTAACGAAAATCACAATATATTGTGCTTGAAAGAAAATCATACACAATATATTGATACAAAAACGAAGTAACCACAAGAGCTTACGAGGCTGTAGAAAGGAGAAAAACAATGGCTGTAGTCAAAGGCACAAAGTCAATAGCGGAATATGCAATACGCAAGTGGTTGCTCAATCAGGGATTTGCGATGGAGTATTTTGATCTGGAAGTCAATGGTGATGAAGGACTATTGAGAGACAGGAACGGTGATTCGATGGTCTTGAGATTTGACCCCGTGTCGAAAACAGTATTTATGGAGGACTAATGATGTTAAGCAGAATTTACGGAACAATCGCTTTTTTGTGTCTCATCCTTGCCCCTGGGGCAGTGGAGAGCGGAATGTACATAACGGCTTGCGTGATGATCGTGGCAGTTTTGGTCTTCGCAAACCTGTCAATGAGAGAAGAACAAAGGAGGAAAAGCAGATGGAGTACACGGAGGTAAAGGAATGGCTGGACAAGCTGATTGCTGTAAATAAGGAAATCAAATCGCTTCAATGGTATTCCAATGATGTCAGGGTTCTTATGCACGAACCGATTATACAGTTTTACAGCGGCATTGAGATCGTTGCTGACGTTATGGGACTGGAACTTAAACGGGAATTGAGGGCAGAAGTAGTAAGGCTGTCATTCAAGTATTCTGGAACAGAGTTTTGCCAGATATCCGTTCTGGATGACAACGAACAAAAATTAAATAAAAAATGAGCGCATCCGATTGCGGCGGCTACGCTCGTTGGCAACAGTAAACCAGACTTACCATTGCTAGGGACATTATAACACAATCTTCCTGGTTTTGGCAAGGATTCAAGCTTTCAGGAGGATTATTTTTATGGACGAAAATGAGAAGAGTTGGAATGGTTTTAAAGATTTTCTGGCAACGGACATGATAAAGGAAAGGGAACGGACGATAGGGGCTTTCAGAATCGGCATTATCTGCGTGGCTATCATATCTTCCATCGTAATAATCGGAATACTGATTGTGAACTACAGTCAGAACAAGAAGTTTGTTGTGTGATTTCTGGGAACAGGAGAGAAAAGAAATGAATGAGGAAATTTTCACGATAGAAGAGATTTTAAAACTGTATTCGCAAGGAATGGTGGTGGAGATCAATGACGGCAAAGTGGTCAGCATTAAAGAAGATAAGTAGTCTTGCGGCGGTCTGCATGATGTTTTCCATAGTCATGGTGACTGACGCAGACAAGAGCAGTGCCATGACCGAGGATGAAGTGTATGAGATGGCCGTGGAGATTGGAGAACTGTACAACATCTGTCCTGAGTTCCTGGTATCCATAGCGTACCAGGAGAGCCGTTATGACCCTGACGCAAAGAACGGCGGCTGTAAAGGGCTTCTGCAAATTTCGGAGAGATGGCACAAGGACAGAATGGAAAGGCTTGGAGTCACGGATATCTATGACCCATATGGGAACATGCTGGTGGCTGCGGATTACCTGGCAGAACTGTTTGAAAGGTGGGAAGACGTTGGAATGGTGCTTATGACTTATAATGGCGACTCCAACGCAAGGAAATACTGGAACGGCGAAGTGGACTTGTCAGAATATGCTTCGGAAATATTGGAACGCAGTGCGGAAATGGAACGTGCGCACGGGAAATAGAAGAACAAAAGGAGGAAAAGTACAAGATGGAAAACAAACTTATTGGTAGCAACCAGGTAAATATTACAGGTGAGATCGTCAGCGAATTCTCTTATCACCATTCAATTTATGGGGAGGGTTTTTACACAACGGACGTTACATCTCCAAGATTAAGCGATAAATATGATTCGATTCCGGTCATGGTATCTGATCGGCTCCTGGACGTGAACACCGATTGCAGAGGTATGTTTGTCACAATAGAGGGGCAGTTCCGTTCCTACAATCTGTATAAGGAAGATGGAAACCATACGGTTCTTTACGTTTTCGCCAGGGAATTGGAATTCGTGAAAGATGCGGAGTATAGCACTAGGAACAATCAGATTCTTCTGGACGGTTGCGTGTACAAGGAACCAGTCTACCGTAAGACTCCGCTTGGAAGAGAAATCGCAGACATTCTCCTTGCGGTGAACCGGCCTTATGGAAAAACGGATTACATACCGTGCATCTGCTGGGGAAGAAACGCCAGGTATGCCAATCATTTCAAGGTCGGCGACCGTTGCACGATGTCTGGACGAATCCAGAGCAGAACATATATGAAAAAGATCTCCGATACGGAATATGAAGAGAGAACCGCTTATGAGGTGTCCTGCCATAAGGTTGAACTGGTATAGGGAGGTGGAATGATTTGAATATTTTTCAAGAAACAATAGTTGATATATCACTGAAAAGGTATGAAGCCTTAATTAACCTTGAAACCAGGGTCAATGTTGCAGTGAAGCTTATGGAAAACGATAAATACATAAACAAAGAGGACATATTGATGATTCTCGGGACTCCTGAAGCATTGTCTTTGGCGGAAAAGCTTATTGCGGAAAGAAAGGACTTGAACATGAAGAGTGATGCACTGGAGGAAGGCAATAATGGGTAATCTGCGGTGCAGAAAATGCAACTGTTTGTGCGATCCGTCCGATTTGCAGAACGGAATCTGCGATGATTGCCGGGAGGAAATGGAGCAGAAGGAAAAGCAGTCAAGCATGATCGCACGGATGCTGAACATGGATTTTAAACAATTAAAGTTGGAGGATATTTTGAAATGAAATTATTGGAAATGAAATTAACCGATTTCAAGGGATGCCGTGAAGCGGTGTTCAAGTTTGGAAACATGAACGTAGTTTCCGGGAGAAACGGAATCGGTAAGACTACGCTTCTGGACGCCCACATGTGGCTGTGGACGAACCGTGACAGTACACTTACGATAAATCCTGATATCCGTCCTGATGATGGGCGTGAGTGCATTCCAGGTGTGGAGGAAACCATTGAACTTGACAATGGATCCACAATTACGGTTGCAAAAACGCAAAAGAAATCCGTGAGCAAACCGAAGAATGGAGGTCAGCCGAAGGTTTCCCTCACTAATTCCTTCTTTATTAACAGTGTTGCGAAAACTGAACGGGATTTCAAGAGTGACCTGGAAAGCCGTGGAATCAACACGGAAAAAATCCTTGTGCTGTCAAACCTGGATATGTTCCTGGGCCAGAAGAAGGATGAAGTGCGGAAGGAACTTTTCAAAATGACGCACTCATTGAGTGATCGTGACGTGGCGAGGGTTACAAGCGGATGCGAGAACATCGTTTCCCTGTTGGAAACGTATAAGATTGAAGAAATCTCCGCTATGAACAAGGCAAGCACAAAGAAAGCACAGGAACAGATTGAAGCGATTCCGAATCAGATCATCGGACTGGAAAAGGCGAAGGTGGATATTGACGTTGCGGAGCAGGAACTTTTAAAGGCATCGTTAATCCGTGAGGTTGAAGCAATAGAGCAGGAGCTTTCCAGTTTGTCAGACGGCGACTCAAAGAAACTCCAGATTCAGGCTGATATCAATGATCTTTTCTTGAAGTTTAGTACCATGAAGCGCAATGCGGAAAATGAGCTTGCAGAGAGAAGGAACCTTTATACTGCTGAGATCACAAAGGCAAGGATAGAAAAGAGCCGTATCGAGCAGGAACTGGATTCTAAGAAGAGAATCCTGCTGAAGACAGAAAGGGATATTTCCTTTTATGAAGAGGATTTAAATGACTCTAGGGAAAAATACACCTATCTGATGGAAAAGGAATTTGACGAGTCTACTCTCAATGCCATCAAAGCAGAGAAGTTTGACGAAAGCACTTTGGTATGTCCCACCTGCGGACAGGAACTTCCTGTGGATAAACAGAGGCAGCTGGTTCAGGATTTCGCCGATTCACGGCAAGCGAGAATCAAGGCAGAGGAAGAGAAAAGAGAGCAATTCTGGAAAGACCTTAACCGCGAACTTGAAAATTGCACCAACAGAGGGAATCTGGCGCATGAAAAATTGAAAGAAGCGAAGGAAAAGAAGATTGCCTGTGAAAAGGATATCGCTTCTTTGAACCAGGAAATTGAAAAGGCAGTTTCAAAAATTTCAGCTCTGGAAGAGGAAGGAAAGGCGATTCCGCAGACTGTGGATTTGTCCGGGAACAAGGAATACATATCCTTGCAGTCAGAGATTGCGGACAAGCAGAAGGAACTGGATTCCATTTCGGAGCCTGGAACCTACAGGATGGAAAAGGAAGCGGAACTGAAAGAAAAGAAGCAACAGCTGGCGCATTGTGAAGCCCTGATTGCGCAGTTCCAGAACAACATCCGCATTGACGGGCAGATAGAAGCCCTGCAGGATAGCCTGTTGACTTACGAACAGACTAAGGCGGACAGTCAGAGGATCCTTGACCAGCTAGACCAGATCAGCAAGCGCAAAAACGAATTGCTGACGGATGAAATCAACAGCCATTTTTCGATTGTCCGGTGGGTACTATTTAAGTACCTGAAAAACGGGAATTACGATGAGGATTGTATTCCCCAGGTGTACGATTCCAGGAAGAATGAATGGCATACGATTGGAAGTTCTGCAAACACGGCGCTGGAAGTCATGGGGAAGGTTGATATCCTCAATGGATTGCAGAAGTTTTACGGGCAACAGTTCCCGATCTTTCTGGATGGCGCAGAGTGTCTGGATGATAAGTCGAAGAAGCTTGTTTCATCCGATTCGCAGATGATTTTCTTACAGGTGTCGAATGATGATGAACTGAAAGTGGAGGAAATGGCGTAATGGCTAAATTTAATATAGAAGTAGAGTTGGATTGGCTAAATGAAGAGGAATATTCGGTAGACGAAGAAATCAAAGAAGAGGTTGTTAATGGCATTAAAAATGAACTGCTGCGAAAAGGAACGGAAGATGTTATCAAGAAGCTTGATTCCGAAATCGCTAAAAAGTTGGAAGAATCGACCAAGGTGATCGAGCAAAGGATTGAAGATTTCCTTGCAGCTGTAACGGAAAAACAGATAGAAAAGATAAAGATTCCCAAAAGGAAATCAAGTTGGAGCAACGAATTTGAACTTGTTCCAATCAGCGAGTTTATTGGAATGGAGTATGAATCGTATATAACCAAAAAAATATACGATAAGGACTTTCATTTAACCAGTTATGAGTCAGAAAAACATTATTCAATCGCCGAAAAGCAGATTAGAGAATACCTCAATAAAACCTTATCCGCACAGGTCAGCGAAATGGTGAAAAAGGCTCAAAAGGATGCGGAAGATACCGTCATTAAGACCCTGGAGCAGAATCTGAAAGACCAGTTGGCAGTTGATACCATTAAGCGGATGAACATACCGAAGCTTCTGGAAAATCTGCAAAAGAAGGCGATTGAATATGAAAGCGGAGGAAATGGAGTTAATGGATAAATACGTTATTGAATCAGAGTTTGAGCACCTTGGTATGAAATGCGTTGTGGTCATGCAGGAACTTGGTCACAGATGCGGATATGTCTGAATAGACAAGGGCAATAGTCTGTATGGTAAGCAACTCTGTGAAAAGTTTGTTTCGCATGACGGCAAAAAGACTGACATAGAATCATATTTTGATGTTCACGGCGGGATTACATATGCAGACGGTGGAAAGTGCAGTAAATATCCGATAGAGAGCGACTTGTGATGGCTTGGATTCGATTGTGCCCATTATTGTGACAGAAGGGATTACGAAACCGCAAAGAAGCTTTTCGCAGATGATGAGGAAACTATGGAAAGGATTCTCTGGTTTGAGAAAATGGTTATAGAATACGGAACTCATGGTGAAGTCCGAACACTGGACTATGTAAAAGAAGAATGCAAAAGACTTGCAGAACAATTATATGAATATGGAAAGAGGTGAGAGCCATGTATGTAAAAGTGAGATTCTTGAAAAACGGCGTGCAGTCCCCAAGGGAATACACATATTCCACGAACCTGGAGCTTGCGGTTGGTGCGCAGGTTCATCTTCCCAACAATGCCGTTGGCGTGGTTACGGCGTTGGACGTGCCGGAGACAGAGGTCGCCGGATTCAAGGACAGGATTAAAGAGATCACGGAAGTAATGGAAATCAATAAGGAAAGCGAGGAAAAATAAAATGGCAGAAACAAAGAACGCTGTGGCAACACAGACATACTCTACTGGGCTGGATAAGCAGATAAGTGCTTTTCTTCCTATGATAGAGAACCAGCTTAAAGCAGAAGGGGAAAGCTTTGACGATTACGCACGTTATTGCGTTGTAGCGGCTATGGGAGCGATTGTCAGCATGACACATAATGCTGGGATTGAGCCAAAGGACATTAGCGGAAATAATCTGAACACGCTTTTGCTTTTAGTCGCACGGCTGAAATTAAACGCCAATGCGGTTCCCAGCGAGTGTTATTTCCAGGTAAGGAACATCAATGTCGCAAAAAAGGGAGCCACCCCTATCTGGGAAAAACAGATTGAAATGAACATCGAGGGGGATGGGTATGAATCCCTTGCGGCGAGGTACGGCAGGAATGTTAAAAGAATCTATCCCTATTGGCTTGTCAGGGAAGGAGATACATATATTCCGCCCAAGCATAAGGGGATTGAGGTTACGCCGCCGGAATGGGAAGAAAGCGGTGTTGGCAAGGTCATCCGTGTGGTGTATCCGATTGAGTATATCGATGGTCATATTGAGTACCATGTCGCAGAACGTGCAGATGTAGCTAAGAACCTGGCTGCGCATATCAACAACAATATGCAAAATGAAACATTCGGAATCTGCGCTGATAGGTATAATGCTACGAACAAGCAAAAGCAGGAAATTGCCGCAAAAAAGCAGCAGATCATGGACAAGGTGAAGGAACTTGGAACGGTTGAAGCCATCCTTGCCTGTGATGAATTAAAGCCGTGGATTTCCCCTTCCTATTCGGAATTCCAGTCACAGGAATCCATGATAATCCGTAAAATGCGCAACAACATCACGAGAAAGATTCCGAAAGACTTTGGGAATGCCAATATCGCTCATGCCTATAAAATGATCGATGATGCAATATACCGTGAGGTGCAAGAAGAAATCGAGGAAAACGCCAATACAGAGGATTTTGTTCCAGAACAGCCACAGCAGATCGAGGAAAAGCCTGCGCCGTCTACAATGGCAGACGTGACAGCAGGAAAGAAAGAAAAGGATCCCGTTCCTGCGAAGGAAAGACCTATTCCAGACTTCATGCGGCAGGAAACCATGAATCAGTAACGGAGGTAAGAAATGAATCCTTTGCTAATAATTTTAATATTTTTAGGTGGGGCGCTACTTTGGTTTTTACTATCTTTCCTGTTTAGACCGACTGGAAAGTTTTCCTGGAAGATTTGGGATGATGCAAAAAAGGCAATGTTTGATGAAGAAAAGGAGAGTGAAGAAAAATGAGAAAAGGTTTTTTAGGTTCTATTATTCTTGGCGTTTTAATTTTTGGGGCAATTATTTTCGGATTGCTTTGCATGAAGAAGGTTGATGCCGGATATGTGGGAGTTGTTTACAATATGAACGGCGGAGTTGACGGAGAAGTTCTCTCCCAGGGATGGCACCTTGTTTCCCCAACAAAGAAGGTCACTACATATTCAATCAGTATTGAGCAGAGTTACCTTACATCGGAAGATAAGGGCGATTCAAAGAAGGATGAAAGCTTTAACATCCCTACATCAGACGGTAAGACAGTGAAGGTAAACCTGGAGTTTTCATATAGATTTGACCCGGAACGTGTTACAGATACATTTATTGAGTTTAAAGGTCGGTCTGGTGAAGACGTTAAGAATACATTCATCAAGCCGAAGGTAATCGCATGGACTCAGGAAGTTTCTGCCGGATATCCTGTTACCGACATTTTTGGTGACAAGAGGACAGAGATTAATGCAGAACTGGACAAGTACTTGAAGGCAAAATTTGAACCTTATGGAATCATCATTGATACGGTAAACTTTACTGATATTTCTGTTGATGATGAAACTGCTGCAGCTATCCAAAAGAAGGTCACGGCGCAACAGGAATTAGAGCTTGCAAATATTGAAGCTGAGACTGCAAAAATTAAGGCTGAAAAAGATAAACAGGTAGCCCTTATTGCAGCAGAGCAGGAAAAGGAAAAAGCCGAGATTGAAGCGGAAAGAAAAAAGATAGCAGCAGAAGGTGAGGCGGAAGCTTTAAGAATCGAGGCACAGGCAGAAGCAGAAGCCAATAAGATGATTGCAGATTCTCTTACGCCGGAGTTGATTGAACAACAGAAGATCGAGAAATGGAATGGTGGGGTTCCTCAAGTTCAAGGAAATACAATTCCTATCATTGATATGACCGGAAATGAAACTACACTGATTCCAGAGTAATAATGAATTGGCGGCTGGGAGTTCTTCATGGTTCTTCTTGCCGCCGAAAGAAAGGAAATTTTCAGATGAAAAAGGCAAGGACAGAATACCTGCTTGCGGAAGCTATAGACCTAATAGACACGCTCTTCCATAAGGATACGGAAGACCTGGATGTGTATAAAAGCACTTATGAATTCATCAAAGAGAATCTGGACATTGACGATTCTGAACTGGAGGAGATTCATGTGGATGTGGAGTTTTTGAAAAATTTGAGATAGGAGATGATGAGATGCGTTTGATTTCGCAGTCTGGAATGTTGGACATTCCTTATGAAAATGTAGCTCTTTCTGTAGGTCGCAAAGAAGGAATGTATGTCATATACGGACATACTGCATATAAGAATATGCCTTGTGTTTTGGGAAAGTATGCTACAAAAGAAAAGACTGTTAGAGTCTTGGAAGGGTTGCATAAGACTTACGTTGGATTGCTATACGCGGAAAATATTGCATTTCAGTTTCCATCCGATGAAGAACTGGAGGAATGATATGCAGGAACCAAAATTTGAGCCATGCGAACTCTATACAATGATACCAAGAGAGAAGATCGAAAAGATTTTCCGGGAATCCGAAACCGTAGGCGCAGAGTTGGATTATACCTTCCTTGGATTCGAGGAAGTCTACAAGGCAGCCACATTGTTTGTTCCAAAGAATAAGATCATCCTCGATCTTGGCTGCGGATACGCTTTCCAGGCATTGTATTTCAAGGACTATCGGAAGTACATAGGAGTTAATGTCAGCACTGCTTGCGAATGCGTTTTGGAGATTTTAGAAACTGGCAATTCGGATTTTTACCACATGACCATTCAGGAATTCATCCGACAATATGTCAGAGAAGAAAGAGAGGGATTCTGCGAAATCCGGCTTCCTGGCATGGAACCGCAAAGCATTGAAAATGTGTTTGCAATATGCTCTTATGTTCCAGGCGAAGAAGTGAGGAAATTGGTGAGGGAAATATTCCCGTATTGCCTGGTGTACTATCCTGTTGGAATTGGATGGAGGTAGATAACCATGAACTATATTGAATCAAGAAGTATTGATGGCTTGGGCGGAGTTGTTATTCCAAAAGGGATAAGAGAGAAGCTTGGGATCAAAGAGAATAATTGCTTAGACATTTATCTTGATGGCGATAACATCATCCTTAAAAAAGCAAAAACAAAAGGAAACAGTGAACTGGATGATCGAATTAAAGTCGTTATGAGAGAATTGTTTCCGTATGTAAATAGACCTGATCAAATCTCAGAAATCATTAGTCGCATTGAGGAAATCAGAAAGATTATTCTAGATGGAATGGAGTGAATCGGATGGATGCTGTAGAACTGGAAAAGATTTTGAGAAATGAGGATGATGTTTCATTCTACAATACGGAAACGGGCGAATATTTCAAGCTTGTGAGTGTGGCGGATGAATCCACTGGACTCGTTGTTTGCTTGGAACCTGATACGGGGGAATGGTGAGAATGGACGTACAGAAAGCGCTTGATATTATCGAAAAATGGAATTTTTTCTATGGACAAAGAGCCGGGAGAGAATTGTGGGGAGATAAGCCTACAGATGTACAAAATCAGGACATAGAGGACTTTAAAAGGGATTTGGATTACATAAGGCAATTCATGGAAGAACTACAGCAGTATCGCCAGGTTGGAACGGTTGAAGAGTGCAGGACGGACAGAAAAAGAAGTACTCCTATTCCTGTAATGATAAATGGTGGAGTCTACAAGTGTCCTTCTTGTGGAACAGGAAGAAGCGTGAAGCACAGATACAATTTTTGCCCGAAATGCGGACAGGCAATAGATTGGAGTAAAATGAGAGAAGGAGAGGTATAGACATGAAGTTGATTGATACAAGTGTTCTTGGCATTGTTAAGTGCAATCCAGATGCGCTTGAAAATAAGGGATATGCTCTTGGATGGAATACGGTTATTTCTGTTATTGAGAATGCGCCCATAATCGATGCAGAACCAGTTCGACATGGAAAGTGGTTGCACTCATACAAATGCAGGACTTATTTAGAGCCTCCTGAAGAAGTTTGTAAGTGTTCAAAGTGTGGGTTTGATTATGGCTATGAAGCAGAACCATATAATTTTTGCCCTAATTGCGGAGCGAAGATGGACTTGGGTGAATAACGAACCACTTACACCCGCCCTCCCATGTTGATTCTGGCGGGTAGAAGGAAGAAAGGCGGTATAGAGATATATGGAAATACAGAAAATCATATCTGCATTGAAAGGCGAAAATGAATTGATGCTGATTGACCCGATTACGGGAAAAATGGGAATACCTGAAATGCTAGACGAAACGGGCAGGAGTTTTTATGATGTTCATGTTGCGGCGATAGAAGCGCTCAAGGAATATGGGTGGAAAGAAATAGCGGTTGATGGATTGCCGCCGATAGGACAGCCTTTGATTGTGACTATCAAGGACAATTTGCAAGGATTGCCTAATCAGTTGAGATATCCTGTTTACTATGTGAAAGACACAATGATTGATGGGTATTCATGGAAATGGATTTTCGGCGATATTGCAAACGAGTTGATTCCAAGCGTCAGCGAGGTTATAGCATGGAAACTATTTCCAGAACCGTATCAAGGCAAACAAATTATTGATTTGAACGACTGACGGAAACGGAAAGTTACACGAAAGGCGGTGAGCCGAACGGCAAAAGGAAAATTGCATGGAAATCCCGCAAACAGCCTTAAAGATTTGATGTGGACTTTTCTCATGGATCACGGGCAGAAAGCAAATATTCCTCGGTTGAAAGAATATGTCTATGATCTCATACAAATGACCACACAAAAGACAGCCGGACAAAGAGCCACGGTGAAGAAAGACATATCATGGGATGAACTTGACATGACACTTATGAGCATTGTTATCGAAGCTACAGCCCTGGTGCTTTCCGGGGAGTTGGACAAGCTGGAGGAATGATTCTAATGGTAATGAAAGTAATCAGCACAGGCTCCCAGGATGGGAATTGCTATTCTCTATGCTCCGAAAGCGGCGAGATACTTCTCCTGGACTGCGGATGCAACTATAAGGATATCTTGAGGGGAATCAACTACAGGATTTCAGACGTGGTTGGCTGTCTGGTTTCCCATGAACACAAAGACCATTCCAAGAGCGTGAAAGACCTGGAAAGAGTCGGGATCCCGGTATTCAAGCCTTATGAGAATTTTAAGTCTGCTGTGCAGATGGGCAGCTTCACTGTTAATCCGTTTGAGTTGGTGCATGATGTTCCGTGCTACGGATTTTACATAGCACAAACAGAAAGCGGAACAATCGTATACCTTACGGATACTGAATTCTGCCGGTTCCGCTTCAAGAGGGTGAACCACATCATGGTGGAAGCGAATTATGACAAGCGGTTGATATCTGATGATTTCGCTGCAAAAAATCATGTACTTACCGGCCATTTAGAGTTGCAGACAACTAAACACTTTCTCCAAGCGAACATGAGCAATCACCTGAGAAACATTGTCCTTATCCACATGAGCCAGAGCAACATGGACTACGATGTTATGGAGCGTGAGATCAGGGAAGTTTCCGGCAGGGCAGTGGTCAGCATTGCGGTTCCTGGATTGGAAGTCAATATGAACAGGGTTCCGTTTTAGGAAGTGGAATGAAAAGATAGGAGGACTGGTGCGATATGAAGACGAGAGTATTAAAACAGATTTTAAACATAACTGATGAAGCGGTATACAATTTGCCTGGAAAGTGCATAAAACTGCTTTCTGTGCAGGAGTAAAACAAGAACCTTGTGCTGTACTTTTTGTCAGATATTACGGAAGATGGAATGGTGGACGGAAAACCAGTTACTCCAGTGAAAATATTGATTGCGGGAACAGGGCACACAAGAGAAGACATTGTGGATGCGCATTATATCGGCACAGTAGTAATGTCTTATGGGTTGGTATGGCACTGCTTCTTTAGATGGGTGGACAGATGAGTTTAATTAAAAGCAAAGAACGTGTCCAGAAATTTGGTGAGGTTTATACGCCGCAACATATCGTGGAAAAGATGTGTGACCTGTGCGAAGAAGAAAACGAAGATGCGTTTACAGTCCTCACAAAGACATTCCTTGAGCCTGCCTGCGGTAATGGGAACTTCCTGGTGGAGATTTTCCGCAGAAAGCTTTTGATATGTGAAACGCCATTGGACGGGCTTGTGGGACTACGGAGCATTTACGGCATTGATATTTTGCCGGACAACGTAGAGGAAGTAAAGAGCCGACTGCTTGAAATGTTCCGGCAGAAATTCGGCAATGAGTTGGATGGAATCTGTATGGAAGTGCTTGACAGGCATATAGTTTGCGGAAATTTCCTTACCAAGAAATTGAACACTGGGGAGCCGATATGGTTCCTGGAAGAATAGGAGATAGAATATGAAACTTTATGACTTATTGCAAGTTACGAGATATGACCAACAGTTTGCTGTATACGTTACGAATATTTACGATCAAAATATCCTTGTTGGAGCAGGAGTAAGGTCAGAGTTATTAGACGAGAGTGAAAACGAACTTTTATTTGACCATCTGATTGATAAAGTGGATATGCTGAGGGTATCAAAAGACGGGAAAATCCTTGTGGTATTTGTTGTTGATAAGAATTATAAAAAGCGAGCCGAAAAACTGTATAGCAAAGATTATACAAAACATTGGGATGGAAGGGACATAAAAACAAGACCGTACAGATATCTTTCAGAGATTGAAGAGCTTAAATAATGCGGAGTAAAGGCATAGATAAAGGCGGTGATGATTTGTGACCTATGGCTATATCCGGGTCAGCAGTAAAGACCAAAACGAAGATCGGCAACAGATAGCATTGGAGTTGCAAAATGTTGATCGCATATTCACGGACAAGCAGTCTGGCAAGGATTTTGACCGCCCCGAATACAAGAAAATGGTCCGCAAATTACACGCCGGTGATGTGCTGTATATTTTGAGCATTGACCGTCTTGGCAGAAACTATGAAGAGATACAAGAACAATGGCGTTATCTTACAAAGGAAAAACGTGTTGATATTGTTGTGATTGATATGCCGCTGTTGGACACACGCCAAGGAAAAGACCTGATGGGGACATTCATTGCGGATTTGGTCTTGCAGATACTTTCCTTTGTGGCACAAAGCGAGCGTGAGAACATCAAAAAGCGACAAGCAGAGGGAATAGCGGCGGCAAAGGCAAGAGGAATGAAGTTTGGTAGACCGGCAAAACCGCTCCCGGAAAATTTTCAGAAAGTATTTTTTAAATGGAAGAATGGAGAGATCACAGGAACAGAAGCTGCAGAAAATTGCAATATGCCGCTCTCAACATTCAGATATAGGGCAGAGGTGTTTCAGAGGTCAGAAAACGGGGTGGGTTAAATGCCAAGAAAAATGTCATATTCAGAAATGCGGGCGCACGGTCTATGTCCAAATTGCGGAAAGAAAAATCCAACACCAGAACAATGTCAATGTCCAGAATGCAAAAAGAAAGATTCCGAAAATAGGAGGAGAAATTACAGCTATCGGAAAAGGATAAAAATGTGTGTCCGCTGTGGAAAAAATAAGGCGGAGCCTGGAAAATCACTTTGCTATGAATGTATTGGGAAAGAGCAGGATGAATACTACGAAAAGGAAAGGAAGGACTTGGAGAGGGAAAGAGAACGTGACAGGAAAAGGATGTTAGCGCTTCAAAGAAAGGAATCAGGGTTGTGCCCGAAGTGCGGGAAATATCCTTCATTAAACGGCGGAACGTGCAAAAAATGCAGAGCCTATATGAGAATGTACAGGGATTCTCACAGGAACGGAATTCCACGTTCTGAATGGAGAAGTTACGGTATTTGCTATAATTGCGGAAAGAATAAGGCAATTCCTGGAAAAGGTGTATGCCAAAGTTGTTACGAAGTAAGATTGGAAGCTATAAAGCCTATGTTTGAGAATAGGAACAATTCTTATTTTAAGAGCCTTAATAATTTAGTTTTTAGTGGAAGGAAGTGAAAATTCGTGGATAGATTGACAGTAAGAATCAATGGCTATGCACACGGAAAGAAAGGGCGTGACTTAGACCACCTGTCAAAGAGGTACTATCGTGGTGAGTTTGAGTGTACGGCTCTGGTGGAACGGCTTGCGGAGTATGAGGATGCGGAGGAACAAGGGCTTCTTTTAAAGCCAAAGTGCAAACCAGGGGATATAGTTTGGGAGATACATAAAGAACGCCATATTATCTCTGAATTTGAGATTGGAAGTATCCATTATGATATAAACCATAACTTCCATTATACTTGGAAAAAATGTAGGAATGGTATTTACAAGAGATTAGATGGATTCTGAGAAAATGAAATTGGAAAGACTGTTTTTCTCACCAGGGAAGAAGCAGAAAAAGCACTTGAAAGGGAGTGAAACACCATGCCGGATAAGAAACCGAAAAATCCCAGTGAAATAATCAGCGAGTTCCTTTCCTTCCTGGATTTCGCAAGCAGTGAGTATGAATCTTCCTTCGCGAATGTCGGAAAAGAGGATTCCAAAGTAATAACCTTTGCGCATGATTTCGAGTTTGCAGCGAACAAAAACGAGCGGAACAAAATCGCCACGAAATTCCAACAGAGCAGGCGGTATCGAAGAAAGGAAAAGGACAAGGCGCAACTCTACGAATTAATACATAAGTTCTATTCGGACAAGCAGAACCAGGTGCTTTTAAAGGCACTCAAGAGGCTTCTGAATGACCAGATCGCAAGGGAAAATATTTGTTCGGGGAAAGGGAATTCAAGCATAGGGTGGATTGAAAATGAGAAACGGGTTAATAATTGATGCTTTTGCTGGTGGTGGCGCTTCTGTTGGGATTGAAATGGCTTTGGGAAGACCTGTCGATATAGCCGTAAACCATGATCCAGAAGCAATCCGAATGCACGAAGTAAATCATCCAGATACAGTTCATTTGACGGAAGACATTTTTAAGGTTGATTTGAAAAAATATGTTAGGAAAGTTTCCCTTATGTGGGCAAGTCCAGACTGTACATCTCACAGCAAAGCGAAAGGTGGTCAGCCAAGAATCAGCGGATTGCGCATTCTTCCCTGGGCGGTTTACAAGCACGCATCACAGATTCTCCCGGAAGTAATCATAATGGAGAACGTGGAAGAAATCCAGCAATGGGGCCCGCTTGATGAAAACGGATTTCCGATCAAGGAGAAATCCAGAGAGGACTATAGAAAATTCATTTCAGCCATGTTGTCCCTTGGATACGTTTTTGACAGCCGGGAACTTGTGGCAGCTGATTATGGGGCGCCGACCACAAGGAAACGCTGGTATGCGATATTCAGAAGAGATAATAAAAAGATTTGCTGGCCAGCTCCCACTCATAGAAAGCTTGGAACGTTTGGATTGTCAAAATGGGAAGAGTGCGGGAAGTATGTTGATTGGAGCGATCTTGGAAATTCGATATTTGACCGGAAAAAGCCGCTTGCAGATGCGACAAAGAAGAGGATTGCAAATGGATATCGGAAGTATGTTGTTGAAAATCCGCATCCGTACATCGTGGGCGATAAAAAGGCTTATGCTTTTCTGATTCAATATCATGGAGAACAAAAAGCCGGAGAAGCAAGAGGACAACTGCTTTCAGAACCGATTAAAACGATAGACACAAGCAATAGATATGGTTTGGTGACTGCGTTCATTACAAAATTTTATAAAACAGGAATCGGGCAGGGCTGTGATGAACCGCTACACACAATAACAACATCGCCCAGGCATTTTGGACTGATCAGCGCATTCCTTATTAAACATTATGGGAGCGGCTCCAACTGCCAGTCTGTAGAAGATCCTCTTGGAACGATTACCACGAAAGATAGGTTTGGCCTTGTAAACGTGGTCACGGAAATAGATGGAGTGCAGTACATATTAAAAGACATTTTCCTGAGAATGCTAAAGCCGGAGGAGTTAAAACTTATGCAGGGCTTTCCCTCGGATTATATTATCGACCGTGATATACATGGGAAACCTTATCCAATAAAGGAACAGGTGGCAAGAATCGGAAACAGTGTCGTTCCGATCATGGCGCAAAAGCTTGTCGAAGCGAATTGTCCATATCTAAAGGTTGGAGAAAGAATGCCGAACATAAGAATTGATGATAGCGATGCACAGCTTAAGTTTGCATAGAGGATGGAATTTATGATAGAAAAATATAACTTGTATTCCAAATTTGACGTTTCAAAGCACAAGCAGACCTATACGAACTATCTGGAAGTCATCATAGACAGCGATGGAAATGTCATGTATGCCGTCCCGTCCCACCAGGAAAAGATGATTGCGCTTGCCTGTGAAAAGCTGTGCGTAGACCGTGATGGGTTGTATAAAATGTGCCCGGAGGAATACTATTTTGACTTCCTTGTGTGGCTCTCAAAAGTCAGTGGAGCGGTTGCCGTATGGAATGAATTTGTGCAAGGATTCTCATTTACGAAAGCGCAGATTAGGACGTTGAAAATGCTTAAAAAAGAGGGATTTTACAATGGTAAAATTCCGAAAATTTCCGTGGAAAATGAATGTCATAAACTGTCTGTAGGAGGTGCGTAAAATTGTCCAGATTGGTGAGCAAAATCAAGTTTCCTTATGTCGGTGAAATATATGTCACGAATGTGGAGGAAACGAGTTTGGAATGCCTTATGAGCGTTCAGGAAGCACTGAAAAAGCTTTACGATTATGAGCAAGCGGAGGAAGAAAATGGCAACTGTAAAAAGATGTGATTGTTGTGGGAAAGAATTTGATTATGGGTTTCTTGTGAGTGTAGATATACAAGGCGGTTATGATTTTAAGAATGTTGTAGATGATAGGCTTGAGGTTGACAATAAGGATATCTGTAGGGAATGTTATTACAAATTTAAAAAGCTGTGCATGAAGGGAAGTGATGAAAATGGACAAGAACTTTGCGAAAGCAAAAGCGATAGAACGGAAAAACAAAGAGCGTTTCTTAAGAGTAAATCCAAATCTCAACGATGGAAGCGGTATATATTTCCTAACAAGGATTGATGAAGATGGTATAAAGTATGCTTACATAGGCCAGGCAAAACATATTTTAACCAGGCTGTCCAGTCATTTATCTGGGTATCAGCATATAGATCTTTCGCTTAAGAAACATAATTTATATTCTACCGAAAATCAATATGGATGGAGAGTTGGATTCTTGAATTTTTCGACCGATTTGTTGGACGAGAAAGAGCAGTATTACATAAAGCAGTATGCTCAAAGCGGGTATCAACTCAGGAATAAAACCTCAGGGAGTCAAGGAGATGGAAAGCGACAGATAGATGAATTCAGACCGCAAAAAGGATACTATGACGGACTGGAACAAGGCAGAAAAAATCTTGCTAAGGAGTTGCTCCATATTATTGATCTGCATTTGACAGTAAAGGTTAAAGATGGCAAGGAAAACAACAAGGTGTCACAGAAAGCACTGGAGAAGTTCTGGAATCTAATCAAGGAAAGCGAGGATTGAGATATGAATATTGATTACAAAAAGCTGAAATTGAAGCACTGGTTTGAGGATGAAAATGGAAATATCGTTGACGAAGATGACCCGAAAGCCTGTTTTTATCGGCATTGTTTTCCATTGGAATTTCATGAATTTTTGGACGAGTATTGCTATCATCCACAGAATCCTATCGTAAAATTCCTTTGCAGAAAGAGTAGGGCATTAGATAAGTGGTTATCAAAAGGAAAAGATAAGACGTTCAAGCAAATACTTGACTGCACAACCACATATGGTAGTGGCTCGGATTGCATTGTTGCTATGGTAAATAGCGGTGATTTTACACTTGAACAGGCAATATGGGTGTATGCGAATTCTTGCGAAAGGTGCATGAATGTCCTTTGCTATAAATATCTTGACGGGAAAGATGGATATGCGGAGTTTTCAGATGAGTGGAAGAAAGCAAATACAGAATGTGAATTCTGTAAAGGGTTATAAATCTGCCGAAACGGAACGCCGAAAAATAAACAAAACACCTTTACAGATTTATGAGGAAAGAGCGAAAGGAAAATCCTGCCCGACCTGTTCCAAACTGATCGTGAAGCAAACGTCAACCGGACACATAAACTTCTGCGGTTATTGCGGGAAAATTATTCTTGACAGGTTCCTGGATTGCGGAAACTTAAGGGATTGTGAGTATGAGGAAAGAGAGATATCGAAATGAAAATCAGCGATAAATTCTGCAAATTTTTTATTGAATTTTACAATCGTTTTCCTTGTGGCGGATTCCTTCATGTTGTTATGGATGATGGAAACTGGGAAACAAAACACATTGTCTGGGCTCTCATGCACTGGAAAGAATACAGCGATGAACAAGAAATAAAATGGCTTGAGGAACACGAAAAAGATATCATTGAAATGTGTAGTTTTATGTTAGATTTGACTGAAAAACAAAGATACAAAATATGGAATGAAGTAGATAAATTTCTTGTAAATTAAATAAAAGAATAGCAACCATTTAATCTACGAACGATAAAGTTTTCTAATACACATAAGAGGGCAGATCACCCATGATTTCAACTAAATATAATTTTTAAAATGGAGCTACAGATATTATGGAGTTAAATAAGGTTTATTGTGGGGATGCGTTAGAGATATTGCGCACATTCCCAAATCAAAGCGTTAATTGTTGTGTTACCTCTCCTCCATACTACAGGTTACGCGATTATGGAATTGATGGACAAATTGGTCTTGAAGATACACCTGAATTATTCATAGAACGACTTGCAAATGTATTTGACGAGGTAATGCGTGTTTTACGGGACGATGGTACGCTCTGGTTAAATATTGGAGATTCGTACGTTGATAACAGAAAACTGGAAGGAATCAGACCAAAAAACCTGATCGGTATTCCGTGGATGCTTGCATTTGAACTGCGCAAGCGGGGATGGTATTTGCGGCAGGACATTATATGGTACAAGCCAAATCCGATGCCAGAAAGTGTAAAAGATCGCTGTACCAAAAGCCATGAATACTTATTTCTGTTATCTAAGTCAGTCAGGTACTATTTTGACGCTGAAGCAATTGCAGAGCCGGTTGCGCAAAGTACGGTAACGAGAATGCGGCAGGATATTGAGCATCAGAAAGGTTCTTTTCTTCCCGGAAAAAACAACGTAAATATGAAGGCAGCAGCTCCAAGATATGGCGGTAAAAAATATACGCAGGATCCAGATGAATTTTACAGAACAAAAAGCGGTTATGCGTATGACTATCGTCCTCTTCGTAACAAACGAGATGTGTGGACTGTAACAACAAAGCCGTATAAATTTGCGCATTTTGCCACGTTTCCAGAAGAATTAATTGAGCCGTGTATATTGGCTGGGTGTCCTAAAAATGGAGTTGTTTTAGATCCATTTTTTGGAAGTGGAACGGTTGGAGTTGTATGCAAAAGAAAACAGAGAAATTATATTGGCATTGATATAAACCCCAAATATATACAGTTATCAGAGCAAAGGACAAAATACGTTCAAACGGAGTTTTTGTAGGATGGTGGTGATTTTTGATGACCATGAACGAAAAAATTTTACAGTTTATCATCTGCTATATCCAGAAACATGGATACAGTCCATCTTTCCGGGAGATTGCAAAAGGCGTTGGCGTCAAGTCAACAAACACGGTTTCCAATCACCTGATGGAGATGTTTGCGGACGGAATCATTGAAACGGATGCCGGATTCGGCTCCCCCAGGGCGATACGGGTTTCAGGATACCAATTTGTTTATGTTGGAAAGGAAGTTTAAATGCCATGAAACTGAATGGAAAAAAGATTAAGGAAATCATGGACAGTAAGAAGCTGACCGTAAAAGACATATGCCGCAGAACTGGTCTATATGAAAAATCTTTTCAATGGATACTAGAAAACGGATATGCAAGTGATGAAACTATGGAGCGTATCGCTGATTCTTTCGAAATTCCTTTAAAAGAAATCACTATGTTCGACTCATGGGCAAACCATGAGAACTGCATTGAATTTTTGAAATACAGTGATATCGCTACTGTTTCCTTTACACGGGAAAAATTTACAAACAAAATCAGAAAGCTTGCCAAGCTCCACCCTGATGAATGCCAGATTGTGGCAGAAAATAAGGATGGAAGTATATGTGCCCACATTCCCGTTTCCTGGGTGAAGATTTCTCCAAAGAGAGCGGTAAGTGATAAGCAGAGAGAAGCTTCAAGCGAGAGATTTAAAAGATTTAATTTTGAACGCACAACTACAAGGGAAGAAACGTAGTGATTTTCGATTTTTCTGTCATGGACGATAAAATTATCACCAACGATAGAAAAAGCCGAAATTGACACCAGAACCCTTATTCTAGCTTACATAGAAAAGAGGTGATTAAATTGTCACAGTATATGCGTATGCTCCGCCAGGCGAAATTATACATCGTGGAAATCGAGATGGATTGTGAACGGGAGGACGTTCCTGCGGATACACTAGAACGAATCCGTGGAATCGAAACGGAAATTGAAGCGGTCAAGGATGACTTGGAAAAGTCAATAACCCACGACTAAAGTCGCGAGTCCCCATGTGCCAAAAAATAATGGAAGGAGTGATTCGGATGGAAATGAAATGTGATGGTGTGAGTGTTGATATTCTTCCAGATTGTGCTTTCTGCCGTTTGGACGAGAAGAAGAGAAGCCCATTAGACATGGATGAATGCCCTATCGGATGCGAAGAATGTGACGGGGATTGCCCGTATTATGAGGAGGATTGGGGATGAATCCAGGAAGAAAATCCATTCCGCAATCTGTCAGGAAAGCCGTCTATCAGAAGTACGGCGGCAGATGTGCCTACTGCGGATGTGAACTGGAATACAAGGATATGCAGGTGGATCACGTTACTTCCGTCTATTGGAATAACGGTGGAAACGAGATCGAAAACCTTATGCCAGCCTGCAGGATGTGCAACTTCTATATGTCAACATATGACCTTGAAAAATTCCGTGGTCAGCTTCGGATGCTGACGGAAAGACTGGAAAAATCATTTATTTACAGGCTTGCAAAGAAATACGGAATCGTGATGGAGCACAATGAACCTATTCAGTTTTATTTTGAGAAAGCGAGGAAAGCGGAATGAGTCACTTGGAAACATTGTTGTTAAACGAGATAAGGAAACCATTAGAGGCGTTGGAGAAATCCCATGTAGGATTTATTGATGAGGAATCTTCTACAACAATATATTACAAGATTGATGAAAGAGTGTTTGCCATTGAAGTAAGGGAGCAATCTGGTGATATGTCAAGCTGATTTTTAAAAAGATTTTGATATGTTTTCGCTAAAAAGGGTAACTTTAACA
>CANQNT010000050.1 GCA_947625255.1 uncultured Acetatifactor sp. | reverse complement strand
GAAAGTCCTGTTGAAATCATTTGGGTCATAGTAATGCTCCATTCCCGCCAGCAGGGCATCCTGTCCGCTTTTATGAAGGAAGGTGACAAACTTGGAAACGCAGTTATAAAGCAGCTCAGCCCGGCTCAGCTTTTTGATGTTCGCTTCGATCATCATGGAATCCATGCGGCGTATCCTCGGGCTGACCTTCATCATTTTTGCGATCTTGCTTCCCAGGTCTGTAACGCAGTCATGGAGGAGGTCGACATGATAAGCCGCCTCATAATCATAGCAGCGCTTCCGGAAACGGGAAAGGGATTTATCACTCAAAGGCTGTTCTTGATAGCTGGTGGTATGGAGGGCATACTGGTAACGGACGTCAAGCATCAGGCTTTCCACGATATCATCGTCAGAAACCTGGAACAGTTCTTTTATAATGAGGGCGCCAACGCAAATGTTGGCTGGGGTATTGAACTTAGACTGTGTCCGTGTGGAATACAGCACACGAAAACGTTCTTCGTCAATTGCCGGGAAGATGTCATCGGCAAATATTTTCGCCCAGGAATGATCAAGGGCCTTTTGCTCCCTTGCAGTCAACCCGGAAGCACTATCCGTAAATGACAGCTGTTGTGACGTGTTTGTTCGGAATGCCATAGCTTACCCACCTTTCTGATAATTTCATTATATCAGAAAAGCGATCATTTTTATAGTCGTGTGTGAAATTTTCAAGGTACTATCAGGGCTAATTCTTATTTGACCCCAACATCATTTTATAACACTTTTTAATTGTTCAAAAAATTTCATTCCGCATCTCCTCGTATAACAGATTAATAATTAGGCGCTTGCGAAACGCCACAAGCCGAATAAATACGCAATATCATTAACTTAAGCCTAAGTCATCTGTAATAAGAAATTATTTATAAACCATTACAATTTCATGATAAATATACTATGCTTTGTAGTGAGAAAAGAGGTTAGCATATTTACCAAAATACTTGCAAAAACACCTAAAGGCAAGAAACGGTACTATGCCAGTCTCATTGAGAACAAACGAATTACCGGCAAGGCGATACAAACAGTAAAGGCAAATCCAGGAAAAGCAATAGCAGGGAAGATATCACCAAACAAGATCTCAAATTTTTTGCATGATATCCCCGCTATATTTGCGAATCATTATAATCGGCAAAACCAAAATGATGCTTGAAGTGCCTTCATTCTCAAGATAAGCGCCAAGATCAAACCAGTAATGACCGTCGGCTCGATACCTACAACTGTATCTGACTTTTTGTGCTTGTCCATTAACCACTGCATCCAGCCTTTGAAGTTCTCAAATCTTTCTCGGCTGTTGCTGAACGCAAAGACTTTCCCAAGTTCAATGCCTCGCCAGTCAAAAGCCCTGGCATACTGTGTCGTACTTCCGATATCAATTCCGACTACCAAAGTTGATTCTTTTACTTGATTGATTTTGTTATTCTGCTTATAATTCATTTGTGGGTATCTCCTTTGAACGATGATTTTGTCAACCTGCCAGTTAACAATCATTATTCTATGGGAGGCACTCATTTTTGCAAACCGGTTATTTGTTACTTAACAGGAATACTCCTATGAATGATAGTCACACAAATGTGTGCCAACTACCATTATAGAGGAGTATCTGCCGGATGGTACAGCCAACCGGCGAGGTGGTCTTAAATCAGCGGCAGGGTGGTTCAGTTTGACCGTGCAGTTGGTCTTATGGGACCGTAATATACACCCTGCAGAAAGCATCTCTCCGAATACCGAATGATCCTGCATTCTGACCAAAGATCCGTATACGTTTCCAAGGCTTTCAACGAGTTGCTGCCGATGTACGGCATCACATACTCCAAGTCCCTCGCCGGTACGCCGACGGATAATGCGGCGATGGAAGCCATCAACGGCTGGATCAAGGCGGAGTTGTTCATGGACATACATGTAACCGGCGATAAGCCCGTGCAAAACGAGATCGACGACTACATCCTTTTCTTCAATGAACAGCGCCCGGCTTATTCTCTAAAATACTTGACGCCCAAGCAAGTTTCGCGAGTTCAATTCCGCCGCGGTCACTGCCTGATTTCCCACTTCTCTTATTATGATTTTTTTGCAATGTGTGTCCAATTTTGGTTGACTTGTGCAAATATGAGGACTTCGATGGGATTATGGGACGGCTTCTCATAACCTATGATGCGGTGCGCCTCCTGCAATAAGCAAACACTTTGTAATCCGACGCCATTTTTAATCATCAGTGTAGTATTTAGCCTGCGCATTCCAAAGCTCGTAGTATTTTCCATTTTCATCCTTTAACAAGTCCTTATGGTCTCCATATTGAACCAGTTGCCCGTGGTCAAGAACGACAATCTTATCACAAAAGCGGCAGGAAGACAATCGATGAGAAATAAACACAACCGTTTTGTCATCAACAACATTATTAAATGACATAAACAGCTCCGACTCGGATTTCGGATCTAAAGCCGCAGTCGGTTCATCCAAAACAATAATCGGAGCATTTCTATATAATGCTCGAGCCATTGCTATTTTTTGTTCTTCTCCGCCTGAGATTTCAACACCTTTATCTTCAAAATCCTTATACAGATATGTATCGATCCCATCTTCCATTTTGTTTAATCTGTCCGAGAAACCGCTTTTTTGCAGGCAACTCTCTACCAGCGTACCATCATAGGAAACAGAAGCGGCAACATTTTGACCGATTGAAAATGAGAACAACTTAAAATCCTGAAATACTACGGAAAACAAACTTTGGTATTCATCATAACGATAATGATTGATATTTTTCCCGTTAATCAAAATTTCTCCCTCGGTAGGGTCATAAAGCCGACATAGCAATTTGACAAGTGTTGTTTTACCACTTCCATTTTCACCCACAATCGCAATTCGTTTTCCTTTTTTTATTTTCAAATTAATGTTCTTTAGTACATATTCTTCAGAGCCTGGATAGCAAAATGATACATCTTTCAGTTCAAGCTCCATATGCTGCAAATCAATGGAATTAATACTTTCCGTATCTTCCTTTTGCATTTTTGTCGGTATGTCAATGAACTTAAAATAGTAATTCATCGCCTCGTTATTAAGTCGCATCTCGGAAAACGAGGTTATAAGACCGGAACAACCGTTTGTAAATTCGTTGATACTGCTTACATAACGCAGCACCGAGCCCACTGAAAGCAGTCCTGCCAATGCCTTGAATCCCACGAAAAGATAAATGATAACATTCAACCCCACAGATGCTGATGTAATAGCGGTTTGGTATTTCATTTGATTCTTTGACAAGGACTTTAACGTATGATTAACATCCCCAATCAAACTCATTTCCTCATTTAGGATTAAGTCTTTTTCATTATAAAGGCGAATGTCCTTTCCTACCTGATATGATGTTATATAGTTTTCAAAATAGTAGCCAAAAATTCTGTTAAACGGAATAATATCATGCAATAATGTGTACATCCGTTTTGTCAAGGCGGCATTGGCGTGTATTCCGACATATATGTTTGCGATGATTGCTACACATAAAGCAACAGATATAAGCGGCGATGTTAACACTTTCATTACAACATTCAACGATTCCGTCGTGGGCATAGCAAACAGAGAATACATTAGAGAAACAGAAAATAAAATCATGAAACTATTTTTCGTAAGAGCTTGAAAGGAATCAATTAATTTCAAGAGCCCACCGTTATTAAGGTTCTTCACCTCATCGATTTTAGTTTTAAGCATATGGGTTTTTGAATCTTCAATGGTTTCATAATCCATATTTATAATTTTTTGACTAAGTTTTAGATCAAAGTTATAATTAAAATTTAACCTTTTCAGCCTGAGAATCTTAACAAGTATTCTTGATATAAATTTTACCGTTAAATTTGCTACTACGGTAATTACGGCATATAGCATTAAGTCGTGGAAGCGTTTATTATAAACAATCGCATTCAGAATAAGGGAGGACATATATATGTTTATAAATGGCGAAACGGCATCAAATACCGCTTGAACAACAATAAGCAGCAATAATCCCTTGCAAAGACCATGAATTTCCCTCAGGCCTCTTATAATAGCAGAAAAATCACTTTTCAACGTTTTCATCTGACGAGTCCTCCCTGTAATACCTACTTTGTAATTCAAACAGAGCCTTGTATTTGCCATTTGCTTTCATAAGCTCATCATGCGAGCCTTCTTCAGCAATATGTCCATCTTCCAAGAATAGTATTCTGTCACAAAACCGCGTACTTGAGAGTCTGTGGGATATAAAAACGGACGTGCTTCTCTTTGTTAGTTCGTTATATTTCATGTATAATGAATTTTCTGCAATGGGATCAAGCGCGGCTGTTGGTTCATCGAGGACAACTATGTTTCCGTTTTTATACAGGGCTCTCGCCAATGCTAGCTTCTGCTTTTCTCCTCCCGAAAAATCAACCGCTTCCTCATTGATGGTTTTTAATAGCAATGTTTTCTCCTTATATTTTAAGCCTGATACTTTTTTCTCCAGATCGGATTGTTTCAGTACATTAAATAATTTTTCTTTATCCACTTTTTCTTCATCACAAAGGGTGATATTCTTTTCGACGGAAACAGGCAATAAAAAGATATCTTGAAAAACGACAGAAAACAACTGATAATATTCATCTCGGTTATATTCCGATATATCATGCCCAGCCACGCTTATGCTGCCCCCAGTCGGTTTGTACAGCCCGCATAGCAACTTAATCAGCGTCGTTTTCCCCGCGCCGTTTAAACCGACGATCGCAATCTTTTCACCTGGTTTAATCTTTAGGTTCACATGTTTAATTGTATTGTGTTCGCTTGAAGGATACCGAAACGACACATCATTAAATTCGATTTCAGGCGCAGCAGTCGGAATAACCTTTCCTTGGCCGCGATTAGAATGGTCTGATATATCCAAAAACTCCCGAAGGTCGCAAAGGTTAAGACTTGTAGTATGTATGGCTGTGTACGCTTCGATAATTCCATTAATCCACCCCGCATACCGGGAAATGATACCGAAATACAATACAAAATCCGCAGGGGATATATCGCCTTTTGTTGCCAAATAGAAGAGGAAACCGTAGACACAAATATCTCCAACTGCGATTAACACCATCTTAATTATGTCAATAACGAAACTGTGTCGCTGAATGATTAATTCCCAATGATAACGCAGTTTGAAAAGGGACTGAGAAAGGTCAAAAAACCACTTTGACATCCTATTTAATCGTACATCTTTAGCGCATTCAAAGTTGGCTGATTTATTCTGTATATATCTTAATTTCCGATCAATAGCCACCCAATTGTCTTTATTACGATGTACCCATTTGCTGTGATTTATGGTTATAAAATAATTTATCAATGTTATAGTTGCCAACAACAACGCAATCATCGGATGTAATGTAAAAATAATTGCGGAATAAGTTATCACACCCAAAATGTTGGACACAATACTCACAAACTGTGAAAAAATCTGTTGTGTTCCGCTGCTGTTATTCCAAACTGAGTTAAATGCCTTTTCCAGCTTTTCCTGGATAGCAAGCGACTCAATATTTTCATAATCCATGTCCATGGTTTTATTGCAACAAAGATTTATGAATTCAAATCGGTTTCCGAATGAGCGCCACTCGATTTTAGATTCAACGAATTTCTGCAATAAATGTAACATCAATACTGATCCAGACAGTATCGCAACCTGTACTGCAAACTCTATAGCTCCGACGTTGGCAGTAATTAAATTCACCACCTGTCCGGAAGTAAATGTCACCAATAAAGGAATCAATACGACAATTGGCATTTTAACAAAGGTGCAAAAAAGTAAAACCTTGTCTGTTGCCCAAGCTTTTTTCATGATGAAAGCTATATTGTTAACGATCGAATAATCGGTTTCTTCTCTCTTATGCATATCTGTTCCTCCATCGGCAACTATTAATTTTCAAAGACTGCTTTGAATCAAGGCGATTTGGGGCAAGAACGGCAACCATCGTCATATTCCGCTTGGGCAAGAATGGATCAAATCATTTCATTTATAGGGGCTTCGAATCACTCAACAAGTTAGAGCCTTGCACATCTTTTTGTGTTTCAGTATCATCCATGTCCGGATTTTGAGCAATTAACACTTCAACATGTTCGAGGAAATTATTGAATGTCTTAAATTTATCAAACTTAAAAACTTCCTGATCCATCCATGATGATATCAATTACAATTTTATCTTCAACATTAACTGTGACTTCCAATAAAACCAATTATACTTTTTTAGTCGTGTTTTTCAACTTCCTTTGCACGAAATGAACTTATTGCTGCTTTTTTGGTCATTTTTAGTACGATTATTAAATCACATGGAATCTGTAAACAGGCAGAAAGCACGATACCCGCAAATATACCGGATGCATACTCATGCAACTCAAATGCACTCAAGCAAAATCCTATCAATAACATAGCTACTGAATATAGTGTCGTTTTCTTTTTATATAGTATACATTCTCGTTTACTAAGTGGCTTAGCTCCATTGTCAATCGGGCTAAAAATGATTAAAAATATTACAGCTATTGTTGCTAAAATAATAAACCCCTCGCCCAATATGCCATGCTTAAGCACTTCAATAGAAAATAGCAATAGCAGGGAAGATATCACCAAACAAGATCTTAAATTTTTTGCATGATATCCCCCGCTATATTTGCGAATCATTATAATCGGCAAGACCAAAATAATGCTCTGTATAATGTTTTGCAAAACTATACCAAGACACAACGCCAATGCAACAGGCATAAGGGACAGTCCAAACGTGAAAAACGCATAACTGTAAAGTTCTTTATCCGCTTCTTCTATTACTTCACATTTAAAGAGCCAGTCCGCTATAAGTTCAGAGCATTTGCCCATTATTTATACCTCTTTAATTTCGATAATTCCTTTGGGGCTTTGGGCTGATACACCAAGACACATGAAGTAGTGTTGGCATCATTTCGTAAATGAGCTCTTAGCAAAGAAGCCATTTTTTTGCTACATTTTTGGTTCTTTCGCTTTTTTTCATGATTTTTCTCTTTCTGTGATAAGATTTGATCGTACGGAATTTTCCTGTACAACTTAAACTATACAGTATTGCTAATAACAATTCCAGCCCTTCTGAATAAAATGATTCTTTCGTCCATTTTTTGGTATTTTATCCATTTTGTTGCTTGGATCCATGCACGCGTATAATGTACCTTTGGATATTACCGAAAAATTACGTCTATGTACCCAGGAAGATATAAAACTAGCCAAGGATTTTATTGAACTTCTTGTTGAAAGGAATTCTCTTTATCGCTCTGAGAAACGTAAGTCAAATTAATCTATTCCTCTTTACGATTAATCTAGTAGAATCATATCATTTTAAGCCAAAATTCGTATAATTTGGTCTATTCATGTTTTTTTGCATTTTCCCGGTAGATATTGTATAATAAAATTCAGAAATGGGAAGGGAGGTTTCCATGCGCATTTTGATTTGTGATGACGACGAACTCATCGTTGGACAGCTTCAAAAGCTTATAAACTGCTTTTTTCAACAGGAGCATCTGAAATGTCCGGAAATTTCCGTGTTTCATAATGGGGAATCTCTTCTGGAGGATTCAGGGAAAAAAGACATCCTGTTTCTGGACGTGGAAATGCCCGGAATGAATGGGATTTATGTGGGGAACGAGCTAAAAAAGGCAAATACCAATATCATTATTTTTATTGTAACTTCCTTTATGGAATATCTTGACGAGGCCATGAAGTTCCACGTATTCCGGTATTTGTCGAAGCCCTTGGACAGACAGCGTTTCTTCCGAAACATGAAAGATGCCATTGGTCTTTATCATTCCATATCTTTTAAAATTCCTGTGGAAACCAGGCAGGGCATTTTTTCCATAAATACTTCTTCCATCATTTCTGTGGAGGCGACGGGGAGAAGGGTACTGGTGCATACTTCTGCAAGAGACTATGAATCTGTCCATAATATGCAGTACTGGCTGGAAAAGCTTCCCCAGAATTGTTTCTTCCAAACTCACCGGAGTTATATCGTTAATTTTGAATACATTAAGAATTTTGACCACTACCTGATCTATATGTCTGACAACAGGTTCAACGCATATCTGACAAGGAGAAAATATACGGATTTCAAAAAATCTTATTTTATGTATCTGGAAAGTATGAGGTGATAGGATTTGAAAGAAAATCTTTTTTACTTATTCTGTTATATCGTGGAAGCCGTTATCATGTGGCAGTACAGTGCGTCCCTGTTTGTTTCAAAGCGCCCGAACAAAGAAAGGGCCTTTGTCCTGGCAATAGTCTACCTTTTCCTGTTTTTCCTTCATTTATTCGGGCTTGCATGGTTGAATATCCTGTCCTTCCTGCTGGTCAACTTCTTTTTTCTGTCCACGCAGTTTGACTTAAGGTGGGAAATGGCGCTGTTCCATGCAGCGATAGTCACAGCCGTCATGGCAATGGGGGAACTGACCGTTTATGGCCTTATTTCCCGGTTTTCACCCCACTTTTTTTCAGATCCATCCTTATTCCATAGGACGATCCTGCTTGCAGTCCTGAGCAAAACTCTGTATTTTATGGTGGCCTATTTCCTTTCCCACTCATTTCGCTCCCAGAAGAAAAACCTGCCGTCCGACCCCTCCGTTCTTTTTCTGGGCCTGATCCCATTGGCCTCCTCTTTTATTATGATCGCCCTGATCAACATCGGAGAGAACGAATCCCTTTCCCCCGCCAACAGCTGGATGATCTCCTTAAGCGGCATATTTCTCCTTCTGATCAATCTGCTGGTGTTCGGGATCAATCAATATAGTCAGCAGAAAAACGCACGTTTCACTGAAATGCAGGTGTTGCTGCAAAAGGAGTACGATACAGCCGAATACTACAAAATGCTCCTGGACCAGAAGGAAAACCAAAGCATCCTGATCCATGACATCAAAAAACATTTACAGGCCATAAGCCTTTTGAATGAAAATGGAGATTCCCACAAGGTCAGCGCCTATATTCGCCAGCTTCTGGAGTCCTCGGACCTGAAGGAGTCCGCCAAGACCTGCGGCCATGAAATGTTAAACGCCATTTTGTCACGCTACAGACGTCAGTGCTATGATAAAGATATTGACTTTATTGTGGATATTAGGAATGGGACCGCCGACTTTCTTTCGGAAAATGACCTCACCGCCCTGTTCTGCAACCTATTGGACAATGCGGTGGAGGCGGCGGAAGGGATACCGGACGGCTACATGGAGATCAGCATGATTAGAAAGGCTCCCACGGATTTTGTCATATTATCCGTCATAAACTCCTGCAGGACTACCCCTTTTGCAAAGGACTCCCACTCCCTTGTCTCGAAAAAGGCAGACAGGGACCGGCACGGCTTTGGGATCAAAAGCATCCAAAGGACAGTGGCAAAATATCAGGGGGATCTCCAGATGTATTATAGCGAGGATACCAAGACGTTTCATACCATCATTACCATGATCGCACCAAACCCTCAAAAATAGCTATAACTGCATAGGATGATGTAGGGGTCGAATAAAGTTTTTTATTCGCCTCATCATTGATAGCACCTTGAAAATTTCACACAGCTATCGGATACTTTTTACTTCAGTTGTTCCGCTTTACCTTTTTTGAATAACTGGGGTGCTTTTTCCCACCAGATCAGGTCGCTAATACTGGATTTTGGGCATAATGTCCCCTTCCTGTCCGGAAGGTTATTAATTTCCGGACATTCAATGCGGCCACTTTGCATCCGAAGAAAAAACGGCTTGGGATGCAGCCCCTCACCGGCATCCGGTCCGCCTGGTAGATCCGCCTTAGTATAGAAGGTACGGTTTCCACTCCGTTCCGTATCCGCGCCAGCTGTTTGTATTCCTCAGTTTTCATTTCCCGTTTGGTCTGAGCCCGAAACCGGCCTTTGCGGATATGGTTATGGAACATACTTTTTGTGCACCTTTACCCGGCATTCATCCCTGTGCGGGCAGTTCAGGCATTGCTCCTTCCGGAAAGATGCGTAGATATATCCGTTCCCATTGGCAGGACAGCTGCTGCTCTTGGGAACATAGCCTGACGGGCACTCCAGAACCCGGTTCCCCTCGGCGTTCAGTTTGAAGTCCGCATAAATGTCCGGCACCTCTATCCCCGTGATCGCTGTCGGAACCAGTTTGATATTTTTCTCTTCTGCCTGTTTTTGGTTATCCTCCCCAAAATAGGCGCCATCCGTGACAAGCGTGGAGGCTTCTTCCTGGTACCCGTTCCTCTCAAGGCTGTCCCTGAGAAACTGACTGTCGGAATAGGTGTTTTGCTCGAATTGGTAATCCGTAACGACGGAGCCGTTTTCGCCTGCCGCTTCATCGACATTTGCCGCGTATCCACGGTATTCTTTCCCGGCCTTTTTCCGGAAAGTCGCATCGGGGTCGGAAAGGTTCTGCATCATGGAGGAATCCATTTTGCTTTCCCCTTTTTCTTTGAGGCGGCGCACGGCATCTTCCACAACGGTCTGCTCGGAAAGGCATCTCACCAAAAGCTGGTATTCTGTGACGTCATCAAAATCCTGCCCGCATACGGTCAGCAGCTTATCCGCATCTTTCAGGATACCAGCCAGGCAGCCATCGGTTTTGCTGCTGTCATTATAATAGAAAGTCCTGTTGAAATCGTTTGGGTCATAGTAATGCTCCATTCCCGCCAGCAGGGCATCGTGCCCGCTTTTATGAAGGAAGATGACAAACTTGGAAACACAGGTATAAAGCAGCTCAGCCCGGCTCAGTTTTTTGATGTTCGCTTCGATCATCATGGAATCCATGCGGCGTATCCTCGGGCTGACCTTCATCATTTTTGCGATCTTGCTTCCCAGGTCTGTAACGCAGTCATGGAGGAGGTCGACATGATAAGCCGCCTCATAATCATAGCAGCGCTTCCGGAAACGGGAAAGGGATTTATCACTCAAAGGCTGTTCTTGATAGCTGGTGGTATGGAGGGCATACTGGTAACGGACGTCAAGCATCAGGCTTTCCACGATATCATCGTCAGAAACCTGGAACAGTTCTTTTATAATGAGGGCGCCAACGCAAATGTTGGCTGGGGTATTGAACTTAGACTGTGTCCGTGTGGAATACAGCACACGAAAACGTTCTTCGTCAATTGCCGGGAAGATGTCATCGGCAAATATTTTCGCCCAGGAATGATCAAGGGCCTTTTGCTCCCTTGCAGTCAACCCGGAAGCACTATCCGTAAATGACAGCTGTTGTGACGTGTTTGTTCGGAATGCCATAGCTTACCCACCTTTCTGATAATTTCATTATATCAGAAAAGCGATCATTTTTATAGTCGTGTGTGAAATTTTCAAGGTACTATCAGGGCTAATTTTTATTTGACCCCAACATCTTTATATTATATTTTCGAACATAGTGATTAATACATATACTAATGATGGGGACAAAAGCCCTTTTATAGTACCTTGAAAACTTCATGCGGCTATCCACTCATGACCAGATGTGGTATACTGTATCTATCAAACTCATGTGGCACATTTTGAGTTTAATGAAGAGGTAATAAAAGTGGAAAAATGTGCCGGAGACTTTGAACCCAAAAGCTACAGCTATAATCCCCAGACAGGCCAGTGCACGGTTTCCTTTCACCGCAGCCTGTGCAAACAATGTCTCCATAAAGACCAGTGCGTCCCCAAAACCTTCAAACGCACCTGCAGGCAAACAGTATCCGCAAACACAAAACGTCGTGCCGAACAGCAGAGATACCGGGGTACAGAGGAATTTAAGGGACTGTCCAATTTCCGGAACGGAGTAGAGGCCATCCCCTTCATACTGCGCAGGAAATACCATGTTGACCATATGCCGGTGCGTGGGCTGATCCGAAGCAAGTTTTTCTTTGGATGTAGAATCGGTGCCATGAACTTCAGAAAGTTCTGCAAATATATGCAGGTCTGTAAAAGCCATGCCCCAAATACAGTAATGGCATAAAAGGGAGGCAGTTACTGCATAAGGGCAAAATCAGCCATATAAATCTGGCTTTCTCAGAAATACTATAAACATATATTCGGTTTTCAAGGTTCCTGACCTAAAAGGAACTTTTTATCCGAGGCCTCAATGTCTTAGGGCCTATCGGGACGATTTCCAAAATAAAAGGAGCAGGTGCTCTTATCCTCAACAATTAAAAGAGGATAAGAATGATGAACATACGAATTCATGCCGGGTGCCTCAACAATTAGCAATATACACTTTTTATTCATTTTATTACTCTCCTGTTGTTCTATGCTGTAAAATAACTGGATTGCTTGGCAAACATGGTTTTATATCTATGATTCTGTTGCATCAAGTCCTGGTGGGTTCCTTGTTCAACAATCTGCCCGTTATCCAAGAAATATATATAATCCGCATTACATACACTGGTTAAATGATGTGAAATATATATGATTGTCTGTTCTTTAAAATGATTAAAAATAGTATCATTGACCTTTTTTTCTGTAATCGGATCCATTGCACTTGTATGTTCATCCAATATAATCACTGATTTGTTCTCCATGTAGAGTCTAGCCAAGGCTATTCTCTGACTCTCGCCACCAGAGAACAGCACACCGTTTTCATCAAATTCTTGCGTCAAAATACTGTTTTCTTTGTTAGGAAGCGCATCAATCCTATTATAGATATTTGCCAGTCGCATTGCCTCCGTACTATCTCGGCCTTCATAATTCCCCATTAGAATATTATCTCGAACCGACAACGCATAGGTTTGAAAATCCTGAAATAAAATCCCAAAGTTACTGCGATAGGAATCACAATCATACGCCTCCACTATCTTTCCGTTATAGCAAATCTCTCCCTCCGTGGCCGAATAGAGATTCAACAGCAACTTAATCAGCGTTGATTTACCGCTGCCGTTATATCCGACAATTGCAATCTTCTGTCCCGGTTTTATAGACATATTAATGTTTCGAAGAGCATAGTTCGAAGTTCCTTCATAGGAAAAAGACACATTTTTAAACTCTATCAATTTAGGGCCGTCAGTTTCTGTCAAAAGGCCTGTTCTAGTCTCAATTTCACTCCTGCTTTCCAAAAACTGTCGGTAATAACTTCCAAACAATCCAATCTCCTGCAACCCCACAAAATTATTAGCAAGATTATCAATTGAATTGGTCAATGATTGATTTGATTCATTCATTGCAGCTACATCACTGATTGAAAGACGTTCCGTCACCACGGAATTATAAACCAAGTACTTCATAGGAAAGTAATAAACAAGTGCAACCCATCCGACAAAGCAATTCACCATTTTCACAAGACGAAGCATGGAAGCATATTTCCGCTCACAATCCAGTTCTTGCACTGTTGTTTCCTTATAAAATTTAGAATGTGCTTCGTAAATATCCGTTAATCGCATTTCTTTAGAGTACTCAGGTTGATAAAATACACGTCTGCAATACGCCTTTTTTCTCGTTATCGGCGTAATACTTCTCTGAAGATTGTAACGAATTCTTGTCATGCTTAAATTCGAAATTAAATGCACTGCACAGGCGAGAAGCGGGAAGAGAAACATCACTGGGTCTACCAACAGCAAAATGCCAGTCAAACTGAACACGCTCATTACCATCGAGATAAATCCAGCTCCGGCCTTCATAGTTGCACTAATCTGAACCTCGCTGTTTTCCATCGCACGAACATATTTATCGTAATATGCTTCATTTTCAAAATTAGTGATATCCATAACCACTGCTTTTTGAAACAGTTTGACATTGATTTCTTTACTCACTTGCAGCATTTTCACATCATAATATCTGCTGAGCAATGCCCTTACAACGATAGTAAATAATCCGCCACATCCCCCAATTAGGATTAACACCATCATAATCGATTGAAAGGTAACATCCTTTTTCGTGCAATCCAACAAATATTTGTATAGAATGATCACCAAAACACTGTCAATTGCATCCACCAATGCCATCATGATAATATAGAAAGAAAAGAATAATTTGCATATACGAAAGGATTCTCTGAATATATAAATGCAGTTTTCGCCTATTTCTCGAATTGATTTTGCGTTCTGCTCACGCTGCTCTTTCTGATGTTTCACTTCCTGCTCCTCGCATTTCATTACATTGCTCTCATAATCGAATTGATTTTTGATGATTGAATTCTATACATTTCTGCATACTTTCCATTCAATTTCATCAGTTCCTCATGACTGCCTTGTTCAACAATTTTTCCGTGGTCCATCATTAAAATTCTGTCTGCCATGGTACAAGTCAACAACCTATGGGAAACAAACAACATGGTCTTGTCCTTCAACTTTCGGAATAAGTTCTTGTAAGCATTGAATTCCGAAATGGGATCCATAGCGCTGGTAGGCTCGTCAAGAATAAACAAATCTGCATTATCGTTGTAAAAGATTCTCGCCAGAGCAATTTTTTGAAGTTCCCCACCTGAAAAATTCACGCCCTCCGGGTCAAGTTCCTTGGTAACAGAGCTTTCTATCCCCTTAGGCAACTTACATATTTTGTCCCATACCCCCGCTTCCTTCAAAGCCACTGCAATCTTTTCCTTTTCGTCAACAGAACTACTCATAGTGACATTGTTTGCAATAGATAATTCATAAATTGAAAAATCCTGCAGTACCGAATTGACACATTTTTTATACTTTTTCGTATTGAATCTTCCAATGGAAATGCCATTCCAAAAGACTTTACCCTCATACTCTTTGTACAATCCCAAAAGAATTTTTACCAAAGTGGTTTTTCCAGCACCGTTGTATCCAGCAATTGCTATTTTCTCGCCCTTGTTAATTGCAAAAGAAACATCATCCAGTACAAGCGTACCATTCTTTTCATAACTGTATTTCAAATTCTTGATATCCAGTCTCTGTAAAGGAAAACTATCAAGTCCCTCATTCTCCTTGATGCAATCCTGACTCTCATCTTCCATGTAAGCAATCAGATTATAGCAATCTGCTCCCTGTTTGAACAACTCCCCAAGATAATACGACAAGAATCCGGTACAATAAGAAACATTTGATATCGCTGCCATTGCCCCAGCAAATTCACCTACTGAAAGAACCTTTAACACAATAACCTTGTATGCCAGATAAATGCAGGCTCCTACCAACAAGCATAGTCTCAACATGAATTTGTCCCATATCTCAAACAACGCCAATCGGAGCAAGTATGATTTTCTAATTCTCTGTAGCTCAAATATGGAATTCTGGTATAAGTCAGTAACTTTATCCCCAATTTTGTAAAGACGTAATTCCTGCGCATATTTTCTTTCGTAAAAAACTCTCTTGCAATATCCGCACTTTCTTTCATACTCGGACAATTCTTTTCTTTGCCGATATTCAACGCCGCTTCTAATGAATGACACAATTACACTATTAACAATACATAACACTGGAAATAACAACAAAATCGGATCAATTGAAATCGCAATAGCGATGAGCAAGCACAGTCGGATTATTTGACCAAATGCGTCCCCCAATAGTGAAACAATCTGCATGATGGAATTCTGTGCATTATCTAAGGCTCTAGTGTATTTGCCATAATACTCCGGATTCTCTACCTTCTCCAGTGGAATCAGCAAAGCTTGTTTGAAAATTTTCAAATAGATTCCCTGTACAATCTTCGGCGTATTCACTTGAACATAATAATCATGCTGATTTGAAAGGATATATACCCCAATTTGAGCCAAACACACTGCACCAAGAAAAATGGATATAAAGGTATAGTTGCTCTCCTGCTCAATCAAATCATAGAGAAACATTATGAAATAAACGAAAAAGAAGGAATAAAATCCTTTTTCAAGAGCATTGCGAATCATACCAAATACAATAATTTTGCTATCATATTCGTTTACCATACGTACAATATACTGAATATTCTTTAAAACATTATTTTTCTTTTTCACTTCGCCATCATTCCTCACAATGATTACTCGCAATGTAACTCATCATCTCTTCATAAATTTGCTTCTCAATAACTGCAATCTCAGAGAATAGTACCGAAACACTAGCTAGCCGATCAGTTTTCCGTGTCAAGTACACCCGCATTAACCGAGTTAGGCAAATCTGCCATTTCTCAACGCATTCCAAAAGCAGGGATATAATTTCTTCCGTCACGCACTCGGAATATTCCCTAAATAACGCCAACAAACCTTTTCTTTCCGAGCCAAGATTCTTGATTGATCGTAAACTGGGTATATACCTGATATCATCTCGAATCAATTCGTTCCGCAGATCAATTTCAATCAGCGCACACAAATCCCGAGAATAACGGAGCATACTCTCATATTTCGTATCATTGCAGTTTACATATTCGAACCCTTCTTTTAACATACTCAGTAAATCAAATTGTTCCAGCTTTTGATAGAATAAATCCAAAACACTCCATACCAAATTTCGGTCAAAACAATCCTTGCTGATACGATAAGTCTCTTCCGAAAAATACGGTTCCTTCAAAAAATAATTCTCTTCATCATAGCCGACAATTAATGAACAATGTCTGATTGATTGTTTCTGATAAAGAGGGTTCCAGTAACACTTGCTTGTGTCAGTTACTATGCCTACCGGTATGCCGCTTTCAATCTTCTTCTGTACAAATTTCTCGAAATCCCCTATATCATCATATTGATAACCGTGCAGTTCCAGCCCCAGATACTTCTCCAAAAATCTGCAGACGGTATCCTGATTCCTGTTGACATACATGTTGTCATAGAGACTGACCATCCTACCCTCTCTTTGTTCTGCGTAATTGAATCCCCATCTCCAACAAAACGCTCTGTTTCCATCTACCCCAAAATAATCACAAAGCATCATAATCATTACATCATAACAATCGTAATAATCTTCCCGCATTTTCATAGTGAGATTTAATAGTTTCTGCACCTCATCACCTTAAGAATCGATTTTTAGCTTTTAACATAGCACAGTAATCATCAAAAAGTGCTTCATTCTGCCGGAGTTTATATAAAATATATATTGCTGCAGTAATGAATTCTCTTTTCATCTCGCATTGTGTGTTATTCGGGATATAAATGTCCCCGGTACCAATATAATTGGAACTATAGCAGCGCTTGGTACATAATTCTCTTGCACTACATAATCGACAAACATTATGTTTCTCAATATCCGTTTCAAACTCCTTGCCATTCAACCCGAGATGAACATTTCCTATTTCAAACTCCTCAGTTCCCGCAAAATTTTGGCACGGATAAATCGTTCCATCCACATCAATAGCAAAATGATTAATACCAAAACCACAAGTGTCGTAATCGATGTATTTTTCTCTCAAAATCCAGATTTTCAACAGGTTATCAATGTTATACAATCCCAAATAGCGATAGTCCCGCTTCTCTAGTTTTTGTAAATAAAATTTCGTAACCTCTTCAATCTGCTTTTTAAGCTCGTCAATCGTATCCGATGTAAAACGATGTTCAGACTTAATATCCACATGCGGGATATCAAACTGCACTCCACTTATTCCCAAATCATTAACGGCATATTGAAACCGGTCCAAAATGGTGACCTCTGAATTAGGCCCTAACATACATCTGATTGTTGAACGATACACAAGCTTCGTTTTTGCCAAATACTGCATATTCTGTTTTGCTTTGATCTGCAATTTCTCGGAGGCCAACCGATTGTTTTGCTGTAATATATCGTTCAATTCATGACTGAGAATAACAATAAACTTCATGGAATACAGATAATCTATTACTTCCGCATTCAGTAGACTAGCATTGGTGACAATACTGTATGAAACAGAATAACCACATTCCTTTAAGCCTTCCAGTTCGCATACCCACTTCTTTATATCTTCCAGTTTTAACAGCGGTTCTCCGCCAAAAAAGCGCACCTGGATTTTCTTTTTCCCTCTAGATTCAATAAAGTCAATCAGTTCTGCTACCGTCACAATCGAATCTCTTGCATTTCGGTTTACAAAACAATACGAACAAGAATAATTGCATTTTCTTGTCATATAAATTGTATATGCATCGTAATCCGGCGCAGAACTGCTAATAACACTGTCAATTTGTACATTATCAACGATTTCGGTTCCGCTTACATTCAATGGACGATTTAAGGGCATCCATATGCTTTCTCCTGCAAAATGAACCTTAATTACATTGTTTTTCTTTTCAATGCTATTCGACATTCTCTTTCCCCATGATTCTCTGATACTTTCTCTTCTTTGCCTCAGTAAATCTGCACAGAAAATCTAACTTCCTGTCATAATCGTGATGTTCCATATAGATTAACCCCAGACAACAGCTACAGAATTTCTTATCACCACATTTACTACATTCGTTGTTATTCAGAATCTGTTCTAGCTTCTCGAGCCAAGCACTTCTCTCTTCAGAGGCAATAATTTCTCCAATGCTTCTCTCGTAAATGTTGCCTAGCTTCTCGTGCTTAAGCAAATCACAAGGAGAAACATCGCCATGAGGATCTACACGGAATCTGCTAATTCCGGCTGCACATTTACTGCCGGAGCAATTGATTACATATTTGTTTACAAACTCCGTAATCACATTTTCAATTCTAAAATCCGTAGGAGACATATCCTGTTCCATGGTAGGGAATATGAAGGCATTAAAATCATATTCTATACCATTATCTTTGAACATCTGGGTCAATTCGTCCAGTTCGTCGAAATTGTCTTTCGTCACCAAAATAGTAGCGGTCCCGATACCCTTCTCCCGTCTTAACATTTTCAGCGCGTTCACTGATTTTTGATAAGAACCCTTTACGCATGTCATTTCGTCATGTGTAGATTCTTTTCCGTAAATCGAAATTCTGATATCCGCAATAGGGTAATCCATGACCTTCTCAATAAAATCTCTGTTAATCAGATTACCGTTAGTCAGAAGAATCAATTTCATTCCTAACTTGCAAATATGATTAATAATCTCAAAGAAATCTTTATGTAACGTACATTCACCGCCTGTAATAACGATTTCATGAGTCCCCAACGCCTGTAATTCATCAAGCGTCCGTAAAATCACTTCCTTGTCAAGGAAAACGTTCTCCTGCATTCGAACCGTCTCCTGAATATAGCAGTGACGACAACGAAGATTACAGTTGTGGGTAATCTCAAAATACACTTTAAACGGTACTTTCTTCTGTATGGCTGCCTGATACATCATATCGTAGATTTCGATATCAGTCATTTCCTCGTATTCCCCTTTAACCTCTTTGTCTAATGCATCCGTGGGCATTGTTATCTGGCAACCTTTAACAATTCCATACTCTTCCCATTGATTCAATATCATCTGCAAATCAGCCCAGAATACTTCCTTATCAACATCGTATCGCTTCAGCATCTCTACAATGGTTTCCTCAAGAGAATATCCATCATATAGCAAACAGTACACCTGATAGGAAATATCGTCGATCAAGACATATCTCTTTAAACATGAATTACTCAGAGGAAACAAAGTGTACGTTTCCTCATCTATTTTATACTTTACGCATTTTGCTACCTTCATCTGTTTACCCCACTAATCATTGTTACCTTCATTGGAGCAAATACTCGGTAGAATAACTACCGAGATTCCTCCAATTTTTCTGAACAATTGCTTTATTAGCAATTGCATGCACACTGAGAATAAGCATAAGTCTTAGCTTTTGCCTTACCTACTACTGCGCGCATCTTCTTGTACTGCTTCATATTTCTTCACCCCCTTTCCCCTATTGCAAAAGAAATCGCCAGTGGCTTCTCATGAAATAAATGAAACGAAAACAAAGCCAAGTACCTTGGTACTTTTCCCCCACAGGCCATAGCCTATGGAAGTGAAAAAAGAGAAAAATCTACTAAACTGTAGCAATCAACTCACATACTGTGTGATAGAAATCGAGAACCGATATGTATTTGTTCATATCAAGATACTCATCCTCCATCTCAAAGTCAAATTCCGTCTCAATTGCAACGATAAATTTGACGAAATGCAGTGAATCAATAATGTCCTTAACCGCTTCTTTTCCGCTCTCAGAAATTGCATAGCCGGTGATGTCTAAGAAAATCTTTCGAAATGCATTCCATCCATCCTGCCCGTCTACCTCGACAACCTGCATCGATTCCTTGGGAGAGTAATAAAGTTTCTTACGGTCTATCTTTCCGTTATTGGTGTACTCGAATTTATCAACTCTTTCATAAATCTCTGGAATCATATAATTCGGCAAATATTTAGACAAATGAGCCTCGATAACATCCTTTTCCACGACTTCGTTAGAGGTGTAAAACATTACCAGCTTTTTTACTACTCCGTCTTCTCTGTAAGGATATACAACTACCTGATAGATTCCCTCAATATTATTGCAAACATTCTCGATTTCCTCCAATTCAATACGAAAACCATTCAACTTAATCTGATTATCAAGACGTCCGAAAACCTTATACCCGTCCTTGTCCGGAAGATATGCTGCGCTGTCTCCTGTTTTATAGATTCGTTCCCCGTTATACATTGCAAAGCGCTGAGCAGTTTTCTCTTCGTCAAATAGATAACCTGTGCTCAATCCAGCTCCGCCAATGCAAAGTTCGCCTTTTTCACCGGTTTGCATCATGTTGCCGTCCTCACCCATAACATAGAAAGTGGTATTCAAAATAGGCTGTCCGATATAAATCTCTGTACTCTTTGTCAACTCGGCAACTGATGACCAAATCGTAGTTTCCGTCGGTCCATACATGTTAAAGATTCTTGCATAGGTGCTTGCCTGCAAATCAGCCAGAAGAGCTTCCGGGAATGCTTCTCCACCAATCATGATAACCTTCAGGCCCTTGAACGAAGAAAGTGTCGAATCATATTCTTTGATTAATGCAACACGTGAAGGAGTCATTTGAATCATGTCAATCTGATTCTCTTCGATTAACTTCGTCAATCGTTTGGGGTTGGTTCCGTCTTCGGTTTCTGTCAAATAAACCGTTACTCCCAAAGCTAATGCAGTGATACTTTCTGGGAAGAAAATATCGAAGCACTGTGTAGAGGCACAGAGAATTGAGTTGCACTCTCTGAAAGGAATAATTCTATCCATGCCATCAATAAAATTAACCAATGCATCTTCGGGAATCAGTACTCCCTTAGGGTTTCCGGTTGAACCAGAAGTATACAAGCAATATGCTGTGCTATGTATTCTGTTCTCATCTACATTAACCTCTGAAATAGAATCATAATCATCTGCAAGAACAATCGTGTCATATCTCTTGAATAAATCCTTGTGTTCCAAATCTACAACAACAATATGTGCCTTACTGTGAGCCACTATATAATCGGTTCTGTCCTTTGGATACATATAATCGATAGGCACGTAATAATTACCACTCTCCACAATTGCAATCATGGCAGCAATCATCTGAGGATTACGGCTTGTTGCCACAATAATTGCCTCATGAGAGATACCTCTCTGCTTAATCAGCTCCAAAATATTGTTTACTGTATACATAAATTGCGAATAAGTAATCTTCTCCCCTGCAAACTGGATTGCAGTTTTTTCTCCGTTACTGATTCTCTGTTCGTCAATCATTGAATATAAGGATCTGTTTTCCATAATTAGCTAAATACCACCTCTCTATGTATCAATTCCTCTAATACAATCAATTTGCTTCTGATTTCGTTTACACTGTTGCACAAAAGATCATACTTCTGTCTTCTCTTCTCACGGGACAAGTATGCGATTTTAGCAAACACACCTGCACAAAGTCTCCAAAGATTATTGATTTCTTCGCAAATCTGCAACATTTCACTTGTCACGGATGAAGCCTGTTTAAAACGAGCAAGCTGTGCAATCCCCTTCTGATACTGATTTACAAAAATACGCATTGTCAACTTAATCGTATTTTCATTATCCACTTCTACATCAAGATTGTCCTTAATTTTCTCCAAATCTTCAATGAATTTTCCCAAAACACTGATATAATCATCAATTAATTTATATTTTATGGTGAAGTTATTCGTGAACACATTCATCATTTCATTGGCGCTTTTAATTTCGCTGTGATTGAGATCTTTCTTAAAGATATTAACGAAATTTGTCATTGCAAATAGATGCTCTGTTTCCACCTCAAAACAAGGGTTCTCCTTCTGAAAAGCATCAAAAATAGTACATTCCTCAGCGTTCATTTCCATAATTGTCACACAGTGGGGGAAATGAACCTGCTGATACATACCGTTCCATTCCGCGTAAAATGTGTCAATCCATAAGATGCAACTTGCCCCCTTAGATACCGAAGCATATGTATATTCAAAAGCTTTCTTTCCGGCATATGCCAATCCTGTACAGTTCAATCCAATAAACTGGTGCAAGAAATCATATTCCTGTTCAATCTCCTTCCTGGTTTCTCTGTCTTCAGCAATACTGATATTCTTGCGGACGATTCCCTCGAAGCCGTCCGGATATTTCTCACCATCCTCTCGGTTATAATAGAAGTACGCATTCAAATCTAAAAGGCTAGCATCTTTTCCATTTTGAAGCGCTACCATCTTGCAGGCCACCGTCCAACAATCCTTTATCTCATACCAGTCTTCCGGTACCTTTGATAACAATTCAGAACAATCCATCATGACGCAACCCCTAACTTAATAGACATAATATTGAACAAATCAATCAACTTAACATCATCTCCGACAATATAAGTATCGTCATCAAATTCCATACCAAAGTATTCTTCCAAATCAATAATCAACTTTGTAAAAGTCAAGGAATCAAAAAATAAATCCTTCTTAAACGACATGTCCATATGAATCTTTGAGCAATCCGTAAACTGTTCAATTCTAGATAAAAATTGTTCTTCCATAATAATCCCCCTATGCTTATGAACTAAAATCTCTTAATCTTACTGCTATATGTTTTGTCCAATTCTTCAACAATATCAATCGTTGCCGGAACCTTATACGCCGGCAAATAATCTGCACAGAAATACCGCAGTTTTTGAACATCAATCGCTTCACGGACCGTTATTTTCGCCTTGACAATCTCACCCTTTATGTCGTTGGGTTCACCATAAACCAACACATCTCCCACTCCAGGAAATCCTTTAATCAAGCCCTCAATCTCTTCAGGATACACATTCATGCCACCTACAACAATTAGATTTTTCATACGTCCACAGATAAAGAGTTCCTCGTTCTCATCCAGATAACCGATATCACCTGTATTTAACCAGCCTTCTTCATCCACTAGGACAACTCCATCATATGTTTGTTCACACACACTAGGACCTTTGACGTAAATAACTCCCTCAGGCTTACCGACCTCAATGGGATCAATTCTCAACTCAATTGAATTCATCAATTTGCCAGATGAGCCATAAACCAATGTATCTCTGTAAAGCTGTGATGAAATAACAGGAGAAGCTTCTGTCATGCCATACCCTTGTTGGATTCTGATTGGAGCAAGAACCCCAGACACTTTTCTCAATTCATCTATGCTGATTGGTTCTCCTCCCACAGTCGTTCTTTTGAAATTTGGAAGTTCAATTCCCAACTTGGTATAGAAAAAAGCAAACAATCTAAGGATTGCTGGAACCATTTGGCAATATGATATATTTCTCTCTTTCATCTCTTTGATAATTGCGGGGATATTCAAACCACCTGTCCAAATATCGATGGTCATTCCCACACATAAAGGCACCAGCATCTGTGTCGTATGGCAGAAAATTGCTGTCATCGGTAGAATAATCATTTCCACATCATCAGCGCTCAACTCTGAATAAGCCTCTGCAATATCCAGAACATTTCTGCAAATGTTCATGTGGGTTAACATGATTAATTTCGCTTCCCCTGTTGTTCCAGAGGTAGGAATAATAACTGCGCCCTCTTCTGCTCTGTCGGAAATAACAGGATATTCATAATGTACATTGATAATGGAAGGACATAGAATTTGAGAATTCTCTCTAAGCAAAACGCTGTCAATATTTGTAACCAGCAAATCACTCTGTACCAAATCAAGATACTTTTTCACTTCAGTATCTGGATACATGGGATTCACCAGTAGCACCTTTTTGCCTGCCAAAAGTACCGCAAAATATGCAATGATAAACTCAATGCTATTTGCCATATAAACAACTACTACATCGCTTTCACTATTGATACACTCGCTAAAATGGATGACATTGTTGCAAAGGGAATTGTACGAAATACTTCTGTTACCAGAAATCAATGCCGTTTTTGTTTTATCAAAGTTCTCAAATAAAAAATTTACAATATTCATACTGTATGTTCCTTATATAACGTTTTTTTTCTTTACAAAGTAATATGAGATAATAATCAAGAGAATGTTCAATGGGGTTCCCAAGAAGAAAACCAGCCAGTATAAGGGAACGAAATCCAGTGCTATCATACCGATTACCTTAGAAAGGATTTTTAACAAACAATAACCAATCCACAAATAATTCAAAGGAAGCACATCCGCATCACTTACGTTCTTAAAAATCGGGATCTCAAAATCCTTGACGATGTAGAGAAACACACTCTTCGATTTCACGCAAAGAGTAATCACCATAACCATAACTGCGCAATTTTGAACCAATGCCGGAACATAATAGAGTTTTTCATATCCCACACAAAATGCACTAATCATTTGGAAAATCAACCCAATAATCCCTATCACATTACTGTTTTTAATTGTCTTTTCCTTTCTGATATCCAGTGCCAATAAGATTAAGCTAGCAGCGCACGATACAACAATTGCGATCTGCAAACTAGTGAAATAATATAAGGCCAAAAAAGAAACTCCAGGCAACATCATACGGGCAATAGCTTTTACAATTAGATTCAATTTTACACACTTCTCCTAATTTGGGGCACAAAGAGCAGTGAGCAAATTCACTGCTCTCTTGTCGAAAAATACCAATTTGTTACTTCCTATTATACTATGATGTTGGGGTCAAATAAGAATTGGCCCTGATAGTACCTTGAAAATTTCACACACGACTATAAAAATGATCGCTTTTCTGATATAATGAAATTATCAGAAAGGTGGGTAAGCTATGGCATTCCGAACAAACACGTCACAACAGCTGTCATTTACGGATAGTGCTTCCGGGTTGACTGCAAGGGAGCAAAAGGCCCTTGATCATTCCTGGGCGAAAATATTTGCCGATGACATCTTCCCGGCAATTGACGAAGAACGTTTTCGTGTGCTGTATTCCACACGGACACAGTCCAAGTTCAATACCCCAGCCAACATTTGCGTTGGCGCCCTCATTATAAAAGAGCTGTTCCAGGTTTCTGACGATGATATCGTAGAAAGCCTGATGCTTGACATCCGTTACCAGTATGCCCTCCATACCACCAGTTATGAAGAACAGCCTTTAAGCGATAAAACGCTTTCCCGTTTCCGGAAACGCTGCTATGATTATGAAGCGGCTTATCATGTCGACCTCCTCCATGACTGCGTTACAGACCTGGGAAGCAAGATCGCAAAAATGATGAAAGTCAGCCCCAAAATACGCCGTATGGATTCCATGATGATCGAAGCGAACATCAAAAAGCTGAGCCGGGCTGAGCTGCTTTATACCTGCGTTTCCAAATTTGTCACCTTCTTTCATAAAAGCGGACAGGATGCCCTGCTGGCGGGAATGGAGCATTACTATGACCCAAATGATTTCAACAGGACTTTCTATTACAATGACAGCAGCAAAACCGATGGCTGCCTGGCTGGTATCCTGAAAGATGCGGATAAGCTGCTGGCTGCGTGCGGGCAGGATTTCGATGATGTCACGGAATATCAGCTTTTGGTGAGATGCCTCTCCGAGCAGACGGTTGTGGAAGACGCCGTGCGCCGCCTCAAAGAAAAAGGGGAAGGCAAAATGGATTCCTCCATGATGCAGAACCCCTCCGACCCCGATGCGACCTTCCGAAAGAAGGCCGGGAAAGAATACCGTGGATACGCGGCAAATGTCGATGAAGCGGCAGGCGAAAACGGCTCCGTCGTTACGGA
>CANQNT010000049.1 GCA_947625255.1 uncultured Acetatifactor sp. | reverse complement strand
AATAACAGAAGCACCGCATTCAATACACGGTGCTAATGTTTTCGATTTTTTGAGACATTTTCAAAAATGCTTGACACTGATTTTTCCAAGGATATGAGCTATTTTTCCATGGGAATCTGTTCTCCCGCATGACATATTCACTACTCCTCCATTTCACCTGGCCGGACATCCCGCGCAGCCGGCACATCTTCCGCCGACCTGCTGCGCCGTGAGTTCGAACGGGCTGGTGAGCATACAGATCGCCTGGGCGGAAATGCCCTCTCCGTTTCCCGTGAACCCAAGTCCTTCTTCCGTGGTGGCCTTGACACTGACCTGATCGATGTCAATTTCCAGGATTCTGGCAATATTTTCCCTCATCTGATCGATATAAGGCCTCATTTTCGGCGCCTGGGCAATGATCGTTGCATCAATGTTTTCAATTAGAAAGCTTTTTTCCAACAAAATCTCTCCCGTTTTGGCAAGAAGCTTCAGAGAAGAAATCCCCCGGTAAGCAGGATCGGTATCCGGGAAATGCTTACCAATATCTCCAAGCGCCGCCGCACCCAACAATGCGTCCATAATCGCATGAAGCAGAACATCCGCGTCTGAATGGCCCAACAGGCCTTTTTCATAAGGGATTTTCACCCCTCCCAAAATCAGGTCACGTCCCTCCACGAGCCGATGCACGTCATAGCCCATTCCAATCCTCATTTTTCAGCCATCCTTCCTCTACATCCATGTCACGATCAATGCTTACGGCGGCGATCCCTGGTGGAAAACGGAAGCTTCGCGGTGCTCCACCAACCCTCCCCGCGCCCTCTGTCCGTAGTTTTTCCTTTTTTCATGCCGCCCTTGTGCGCACCTTCCGCCTCTTCCCTGTTAATACGCTTTTCATCGGCCCGACTGTGACCCCAATTCTCAATCAGGCTGCGGCGCTCGGCACGATTTCTGGTTTCCCCGTCATCCTTTTTATCACCGCGGGTCTTCCCTGCCTTATCAGTACGGCTGCGGCCCTTTTCACGCTTCTCCTCCCGCTCTTCCTCACGGTCCCTGTCACGCTTCCAACCGTCCTCACGGTCTCGGCCGCGGCCTTTTTCACGTTTCTCCTCCCGCTCTTCCTCACGGTCCCTGTCACGTTTCCGGCCATCCCCGCGTTTCCGGCTTTCCTCACGATCCCCGCCTTTGCCGCGCCGGTCATCACGATCTTTGTCGCGGCCTCTGCCAAATCTGCGTCTCTTTTCAGCAGGCTCCTCATCCTCCTGGATTTCCTCGCCCTTGTCACCTACATAGTATTTCAAAAGGACTGCCGCAATATCCATGGCGTCGCAGCCTTCCTGCTCCATTTTACGATTCAGGAACTTTTTCATCAACGCGATATCTTCATTGTCCTTAAGCGCCCACGCTTCATCCAGAAACTTCTCGGCCTTGACCTTCAACACCTTGGCCGCCCCTGGCAGTTTCCATTCGTCAATCGTGGTATGACAGAAACGCTCAATCTGACGAATACGGAACACTTCACGGCCGGTGACGAACGTAAAGGAGCTTCCCGTCTTGCCCGCCCGTCCGGTACGGCCAATGCGGTGTACATAATATTCAATATCCTGCGGAAGATCATAGTTAATGACGGCTTCCACATTCTCCACATCAATTCCTCTGGCGGCTACATCTGTAGCAATCAGGATATTGGTACTGCCGTTACGAAACCGTCCCATGGCTACATCCCTCTGGCTCTGAGACATATCTCCGTGCAGCCCTTCTGCCTGACAGCCCTGCTTCTTCAGGAACTCCGCCAGCTCGTCCACTTTTTTCTTTGTATTACAAAAAATCAAACAAAGTCTGGGCTGATAGTAATCCAGGAGTCTCAAACAGGCCGCATCCTTATCTCTGCTGCTAATCCGGTAATAATGCTGGGACACAAGCGGAATCGTCAGCTGCTCGCTCGCCACGTGAATAAATTCCGCGTCCTTTTGGAACTTGTCCGCAATCTCCAAAATAGGCTGAGGCATCGTTGCGGAAAAAAGCGCTGTCTGATGTTCCCCGGGGATCTCTCCCAAAATCAGTTCCATATCCTCCCGAAATCCCATATCCAGCATCTCGTCCGCTTCATCCAGAACAACCATGCTTACATGATCCAATTTAATCGTATGCCGACGCATATGATCCATCACACGACCCGGAGTCCCTACGATAATCTGCGTCCCTTTTAGCCCGTTAATCTGCTTGCCGATATCCTGCCCGCCATAAACGGGAAGAACCTTGACTCCCTGCATGAACTTGGCTAATCTGCGGATTTCTTCCGCGGCTTGAACCGCCAACTCCCTGGTAGGGCACAAAATAACCGCCTGCAGTCCCCGATTATCCGGATCGATTTTCTGAATGATGGGAATTCCGAAAGCCGCCGTCTTGCCAGTGCCGGTCTGCGCCTGTCCGATAATATCTTTTCCTTCTAATAGTAATGGAATGGCCTGCTCCTGGATGGGAGTCATTTTCTCAAAGCCCATTTCCCGAATAGCGCGCATTACCCGCCCGTCAAGATAGGCTTCCAGCTTCCTGATGCCTTGCTCCTCTTCTGCGGATTCCATTTCTTCCGCGGATTCGGATTCCCTTTCTTTCTCGGGTTCAACTTTCCTTTCTTTCTCGGATTCCCTTTCTTTCTCGGTCTCCCTTTCTTTCTTGGACGCTCTTTTTTCCACGGGCACTCCTTCCTCCCCGGCAGGAAATGCCCCGTCATCGGATGTCGCTCCATCCGTCCCATCCTCTTCCTGTACTTTCACGTCCTCTACCAATTCCAACTCTTTCCCGTTTACTGTGCTCACTTGCTTCTCCTATCCTTTTTTCTATCCCTTTTTCTATCCTTTTGCCCAAATGCCCTTATTCTCCGCTCTAATTTTTCAGCGAAATTTTTCCCGATTTTTACACTCTTTTATTTCAAAACACTTTGCGTAAAAAAAGAACCCGTACAAGATTTAAGGTCCTTTTTAGCACGTCTAGCATATCACGCCTTTGATTCCACGTCAAACACTTTTTTCAGGAAATCAAAAATAGTCAAAATTCAGCGTCTAAAAATCAACAAAATCAATCTAAATTCAATAAAAAATCAATCTAAATTCAATAAAAAAGTATTGACAAAAAAGATACGCCCGTGTATACTAATAAAAGTCAGTTGTGAAGCAATTAACAGATGGAATCTTAGCTCAGCTGGGAGAGCATCTGCCTTACAAGCAGAGGGTCATAGGTTCGAGCCCTATAGGTTCCACGGCGAGATAGCTCAGTTGGCTAGAGCACACGGTTCATACCCGTGGTGTCGAGGGTTCAAATCCCCCTCTCGCTATTATAGAACATCCCGAAAGTGGCTTGTTTAAGCGGTTTTCGGGATGTTTTTATTGACTGATTTTTTCACCTGGATAAAATTTCCATCATATTCCGGGACAAGAATTTATAAATCACATATTTTTTCTTTCCGTTTACAGGTTCATCTTCTGCCCACAGACATTTTGCATCCGTAAAACAGACAGCGGGCATGCCGGGAACTGCCACGGGCATAAACCATTCATTGTCACTCTATCAAAAAATATCGTCCGTTTCCGGATACTGCTCAGGAGCCTCGTTGATGGATTCCAGCAGCTCCGGGCTCTGAACCCTGCCTCCTATTATCTGTCTTATTTTAATAGTAAAATTCCAGCAATCCCCAAAATCAAACAAATAGTAAAAGGTACTTCCCTTACGCAATCCCAGATCACTGAGCCTTGTTTCTTCTACAGCCTCTTCATCTCTTTCGGCAAATTGACCCAAAGCGTATACCTTTTTATTTCTGCGCGGACCCACAATAAACTTAAACAAATGACCAGCATCAAAAGAAATAGCTTCCTGAATTGCCCTATGTAAATCAAAAAGAGTAAGAAAGGTGACTGCCAAAATGCCCTTAGCCATGTTAACCGCAGCTAAGGGCTTGATAATATGGATTTTAGACATAATATATCCCCATAATGAGCATCCTAAAATCACAGAAACATAAAAACTGAACAAAGACTTTACACCTTTTTCAACTCAAGTTAATATGTAGCCATTCTAACAGATTCCCTTTATCAATTCTCGGTTCTCCACGCTATTTCCCCAGGCATCAAGAGCTATTTCGTATGTCATATCGACCTTCTCCTTAATCGCCTTAAGTTCCTTGCTGGTATTTAACTGCTCTACCTGCAAAGCCGATACCTTAGAATCCAGCCTTTCAATATCAAGCTTCATTCCGCCGAGCTCCTGCTTCATTCCGCCGAGCTCCTGCTTCAGGCCGCTGACGTCCTGCTTCACCTCGCCGAGCTCCTGCTTCAGGCCGACGAGCTCCTGCTTCAGGCCGCTGACGTCCTGCTTCACTTCGCCGAGCTCCTGCTTCAGGCCGACGACGTCCTGCTTCACTTCGCCGAGCTCCTGCTTCAGGCCGACGACGCCCTGCTTCACCTCGCCGAGCTCCTGCTTCAGGACGACGACGTCCTGCTTCACTTCACCGAGCTCCTGCTTCACCTCGCCGAGCTCCTGCTTCAGGCCGACGACGTCCTGCTTCACCTCGCCGAGCTCCTGCTTCAGGCCGACGACGTCCTGCTTCACCTCGCCGAGCTCCTGCTTCAGGCCGCTGACGTCCTGCTTCACCTCGCCGAGCTCCTGCTTCAGGCCGCTGACGTCCTGCTTCACTTCGCCGAGCTCCTGCTTCATATCCCGCACATCCGTGGCAATCGCTGCCACTTGCTCTATAAGTAGATCCATTTTTTCACTATCAGTCATATTCTCACCTCCCCAATCCTTTGCCACTCCATCTTACATAAGGCATCGTAACAAATTCATATTAAGGTGTAAAGCCTTTGTTCAGTTTTCAAGGTGCGACCGGCTGATTCCAATTTAACAAAACAGACGCGAAAGGAGATGGCCCAGAAAACGCAAAAAGAGGGACATATCTACTCAACCTTCGTAGACATATTCCTCTTTTGTACGTTATACATAATATTTACTTTTTAGAAAACATCACATCTTATCCGGAGCCGAGAATCCCAGCAAGTCAATACAGGTTTCCAGCACTTCCCTGGTCAGCGCCAGCAGCGCGATCAGCCCTGCTTTCTTCTCCTCGTCATCTTCCGCAAGGATCCTGGTCTCATGGTAAAAATGATTAAACGCATTGGCCAAATTATAAATATACGTGCAGATCTTGTGGGGAGCCAATTCCTCGCTGGCGCTGTCAATGGTGGTCTGGAACTGTGCAATCTGCAGCATCAAATCCTTTTCCGATTCATTTTCAGCGTTACGGAAAACGGCTTTCTCCAAATCTCCGCCTTGTTCCACATATTTCGACAAAATTGATTTGATCCTTACGATCGTGTAAAGGATATAAGGTCCCGTATTCCCCTCAAAGGAGGTGAATTTTTCGATATCGAAAACATAATCCTTGGAGGCCACGTTAGAAAGATCTCCATATTTCAGAGCGGACAAGGCCACCACCTCTGCCACTTGCCTGGCTTCCTCTTCCGGCATCTCCCGTCCTTCGCGAATCTTGCGATACATTTCCTCCTGAGTATCACGAATCAGATTTTCCAGACGCATCACGCCGCCGTCTCTCGTTTTAAAAGGCTTGCCATCCTTTCCGTTCATGGTGCCGAAGCCGACGAAAGTCAGTTTTGTCTCCGGCTTCACCAGCCCTGTTTTACGGGCGCATCGGAATATTTGCTCGAAATACAGTTCCTGCCGCTTATCCGTAGTATAAACCAGCTCGTCCGGCTGGTACAAGCTCATCCGCTCCATAATCGTGGCCAGATCAGTCGTATTATAAAGGGCCGCCCCATCGGATTTCAGGATCATGCAAGGAGGAACCTCTTTGGTATCCGTTTCCTCTTTCACATCCACCACCAACGCGCCTTCGCTCAAATAAGCATAGCCTCCCGCTTTCATATCTTCCACCATTTTCGGGATCAGCCCCTGAACGTCGCTCTCACCTTTCCATAGATCAAATTCCACGTTCAGCTTACCGTAATTGCGCTTTAAATCGGCCACGGACACCGCCATAATGTGCTTCCAGAGAGCCCTGTATCCCCGCACTCCGGTCTGCAGCTTATATGTGGCTTCCATGGCTTTGGCCTTGAACTCCGGATCCACTTTGGATTTGGCACTGGCCGCAGGATAAATTTCTTCCAACTCAGAAATGGTAAAAGGCGCATCCTGCGGATACTCTCCATCATAGCTTTCATCAAAATAAACCAGATCCGGTTCCCGCGCCTGCAGCTCACTGATCACCAGACCCATGGGCATTCCCCAGTCTCCCATATGGACATCCCCTATTACCTGATGTCCCGCATAACGGCGAATCCGCTTTAGGCTTTCCCCGATAATGGCGGGTCGAATGTGTCCTACATGAAGAGGTTTGGCGATATTGGCCCCGCCGTAGTCCATAACAATTTTCTGCGGACGGACAGGCATTTCCAGGCCAAACTTGGGAGCAGCCCTCATCTCCTTCACATAATTCGTTAAAAAATTCTCTGACAATTTCAAATTCAGGAAACCAGGCGCCGCTGCCGCCGCCTCCTTAAAAACGGGGCTGTCCGCCAACTCAACCGCCACATCCGCGGCAATTACAATAGGAGCTTTGTGATATTTCCTGGCGCCCGCCATGGCCCCGTTACACTGATATTCACACAGATCCGGACGGTTGGAAAGGGTGACACGTCCCAATTCCCGATCATACCCTGCCGCTTCAAAAGCCTTTTGCATTTCTTCCGTCAATAGATCAATGATTTTCTTCATAACCGCTTTCTCCTTGCCGTAAGATTTTTAGTTTCTTTTCAAATTCACGATATTCGTATTATACAATCACACCGCTTATCCCGCAAGACCTTTTCCGCACAGATTTTACAAATTCCTTTTCCGTTCCCTCTCCGCTTTGGAATAAGCGCAGCCGCAATAATCCTGACGATAAAGTCCATATTGGGCGGACAATTCCACCGAGCGCTTATACCCGTCCTTTTTCTTAAAATCAGAGGGCAGCCAGGCAATCCCATATTCTCCGGCCAGGGTCTGACCGATCTCATTGAGCTTCTCCCCATTTTTCAAAGGACTGATCGTGAGCGTAGTGGCAAAAAAGTCGTATCCGCCCAAAGCCGCTCGTCTTGCGGTCTCACCCAGCCGCAGTTCGAAGCATCGAAAGCATCTTTCCCCGCCCTCGGGACAATCCTCCAGACCTTTGGACAGCGAGAAGAAACATTCCGGCTCGTAATCCCCCTCCTCCACCTGAATGGGATAACGTCCCCCTTCTTCATTATAAATTGCAATCAGGCGCTTTTGCTCTTCCACCCGCCTGCGATACTCTTCCTCCATGGAAATATTGGGATTATAATAAAACACCGTTATGCGAAAATAAACACTTAAGTACTCCAATACATAACTGCTACAGGGTGCGCAGCAGCTATGCAGAAACAGGCGTGGAGGTTTTGCATCCTCCACGCCGTCACACAAGCTTTCTTCATAAGTTTTCAGACCCGTCAAGAGCTTTTCCAGCTCCTTTTGATAATTTCTTTTATTCATATCCGCTCTTCTGCCCGGATTTACAATCTAGGCCTCTTTCTTCTGTAACGCTTCCTCATACCGTCTGCCGGCCTTTTTCCAATTGATCAGATCAAACCAACCCTCCACGTAATCCGCACGCCGGTTTTGATATTGCAGATAATAAGCATGCTCCCACACATCCACGGTGAGCAGCGGCGTATATACCTCTAAGTCAGGCACATCCTGGTTAGATGTCTGCTGGATGAAAAGCTTTCCGTTTCCATCCGTCACCAGCCACGCCCAACCGGAACCGAACTTGGACACCGCAGCCTGCTTCATCTGCTCCTTCCACTGATTCACAGAACCGAAGTCCCTTACCAAAGCCTCTTCCAAGGCTCCCACTGGCATTTGTCCCACAGGACTCTTCATCCCGTCAAAATACAATTCATGATTATAAACGCCCCCGCCATTGTTGCGAACGGAGGTCTGGGCTGCAGCGGGCAGACGATCCAAGTTCATCAGCAATTCCTTTAAACTCATTTTCTGCAGCTCAGGATAATCGGCCAGCACATTGTTCAACTGGTCCACATAGGTCTTATAATGCTTATCATGATGAAAAGTAAGCGTTTCCACATCCAAAACGGGCATGAGCGCGTCATATTCATAGGGAAGCGGTCTCATCACAAAAGGGTAAGTTTCTTCTCTCATAATGACCTCCTAAAAGATTTGTTCCTAGTATATGCCAAATCCCGGAAATCATACATGGACACGATCCGGCATCCGTCCTGGTTCCCGGAATTTTCAGCCGCCTTCCGTTCCATCGATTATTCCTCCTGCTGCCGCTCAGCCTCCTCCAGAATGCCTTGCACCAGCTTTTCCGCCAAAGTCTGTTGGAAACCCTCGTCAATCAGCCTTGCCCGATCCGCGCTGTTGGACAGATACCCCATCTCCACCAGTACTGCGGGAGCGTCATTAAAACGAATCACATAGTAATCCTCTACCCGCGTCCCTCTGATACGAAGGGCTTCTATTTCCTCCGCGGCATCCATCAGGCTTTCCGCATAGGCCTCTCCTTCTTCATCATCTTCCCAATAATAACATTCGATTCCGGCCACGGAGGAATCATCCTCAAAGGAATTACAATGGATGCTGACAAACACGTCCGGATCCTCTTCTCTGGAAAGCTCCGTGCGTTCTTTCAAGCCCATATATTTGTCGGACTCCCGCGTCAAAACCACTTCGACCCCCTGCTCCTCCAGCAAAGCCTTCATCTTCTTTGTAACTTCCAGGGTAATATCCTTTTCATAAGTGGTTTCATAAAAAGTACCGCTGTCATTTCCGCCATGACCGGCATCCAACATCACTTTCAACGGAAAGGTAATTTTCTCAAGAGGCTCCTCCCCTTCCGATTCTTCCGGCTCCGCTTCCGTCGCCGCCACACTGGGAGCCACTCCGCTCCCCGTTTCCGTCATGGTTTCCTCTTCTTTCCAATAAACATCCCGGGCATAAAGGCCTACGCATACCACCGCAAACACCACGCCAACCAGCAACACGCCGGCCATGCCCCTTACAATTAACGTCCGCGCCAAACGCTTTCTACGATTGTACCGTTTCCTCCTCATTTCAAGACCACAAACCTTTCCATTACCATCCCGAACACCCATCAATACGTTTTTCAGAAAATTCACATTTTTTCCAAATTGTTACGTAAATATTATTTTATTATAACGGAACATGACAGTTTTTGCTATAAGTTTAATAAAAATTTAAGATTTTTAAGCTCAGCCGGCAGACAAATTCGCGTGAAAATCATGCCTGCACGAATTTTCACGCGAACTTGTCTGCCGAGAAAGCGCGAAGCGAGGCTTTGCGAATGACGCGCCTGAGCGTCACATGGACCACGCGACCCAACTCCAACACCCTTTCATTTATTTTCCCAACGAAGCCACATCCACCAATGTCAGTTTCTCTTCCGCGTTCTCCAGACTGGTAGCCAACGCTCTGGCCGTATCCAGCGAAGTCAGGCAATTCACCCCCGTCTCAATGGCCGTTCTCCGGATCAGGAAACCATCCCTGGACTTATCCCGTCCCTGGGTCGGCGTGTCAATCACCAGATCGATCCGATGCCCCAGGATCAAATCCATCACGGTAGGAGATTCCTGGGAAATCTTATTCACCTTACGCGCCTTTACCCCAGCCTCATTCAGGGCCGCCGCCGTGCTTCGGGTGGCATAAATGGTATATCCCAGCTTTTCAAACCGTCTGCCGATCTGAATCGCTTCTCCCTTGTCCGCATCCTTGACGGTAATGATCATCTGCTTGTACTTGGGCAGATCCACGCCGGCTCCCAGGAACGCCTTGTACAACGCCTCATGGAAGGTCCGGGCGATTCCCAGGCATTCCCCGGTGGACTTCATCTCAGGCCCCAGACTGATCTCCGCTCCCCTGATCTTTTCAAAGGAAAAGACGGGCATCTTAATAGCGTAATATTCCGCTTCCGGCTGGACACCCGGCTTATATCCCAGCTCCCTGATCTTCTTTCCCAGGATCACCTCCGTGGCCAAATCCACAATGGGGATTCCCGTTACCTTACTGATATAAGGAACGGTTCTGGAAGAACGGGGATTTACCTCGATTACATAAACATCCTCGTCAATGGCGATAAACTGAATATTGATCAGCCCTTTTACATGAAGGGCCGTAGCCAGACGCTTCGTATAATCCACAATTTTATCCTTGACCAGCCTGCCGATGGTAGGCGCCGGATAAACGGAAATACTGTCGCCGGAATGAACGCCGGTCCGTTCGACATGCTCCATAATCCCAGGGATTAAGATGTCGTCTCCATCACAGACCGCATCCACTTCGATCTCCTTGCCCTGCAGATACTTGTCCACCAAAATCGGATGGTCCTGGGCAATACGATTGATGACAGCCATGAATTCCTCGATTTCCTGATCGGAAATGGCAATCTGCATACCCTGACCTCCCAATACATAAGAAGGCCTTACCAACACGGGATACCCCAGACGGTTAGCCACTTCCTTGGCCTCCTCGGCGGTGTAGACCGTACCGCCCGCCGCCCTCGGAATATGGGTCTTTTCCAGAATGCGGTCAAATAGCTCCCGGTCCTCGGCCGCGTCCACGTCCTCAGCCTTGGTTCCAAGAATGGGAACGCCGAGTTTCATCAAATGCTCCGTAAGCTTGATGGCGGTCTGTCCGCCAAACTGTACCACTGCCCCATCGGGCTTCTCAATGTCCACCACGGCTTCCACGTCCTCTGGGGTAAGAGGTTCAAAATACAGCTTGTCCGCAATATCAAAGTCCGTACTCACTGTTTCCGGATTGTTATTGATAATGATGGTCTCATAACCCGCCCTGGAGAAAGCCCAGGTGGCGTGAACGGAACAATAATCAAACTCAATTCCCTGACCGATACGGATGGGACCGGAGCCCAGCACCAACACTTTCTTGCGGCCCGCCGTGCGTCTGGCTTCACATTCGCCGCCGAAAACGGAGTAATAATAAGGAGTGGTCGCCGCAAATTCCGCCGCGCAGGTATCCACCATCTTATAAACGGCACAAATGCCGTTCTCTTGGCGCATCTTTTTAATCTGTGCCTCCGGGATACCGCTCAGTCTGCTGATCACATTGTCCGGGAATTCCAGCCGCTTAGCCTCCTTTAACAGCTCCACGGTCAGAGGCTGACTCTCCAAGGCCGCCTCCATCTCCGTCAAGACCGCAATTTTATCAATAAACCAGGAATCGATCTTGGTAAGCTCGTTGATCTCCCGGATCTCCATGCCCTTGCGCAGGGCCTCCGCAATGACCCAAATCCTCTGATCATCCACAACCTTCAGACGTTTCCGCAGCTCTTCAAAATCCAACGCGCTGAAATCATAGCTGCGCAGACAGTCCACATGCTGCTCCAGGGAACGAATGGCTTTCATCAATGCGCCTTCGAAATTATTGCAGATACTCATGACCTCTCCGGTAGCTTTCATCTGGGTGGTCAGTGTACGCTTGGCAGTGATGAACTTATCAAAGGGCAGCCTTGGGATCTTCACCACGCAATAATCCAAAGTCGGTTCAAAGCTGGCATAGGTCTTGCCCGTAATGGCGTTCTTAATCTCGTCCAGCGTATAGCCCAAAGCGATCTTGGCCGCCACCTTGGCGATGGGGTATCCCGTGGCCTTGGAGGCCAGGGCGGAAGAACGGCTTACACGGGGATTCACTTCAATCACACAGTATTCAAAGCTGGCAGGATGCAGGGCAAATTGCACGTTGCAGCCGCCCGTAATGCGCAGCTCGTTAATGATCTTCAAAGCCGAGGAACGCAGCATCTGATATTCTTTGTCGCTTAAGGTCTGAGACGGAGCCACCACGATACTGTCTCCGGTATGAACGCCCACCGGATCAACGTTCTCCATATTACAAACCGTGATGCAGTTACCCATGCTGTCCCGCATGACCTCGTATTCGATTTCTTTCCATCCGGCGATACAGCGCTCCACCAGAACCTGTCCCACACGGGACAGACGCAGACCATTCTCCAGGATCTCTTCCAGCTCCGCCTGATTATGGGCGATACCGCCGCCGGAACCTCCCAATGTGTAGGCCGGCCGCAACACCACGGGATAACCGATGGTATTGGTAAAGGCAATACCGTCCGGAATATTTTCCACCACCTTGCTTGCGGCGCAGGGCTCACCGATACGTTCCATCAGATCCTTGAATTCCTGACGCCCTTCCGCGTTCCGGATGGTAGCCGCCGTCGTCCCAAGCAAAGCCACATGATGCTCCTTTAAAAAACCGGATTCCTCCAGCTCCATACCAAGATTTAAGCCCGCCTGTCCACCCAGAGTGGGCAGGATGCTGTCAGGCTTTTCTTTTTCAATGATCTGCTCCAAGACCTTCGCCGTCAGGGGTTCGATATAGACCTTGTCCGCGATGTCCTTATCCGTCATAATGGTGGCCGGATTGGAATTTACCAGAATGACCTCTACTCCCTCTTCTTTCAGGGAACGGCAAGCCTGGGTTCCCGCATAGTCAAATTCCGCGGCCTGACCGATGACAATGGGACCGGAACCGATCACCATCACTCTTTTTACGTTTGGATTCTTAGGCATTCTCGGTTCCTCCTCTCCCTGCCGCACTGTCAGTCTCTCTCATCATTTCAATAAAACGGTCAAACAAGTATCCGGAATCCTGGGGTCCCGGACAAGCCTCCGGGTGAAACTGCACGGTAAAAATGTTCTTTCCCGTATATCGGAGTCCCTCATTGGTTCCGTCATTGACATTGACAAAGGCCGGTACCGCTACACTTCTGTCCAGATGCTCCGCATCCACTACATAGCCATGATTTTGGGAGGAAATATACACCCTGCCGGTAGACAGATCTCTGACCGGATGATTGCCGCCCCGGTGACCGTATTTCATTTTATAAGTATCCGCCCCATTGGCCAGTGCCATGAGCTGGTGTCCCAGACAGATGGCAAAAATGGGAACCTCCGTCTGTGACAGCTTCCGAATCTCCTCAATGATGCCCGTACATTCCTTGGGATCCCCCGGACCGTTGCTCAGCATAATACCGTCCGGTCTACCCGCCAGAATCTCCTCCGCACTGGTCCAGGCGGGATACACCGTCACCCGGCAGCCTCTGGCTGCCAAAGATGCCGCAATATTGCGCTTCGCGCCAAAATCCATCAACGCCACCTGCAGACCGGCTCCGTTCAATTCCCTCACCAGGGACGGACGCTTTTCCCGTACTCCCTGCAGCCAGGCCTCCTTATCGAATTTTGCCATCCCGGAAAGAGGGCCATTCTCCTCCAGAGAAACGGAAGGCTCCACTACATATTTTTCCTTACAAGAAACCTTTTCCACCACTTTTCCAGTCGTATAAGCTTTCAGCCTCGGCAATACCCCTCTCAAATCCGGATATTCCCTGGTGGTGATCATTCCGTTCATGGTCCCTTTTTCGCGCAAAATTTTCGTAAGGGCTCTCGTATCGATGCCCGCGATGCCAGGAACATTATTCTCTTCTAAAAATTGTTGGATTGTGCAATCGGAACGAAAATTGCTGGGAATTCGAGAAAGTTCTCTTACGATGAAGCCGTCCGGCCAAGGTCTGTCAGATTCCATGTCATCCTTACAGATGCCATAATTACCAATAAGGGGATAAGTCATACAAACGGCTTGTCCTGCATAGGACGGATCCGTCAGTACCTCTAAATACCCCGCCATTGAGGTGTTAAATACGATTTCACTCACTACTTCCCGGTCGGCGCCGATATGAATGCCTTCGAACACCGTACCGTCTTCCAAAATCAAATATGCCTTCATACATGACCCCTTTTCTGCGATGCTCTATGATACCTTGCCAAATCGGTTTATTATAGCACACTTCCCCAAACAGGGCAAGTGTTCCAATTAAAAAAATCGTCGAATTATACGTCGTCATTTCCCACCTTTCCCTTTTTACGCTTTTTTCTTTACTTTTTTTCCAAATCGTGGTATGGTAAGATTTCAGAACGAAAGCGGCCGTAATATGGTAAGGTTTCAGGACGAGAGCGGCGGAAAGAGCAGAATGACTGCCCTCAAAGAGCGCTTTCGCCACAGTTGTTCCAAACTTGGCCGGACGGACAGGACTCCTTTAAAAATCCCATGACCATGTCCCATATTCAGCCATGGGAATGATGAAGATAGAGAGGTGGTTCTTCATGGAAAAGCTTTATTATAAAAACACACATATAACAGATTTTGAAGCAATCGTAATGGATTGTCAGGAGGACGAAAAGGGCCGTTTTCGCATTCTGTTGGATCGCACCGCTTTCTTTCCGGAGGAGGGAGGCCAGGGAGCGGACCGCGGAACTCTGGCCGGAGATGAGGTACTGGACGTACAGATCAAACAGGAACAAATCTGGCACACTCTCGCGACCCCTCTTGCCATTGGCAATTCAGTCAAAGGGCATGTGGACTGGGCGCAGCGTTTCGATTATATGCAGCAGCATTCGGGTGAACATATCGTTTCCGGCCTGGTCCATGCCAAATATGGTTATGACAATGTTGGTTTCCATCTGGGAGCGGAGGAAGTGACTCTGGATTTTAACGGGCCTTTAACCCTGGAGCAGTTACGGGAAATAGAGCTTGCCGCCAACAAAGCGGTCTGGAAGAATCTTCCGATTCTGATCTCCGTTCCCGATCCATCCGTTCTTTCCGGTCTGGAATACCGCAGCAAGCTGGATCTGACGGAAAACGTACGGATCGTGGAGATTCCCGGGGTGGACCGGTGTGCCTGCTGCGCGCCTCATGTGGAAACCACGGGACAAATCGGGCTGATCAAGGTCACCAACGTCCAGAGCCATCGGGGAGGCGTACGCGTCAACATCCTTTGCGGCGAACGGGCGCTGCGGGACTATTCCCTCCGCCAGGACAGCGTATCCTCCATTTCCGTGCTTCTGTCCGCCAAACAAGAAGCCGTGGCGGAAGCGGTCCGGCGCGTCAAAGAGGAAGCCCTGCAGGAAAAATTGCGGGCCAATGCCCTCCAGGCAAGCCTTCTCTCTCTCCAGGCCAGGGCACTGCCCGGACCGGAGCTTTCCCCCAACGCCGTGCTTTTCACGGGAGAACTGGACAATCTGGCCCTGCGCAACACGGTCAACGATCTCACCCTGCGTTATCCCGGCTATTGCGCGGTCTTCTCCGGTGACGATAACAAGGGATACCGATACATTATAGGAAGTTCCTCCAAGGACTGCCGCGGCCTGGCAAAGCTTCTACGGGAACGCTTTGGCGCAAAAGGCGGCGGCACAGCGCCTATGGTACAGGGCAGCATTGCCGTCAGCAAGGAGAAAATTCTTTCTGTATTTTAAATAACGAATCACAGGTCCCACACTCTGTTTATCATTCTTAGTAAAAAAATCGAGGCTTCGCGAAAAGCCTCGATTTTTGCTTGAGTAACCACCAAGCCATATTATTTAAAATTCCTCGTTTCCCCAAATAAGAAACGCAGAAAAGAGGGACCATACTCAACTTCCCAGAAGCTTCCACCGGGAAAAAATTTTTATATCTCTTACGATATTCTTGACTTCCCCACAACGCTTACACTCCCGCGGAAAATAAATATATTCGCAATCTTTCGTTGCCAGCGACAAATGGTATTTTCGATTCATACATTCCCTGCAATATTTGTTTAACCCTCCACTTTTTAACGCATTATATGTAATCATATCAACCGTCTCCATTCTCAAGTACATATTCATATCATCCGCGTTAATAAACGTAATCGATATTTTTTAATTTATTTAATATCATAGAATGCATTATATCATTTATATATTCATATTTCAATATTTTTTTTAATGTCTTTTTTTAATACAATAATGATTTCTGTTTTTGTGGATACTTTAATGGTAAAATATGAGCAACATTGGAATCTTAACCGAAAACTAACTACATTCTGATTGGTTTCTGATTGATTTCTGTTCGGTATGGCAAAATAAAAACAAGGGGTATCTGTTATATGGAGAAGTTCAAGCCTAAAAAATCAGAAAAAGAAGTGATTTCCATCCGTATGGACAAGGAACTGCTGAATAAGATCGACAATCTTTCCTATGAAAGCGATATCAGCCGTAATGAATTTATCACGCAGGCCATCCAATATGCCATCCTGCACCTGGAGGAGAAATAATTTGCCGCCGCTGAAACGGCTTTTGTACCGCTTTGCCGAAAACAATACTAAAAATGCCCAAAATGGCGGAAGGCCCGTTTTCACGGGTCATCCGCCATTTACACATTTGGATTCAAACAATCCTATTGATTGATCCATCCAAAAACCGCCCTTATCGGAAATAAGCCACTCCTGACTCAAAAATCTTCATATCCTGCTCACCATAGATGTTGATGGCGACGAAGGCGTCTCTTCTTTCGGAATGGGCCATCTTGCCCAGACAACGTCCATCGGGCGAAGTAATTCCCTCAATAGCGTCATACGAGCCATTGATATTGTAAGTTTCATCCTTGGACACATTGCCGTCCATGTCAGCATAACGGGTCGCCACCTGGCCATTGGCAAAAAGCCTTTCGATCCACTCCTTGGGCGCTACAAAGCGGCCCTCGCCATGGGATGCCGGATTACAATAGGTTGCTCCCAAAACGGCGCCCTGCAGCCAGGGAGACTTGTTGGAAACCACCTTGGTATAAACCATCTTCGAGATATGGCGGTTGATGGTGTTAAAGGTCAGGGTCGGGGAATCCTCTTTCTGTCCCACGATCTCGCCATAGGGCACCAGTCCCAGCTTGATCAATGCCTGGAAGCCGTTACAGATTCCCAGCGCCAGCCCGTCCCTTTCGTTCAAAAGCTTCATCACCGCTTCTTTCATCTTCTCATTTCGGAACGCCGTAGCAAAGAACTTGGCGCTGCCGTCCGGCTCATCGCCCGCGGAAAATCCTCCGGGAAACATAATGATCTGTGCCTGTTCAATGGCATTTTCAAATTCTGCCACCGAATCCCGGATATCCTCAGGAGTCAGATTCCTGAACACCTTCGTCACCACGTCAGCTCCCGCCCTCTCAAAAGCCTTGGCGCTGTCATATTCGCAGTTGGTGCCGGGAAATACGGGGATGAACACTGTAGGTCTCGCCACCTTGTGCTTACAGACATAGACATGGTCCGTCCGATATCCTTCCTCCGCCAGCTTTTCCGTTCCCAGATAAGCCTTGGTGGGAAATACCTTTTCCAATCTGCCGGTCCAGGCTTTCAGCGCTTCTTCCATGGAAATCTTCACGCCGCCATAGGTGAAAGCCGCTTCCTCCGCCACCGTACCGATCACGGCATAATCCAGTCCTAATTCCTCCAGAACGGAAATCCCGGACGCGGAAAGCTCTGCCACGATATCGCCCAAGGCATTGGCAAAGAGATCGTCCGTCGTCATCTGCTCATCCACCCTGACGCCCAGACCGTTTCCGAACGCCATCTTGGACACAGCCGCCGCCACGCCTCTGGCATCGCAGGTATAAGCGGATACAATCACTTTTTCCCGGATCAGCTGATGCAGCTTCTGATAAAGCTCCATCACGCTTTCATAAACAGGAATGTCAAAATCATCTTTCTCGATCTCAAACCGTACCAGCACATTGCCCGCTTTCTTCAGCTCCGGCGTGATAATATCACCGCACCTGGCAATATCCACCGCGAAAGAAACCAGAGTCGGAGGCACATCGATGTCGTTAAAGGTACCGGACATACTGTCCTTACCGCCGATGGATGGCAGGCCAAATCCAATCTGGGCATCATAGGCTCCCAACAGCGCCGCAAAAGGCTGGCTCCAGCGCTCCGGGTCCGCGGTCATCCTGCGGAAATACTCCTGAAACGTGAAACGGATCCGGCTGTAATCGCCGCCTGCCGCCACAATCTTGCTCATGGACTCCACAATGGCGTAAATCGCGCCGTGATAAGGACTCCAAGAGGATAGATAAGGATCAAAGCCCTGACTCATCATGGTCACGGTATCCGTCTTGCCCTTAAGCACCGGCAGCTTCGCGATCATCGCCTGGGTCTCTGTCAATTGATATTTGCCCCCATAAGGCATATAGACGCTGCCCGCGCCGATGGAAGCGTCAAACATTTCCACCAGACCTTTCTGCGAGCATACATTTAAATCCGAAAGGAGCGCCAGCCAGGCCCCTTTCACATCGCCCTGCTCCAGCCGCTTTCCGACCTCCTCCACGGCCCATTTGTCAAAATAATTATCTTTCTGGTCAGGAATGTCCACCTTGACCGTGGTCTCCTGATGCGCGCCATTGGTATCCAGGAACGAACGCTTCAGACTCACAATGGTACGGCCTCTCCAGTTCAGCACCAGCCTGGGATCCTCCGTCACGACTGCCACGGGAACCGCTTCCAGATTTTCCTCCGAAGCATAACTTAAAAAGCGATCCACGTCCTTGGGATCCACTACCACGGCCATTCTCTCCTGGGATTCGGAAATGGCCAGCTCCGTACCGTCCAGACCGGCATACTTCTTGGGCACCTTGTCCAAATCCACCGTCAACCCATCCGCCAGTTCCCCAATGGCAACGGACACACCGCCCGCGCCAAAATCATTACATTTTTTAATGAGCCTGCTCACCTCGGCCCTGCGGAACAATCTCTGAATCTTACGTTCCGTAGGCGCGTTTCCTTTCTGTACTTCCGCGCCGCAGGTCTCGATGGAACTCTCCGTATGTATCTTGGAAGAACCAGTGGCCCCGCCGCAGCCGTCCCGGCCGGTACGTCCGCCCAGCAGGATAATGATATCCCCCGGATCGGAAGTCTCGCGGATCACGTTCTTACGGGGCGCCGCACCCATGACCGCGCCGATTTCCATTCTCTTGGCCACATAATTGGGATGATAAATTTCCTTGACAAATCCGGTCGCCAGGCCGATCTGATTGCCATAAGAGGAATAACCGCCGGCCGCGCCCCTCACCAGCTTTTTCTGGGGCAGCTTGCCCTTTAAGGTTTCCGCCACCGGGACAGTGGGATCCGCCGCGCCCGTCACGCGCATGGCCTGATAAACATAGCCTCTGCCGGACAAGGGATCCCGGATCGCTCCGCCCAGACAAGTGGCCGCACCTCCGAAAGGTTCGATCTCCGTAGGATGGTTGTGCGTCTCATTCTTAAAAAAAACAAGCCACTCCTCTGTCTCCACCCGATCCCCGTAATCCATTTCCACCGGTACCACTATGGAACAGGCATTGATCTCGTCAGACTCTTCCATATCCGTCAGTTTCCCCTCTTTTTTCAGTTTCCGCATGGCTACAAGGGCAAGATCCATCAGACAGATAAACTTGTCTTTCCTTCCAGCGAAAAGCTCCTCACGGGTATCCAAATAACTCTGATAGGTGGTCTCAATAGGCGAACGATAATATCCCTCTCCGAACTCCACATCCGTTAACTCCGTGGAAAAGGTCGTATGACGACAATGATCCGACCAGTAAGTGTCCAACACGCGAATCTCCGTCATGGTCGGATCCCGCTTTTCATCTCCCCTGAAATAATTCTGAATATGCAGAAAATCCTGAAACGTCATGGCCAGCTCCAAAGAGTCGTATAAAGCCTTCAGTTCGTTTTCTCCCATGTTCTGAAAGCCCTCAAACACAGGCACATCCGCAGGTTCGTCAAAAACCGTGATCAAAGTTTCAGGCTTCACCAAGTCCGTCTCCCGGGAATCCACGGGATTGATACAATAGGACTTAATCCTGCCAAACTCTTCATCGGAAATATCCCCGATCACCAGATAAGTGACCGCCGTCCTGATTACCGGTTCCTCATTCTCATCCAAAAACTTCACGCACTGTTCCGCGGAATCCGCTCTCTGATCAAACTGTCCGGGAAGATACTCCACAGAGAAAACTCTTGCATTCGCCGGGATTTCGATTTCCTCCTCATAAAGAACATCCACCGGTGGTTCTGAAAACACAGTCCTGCACGCCCGTGCAAACACCTCGTCTGACAAATTCTCCACGTCATAACGGATCAACACGCGGACAGCCTCTACATCGTCAATTCCCAGGTAATTCTTCAACTCTTCCTGAAGCTCATGCGCCTTAACCGCGTAAGGCTCCTTTTTCTCCACATAAATACGTCTTACGTTTCCCATTCTGATCCTCCGATTTTGTTCCATCTCGATTGGTGAGATGGCTGTTTTTATTTTATCATATTTTCGGAAAATGTACAGTAAAAAAAGTATAACCTAAATTCGCCATAATTCGACCAATTGAGAAATATAGTTTTAATTTTTATCAATATAATTGTAGACTTTTCAACATATATCAGATATACTGTAGTTGTTCGGTAGGAATGCCGAGCTGCTATATAGCATATTCCGGAAGAATTCCCCTTTTACACAATCGAAGCGCCCGCAGGTATCCCCCTGCGGGTGCTTCGATTTTATGCGTTTCCAGGATTCCGACGTTTCGCAATTTCCCAAGCCTTTCGGAATGCCTATGGATGGATGCATCCTTGACCGGTCCCGGTCCGTCCTATCGTCAAAATTTTCCGACATAATCCGACCCCGTCTCCTGACGCATTTTTTCCCCATATTTCACGGGATCCTCTTCCATTTGCAGCATGATATCCAGAGAATCCAGCAACAGCTTTTCCTGACGGTAACGATTCATCTCCATGGGCCGATCCAAATAGGCTTTGAAATGATCTACCTGCCAAACCAGGATATCTGCCAACGTATAGCCCGCCACCTGGTATTCACACAGAAAATCGCCATAATCATGATAATAAGCAAATTCCCGCAAGACTCCCGGCGATGCCTTCATTCTCTTCCAAAGATTCGCCGCGTATTCTTCGCTTTCGCCCGCGCCCCTCGCCAACTCTCCGAGCCACTGCTCCAGCGTCCGGTAAGCCAGGGCAATTCTCTCCTCTTGCTGATTGTCCATGGGTTCCTCCTTGTTACATAATTTTCAAATTTCTTTCAAATATTGCTTGCCAAATCTTCCTCACAGTGCTATAATAGCTTTCGTCAGTTGCGAAAAGCAGCCGTAGGGGAATAGTACAGCGGTAGTGCGGCGGTCTCCAAAACCGTAAACGGGGGTTCGATCCCCTCTTCCCCTGCTTGTGTAAGGTACTCAGGAATGCCTGTTTCAAGGGATTTCTGAGTTTTTTATTTTCCCAGACTTTTTCCAAGACTGTCTGGGCGCCCTGGCCCTCCGCCAGACCATCCTGTTTACAGAATATAGTAGCAGATTGTTCCCACGGTGTAAAGTCCCTTTCTCCGGCTTTTCCTTATATCTTCGCAATTCAAGCGCATATCAACGGTCAGCCCGGAACCCCTGCCGGTTCCGGGCCTCTTTTGACACCCCCATTGTGACTCTACTTCATCTCGCTTAAATACAGGCTTACTCTGCTCTGGATCACCTCCGACACTTCTTCCGCGCTCTTCTGCCCCTGGTAAAAGGCCTCGGCCTCCTCATTGATCATCGCCAAAATCTCATCATCTTCCCCTGACGCCAGCCTGGCCTTTCCAATCAGGTCCAACACCTTGTCAATCTCCTCCCTGGTCGGCGCGCGGTATGTATATTGCCAGTCCATGCTCCAATAAGCATAGCTGACTTCCGTATTGGGAATGGGTTCTCCGTCCTCGTCCAGGACCGGCTCCCCATTCTCATCCAATACATAGGCTGAAAGCAACGCATCCCGCACTTCTTTCTCCAATTGACGCTTTACAACCGGGAACCCGATGGTGGAAAAACTCGTTTCCTCCTCCCGCGTCAGGACACTTTCGATAAATTCCCAGGCCCCGTCCGGAAGCTTTGACCGGGAAGAAATACCATAGATCTGGGAAACGTTGGTAATTCTATGTCCTCCGCTGCCGTCAACGGTAGGGTAACCAATATACACTGCCCCGTCCGGAAACATTTCCTGATAAAGCTGAAAAGAATTTAACCTCGTTTCCAAAGCCGTCATCAAGAGTACCTCGCCCGCCTGAATCCTGGCGGGGCCGGACATAGACCCGACTTGTGCCTGTGCAGAATCCGGAAACTGATTTACAAACGCGAGAAGCTTTTGAAATTCCTCGGTATCAAAATGGCATTCCCCAGTAGACCGATTCCAAAAAGCATCCTGACCAAACATCATCAGAAATTCCATAATCGCGCTTTTCCGGACATCCGAAAACAAATCCATCCCCGGATGCTCCCCCGCATAGTCAATGACGGCCTCCAACGTCCAATCCACATCGCCGCCAAGCTCCGCGGCGCTGCCAACCACGCTGGTCACGCAGAAACGGTTGGGAATTGCCACGAGTCTTCCGCCCAGGGTGTATTCCCGCAGAATGTTTTCCAGGAAATCCTCTTTTTTCAATGTGCCGCTTTTCTCCAAATAAGGGGATAAATCCGCAAAGGCTCCTTTTTCCGCATACAGCTTCACGTCCAGTCCCGTCAAATCAATTAGGTCCGGAGAATTCTCCGATAAAATCGCATTTTGAAGCTTCATAAGGCCGTCGGATTCACTCTCCCCACTGGCGCTGTCATAGTAGCCCTGAATTTCAATACGATATCGATCGTTTTTTTTGTTAAAATCCACTGCCAGTGTCCGAAGCGCGGCATTGTTCGGAAAAAGCGTTCCAAGCGTCAAAGTCTGCCGCTCCATATCGGGGGTGATTTTCTTCTCGGTCAATAGAACCAGCTCCGTTTCCTGCGCGCCATAGTCTTCGCAGGCCACAACGATCCTGCCATCCTCCAATACGCCAAGAAGCCTTGCATAAGAACCGTTGATATCACAATCCAGCCAGCGCAGCACCTCCTCCGCACTTTGTCCGTCCAAATAATAATCATAGATGCCGCTGCCATCGTACAACAAGAAATCCCCATCGAATCCGGGCACAAGGCTTTCAAGCTCATAATCCGCGAAATCCGCCTCTACCTCCGTCGCTTTCCGGGCTTCAAAATCCAGCTCCGCCAGTTGATAGGACGTACCGCCAATAACAATAAAGTCCCCTTGTTTTTGAATTTCATTATATACCGCATAAAGCTCTCCGTCCCTGCCTCTTCCCAGGCCGGAAATGCGGCTTTCCTCGCTTTCCAGCGAAAGACTGCCCGTCAAATTGCCCTCTTTGTCATAACGGGCCACCATATTACCAGATGCGCAATAGCAGAATCCTTGCCCATCTGTCTGCAGAAACCAGGAATCCTGGGAAGAATCCAGCGTCACTTCAAACATTTCTTCTCCCTCTGCATTAAATTGATACAAAATTCCCCCCGACTCTATCAGATAAATGCTCCCATCCTCGGCAACGGCAAAGGCGCGGACCGTTCCTACAGAATCTTCTTTCTGTCGACGCAAAATAATGCTCTCAGTCGTCAGACAATCATCGTTGTCCTTTTTCTTTGCCAAGGGATACCGGTAAAGTGTCCATAACGGTATATCCCCCTCTTCTTGCAAATAATACAAGCTGTCCCCATATAGCTTTCCTTCCCTAAACGGGATCTCTCCTTCCAACGTGAGAAATTCCGGCATATAAGCCCATTTTTCTTCTGCCGGGCTGCCGCTCTCCTTTTCCCCGCCGCAAGCGGTCAGAGTTGCCAGGACACACATCAGCATGAGACAAAAGCCTTTCCAAAGACCTTTCCTAACACCTTTCCTAACACTTATCCGATTTCCATTTCTTCTTTCCATGTCCATCCTCCATTATTCCGCCCATTCCTAAAAGGGCTGTTATCAGACACGAGATTCTCCCCACAGCGCCGCACACAACGCTCCCTATCGTGCCATGAAAAAATTCAGGCACCGGAAAAATCCCATGCCTGAATCTTACTAAAGGAATCTCAATTTTTTCTCAATCACAGCGGATTTTTATTGTAACCAGCGCCCCGCCGTCCGCGCCATTTTCCAGCTTCAGCCCTCCTCCCATTTTTTCGGCCAAAAGCTTACAGATTGACAAGCCCAGACCGAAATGAGAGATACCATCCTCTCCGCCGCCCGCACCTCTGTAGTAAGCCAGAGCGGCATCTTCCAAATCCTTTTGGGAAAAGCCGTTTCCATCATCCTCTACAACAAAACACAAAAAATTCTTTTTTTCTTCCGCCCTTTCCTGAACGGATTGGATCCCCATAGAAATTTTAATTTTACTTTTCGCATAACGGGCGGCATTGGAGAGAAGATTTTCACAGATCTGGGCAAAGGCCTCCTGATCCACGATCAGGGTATCCTGTTCCCATTGGCAATGAAGCGTTCTTTCCCCCCTGGGAAATAAAAGCTCCGCCGTTTCCGCCGCCACCCGCTCCAATACGGCAGCCGAAACTTCCTTGCGGCAAGGCTCGTAATCCTCCAGACGCTGCAAAGCGCTCATGGTGTCTACATAAGCGTTTAATCTGGTAATCTGGCGGGACATGGCATCCACAGAGTTCAACAGCTCCTCATTTTCTTCTCCCTCCCTGGACAGCGCCCCATAAAGAAGCTCCGCGTGTCCCCGCAGCACGGTAAGAGGCGTACGCAGATCATGGGCAAACGCCCCGTTCAGCCGCTTGCGCTCCTCCACGGAATTCCACATCTTCTGATTGTTGCGCACCAGCTCCTGCCGCATCCGTTCAAAGGTGCCGCACAATCTGCCGCATTCATCCTGTCTTTCATAGGAAATGGGACAGTTTAAATCATTGTCGGCTATTTTCTGCATGGCCTGGTTCAAAATGTGGAAAGGCTTCTTGATCTTCCAGACATAAAAAAGCAAGGCCGCAAAACAAAGGCTAAAGGAGTACCACAAAACCGCCGCCGCGCTTTCAAGCCCTTCAAAGAAATCATATTTTTTACGGTCCGCCTCCAGATAAACCACCTTATTCAATGTGAGAAAATCCTGCGGATACACGGTGACGACGCCTGTTTCCACGGATATTTCCCCTGAAAACTCCACGGATACCTCCCCCAAAGACTCCAAGGATTCTCCGCCGGAGGTATCCGCGGAAGCAGACTCCAATTTCAAAACATATTCCACTTTCTGTTCCTCCGTCTCCGGAACCAGTTGTATCCCTGTCTCATGCTGCGTAACGTCCGCACCCTTTATCCGGTACCATACATATTTTTCCAAAGGCGCCGCATCCAATTGAATCCCATACTTGGCGGAAATTTCTTCCATGCCCTTTTGTGCCAGCACCGCCGTCAGCCTGGTCAGCCCAAAAGCGGTCAGCAGGCCTCCAAGACTGCAAATGACAAAAGCTGCCGGTATCGATATTTTTCCCAGAGATTTTTTCATCCAACCCATTTGTATCCAATCCCCCAGACGGTTTCAATATATCCCTCGCACCCCACGGTTTTCAGTTTCAGCCGGATCTTGCGGATATGCTCCATGATCACAGTATCATCTCCGTCTCCTTCCAGTCCCCAAACCCGATCATAAATTTTTCCCCGGTCAAAGGTCTGTCCCCGATTCAGGGACAGCAGCGAAATAATGTCAAATTCTTTTCGGTTGAAATGAAGCTTCTCCCCGCGGACACTGACCTCTCTTGCGGAATAGTCCACCGTCAGCTCCCCGAAGACCTTTCGCTGGATATTACCAACCCGCCGGTCCCGCCTTAAGTGGGCCTGGATGCGGGCTCCCAGCTCCGCCAGGGAAAATGGCTTTACGATATAATCGTCTCCGCCCGCGCCAAAGGCCTCCACCTTATCCTCATCCCCGTCCCGCGCCGTCAGGAACAAGATCGGACAGCTCACGGTATCCCGGAGAAGCCTACAGACTTCCACTCCGTTTAACTGCGGCAGATTGATATCTAATAAAATCAGATCCGGCCGCTCCGCAGCCTTGCAAAGCGCTTCCTCTCCATCCAACGCACAGCCGGTTTCGTAATGATTCCGCTCCAGAAATCTCTGCAGCAGCTTCACAACCTCGATTTCATCATCCACGATCAAGATACGATAACCCATGCGGACAGTCGAGTAGACAGTCTCGACACTCCTTTCTCAATTTTATTTTGTGAAAGGCTTGCCTACTGCCCCTCACGGAACC
>CANQNT010000048.1 GCA_947625255.1 uncultured Acetatifactor sp. | reverse complement strand
ATGGCATTGGAATCGCTGCAAAGCATCGTTGAAACATGTGATCGGGAAGGAAAACGCTTCTGGGAAGTGGTTCTGGAAGATGATTTATCGGAGCGGGAGGTTTCCCGGGAGGCCAGCATGGAGCAAATGTATCACACTTGGGATGCCATGCTTCTGGCGGCCGCAACCTATGATCCGAATCTTCACTCCAAGAGCGGACTCGTAGGGGGCGATGGGGCAAAGATGGAGGACTATTTGAATAAAGAAGGGGAAAATTCCCTTTGCGGCAAGTATGTAGACATGGTGATTGCCGGCGCTCTCCAAATGGGCGAGTCAAATGCCTGTATGAAACGAATCGTGGCAGCGCCCACGGCAGGTTCCTGCGGCGTTCTGCCTGCCGTATTGGTTCCTTATTTTTTTAAGCGGAACTGTGAAACGTCAAGAATCCTCGAAGCCCTGTATGTAGCTGCCGGAATCGGCCAAGTGATCGCCACGCGCGCCTCCATCAGCGGCGCCGCCGGGGGCTGCCAGGCGGAGATTGGTTCCGCCAGTGCCATGGCTGCCGGCGCCCTGGTCTATCTGCAGGGGGGCAATGAGGAACAGATCGTAAACGCCTGCGCCATGGCACTGAAGAACCTTCTGGGGCTGGTCTGTGATCCCGTGGCCGGTTTGGTAGAGGTCCCTTGCGTTAAAAGAAACGTGATTGGAGCGGTCAACGCCCTTTCCAGCGCGGATATGGCTATGGCCGGAATCATCAGCAGGATCCCCCCTGATCAGGTGATTGATGCCATGCGGGAGATCGGTGACAATATGAGCGCGGAATTTCGGGAAACGGCGCAGGGCGGACTTGCAAATACATTGGAAGGACAAGAGATTGCGGAGAGATTTCTGAAAATATAAAAATTATGTTGTTAATTTGTTGAAAATAGCGTATAATGTATGTAGATAGATAGCTGTAAGAGGCGTTTATACTTTTGAGGGAAGGTAAGGTGTGTATATGAATACGATTATTACGATTGGACGACAATTTGGATCCGCAGGACGTGAGATTGGCGAGAAAGTTGCAGAGTATTTTGGAATTCCTTTCTATGATAAGGAATTGCTTACAAGGGCCGCTAAGGAAAGTGGTTTTTGTGAGGAAATGATTCAAAATCACGACGAAAAGCCGACGAACTCTTTCTTATACAATCTGGTCATGGACACTTATTCCTTTGGCTATAACGCTTCCTCCTTTGTGGATATGCCGATCAGTCATAAGGTATTTTTGGCGCAGTTTGATACAATTAAGAAGATAGCGGAAGAGGGTCCCTGCGTCATCGTGGGACGATGCGCGGATTATGCGCTGGCAGACATGAAAAACTGCATTCACCTTTTCATTTACGGGGAAGAAGAAGTAAAAGTGAAGCGCATCATGCTGAAATATGAGTTGAATGAGAGCAAGGCCCGCGAGATGATCATCAAAAAGGATAAGCAGAGGCAAAGTTATTACAATTATTATTCCTCCAAGAAATGGGGGCGCGCCGACAGCTACGATTTGTGCATCAACAGCAGTGTCCTGGGTGTGGAAGGAACCGTTAAACTGATTGTACAATACATAGAGGATTTTGAAAAACGCAATAACGCGGATGCCATTACGGGCTGATGCGTTTCCGGGCCATAGGCCTTTTCAGAAAAAACGAAGCAGGAGAAAAAGCATGGCTGACAAAAAACGATTTGGAATTTTATTGATAGTAGAGTTTTTGTGCCTGCTGCTCCTGCTTCCCGGATGTTTCCGTCAGGAGAAATCCGTTCTTTCCCTTTCGGGTGAAGCGCTTGCCGAACGGGCGGAACGAGTGGAGGATTCAGGGGAATATCTGTATCGGGGATTGGAACTGTTTCCGGGAGTATATGAGCTTCATGTGCGGCCCCAATTGGGCGATGAGCAACGAATGTATGTGGAACTGAAAGCAGACGGGACATTTTACAATTCTTTACGGAGCAATGGAATTAATATTTTTCCCCATCAGAATCAAGTTCATTATAATGTTTATGTTCTGAGCCATATTTCTGATGCCTATTTACAATGCGTGTTTCAAAATGCGGGACCGGAACAGTTGATTCAGTTGGATATGGTTCGGACAAATAAGGGCTGCTATATGCTGCTCTTTTTGTTGTTGGCTTTTTTTGGCGTAATTGATTTCCTGATATGGTTCAGACGACAATGTTTGGCCGGGAAAATCGCTCAGAAAAGGCAGACTGTCTTTTGGATTCTATCAGCTGGTGTTGTGCTGGCGTTTTTCCCATTTTGGACGGATTATTTATTGACGGGGGCAGATTGGAATTTTCACCTGACCAGGATTGCCGGTCTGGCAGATACTATAAGGAACGGAACCTCTTTTCCCATTCGGGTACAGAGCTATTGGCTGAGCGACCATGGCTATGCGGTTTCCATGTTTTACGGAGATTTCTTCTTGTTTTTCCCGGCCTTTTTGCTCCTGATTGGCTTTCCTCTCTTATCTGCCTATAAGATTTTTCTTTTTGTCGTGCTGGGCGTTACGGCAATCGTCGCTTATCATTCTTTCAAAAAATGTGTCAGAGACGAATACGCGGCTCTCTTCGGCAGCATACTCTACCTTTTGATGCCTTATCATTTGATGAATGTCTATAACCGCAGTGCTCTCGGGGAATGTCTTTCCATGGCCTTTTTGCCATTGGTGTGCTGCGGAATGTATCTGCTCTATACCGAGCCGGTGACGAGCGCCGGGTATAATAGGCATAAATGGTATATTGTCCTGGGGATGTCCGCAATACTGCAAAGTCACATGATCTCTGTGGAAATGACCGCGGTATTTATGGCTCTGGTCTGTGTTTTGTGTTGGAAAAGAACATTTCGGAAACAAACTTTTCTTCAGCTTTTGGAGGCCACCTGCATTGTTCTGCTTCTCAATATGTGGTACTGGCTGCCGTTGGTCTATATGATGGGGCATGATGTCTATCATCTGCAGACCATCACGCATCAGACCGTGCAGGACAGGGGGTTGTACCTGGCGGCTCTTCTCCAATTGCTTCCCAACATGGGAGGCGCCCAGGAGGGCGTCATGAACTGTGAACCCGTGCAGATCGGAGCCGGCGCATTGATGCTGTTTGCAGTCGCGATTTTATGGAAACTTTTCATCTTGAGGAGCCAAAGCAAAGCGGATAGGGGGCAAAAGCACGGTACAGAGACACTTTTGCTCTGCTTCGGACTGGTCACGCTTCTCATGTCCACCAGATATCTGCCCTGGGATCAAATCATGTTGCTGCCCGTAGTTGGCTATATTGTCTCTTCTCTGCAGTTCCCGTCCCGATGGATGGTGCTTTCATCGGTATTTGCCTCAATGTTTGCCGCCTTTTTCTTTGCTCGAGTAAAAAAAGAGGGCGGAAAGCTTTTGAAATTGGCCATGGGTTTGGCGGCTTTCCTGGCGGTCTTTTCCGCAATATTTTATGTCAACGATGTTTCCGCGCAAAAAAGTCCGGTCTGGTTATATTCCGTGGAAAACATGGGGAGCAATAGTGTGGGAAACGGGGAATATCTGTTGGAGGAGGCGGGAGCCTTTGGCCTGGACATTTCTTATCACGATCCTGTGGCGGAAGAGGGGCTGACTTATCGGGATTATGAAAAAAAAGGGACACGCGTCACTTTGGTTTTGAAGAATTCTTCCAATCATACACTCCATGTCGAAATTCCGTTGCTTGGTTATAAGGGCTATTGCCTGAACGCGGAAGACGGGGAAATGACAGGGAGCTTGCCCTACATCACGGATGAACGAGGCAGTCACGGGGATTTAAAAATTGCGGTTCCCGCAGGATATTCCGGACAAGTCACTGTTTCATATCAGGGATTTCCCCTTTTTCATGTGGCTGAGGGGATTTCTCTTATGAGTCTGATCGGACTTTTGATCTGGGGAGCTGTGCAAATTTTTGCGCAAATTTTTGTAGAAAGATTACGAAAAAAAACTTGACAGATCAGGACCCCTTATGCTATGATACAACAGTATGCCGCATAATTTAGGTATAAGTGTGTCCTTTGGCGGATACCACCCGGATTAGCGAGTAAATAGCAGGAGGTGCCTTATGTACGCAATTATTGCAACAGGTGGGAAACAGTACAAGGTGGCGGAAGGCGATACGATCAAAGTAGAGAAACTGAACGCGGAAGCCGGAAGTACTGTGACTTTTGACCAGGTAATCGCAGTGAGCGATGAGACTCTCAAGGTAGGCGAGGATGTGGCAAACGCTACCGTAACCGCTACCGTTGTTGAGCATGGCAAGGGTAAGAAAGTCATTGTATACAAGTACAAGAGAAAGACCGGCTACCACAAGAAGAATGGTCATAGACAAGCATACACGCAGGTTCAGATTGACAAGATCAATGCCTAAGTTCCGGTGAGACGATCGTTATGACTACTATCTTGATTCGTAAGACCAGTAAGGGAGTGTATCGGGGATTCCTCTGCAAAGGACATGCCGGATATTCCAAGGCCGGGCAACCGGATATCCTCTGTGCGGCGATTTCCGCGCTGGTAACCAACACGATTAATTCGTTGGAGGCGCTGGCGGGAGAGCGTATGCGCGTGAAAACCGAAGAGGAACACGGCATCATTCAATGTGACTTTGCGGGAGAACTACAAGAAAAATCCTCTTTTTTGCTGGATTCCATGGTATTTGGGCTTGAAACGCTCAGCCATGAGTATGGTAAGAAGTATTTGCAAGTTAAATTCGAGGAGGTGTAAGACCATGTTAAATATGAACCTTCAATTCTTCGCTCATAAGAAAGGTGTAGGCTCTACCAGAAACGGCAGAGATTCCGAATCTAAGAGATTAGGCGCGAAGAGAGCTGACGGCCAGTTCGTAAAGGCGGGTAATATTCTTTACAGACAGCGCGGTACCAAGATTCATCCCGGCATAAATGTAGGGATTGGCGGTGATGATACACTGTTCGCTCTGGTAGACGGCGTTCTCAGATTTGAAAGAAAAGGAAGAGACAAGAAACAGGCTTCCGTATACCCGGTAGAGAAATAAGACGAATGCCATGGAGCTTCAAACAAGCGTGTTTGAAGCTCCTATTTGTCATGAAGATGTTGTCATGAAGATGTTGTCATGAAGATGAAAGGACAAATTGTATGTTTGCTGATAGAGCCAGAATCTATGTCAAAAGCGGAAAAGGCGGTGACGGCCATGTCTCTTTTCGCCGGGAAAAATATGTCCCGGCCGGCGGACCGGACGGTGGTGACGGCGGACGGGGCGGCGATGTCATTTTTGAAGTGGACGAAGGCCTGAATACCCTGGCAGAGTTTCGGCATGTCCGAAAATTCCGCGCAGCGGACGGAGAGGACGGCGGAACGCGTAACTGTCGTGGCAGGGATGGAAAAGACGTGGTGCTCAGAGTTCCGGAAGGAACCGTGATCAAGGAAGCGGAAAGCGGAAAGGTGATCACTGATATGTCCGGTGACAATAGGCGATATATTCTCCTAAAAGGCGGAAAGGGCGGTAATGGCAACCAGCATTACGCTACCAGCACCATGCAGGCCCCTAAGTACGCCCAGCCAGGCCAGCCGGCCCAGGAGTTGGAACTGCTTCTGGAGTTAAAGGTTATTGCGGATGTGGGTCTGATTGGTTTTCCTAATGTAGGAAAATCCACGCTTCTCGCGAGAGTGACCAATGCACGTCCCAAAATTGCCAATTATCACTTTACAACCTTGAATCCTAACTTGGGCGTGGTAGATTTGGATGGAGACAAGGGCTTTGTCATCGCGGACATTCCCGGTTTGATTGAAGGCGCCTCTATGGGTGTTGGCCTGGGCTACGAGTTTTTGCGTCACATCGAGCGCACCAAGGTCATGATTCATATTGTAGACGCGGCGGGGACGGAGGGCCGGGATCCCGTTCAGGATATTTATGCCATCAACAAGGAGTTGGAAGCCTACAATCCTGAGATTGCAGCAAGGCCTCAGGTGATTGCGGCCAACAAGATCGATGCCATATATGATCCGGATTCCGATGCGCTTGCCCGCATAAGTGCGGAATTTGAACCCAAAGGTATCAGGGTTTATCCTATTTCCGCGGTAAGCGGACAAGGTGTCAAGGAGCTTTTGTACGCGGTACAACAGATGTTGGACGAGCTACCGAACAAGCCCACTGTTTTTGCCCAGGAATTCTTTCCTGAAGATAGGGCGGCATCCAACGACCCGGTCAGCGTGACTTATGACGCCAAAGCGGACGAATATGTTGTAGAAGGACCACGCATTGAGAAAATGCTGGGCTACACCAATCTCGACAGCGAAAAAGGCTTTACCTTTTTCCAGAGCTTTCTCAAGGAAAATGGTATTTTGGATCAATTGGAAGCGCTTGGAATTGAGGAAGGGGATACTGTGCGGATGTACGGATGGTCCTTTGATTATTATAAATAAAATCACAAAAAAGGAGAAACAATGACCAGTAAGCAGAGATCTTATCTAAAGAGTCTTGCCAATACCATAGAGCCCATTTTTCATGTGGGAAAGTCCAGCCTGACTCCGGAAATTACTAAGGCCATCAGCGATTCGTTCAATACCAGAGAACTGATTAAAATTGGGGTGCTCAAAAACTGCATGGATGATCCCCGTGAGATCGCGGAGGTCATCGCTGAACGCACCCATTCCCAAGTGGTACAGGTAATCGGCAAGAAGATTATATTATATAAAGAAAATAAGGATAATCCACAAATTGTCCTCCCCTGAAAAAAGGAAGAGATGCGGAATGCGAAGAATCGGAATTATGGGCGGAACTTTCAATCCCCCTCATATGGGACATTTAATGCTCGCGGAATGGGCGCGGGAAGCGGCAAAGCTGGACGAAGTAGTGTTTATGCCTGCCGGCTTTCCTTATATGAAAGAAGATGACGGCATCCTGAGTGGTGACAAGCGTCTGCGGATGACGCAGTTGGCCACCCAGGGATATGCGGCGTTTTCCGTATCGGATTTTGAAGTGTCCAGAGACGGTTATACTTATACCTGTGAAACCATGGAGCAACTGCATAAGGCGCATCCCACGGACCATTATTACTTTATTATTGGAGCGGATTGTCTTTTCACAATGGAAAAATGGAAAGATCCCGAACGTATCTTTGCCTCTTGTACGGTACTGGCGGCTTCCAGAAACGGTTCCCCCATGGAAAAACTGGGAAAAAAGCGGCAGGAGCTTGAAAAACGATATCAGGCGGAAATTCTGCTTGTGCAATTTCCATCGATAGAAATCTCCTCCACCATGATTCGCGAGAGGGCAAGACTGGGACGGAGCCTGAAATATCTGGTTCCGGATCCATTGATTGAATATATCACAGAAAATGGCTTGTATAAAGGATAGGGAAAGTGATGAAATCGGCGGATATCAAGAAAATACGAAAAGCAATGGAAAAAGCACAGGACGAGAAGCGATACGAACATACCCTGGGAGTGACCTACATCGCGGCCGCACTGGCGATGCGATATGATGAATCGGTAAAAAATGCGGAATTGGCAGGATTGTTGCATGATTGCGCAAAATGCTTATCCGATGAGAAACGCTTGGCAATCTGTAAGAAACACAATATCAGTGTGAATGACGTAGAACGCAGAAATCCTTTCCTGCTTCATGCCAAGGTAGGCAGTTTCCTGGCTATGGATGAATACCATGTCCGGGACCTGGATGTAATCAATGCCATTTTGAATCACACGACAGGCCGCCCTGAGATGTCCAGGCTGGAAAAAATCATTTTTGTAGCGGATTATATTGAACCCAGCAGGAAATCCGCGCCAAATTTGAGAGAAATCCGCAAGCTGGCTTTTATTGATCTGGATGCCGCGCTGTTGAGGATTCTGGGGGATATTTTGGACTATCTGCACAGTACGGACGGAGAAATCGATCCCATGACCCAAAAAACCTACGACTATTATGTGTCAATAGCAGGAAAAAAGCAATGAATCCATAAATCATGAGTAACAGGAGGATGAAATGAATCAATCAGCAAAAATGGCAAAGCTTGTAATTGAAGCTTTAGAGGAAAAAAAAGCAGAGGCGATCAAAGTCATCGATATCAGTGAGATTTCGATTCTTGCCGATTACTTTATCATTGCCGGCGGCACGAATCGCAGTCAGATTCAGGCTTTGTGTGATAATGTGGAAGAGAGGCTGGGGAAAGCCGGTTATCCGTTGAAGCAATCGGAAGGGTACGATACCGCCAATTGGATCCTGATGGATTTCCGGGACGTAATTGTGCATATTTTCGACCGTGAGAATCGTCTCCTCTACGATTTGGAAAGAATCTGGGGCGACGGCAAGACCATTGATCCGTCGACCTTATAATAAGGGAAAATAGAAGATAAATCAAGGGACGAAAGACGTCAAAGGGGTGCTTGACCATGAAATCAAGCACCCCTTTTTGATCGGACTTGTTGTTACAAGCATTCTGCCTCTGGATTGAAACGAGAATCAATCGTCCCGTTTTCCAAGATGCATATAAAAAGTAATCAAAAATAGTCCGCAAAGACCTACAAGCGAATAAACAATCCTGGAAAGCCAGGACATATCGCCGAAAATAAATGCCACTAAGTCAAACCGAAACAGACCAATCAGGCCCCAGTTGATCGCACCTATTATGGCAATGGTCAAAGCGGTTCCGTCAAGAAATTTACTTCCCATGCTTTACCTCCATTCTGCCACGCTTCAGTGGCTTACGAAGATATCTTAACCGAAATCCAATCCGTTTATTCTGGGAAAAAATTCCGTTCGATTCAGACAAATTCAGACAATATCAGCAAATCCTGAAAAATCGTTCTATCATGTCAGTATACCCGCCAATTTCCAAATGCCCGCCAAATCAGTGATAGAGGCGGAAAATGCCAAATACCTTTCCCATAATCTGACAGTCATCCACGATAATTGGATCCATAAAATCATTTTCAGGCTGCAGGCGAATGTGGCCATCTTCTTTATAAAAACGCTTTACTGTAGCGGAATCATCAATCAAAGCGACAACTATGTCACCATTGTTTGCCGTGCTGCACATATTGACGAAAAGCTTGTCTCCATTGAAAATACCGGCATTGACCATAGAATCGCCGCGCACGTTCAGAATAAAAGATTCTCCCTTAGGGACCGCATCGGCAGGAATCGGGAAGTATTCCTCAATATTTTCCTCTGCCAAAATCGGCTGACCGGCGGCCACATTACCGACAACTGGAAGACTGACCATCTCCGTACGGACCATCTGAAAACTATCATCGCAAATCTCAATCGCGCGCGGCTTGGTTGGATCCCGACGGATATAACCGTTCTTTTCCAGGGATTCCAAATGGGAATGGACGGAAGAGGTGGACTTTAAATGAACTGTTTCGCAGATCTCGCGTACGGTTGGCGGATATCCTTTCTTTAATATCTCATTTTTAATATAATCAAGAATTTCTTGCTGCTTAACCGTTATTTTGCCATATGCCATGTACATAACCTCCGTAAGAAATGGTGTTCGCGCTCTATGTATTATCTTTTAAATAGTATAGCACACATTTCTCAAAAAAGCAAACATATATTCCAAAAATATGTTCGATTTTTTTGAAAAATCTATTGACAATCGAATGCTTGTTCTGTATAATACAAGTCAGAACAGATGTTCCCGAACATATATTCTGCGTCAAGAGGTGTGAATAAGAGGATGAATAGAACGGATCATAGGAGCTTTCAGAGAAGAGATATTAGAAGAGCAAATTGGAAAAGGGCCCGCCAAAGACAGATCAGGATCCGTCTGTTGGCGTCAATGAGCGCATTTTTCTTAGTTGTAGTTGTCGCGCTTTCCCATTATCTTATTTCCAACGCGCAGACAGAAGAAGAGCGGCTTTCCATTAAATATTATACAAGCGTCAGAGTCTCCCGTGGCGAAACGCTTTGGTCCATTGCAGAAGAATATTCGGATGAACATTATGATAACATCGGAGACTATATTGATGAAGTGGTCAGTATCAACCATCTTAAGAATAGGGAGTATCTGAAAGATGGTCAATACCTGATCATTCCGTATTACTCGGAGAATTATGTAAAATGATTCACGGATTGAAGATTCGATTCATAAGATTCACAAGTTGAAGATTCATAAGTCGAAGATTCATAAGTCGAAAATGGTATTTGCCCTTTCTTATCAATTTTCTCTGAGCCGCACGACACTGGCGGCTCTGCGGCGGCGTTCATCCGCCTGTGCGGCATAATGCTTACGGGTCGTGTTTACGTCTTTGTGCCCAAGGACATCCGCCACCAGGTAAATATCCCCTGTCTCCTGATAGAGGGTAGTACCATAAGTACTTCTTAGCTTGTGAGGTGTTATTTTCTTCAATGTGGTAACGCGGGACGTGTATTTCTTAACAAGGTTTTCTACGGACCGCACAGCCATTCTGCGATTTTGCAAAGAGAGAAAGAGGGCGTTTTCATGTCCTTCCATGGGAATGATGTGTTCCCGTTCCTCCAGATAGTCCAGCAAGGCGGTTTCAACCTCTTCCCCAAAATAGATTACGGCCTCGTAACCACCTTTTCTGCGAATTTTAATGCCCCCCACTTCGAAGTTCACATCCTGCAGGTCTAATCCTACGCATTCGGAAACACGAATTCCCGTTCCCAGAAGAAGCGTAAGGAGAGCCACATCTCGCAACTTTGTCTTTTTATGGTACTCCAGTTCTTTCTGCGTAAGCTTTGTTCCATCCTCGACCTGATCCAGGAGAATGGCTACTTCATTGGGCTCTAATCGGATAATTTCCTTTTCGTGTCTCTTGGGAAGGGGGACTAAGGCGGCCGGGTTTTTTTCAATCATTTCGTTTTGAAAATAATAATTATAGAAGCTGCGAAGAGAAGCCAGCTTTCTTGCCTTTCCCCGCTCGTCATTCGTAATATCCTTTCCGTCCTTTTGATACAAGGTTATATATTCCAGGTATTCTTCAATATCCACCCGGGTCAGTTGGTCCAGAAGAGAAAGAGGATAGTCCTTGATTTCCATTTTGGCACAGATGCTGTTCTGTTCATGAAGAAATTCAAAGAACAGCCTGATATCGTAAGCATAGGCCAATCGGGTACGAGAGGATGTATATTCCTCAATGCCGCGAAAGAATGTTTTGCAAAAATTCGGCAGGGTATCCAATACGGCACGCATCTTCTGAATATTTTGTTTGTTTTGTTCATCATGATAATTGGGATTTTTACTTACAGCCATGGAATTTTACCATCCTTTCATATTCCCATTTTGTATCGCGGTAAAAATTCGATTTTTTACACCTGGATTCTCCAGATTTAATTGATGAAGAAGCTCCTTCACATACTGTCTCTTGGTATAACCGTCGGCAGGACAAGGGCTCTTTACAACAGGAACCCGATATTTATTGACAAATCCAATAACATCGGCCTCGTTCATATACATGAGAGGACGAATGACAGTCAGATCCATCCGATCCAGATGTGTGACAGGAGCGAACGTATGGATCCTGCCCTCAAAAATCAGAGACATCAGCAAGGTTTCCACAACGTCATCCTTATGATGAGCATAGGCGATTTTATTACAGCCGGCTTCTTTAATCGCCGTATTCAGCGCGCCTTTTCTCATTTTGGCGCAAAGAGAGCAGGGATTGCTTTCTCTGCGGTCTTCAAAAATAATTTGCGCGATTTGTGTAGGCACGATGATGTATTCCACCTCTAACTCTTTGCATAAGTCTTGTATCTTCTCCAGATGAAGATTCTGGAATCCAAGGTCCACCGTTACCGCGCAAAGTTCGAATGGAAGGGGATAAAAACGTCTCAAATGGCTCAGCGCGTACAGAAGCGTCAGACTGTCTTTCCCTCCGGAAATTCCAACGGCGATTTTATCCCCCGTTTCAATCATATGATAATCGTCAATCGCCTTTCTGACCAGGCTCAATACTTGCTGTAATTTCATGAGTTTTCCATCCTTTGGCCTTATTCGCTTTGTTGTAATATAACAGGTTTTCGTCACGCTACTGCTTCCTTTTTATTTTATCTCTTTTTAAGAAGAGAGACAATAGAAAAATGTATAAATCTGATAAAAATGGGAATTCTGATGAAAAAAGAATCCAATCAGGAAAGAGGAGGCAGCAATGAATTTTAGGGACAGTGAAACAAAAGAAAATTTAATGAGAGCTTTTGCGGGAGAAAGTCAAGCCAGAAATCGCTATACTTTTGCGGCATCACAGGCAAAAAAGGACGGTTTGTATGTGATTCATGCGATTTTTGGTTTTACGGCAGATCAAGAAAAAGAACATGCGGAAATATTTTATCAGCACCTGAAAGAAATGGCCGGAGACACTATCTTTATTGACGGTGGATATCCCGTTGACATTGCCCAAGATGTCACACAATTGCTGAGGATGGCACAGCATAACGAATACGAAGAACATGACTCCGTTTATAAACAATTTGCAGATAAGGCGGAAGAAGAGGGATTTTCCAGAATTGCCGCTTCTTTCCGAATGATCGCGGAGATTGAAAAGATTCATGGGGATCGTTTTGGAAAATTTGCCAAACTGATGGAAGAGGGAAAACTTTTTGTTTCTGACGCAGCGGTGGAGTGGATGTGCTTAAATTGCGGATATGTTTACAAAGGTACCAATGCCCCTTCTGTCTGTCCGGTATGCAGCCATAATCAAGGTTATTTTATTCGTTTTGAATTGGTGCCATTCGAGGATGGACGGAATCGTAATTTTTCGGAAATTTTTTGAATCTTTAGAGAACCTTTACTTGTTCTCTGACAAAAAAGAGTGTATGATAACTATAAAGGTACGGGAGCATCGTCTTTATGGCGGAAAATCATTCGGGACTTAACCTGCCGAATGATTTTACATAGAAGAGAGGAACCGACGAAATGAAAAAGAAACTGAATAACATATACTTCAAGGTTGGCCTGACAGTGTTTCTGGTTGTGGCTGCCAGCATCTTGTTTTATTACCTGATCTTCCATGGTTCAAATTTTAAGGACAATCTGGGAATTTTGACCGATATCTTAATGCCCGTCATTTTTGGTCTCGGTATGGGCTATCTGCTGACACCAGTCTTAAATTTCCTGGAAACGCAGGTTCTGACACCCTTGTGTAATTTATGCGGGCTTAGGGAATCTCGATTTCGAAAGAAACTTATACGAGGAGTTGGCATATTGCTCACAACCTTGTTGTTCTTTTTACTGATCTATAGTATCATTGCAATGCTATTGTCTCAAATCGTACCCAGTATTCAAAGCATTGTCGCAAATTTTGACGTATATCTGAATAACATGACGGCCTGGCTGAATAATCTGTTGGCAAATAATCCCGAAATTCGTGATTACGCATTGCAGGTGGTAAACCAGTATTCCGGAGAATTAGAAGATTGGATCAATAATCTGGTCATGGTAATTGCCAGATCCAGTGACCTGATTTTTCGATTGTCCATGAGTATTATCAATATGCTAAAGGTTTTCTGGAATTTCATTTTAGGCTTCATCATTTCCATTTATGTACTATCAAGCAAGGAATGTTTCGCCGGACAGGCAAAAAAAATTGTTTATGCTCTTTTTGAAAGAGATACGGCCAATATCATCATCAATGATTTCCGATTTATACATAAGACATTTATCGGTTTTGTGGGCGGAAAAATTTTGGATTCCATTATTATTGGAATTATATGCTTCGTCTGCACAACAATCATGAACACGCCATATGCGGCACTAGTCAGCGTCATCATTGGCGTAACCAACATCATCCCTTTTTTCGGGCCCTTTCTGGGAGCCATTCCCAGCACAATCCTGATTTTTGTTGTGGATCCCGGTCATCCTTTGAACTCCTTATATTTTGTTATTTTCATTTTGATTTTGCAGCAATTTGACGGAAATATTCTTGGACCGAAGATACTCGGGAATTCCACCGGAATCTCTGGCTTCTGGGTGATTTTTTCCATCACCTTGTTTGGGGGCTTGTTTGGCGTTCTTGGAATGATTATCGGCGTTCCCTTTTTCGCAGTCATCTATGCGTCTGTCAAATCTATTATCAATAGTATTTTACGGAAAAAGAATATGCCCATGAGCACGGCAGATTATTTTGATGTCGGTCTGATTGATGAAGAAGGCTTTCACCCTTACACGCCGGACAGCAAAATCAGCCTAAAAGAAAAGAAGCAGCTGCAAGAAGCGCATTATCCTTGTTTTGGTGAACGGATGTACAGCAGTGTGGACGATATTCGGACTGACACTGCATATTATGAGCAGAAAAGAAAATCCTGGGCCACGAAAAATGAAACGACCAAAAACAAAGCTGCTGAAAACAGGGCTTCTGAAAGCAGAACTTCTGAAAGCAGAACTTCTGAAAGCAGAGCTCCTGAAAGCGAAAAAACAGGGAAAGGACGGAACGGAAAACAGGGAGGCTGAAATTTTATCATGAGGTTTGTAATACAAAGGGTATCAAGAGCCAGTGTCACGGTTGATTGTGAAACCATTGGATCAATCGAGAAGGGTTTTCTCGTTTTGGTGGGTATCAAAAATACAGACACGCGGGAAATTGCAGATAAAATGGTAAAAAAACTGATTGGTCTGCGTATTTTTGAGGATGCTGACGGCAAAACAAATTTAGATTTAAAGGCAGTTAATGGAAGTCTCTTGATCGTGTCCCAATTCACCTTATACGCAGATTGCCGAAAAGGAAATCGACCGTCTTTCACAAATGCAGGTTCTCCGGAACTGGCAAAAACATTGTATCAATCTATTATAACGCAATGTAAAAAAGAAATTTCCAGGGTTGAACAAGGTTCTTTTGGCGCGGACATGAAAGTAGAACTATTAAATGACGGTCCATTCACGGTCATCCTGGATTCCGATCAATTGTAGTTTTATGCCGCGTAAAGGAAAAAGCGGCAGACTGGAGGTTTTCATGTTTTTTAATAAATTATTTCGGCATGATTCCCAAAACGCTTCTAAAGCAGTCTATGCGGAATTTGCAGACAAATGGGACAGATCCATCCAAAAACCCGTCATTCGTTCCAGCATTTGTACAGGTGAAAAGGTCGCCGGTTTTAAAAACCTGAACACAGGAAAATTTGAAGATATTATGTTGATTCGAGATGACCGGGACATGGATCGTTTTTTGCGGCTCTATGGCGTTTCTCCCCAGGAAGTCACGACGGAATACTAGATAATTATGCGTTAAACTTGTCTTTTGCGCATAGTTGTAGGGCGCTGTTACTACTCCTCCCAAAGTCTTTTCCCGGGTGTTTTCCCTGGAAAATATTTGAATTGCAATTGGGAGGAAACTCTCTTGAATTTTGATTGCGGGAAAGGATCTTCTATGAATTATTTGGAAAACGGAACCAAGCAAGCGGCTATCATAGCGAATCAATTTTTAAAAAAGAATCAACATTTGATGAGCGAAACCGAGGCCCATGCGCTGCGATTATTAATTGCCGCGGCCGACCAGAATCCGGACCAACAGCCTGAAACCTGGCACTGTGATACATATTGCCGCAAAGTACGCCATGCGGTTTGTGAAGGCGAATTAAGCGTGGATTCCAAGGCTGAAAAGTCTTGTCCCTACCTTGATGAAATGCTTTACTAAGCAACCGACAAATCACGTCAGCACCAAGGGGTTTTTTATGCCATTCATCATGTCGTGGACCCCTTTGATATTTTTTAATGCCATGTCGTATACGACCTTTTGGGTATAAAATGCCGTATGCGGCGTTAAAATCACGTTTGGAAAAGACCTGAGGATTGCCATATGGCGGTTCTCAATGGGATCTCCCATTCGGTTTATATAATATAGACCGCTTTCGTGTTCAAGTACATCCAAAGCCGCGTATCCTACAGTTCCATTTTCAATATGCCTGATCAAGGTTTCCGTATCAATGAGCGTTCCCCTGGCGGTATTAATGATTGTCACACCCTTTTTCATGCCGGAAAAAGCAGACGCATCGAGTAAATGATAATTATGCGCGCTGGCCGGAGTATGCAGGGAAATAATATCACTCTGTGAATACAACTCTTCCAGGCTTACATAAGTTGCCAACTCTTCCAGGTCCTTGCGCGGATAGAGGTCATAGGCCAGAATACGGCATCCGAAGCCGGACAAATGTTTCACTACCGTACCGCCAATTTGCCCCGTACCGATGATTCCAACGGTACAATCGCACAAATCCTTTCCCATCTTTCCTTTCAACGTATAATCTTGTACGCGGGAGCGCTCCAGGATGTGACAGATATTCCTGCAGCACATCAACATAAGCATGATTGCATAATCCGCCACTGTTTCCGGTGCGTAAGAAACGTGACATACGCCCACTCCAAGCTCCTTGGCATGATCCAGATCAATATGATCAAAACCAATGGAACGGGTTGCCACGTAACGAACCCCAACCGCATAAAAGCGGTCCAGCATTTCCGCGCCCATATCGCAGGGCGTAACGCTAATGGCGTCAAATCCCGTGGCAAGGGGAACATTTTCCGGGCTTGGATATTCCGTGGTATATGCATATTCCGCATGATACTGCGCACATATTTCATCAAAAAACGGCTTTTCATCAAATTCCCTTAAGCAATAAGCAAAAATTTTCATTTTATGATTTTTCCTCCGAAGTCTCTCTCCGACTGTGTAAAAAAATATGCCGCCATCTGTGCCCTGGAACTGAATTCCTCCGTCTCCAGCAGGCTTTTTACTTCATTTCTCGTAAAAAAACGTGCTTCTATCAGTTCGTTCTCAGAAGAATGGTCTTCCAGCTCCCCTTCCACCTCCACAAACGCGATGGAGGTTTTCACATCGGAAATTGCAACGGCCGCATAGGAAGGCGGCAAAATCTTCCTGATCCGCTTCAGCCTAAGGCCCGTTTCTTCGTACAATTCCCGGCGGATACACTCTTCGATGGTTTCTCCGTCTTCAATCATGCCCGCGCATAAATTATAGATATACCGATTGACACCCATGCGAAACTCATGGAGCAAAAGAAGACGCTCTCCTTTCATGGCGACAATGGATACCCCGCTGTTGGATTTACCAAGGTCTCTCTCATCGGCAAGCTCCCTGCGGCTGACAATCTCATATTGCTTCTCTCTTCCGGCCTTGTTCTCATAAGTAAGCACATAATTTTTCAGATATCGGCCATCCTTAACCTTTTCCAGTTTTTTTAGCCTCATAAACACTCCTTTTGTAACAGATCAGACAGCTGACAGAAGATGCGGAAGACGGCAGAGAATTTTCAAATTTCAGGCGCCCCCAATTACGAAAAAGAAAGCGCGCTAAGAATTTCCTCTGTCAATGCCATATATTCCCTGGCACTTCGGCTGCTTTTGCGGTATTGTACCACGGGCTTGCTGTTGTCCTGGGCCCATTCCACGGTGCTGTCCACATGGATATGAGTAGAAAAAACCGAAATATCTTCCAAATTCTCCAAGAATTCTTTGGTCTGTTTGAAATAACTTTTCCGCTCATCCACTTTGGTGATCACAATCCCTAAAAGTCCCAAATCGGGAGCCATTTCCTGGGTCGTCTGCAAAAACTCAAACATATTGGCAAGTCCAAACAAGCCCCAGGGACTGGCTTCCACGGGAATAATGAGATGATCCGAAGCACAAAGCAGATTCATCACCCAGCCTCCAAGTGTCGGCGGGGCATCCATGAGAATAAAATCATATTGCGCACTTTCTTTTACGGACTTTAATAATTTCCGCAAAATAAACTCTCTCTGCCATTTGGTAAATAATTCGTATTCCATGGAACTCATTAAAGTGGAGGAAGGAATCAAATCCACATTTTCGAAAGGTGTCTGCACAATAAATGCTTTCAGATCCTTTTGCTCTTTCACGGCATAATAGAGATTGCGATCGCTTCGGGCGTATTCCAACACGGCATCCTCGTCCAGGAATGACAGCGAAAGATTGCACTGCATATCGCCGTCCAACAATAAGACACGATAACCCCTGGCTGCCAGGGCGGCACCCACGTTGGAACAGGTCGTGGATTTCCCGCTTCCTCCCTTGTTATTTGCAAAGCAGATCGTCACTGTGTGCTTCATCCTTTTTCCTCGCTTTTGTTTGTTCCTGCCAGTTGTTCCGCCAGGGTTTTATTGATTTTTTTGCGCGTAATTTCCACAAAGCCCAAAGCGGTCATATCCACGACTTTGGTCGGGACCTTGTCCTGTTTTACCGCGTTTCTCAATTCCTGAAGAAGTTCATGATCAGATTGTGCCGAATTCATACTGATGAAATCCACCAAAATGATGCCGGAAAGGTTCCTTAACCTGATTTGAAAAGCGACCTCTTTTGCCGCTTCCAGATTGATCTGGCATATGGCGTCTTCAGACGCCCGTTTGGCATCGTATTTGCCCGAATTTACGTCAATTACGGTCAATGCCTCTGTAATATCAATGACCAGATAAGCGCCCGATTTGAGCCACACACGGCGCGACAAGGCCTTTTCCAATTTTGTCTCAAGTCCATAAAGCCGCTCCAGGGAATAATCGGGATCTTCATATAAGCGGACCAAAACCTGTTTTCTTTCCGTAAATTCCTCCGCTGCCGCATTCCCTGCCGCATTCCCGTTTTCCTCAGATTTACGGGGCAATGTTTCCCTCAGGATTTGATAAAGTTCTTTTTGATCAGTTACAATTTCCCCGTATTCTCCAGGAAACCCGGCAAGAACCTCCACCGGGGAAGGCGCACTGACACAGGTAAAGCAAGTGAAATGCCTGGATGTCTGAAAAATCCGAACAAACCGAGCCTTCAGCCGCTCATATTCCCCAAGAATTTCCTCATCGGAAACCTGTCCCGCCTCCGTTCGCACGATGATGCCATAGGGCGGCAATTTCTCCAGGTCTTCTGATGTATTTCCCTCGGAGATTTCCAAATTACGGGCATCAGCGTCATGCCTTACACTTTTAGGCGAAAGAAGCGTTCTTCCTTGTTCATCCACAAATCCCCGCTCCTGCAGCGCTTTTAAAATACGTTTCTTTCGGATGCCATCCAGCTTGGCTGAAAAACCCGTCTTGGTGTCGCCAACCTGGAAAACCACATATTTTCCCGCCAGAGATATTTTCGTAGTGCCGGCAGCCTGTTTTGTCTTCAGCGCGTCCCTCTGAATCTGCACCAAAAGCTCGTCCCCTTCCAGAAGCCGTCCGTCCGGCGCTCTATTGACCGGATAAGAGAATTTTGCATCCTCCAGGGACAGATAAAGCAATTCCCCTTTTCGGATTTCCACAAAACAACAGGCAATATTAGGAACCAATTTCTTGATCTTTCCAAGATAAATCGCCCCAACCGTATTCTGGGGATCCGAAATCACACAAGCCTGAACCAGACGATTTTCCTTGATCAAAAAAGCCATGGTCCGTTCCCGAAGCTTTGTCAGGATCAGTTTTCCGTCCATGGTATCACGCAGGGTTTCCTCCTTGTGTTCCGGCCTGCCGGGAACCGCTCTGCTCATGAGACAACCTCCCTTTCCGCCGCTTCCGGCATCGGGGACAGGACCGCCTTTCCCGCCTCCTGAGCTGTGGGCAAGACCGCTCCATCCATTGGTGTCAGGATTTCCGTTCCCATTTCGTCAAGAGGAACCAATCTACGCTGCCATATCGTTCCTTCGGCATGAGCCGACACAACTTTTACGACATCGGACGATACCGCCACTGTCTCCTCCTCTTCTCTCAGTTCGGTATAAGTTTCCTCTCTGGTAATCAGCAGCGCATTGTCGGCCAGAGGCGTCCCAAAAGCGCCGCAATATGCTTCCACGACCTTTGCCGGCTTCACATTTCCGGCACTGGACGAGTCCGCCAGCAAATAAATGGCCGGCGACTCCTCGCAACAATCGTTCGCGACAATTGACATTTCAAATATTCCCGGCCGGATATCCACTTCCTGAAGTCCTTTCTTCGTCTCTTTTTGGACATAAATATGCTCCATGGATAAAAATTCATCCAGCTTCGACGCATAATCAAACCGTGGCGCTCTCCCCTCCCGGAAACGAACCGTATAAGCCGCGGCGGCCACGCTGGCCATGGCGTTGCCCGCATTTTTCGGAAGTAGCTTGACACTGACCACCTCGATACCCGGTGCCCCCACACGGTTGAGGCGCTCCATCATATCGCGGCTGTCCGTGACGGAATGACACTCAATATCCATATATTCCCCATTGCTTTCCAGCCCGACGCCCAGGGGAGAGGCAAAAGACATGATCTGGTGGGGGCTAAAGCCCGCCGTATAAGCCACATCGATCTCGGCCCTGCGCAGCGCTTTTTGAAAATAGCGCATCACGTCCAGATGTCCGATAAACCGTATGGGACCATATTTTCGAAATTTTACTCTGACTCTCATGGGACTTCCTCCTTTGCCGATGCAATAGAAAACATATTTTTGGCATCGTGTTCAGGCAAAACAAATTCCGCCGCCAAATCGCCTGGCGCCGCAGCCCTGGCATTGCTGCCTGCAATTGGGAGAAGTGGTGCCGTCAAGGGCCTTTAACCACTCCCGCTTTAAGAATTCCCTGGTCACGCCGCAATCGATGAAATCCCAAGGGAAAATTTCATCCAAGTCACGCTCCCTGGTATAAAAATCCACCGTCAGACCACATTCCGCAAGAGCCTCCAGCCATACCTCGTTCTTGTAGTATTCTCCCCAGGCGTCGTAAATACAACCTTTACGATAGACATTCAAAATCACTTGCCCCAGTCTTCTGTCTCCCCGCGCAAGCACGCCTTCCATCACACTGGCGTCCGCCTCATGCCAATTATATTTAATGCTCTTTTGATTCAGCTGCTCGCTAATGGCCCTTTTGGTATCATAAGCCTTTTGCAGGAACTCCTCTTTCGTACACTGTCTGGCCCACTGCAGGGGCGTAAAGGGTTTCGGCACGAAAAAGGCGGTGCTGGTCACAATCTGCACTCTTCCGTTTTTGCGCTCTTCCTTGGGAATTTCCTCAAAAAAAGTGGCGGCGATCCGATTGGACAGCTCCGCAATTCCCCGAATGTCCTCTTCCGTTTCCGTGGGCAGCCCCAGCATAAAATACAGCTTCACTCTTGTCCAACCACCGTGAAAGGCCATGGCGGCGCCTTTCAGGATCATTTCTTCCGTCAGGCCCTTATTGATCACGTCCCGTAGCCGCTGGCTCCCGGCTTCCGGCGCAAACGTCAGGCTGGACTTACGCACATCCTGAACCTTGCTCATTACATCCAGGGAAAAAGCATCGATCCGCAGGGACGGAAGCGAAATATTAATATGTCTCTTGTCACATTCTCCGATCAAGTAATCTATAAGCTCCGGCAGCATACGATAGTCGCTGGAGCTCAATGAACTGAGGGATATTTCTTCATGACCCGTGTTGCGCAGCATTTCCATGGCATACCGCTTCATGGTCTCCACATCCCGCTCCCGGACGGGACGGTAAATCTGGCCCGCCTGGCAAAACCGGCAGCCGCGGATGCAGCCCCGCTGAATTTCCAACACTACCCTGTCCTGCGTGACTTTGATGTAAGGCACCACCGGCTTCATGGGATAATAGGTGTGGCTTAAATCCATCACAATCTCTTTCAGAATTCTGGGAGGAATCCCCTCTTCCGTTGGCGCAAAAGAAGCGATGGTGCCATCCTCGTGGTAAGTGACCCGGTAAAATCGCGGCGCATAAATGCCCGGAATCCGGGCGGCCCGCCGTAAAAACTCCACACGCCCCACACCTGCCGCCCGGCATTCCCGATAAAGCCGCAGCAAAGGTTCGTAGCTGGTCTCTCCCTCTCCAATGTAAAACAAGTCAAAGAAATCCGCCAAAGGCTCCGGATTATACACACAAGGGCCTCCGCCGATCACGATTGGATATTCTTCCCCGCGCTCTTGTGCCAAAAGGGGAATCTGTGCCAAATCCAACACCTGAAGAATATTGGTGTAACACATTTCATATTGAATGGTGATTCCCAGGAAATCAAAATCCTTGATGGGATCTTGGGATTCCAGGGCGAACAAAGGAATCCGCTCCTTGCGCATGATGGCATCCAAATCCAGCCAGGGGGAATAAACCCGTTCGCACCAGACATCTTCCATGGAATTAAACATATCATAGAGAATCTGAATGCCCAGATGGGACATCCCAATCTCATATACATCCGGAAAACACATGGCGAAACGAATCCCGACTTTCGATTTGTCTTTTACCACCGCGTTGACCTCATGACCGATATAACGGGCCGGCTTTTCAATTTTCATCAAGATATCGTCCGACAGGGCGAGCTTATCCATGCAAAGTATCTCCTTTTTTCAACATAAGAACATCGCTCAAAAACGGTCTCTGTCGCCTGCGCAATATCGAGAAATGCCCATGATTCTACGCAATGTGAGGCATTGGCCGCGACATTGGCCAAACAGAGGACACCTTAACGGCGGCATTGGCCGTATTGACAGTATAGAATAGATTGGAAGAAAATTCAAGGCTTACTTTTGGAGGAGGCCGGTATAATCCACGGAAATGGATTCAAAAATCTGCTGGGAGCTGATCCCAAAAATGCTCCGGTCATTCCGATCCAGCATCAGTATTAGCACGAAAACAACCAATGTCGCCATAACACGAAGGCGGAAAGGAGTTGTCCCCCCTGCCGCCTCGTTAAATTCCTCCTCTTCATATGGTTCATAGGGCACATAATCCCTGCCATACAAAATCTGCTCTCGAAGCCGCAGATCCCTTTGGTCCTGGCGATACTGGGACCGCACCTGATTGACGAGCTGTAATTTCTTTTCCACGGAGACGTTTTTCATTCACATTCTCCTTTTGGGCTTTGCCACATTATATGACAAGTCCGCATGGAAAAGTACAAACCGGTATGCCGATCCATCGCCTCTATCGGTTCATCAATTCCGTGGTGATTTCCCCCCAGGAAAGGTCCTTTTCCGCCATAAGCACCATCATATGATACAGAAAGTCGCTGATTTCGTATATCACTTCGTTTTGGTTGGGATTCTTGGCCGCGATCACAATTTCGGTCGCCTCTTCTCCTAACTTTTTCAAAATCTTGTCCAACCCCTTGTCAAACAAATAGTTGGTGTAAGAGCCTTCCTTGGGATGCTCCTTACGATCCTTGATAACGGCGAACACGCTTTCCAACACTTTCAGAGGATTGGATGGATCAGCCTCTTCCCCGTCTTCCTTTTCCGCAACAGTATTGAAGAAGCAGCTTTTGGCTCCCGTGTGACAAGCCGCTCCCACCTGAGAAACCCTGGCAAGGAGGGTATCCAGGTCACAATCCGCCGTCAGGGACTTTAAATACTGATAATTGCCGCTGGTAGCTCCCTTGATCCACAGCTCTTGGCGGCTGCGGCTGAAATAGGTCATTCTGCCAGTCCGCAAAGTGCGATCATAAGCCTCTTCATTCATGTAGGCCACCATCAGAACCTCCAAAGTCCGATAATCCTGCACCACGACCGGCACCAGACCATCGCTGTTTTTCTCCAGGTCCGCCCATTGAAAGGCCGCATCCAGCAAATCTACCGGGATACCGGCTTCTTTATAAATGCTCTTCAGGGATAAAATATCCTTTACATTGTCATTGATGGTGTTTCCCGTCACACCACGGAGATTTTCATGGGTAAAGATCTCCATCAATTTATTAAAGGCCACTTGATTGACCTGCACATAAAAAGGCAGGGGCAAGATCTCTTCCGTTTCACGAATCTGGTGGGGTGTCATCAAAAATAAAGCACAGACATTACGTTCCACCGACTCCCGATTGGCCTCCAGTACCTCCGGATCGTTATAGGCCGCCAGAAGCTTGTCCTTGCCAAAGCGTTGGGCAGCCTCTTCTGCAATGGAAATATTGGACTGATTTTCAAAATTCAACACCACGCGCTTACAACCGGCATATAAAAGCTTCTTCACATCCTCCAGACGCCTGATGTTGCCGATTCCCATCACATCCACCTGGGCGGAGGAACAGATCTCCCGAATGATATCCAGGGCTTCCTCATGCAGGGTGTCCGCCAGTCTCGCTTTCTCCTCACCGGTAAGATGGTCTTCCCGGGCGGCTTCCGTCGCGGCCCTTGCGGATAAATCAAATACAAACAGTTCGTCTGCATTGTTTTCTCCATAATATTTCGCCAGCCTTACAGGATCCGTTTCCACAATGGTCAAATCCATCAAATTCCGAACCGCCTTGCCGCGATAAAGATAAACGCAGGCGGCGAACTTTTTCTTCCTCATATGTTCCTCCTCTATCCAAACGGTCTTAAATGATATTTTTACAGGGTTCCCTTTGTGCTCAACACGTCCGTAATACGGGCGTCATAACCGCTTGCCTCATCCAGTGCTTTTGCAAAGGCTTTAAAGATTGCCTCGATCATATGATGACTGTTTCCGCCGGAAAGCATCCGAATGTGGAGATTCATGCCGGCACTATAGGAAACGGCATAGAAAAATTCACGCACCAGCTCTGTATCCAACTCTCCCACCTTTTGCGCAGGGAATTCCGCCTCAAAAGATAAATAGGGGCGTCCGCTCAAATCTATGGCGCACAGTGCAAGACTTTCATCCATGGGCAAAAGAAAGGAACCATATCTGCGAATCCCCTTTTTATCCCCAAGGGCCTCCCGGATGGCCTGCCCCAGGACAATGCCGGTATCTTCCACGGTGTGATGTCCGTCCACCTGCAAATCCCCTGACACTTTACATTTCAAATCAAAGAAGCCATGCTTGCTGAATCCCTCCAGCATATGATCCAAAAAGCCGATCCCGGTGTTTACCTCGGACTGTCCCGTACCGTCCAGATTTAAAATCATGTAAATATTCGTCTCCCTGGTTTTGCGTGTTACCGTCGTGCTGCGTGCCATACGATTCCTCTTTTCTAAACGATCTAAATGTTTTACAATAGTTTACAAACCCGATTGGTTTTCATGTCGAAAGAAAGCATTTCTTAAAAGTTATCCACAATTTTTGTCAATTTTTTGACCAAATTGGTCAAATTGACTATTTTGGTCAAAGATTATTCAAAGCGAATCGCAATACTATTCGCATGCGCTGTCAGGCCTTCACTTTTTGCAAAAAGCTCAATGTCCTGGTGTACTCTCTCAAGTGCCTCCCTGGAATAGGAAATAACACTGGTTTTCTTCAGAAAATCGTCCACATTCAGAGGGGAGAAGAACTTTGCCGTGCCGTTGGTCGGCAAAATATGGTTCGGCCCCGCAAAATAGTCGCCTAAGGGCTCGGAAGAATATTCTCCCAGGAAAATGGCCCCGGCGTTTCGTACCTTGGTCATAACCTCATAAGGATTTTTTGTGAGGATTTCCAAGTGTTCTGATGCGATTTCATTTGCCGCTTCAATGGCCGTATCCAGATTTTCCGCCACTAAAAGATATCCATACCGCTCCAGGGATTTACGGATAATCTCTTTTCGTTCCAGTTTCTCCGTGAAATCATCCATCCATTGGGAGACTTGTTCCGCAAGCTCCTTTGAAGTTGTGATCAGGATGGCGCTGGCCAATTCATCATGCTCTGCCTGGGACAATAAGTCCGCGGCCACATATTTGGGATTGGCCGTCTCATCCGCCAGAACCAAAATCTCACTGGGACCGGCTATGGAATCAATGCTCACATAGCCGTAAACGGCCTTTTTGGCCAATGCTACAAAAATATTGCCGGGGCCTGTGATTTTGTCCACCTTGGGAATCGACTCTGTTCCGAAAGCCATGGCCGCGATGGCCTGGGCCCCGCCCACCTTATAAATCGTGTTGACACCGGCAATGTCCGCAGCCACCAGGGTACCGGGATTCACCTTTCCCTGAGCGTTTGGCGGCGTGGTCATAATGATTTCCCCAACGCCTGCCACCCTGGCAGGAATCACGTTCATAAACAAGCTGGATGGATAGGCCGCCTTGCCGCCCGGCACATATACCCCCGCCCGCGCGATGGGCAGGATCTTCATGCCCAGAATGGAACCATCTTCCTTTGCGTCAAACCAGCTGTTGCGAAGCTGTTTTGCATGGAAAGCGCGGATATTTTCGGCCGAGCGGCGAAAAACCTCTACCAGGGCCGGGTCCGCCAGACGATAGGCTTCCTCGATCTCCTCCTTTGTCACCTGCAGATTTTCCCGGGTCAGCGCGAAATGATCGAATTGCTTCGTATAGTCAAACAAGGCCGAATCGCCCCGTTCCCGGACATTTCCGATGATCCGGGCCACATCGGCTTCATAACTTCCATAATGATTGGGACTTCTTTTTAACAAATCGTTCAAAAGATTCGCCCTGGTCTGGGGTGTCAATTCGATGATTCTCATATCAG
>CANQNT010000047.1 GCA_947625255.1 uncultured Acetatifactor sp. | reverse complement strand
AAAATACATGTTAAAATTAGACAATGGAGAGTTACCTCCGTTATGCAGCGCGCTAACGGAGGTCAAAGTTATGTGATGTGAACCGGACAGCCGGAAATTCCGGCATGATACTATGCACGTATCACGGCAACTATCACTGTTTTATCTTTCACATACTTGGCTTTTTGGCACTTCGTGTCATATTTTCAGCCGACTGATGGCTTTTCGTATGCCGAGGTTTGCCGATGTAATGTTGTTCCTCGCCGCAGAGAGGGCAGACGAGAGGCTTGAAGCGGTAACATATCTTGTGCCGTCTTTGGACAACAGGAACCGCCCCTTGTCGAGAACCGACTGCCAGTGAGGTAGGATAAAGGTGTTTTCGAGCAACGCATCGAACAGAACCGCCACATGGCGGATATTGTTCACACGTATACAGAAATTCTCCTTGCAGGCAAAAAGCGCTTCCATGTCCTCGATGCGGAGAGTGGAAACGCAAAACAGATGATAAGCGTTGGCGCAAGCCACAATACCTGTCATCTGTTCACGGGAAAAATTGCAACCAAAGGAGAGAGGTGGAGCGTTTCTGGAATCTTCTATACGTGAAGAGTCGAACCATACTCCGGCAATGTCGTACTTTTGTTTCAAGGCCATGCACTCCTCGAAAGAAAATGTTTCTGCGGTAAAGAGGCTTTTGACGAGACTTGTACAATCGAGCAACAGCCCTCTGATGATATGAATGTTCATTTCATGGCAATTCCTGCAAACCGCACTGTTGCAGTCGATGTACCGGTGGCTGTTTATAAAGTCATCCACGTAGCGGCCATATCGTTTGCCGCCTGTCATGACGTCTTGAAGATAAAGCTCCCTTGCTTCGGAGAGCAACTCGTAAAATTCTTCCGCTACATCCTGTTCCGTAGCGAAGTGGTGCAGATGTGGTCTCCCTTCAAAAAAAGAGAGGACCTGTTGTTTTGTCCTTTCATGTCGAATTGTTTTTTATGGGTTTATACTTATTATAATAGTGGCATTACTTCGACCATTTGAAATATCGGAGAAAAGCCGGAAATATTTACCTTAAATTGAATTTGACATGTATGACTACATCAGTCGAATAGGCCGTTAACCAAATTGACTGCTTCGTCTTTTTTCTGGTTGATGATTTTGGCGTACACCTGTGTCATTCTCACGGAGGTATGGCCAAGCAGCTTCGATACGGTATAGAGATCCGCACCGAGCGTCAGCATCATGGTCGCGAATGTATGCCGGGCGGTGTGGAATAAGATAGGCAAACAGAGCACCGGAAACGAGAAGAAAGGATAACGTAATCCGCTGGAAACTAACCATTTTTCTATATTCTTCCACTTATAAAAAAAGCAGGAAAGTGGAGATTATTGAAGATGTTCAGTTACCAAACCGTTAGCAGGTCAGTTACCGAAAGGAAACGAGGTAACGCGAAGCAAATCGGATAATTAAAAACGCCGATATATTACACTGATTGTCATTGTTTTGCATGCCGAAGAACGCTTATAAAACAGGTAATTTTGCAACTAAAGTTATAAGCGTATGAAAGTAGAAAAATTCAAGGTTTTGCTCTACCTCAAAAAGAGCGGACTGGACAAGTCGGGCAAAGCTCCGATAATGGGACGCATCACCGTGAACCGGACGATGGCGCAGTTCAGCTGCAAGCTCTCCTGCACTCCCGGGCTGTGGAATCCCCGTGAAAGCCGGCTGAACGGCAAGAGCAGGGAGGCGGTGGAGACAAATGCGAAAATCGACAAGCTGCTGCTTGACATCAATGCCGCCTTCGATTCCCTTCTGGAGCGCAAGGGGGATTTTGATGCCGCTTCCGTCAAGGATGCCTTCCAGGGCAGCATGAAAACGCAGATGACCCTGATGAAAATGCTGGATGCCCTCAGGGATGAGGTGAAGAGCCGTATCGGGATAGACCGGGCAAAAGGTACCTATCCGGCATACGACTTTACCTGCCGTACCATGCGCGAGTTCATTGAAACCAAATTCAAGACGAAAGACCTGGCCTTCGGGCAACTTACGGAACAGTTCATCCACGACTATGAGAATTTCATCCTTGACGAGAAAGGGTATGCCGTGGACACTGTACGGCATTACCTAGCAATTCTCAAGAAAACGTGCAAAAGGGCTTATCAGGAAGGACACTCCGAGCGGTTCATGTTCCAGCACTACGTCCTCCCGAAACAGACCGTCAAGACTCCCAAGGCACTGTGCCGTGAAAGCTTCGAGAAAATCCGTGACGTGGAGATAGCCCCGCACCGCACGACCCACCGTCTGGCAAGGGACCTGTTCCTCTTCGCCTGCTATACCGGGGTCGCCTACAGCGATGCCGTGACCGTCACCCGGGAAAACCTGTACACCGGCGAGGACGGCAAGCTATGGCTGAAATACCGCCGTAAAAAGAACGAGCTCCGCGCAAGCGTGAAGCTGCTGCCGGAAGCCGTCGCCCTGATAGAGAAATATCATGATGACAGCAGGGACACGCTGTTCCCGATGATCCACTATCCGAGCATGAGAAACCACATGAAGGCGCTGGCCGTACTGGCAGGGATAAAGGAGAACCTGTGCTACCATGTCGGACGCCACTCGTTCGCCTCGCTCGTCACCCTTGAAGCGGGCATTCCGATAGAGACCATCAGCAGCATGCTGGGGCATAGCAACATACAGACGACCCAGGTCTATGCCCGCGTCACCCCGAAAAAGCTCTTCGAGGACATGGACAGGCTTATCGAGGCTACCGGAGATTTGAAACTTGTTCTATAACCCATAAACAATGAGAATCATGAGAAGTACCTTTTCCATACTGTTCTATATCAACCGCGGCAAGATAAAGGCTGACGGAACCACGGCGGTCATGTGCCGCATCACCATAGACGGCAGGAACACCGCCATCACCACCGGGATATGCTGCAAGCCGGAAGACTGGAACGCCCGAACCGGGACCATACGCACGGTAAGGGAAAACGCCAGACTGCAGGAGTACCGGAAGTATATCGAACAGACTTACGAGGAAATTCTGAGGACACAGGGTGTCGTCAGTGCGGAGATTATCAAGAATCGGGTGACAAGGCAGTTCGTCGTTCCGACACATCTGCTCCGGATGGGCGAGATAGAGCGTGAACGTCTCAGAATACGTAGCAGGGAGATCAATTCCACTTCCACCTACCGGCAATCACAGTATTTCCAGAAGTACCTGACGGACTACCTTGTTTCACTGGGGAAGAAGGACATCGCCTTTGAAGAAATAACGGAAGACTTCGGCAGGAACTACAAGGCATTCCTTATCAGGAACAAGAATTTCAGCACCTCGCAGACCAACCGCTGCCTCTGCTGGCTGAACCGCCTCTTGTATCTTGCCGTGGACAACGAGATCCTGCGCACCAATCCGGTGGAGAATGTCGAATATGAGAAGAAAACCGCACCCAAGCACAAGTATGTCACCCGTGAAGAGATGAAAAGGATACTGGCCATGCCCCTGAATGAAGGACGTGCGGAACTGGGCAGGCGTGCATTCATCTTCTCCTATTTCACCGGGCTTGCCTATGCCGACATCAAGCAGCTCCATCCGTGCCATATCGGGACGACGGCGGAGGGTCGGCGGTTCATCCGCATCAACCGGAAGAAGACCGGGGTGGAAGCGTTCATCCCCCTGCACCCGATAGCCGAGCAGATACTGTCCCTGTACAATACCACCGACATACACAGTCCCGTGTTCCCGTTGCCGAGCCGGGATTCCATCTGGCACGAGATACGGGAAATCGGCGTGATCCTGGGCAGGCACGATGACCTTTCGTACCATCAGGCCCGGCACGGGTTCGGGGTCCTGCTCATTTCAGAGAGCGTATCCATCGAGAGCATAGCCAAGATGATGGGACACTCGAACATTTCCACCACACAAGGGTATGCCAGGATAACGGAAGAAAAAATTTCAAGGGAAATGGACAGACTGATGGAAAAGAGAAGCCAAAGCCGCACACATTCCGGCTCTGACAGCCAATGACAATTTCGCAGCCGCCTGCTTCCTCGCCGTTCATGAAGTTAGTACAGACTTCATTGAAAGTGAAAAGGTCGAGCGGCCGTGCCGTTTCGGGCAGAATCTTCCTTTGCAGGCAAAGCGTATTCAGCCCGAAAACCTTTCCCCTTTCACGTCTGTACAAGGAAGGCTGACGGCAGCGGAAACAAGCGACTGACGGAAAAGTCGATACAACAAAAAAAGAAACAGCATACAGACAGTAGGAAACTACCGGTCCGTATGCTGTTCTGATTTTCTATAGGAGGGCGTTTTTTTGAAACACAATGAAAAAGGCAGGCGGCAAACTGCGCTCCCTCCAAAAAATCAATCCTTTTTTTCGACCACCTGCCAATATCCGCCCTTGTCCGGTCCGATTCGTCGGAGCACCCCGTCCGCTTTCAATGCGGCAATCTGTTTTTCCACCGCTTTGGCTGTTATGCCTATCCGTTCTGCGAGAGTTGCTGCACTCAACGTGTTGTCCTGTGAAAGCAGAGTCATGATTTTCTCCCTACTTTTCACTTTCTTCTCCCTACTTTTTTGTGGTTTCTCCCCACTTATGGGAGTATCATCAATGGATTTACGGTAAACCTCTATGTCACGGGTGAGATTTTTAATCATGGTAGCTGTCATAAATTCCCTGAAAACATTCAAATCCTCGTTCTCGCGGGTTTCCACCAGTGCCTTGATATATTCTTCCTTGTCCTCCTTGAGGATTTTTGTCGGTATCAGTCCGAACTCGAATTGCAGCATGTTCATCAGCAGGCGGGCCATCCTGCCGTTCCCGTCTGCCCAAGGGTGTATTGTCACCAAGTCATAGTGGGCATCAAAACTGATTTCATATAACTGTGTCATGCTCTTGGCGGCATGATTTTCACGTTCCCTGTTCAGCCGGGTACAAAATTCCGACAGTTTAGCCGGGACCTTGCTGTAGTTCATGTACGATTTTCCACCGGGTCCGGCCGTGACATTCAATAGGCGCAAATCACCCCGTGCCGATGAGAAATCCCCCAATACGGTCTTGTACTCCTGCCCCGTGTTTTTCAAGACAAGGGCAGAGAGGCTTTTCAGCAAATCAACGGTTATGTCGGTATGGGCATCTGCCAGCCTTATGGCATGCTCGTATGCGTCTTTCAGGTCGAGATTCATGTGCTGTTCCACGATGCTCTTTCCTTTCAGACTGATTCCCTGATCGAACATGATTTGATTCTCAAGTTCGGTAATGGTGGAGCCTTCAATGGCCGTAGAGTGGGTAATGAGGGAATAGAGATAGAATTTGTCATAATCTATCTGCCTGTCTATTCCCAATTCTCTGTACAGAGATACAAGTTTTTCGAGTTCGGTCTGCATACATTTTCACTTTGAACGCAAAGATACGTTTTTCTCCCCACCAAACTGCCGTTTTCTCCCTACTTTTTTACGCTTTTCTCCCTACTTTTTATTGAAGTTACCATGAAAGTTGCCTTTAATCCGTAAAACGACTCTTTGAGTATAGAATTTACGAATAAGAGCAACTTTACCGGTCAGTCCATCATATATCCCGTTTCAAGCGGTACGCCTCCTTGTACCCGTCCATCAACGTACGTTCAATGTCGGAAGCCCTGTACAGGATCCTGCCGCCTATCTGGATATAGGGCAGTATACCGTTGTTGCGGTAATCCTGAAGGCTCCTGCGGCTGACCTTCAGTCTGACGGCTAGTTCCTTGTCGGTATAATAGCGTTCCCCGTCCAGAGACGGCTTGTTGTTTTCACGTATTTTCTCCACCTTTTCCGATAGTTCTTCCAGCGACGAGAGGAAGGCTCTCACGCGCATGTCGTTTTCCGGTGTCAGCAGCCGGATATTGCCATTGTCATTCATAAATCAGATATCTGTTTGTTGGTTTGTTGGTTGATTGGTTTGTTGGTTGGCTTGTTGGTCACATTGCATTTTCTTTCCTTGCCGGCTGTTATACACCGCTTCATTTCAGCCACGGGAAAGACGGCCTTCACGTCCTCCGGTCTGTAATACACCTTGTGGCTTATTTTGGTGTAAGCCAGCGTTCCGTTCTCCCGCATCGTCTGCAAGGTTCTCGGACTGATGCAGAGCAGCCTGCACACGTCATTGCTGTCAAGCCACTCCTTTTCTCCCAAGTCTTCCTGTTCCCGGCAGAGCCGTTCCACCTTTTCCGCGAAAATCTCGAATCCCGAAAGCATCCTCTCGAAAGTCGCCTTGTCTATGACCACTACTTCCATAATTCTTAAATTTTAAGTTTGACATTTGTTTTTTTCTATAGCTGGAACGGCGGACAGATGATACCGGAAAGGGGCTCTGGTGTCCGTAAAAGCGTTCTGCAAGCGAAGGAAACAAAAAAACAGAAACAGACCGCAAACCGGACGGCATGTGTCACCGTCAGACATTCCTTTTCACAGCAAGAGGATAATTGCAGGCGGTAAAAAGCAGAAAAGGACACACTCATTTCTTTGAAGCAAAGGTAGCCGTTCCCCACCGGAGCGCAAGGCCGGGCCCTGCGGGTCGGCGGGGAAAAAATCATCCTCGCGCTTTGCGCTCCGGTATTTTTTCTTGCCGAGCCTTGACGCTTTTCCGGTGGGAGAACGGCTGTAAGGCATTCAAAGAAACAAGAGTGCCCGTACTACGGGCCGGATGTCTAACAGATAAAAGCAAAAGGATATGGCAACAAAAGACGTGAAAGAATTCAACGGATGGTTTAACCGTTCATACGCGAGATTGAAGGAGAGACTCTCCATCTATGGAAAAATCGACGAAGACGCGTTCCATGACGCATATCTGGCTGTCAGGAAGCAGATAATGTTCTCAAGTGTCGGGATAGAAGATCCGGAGTCCTATTTCTTCGGATGCTATAGGAGAATCCTGCAGTCGGGCGCAAGGGATGAAAGCCGTTACGACAGCCCCGGAGACGAGTATTTCGCAAGACTGGGTGAGACGGACTGCGCGGAAGAGACAGAGGAACGGGAAGAGATGCTGACCGGATGCGACAGGCTGGTAAAGGACATACAGAAGTTCCTCAGGCGGCATTTCTCCTATGAGGATTACAGGATATTCATGCTGCGGTTCTACGAGACCGGAAGCTCATTCCGCACCATAGCCAGGCACATGGGCGAGAAGACCTCGGTGGTGACACGCAGGGCGCAGGCGATGATGGAATCCGTCCGGGCAAACAGGAAGTTCATCGCCAGAAGAAGACTGATCATGGCCGGAGAGGCGGCATGACAAGAATAAAGGACAACAAGGTATAACAATAAAATATTGATGATTATGAAACTGACAGTTTATGACAAGAGCAATTCCCATCCGGCACTGACCTACAAAGGCAAACGGATCATCACGGTATGCCGTGACGGCAGCATGTACCTGAGCAGGATACTGAGCAGGGAACTGAGCCTGCACGCAGGAAACAGGCTGTGTATCGCCAGGGACGAAGACAGGCCCAAGGACTGGTACATGTTCGTCTCGGATGACGAGAACGGCTTCACGATCTGGAACGACCCGCGTTGCGCCCGCTTCTCCAACAGCTTCATCGCCGGCATGATACTCGATGTGGCAAAGGTCGAGAAATGCGCCGGTTTCATGGTGGCGAAAGAGCCGGTGAATGTGGACGGCAGACTATGCTACCGGATAATACTTGACAACCCGATACCGAAAGGGGTAAGTGTAAGGACCACCGGTACGAAATAAGCCCGACACCTGAAAGAAACAGCAAGGGGCATCCGGAGGAAGGAAGAAGAAGAACCGACCTCCGGGTGTCCCTTTTTTCATGCGGCCACAGGCAGAAGGAACGGGATGGATTTTCATTTCCTTGAACGGTATGCCTCCCTATAGCCGTCCATCAGGGTACGCTCTATGTCTGAAGCCCTGTACAGAATCTTGCCGCCCACCTGAATATAGGGCAGTATGCCGTTGCTTCGGTAATCCTGCAATGTCCTGCGGCTCACTTTAAGCAGGTGCGACACCTCCTTGTCAGTCAGCAGCTCATCGCCATATACGGGAGGTCGGCGTTGGCTGAACAACTTTTCGAACGAAGCCAGAAGCCGGTCGAAATTCGAGTGGAATTTACATACCCACTCATGGTCTTTTTCTCTGATTTCACTACTCATACGGTTTGTCTTTAATTGATACTTCAACTGCTAAATGCTTTTGCCTTTCCATTTCGCCTCTTTCCGTCTCTCTTCCACATCCACAATGACCCGTTCCACGTCTTCCAGACGGTAGTAGGTGCGGTTGCCAATCTTGGTAAAGGCGAGTGTGCCGTTGTCACGGAGGGTCTGCAATGTCCTCGGGCTGATACGCAGTTTCCGGCAGACGTCATGACTGTCCATCCATCGTTCTGCCTTCTTCTCCCCGTGCTGTCGGCAGAGGTCATCCATCCGCTGCACGAAGTAATCCAACTTGGCAGCTATCTCCTCAAAGGTTCTTTTTTCAAAACTTACTATTTCCATAATCTCATTGTTTATTTCCATTTGATACTGTTTCCATCTTGTACCGCCAAGGCAAAGCCGGCTTACTGCCTTATCCGATACATCTGACAGGAGGGAACAAGTGGCATGGCTGCAGCAATTTCCTGTTCCCGGTACAAATTAAAGCAGTAATAATCACACTGCAATGGATTTGCAGACGGCTGACGGTCTGTTTCATCATCTGTCATCATGTTGCATGGCCGGTGGACAGTATGACCCGACTGAGCAAAGCCGCCATGTGATTATTACTGCCTGAACTGACTGTAGCAAGTATACCGGTACGATTGCAACGGGTTATCCTATATCCGGTAAAGTGTCCGTTGGATTCAGTCTCCATACTGCCATGAAATCATTGCCAGATTCCATGGACGCCCGTGCGGGTGTGGCAAATCACAGCAGTCGCCACCGTTTGTCCGGTGCATATAATGCAGAACCGGTCATAATTGTCACACTCACTCCATTTGCTTGACACAGTGCACTATACATACTTTCTTTGCTGCCGATAACCGGTCAAGGTACATACCAAGACCACTGTATTGACTTATTAAAATTCAAAGATTATGGCTACAAGAAAAAGCTTTGACAAAGAGCGGTGGGAAGCTATGACAGGTATGGAAATGTCACAGCTCCTTCCTGAGTGTGAAAACCCTGAAAGTGCAGGAGAGGTTACTGAGCATGCCGGGAATGAAATCCTGCCAACAGTCACGGAACAATCCGGGATCCAGGAGCCGGCAGAGAAAGACGGTTCCGCTCCTGCATCCAAGTGCCGGATTAGTGGCAGGCAACGCAGGCTGTCACTGGAAGAGTACCGCAGCACATTCCTACAGGTTCCCAGAATAGAAGACCGCAAGCCCGTATTCGTGAGCTGCGAGGTAAGGGACAGGCTGGACGAGTATGTCCGCAAGCTCGGAAGCCGGAGGATGAGCGTTTCAGGACTGCTGGAAAATATCGCCTGGCAGCATCTTGAAATCTATTCGGAAGACTTCGATCGGTGGCGCAAACTGTAAAAGACACCCGGTGCAAAATCCATCCGCATCATGGAATGATGGCATTCCAGCATTCAGAACCCGCCAGAGGCGGTCAACGGACGGAACATCAGTTTCGGGAGTTAGCGAGGTTATCTTTCGGGCATCCCGAAAACCTCGCTCCACTCCCGGAGTCGCGGAGGCAATCCGCTCCCAACGGTCGCAGATTGCAGGACATATCATCACAGTAAAATGACCAATCACAGTAAACCAAGTAATATGAGTGTCAAGGATAAAACCAGACCCAGAGGCAGACCGAAAGCAAGTGGTATCCGCAAGCTTTCCAAATCCGTGACGGTAAAGTTCTCCAGGATTGATTACGAGCGGTTGCTGCACCGCAGCAGACAGGCGAACCGCACATTGGCGGAGTTCATCCAGGAAGCCGCATTCGAAGCAAGGATTGTGGCCAGGCATTCGACGGAGGAAGCAGCCGTCATACGCAATCTTGTGGGAATGGCGAACAATCTGAACCAGCTTGCCAGGCTGTCCCACCAGACAGGATTCTACCGGACAAGGAATGCCGTCATGGAACTGCTCGAAAAGCTGAAAGTGATCATGAACGAATATAAAAAAGTGGAAAGGAGAAATACATGATAGGCAAAATCAAGAAAGGCAAATCCTTTGGCGGTTGCATCCGCTACGTGATGGGAAAGGACAATGCCGAGATAATCGGTTCCGATGGCGTATTGCTGGGCAATAACCGTGAAATAGCGGACAGTTTCAACTGCCAGTGCCTGCTTAATCCGAAGATAAAACAGCCCGTCGGACACATCGCGTTAAGCTTCAAACCGGAAGACAAGCCGGTATTGAGCAATGAATTCATGGCTAAGATAGCGATGGAATACATGGATCTGATGGGCATCAGGAACACCCAGTTCATACTGGTAAGGCATCACCATACCGACAATCCGCATTGCCATCTGGTCTATAACCGCATCGGTTATGATGGTAAAGTAATCTCCTCACAGGGCGATTACAAGCGTAATGAGATTGCCACCAAAAGACTTAAAGACAAGTACGGACTGACCTATGCGGAGGATAAAGGCAAAACCAATGTAACGAAACTGCATGATTCGGAACGCATTAAATACGAGATTTATCATGCCGTGAAGCAAGCGTTGAAACGCGCCAGGACATGGAAAGAACTTGTGGTCGGTCTGGCCTTGCAGGGTATAAAACTGGAATTTGTCGGAAGAGGCGGCAAAATGAAATCCGCCGGTGACATTCAAGGCATACGCCTTACCAAAGACGGCCTGACCTTCAAAGGCTCGCAAATCAGCAGGGAGTTCAGCTTTGCAAAACTGAATGCCATTCTGGGCGGAAACAGTCCGGATACCGGAGTGGATTTAGAGGTTAAAAAGCAAAATCAAGCTCCGTCAAACCGCAACCGGAAGGAACAGGAACCATCCAATATGGCATTTATTGAAAGCAACGGACTGGGGTTGTTTTCTTCTTTTGGCGAGTCTGTTCCGGAAGAACAGATCCCGTATGACGAACTGCTGCGCAAGCGCAAGAAGAAAAAAAAACGGAAAGGGCTTGGATTATAAGTCTGCCCCAAACAATCAATCATTAAAGTGTAAAACGTTAAAATCAATGAATTTATGAAACAGGAAGAGTTTATGGAAAGCATCTACGGATGCCTGGAGAGAATCGAAAACAAGATAAACGGGCTGTCCATGCCTCAATCGGCGGGCGGTGATGCCGAAGCGGACAAAGAGGTCATACAGGAACTGAATGCCTTAAAGACAGGCTTCAAACGTGTGCTGGAGGCTCTTGTCATGATCAAGGGCGATACAGCCAATCTACAGAAAAGAAACTCCATGCCGGACAAGTTCATGGAAACCCTGTCTGTATTGAAAAGCGAACAGCAGGCGTACCACAAGAATCAGAACGAGTTCCTGGAACGGTTCGCCCAAACAGAGAAAGACACCATCCTGCATATATCGGAGAAGATGGAATCGCTTTCCACTTCCGTCAGAAACAGGATGGAAGAACCCGATGTTGTCTGTCACAGACACAGCATCAGCATAGATACACCTTATATATTCTGGACCCTGATCATACTGGTAACGTACTCGATAGTTGTATCTGTGGCTTTCTGTCTCGGGAAGCAGCTTGACTACGACTGCTCAGACAATGACTTGAAATACCGCTATATCAAGATGAAAGGCGAAGCTTCGCCCGGGCAGATCGGGGAACTTGAAAATCTCTTTGAACTGAACCGTGACGAGGCCGGAATTGAACAGATGCGCGAGGACGTGGAGGCATACGAGGATGCTGTCCGGAGACAAGCCACGCTTGCCGAACAGGCAAGGCTAAAAGAGCAAGCTGCAAAGGAACAGGAGAGCAAAGCCAAGTTCATAAAGATGAAGCAAGGGCAGCCAAAGGGTAACCTTAAATCGAGGAATTAAAGAGGTGGCACATATTAGAATTACAGTAAAAAGAGAGTTTCAATTGCTGTATATCCCGTAGCCGTTATTTAAAGAGCTTTCCCTTAGGCAATTGAGTGAAGGCTCTTATTGTATCATTTCAAATTATTTATCACGCTTATGGCAACAATTAAAGTAAAACTACGCCCCTCATCAGTCGTGGAGCGTGCAGGAACTATATATTATCAAGTGACTCATCGTAGAGCAACACAACAGATAACAACTAATATCCGATTGCAGCCTGACGAATGGGATACAATAGGTGAACAGGTTGTTGTAAGTGTTGCTGACAAGAACATTATTCAGAATCGTATAGATAGTGATATTGCGCTATTGAAACGAATTGTCAAAGATTTGAATAATAGCGGAGTAACTTATTCTGTTGGCGATATTGTAAAACGCTTTAAGTCTCCGGAATGTCATGTACTAGTCTTAGACTTTATGCAGAATCAAATACGATTGATGCGTAATGCAAACCGCTTGGGGACGGCTCTGAACTATGAGAAAACGATGAAGAACTTCGTCAAGTTTCTTGGCGGAGTCAATCTGCCATTTTCGGCAATGACGGAACAAGTTATTGCAGACTATAATGCCTTTCTCGTACAACGAGGAATGGTACGGAACTCTATTTCATTTTATATGCGTATAATGCGTGCTGTTTACAATAAAGCAGTTAGACAAAAACTCGTTGAACAATCACACCCATTTACAGAGGTTTATACGGGCATTGATCGTACTCGCAAGCGTGCTGTATCGGAATCAGTAATATCACAGTTGTATAAACTCAATTTGGCAGAAGGAACGCCACTCGCCCTTGCAAGGGATATATTCATTTTCAGTTATTGTACCCGTGGAATGGCATTCGTAGATATTGCCTATCTGAAAAGAGAGAATATCCAAAACGGAGTGATATGCTATGCCCGCCGAAAGACAGGACAATTGTTGAGTGTAAGGATAGAGCCAAGTATACAACGAATAATTGACCGATACTCATCGGCATTATCTCCTTATGTTTTCCCAATATTGACCTCAACGGAAACAAAACCAGCATACGAAGAATATCAAGTCGCAATCAACAACCATAATAGACAATTGAGACGATTATCAAAGATGTTGCCTGCTGGTTGCAAATTGACATCATACACCTCACGCCACAGTTGGGCCACTGCTGCAAGAAACCACAATGTACCTATTTCTGTCATCAGTGCTGGTATGAGACACACCTCTGAACAGACAACGCAGATTTATCTAACAATGTTGGAAAACTCGGTGATAGATGATGCCAATCAAGGACTTATTAGGTCATTATTGGAGTAGTTCCACGAAAGAACTATAATCGTAATGTAAGACCTTGATTAAAAATGTAATGCAAAATAAATAACTGATATTTTCATAACATTTTTAATCACAGTCTGCTGATTTATAAAAAATACAAACCATACAAACATCCATCTTTTATCTTTATAAAATAACAAAAATTTCATAATCCGTTGAATATAAATTTATTTGGTGTCATCATTTAATTCTTTGAAGAGGAAAAAATAATCGCCTGTTTCTACCTTTCTTTGAACATTTTTTAGTAATTTTGCAAACGAGTCATAGTTCTTTCGTGGAACTATTACAAATAAACGAATCAAAAAATTAAAATATGAAGCGCTTGATTTTATCTGCGGCTTGTACCCTAAGTTTAGCTAGTTGTGGAGGTCCTCCCACTGGACCTAACCAAAAGTTGGGAAATGAAAGTTCACAGACTGAAGTGAAATTACCAGCACCAAAAATCAAAGTATTTGTTGAAAATTCTGGTAGTATGGATGGCTATGTTAAGGGCGCAACAGACTTTGAAAATGCTGTTTATAGTTACTTATCTGATGTACAGCATGCAGATTTAGGAACTCGAATAGACTCATTAGCAACCAAGAATATATTGGTTCTGAATTACATAAATAGTGAAGTCTTACAGCAAAAACCAGATATCAGAGAGTTTATAGAGGCCTTGGAGCCTGCTGATTTTAAAATGAAAGGCGGTAAAAGAGGTACGTCTGACATGTCTAATATTCTTGATACAATTATATCTCAAACAGACGATGATGAAGTCTCTATTTTTGTCTCAGATTGCATTTTCTCGCCAGGGAAAAAATATAAGGCCAAAGATAATGCTGATGAGTATATTGTAGCACAACAGATAGGCATAAAGAATCATATCGTAGAGAAACTGGCTAAGAATCCTAATTTTTCCATTGTGGTTATGCGTTTAACATCTCAGTTTAATGGCATATATTACAATAAATTCGATGATAGACAGCCTATTAATAATGACCGACCTTTCTTTATGTGGTTGATGGGCGATAAAAGTTTCCTCAATACTATTCTCAAAAAAGTGGAACTAAATCAAATAAAAGGCAAAGGGGTGCAGAATATTTTTATGATTTCTAGACCTTTAACGGCTATACTGTACAATATCTCATTACCTCAGCCAGGTAATGGTAAATATGAAATAGCCAAATCTGAACAATATGCGATTAAAAACGCTAAAACAGACGGTAGAGGTGGCAATAGTCGTTTTCAGGTTGGAATATCCGTTAATTTCTCTAATATTCTACTTCCTGATGAGTATTTGATGAACCCAGACAATTATGTGGTTTCAAATAAAGCATATGGGCTTGAAATTACCAAATATTCAGGTCCTAGACAAGATTTATATACACACACAATCAAACTTAACTTGTTGCAACCTGTATTGAGCAAGGGAACTGTTAAAATATCACTTAAAAACACCTTGCCCCAATGGATTAATGACTGTACTGATGAGAGCGGATTGGATATCAACGCACCAGGTGCAATGGAAAAAACATATGGTTTGAGTTATCTACTTGGCGGCGTATATGATGCGTATGCATCTGATGGACAATATGGAAGTATAACAATTAATATTAAATAATATGGAAAACTTACTCGGACAGATTTATTGTTGGTTTCAGTCTTTTTATGGACAAGATTTAAGTTATTATTTGTGGGGATATGATCCCGGAACAGAGGCCTACACTAATCCAAATATCTATAACTTGGTGGGATTAATCACATTAGTTGGTTCACTTGTTCTAGTAGTGGTTTTCTATTACATTATTAATCATCCGAGACTTTGCAAGTGGTGGAGCTGGTTGATTACGTTGGGCATTAATGCTGTAATAGCCTTGTTTGTTGGCTATGGCATTGTGATGTCTAAATATGTAAATGGATACATTCATGATACCTTAATGTATCAGAGGGACGCTGATGGTAATATTATTTCTATACTCATTGGCGAGTCTAATTGTTGGGGATTTGGTATTGCAAATATGTTCGTTGCAATGATTGCCTTCGTTCTTTTAAGTTTTATGTTGAAATGGTGGAGTTCAAGCGCAAAGCATGTGCCTTTTTTGTAACTTTTTAATTAATGTTTAGTATGAACGGAAAATTATATATATTCGGTATAGGTGGCACAGGCTCTCGTGTCATTAAATCATTGGTTATGCTTGCCGCCTCAGGCGTAAAGATTGATGCCAGTGCAATTGTTCCAATCATTGTAGACCCAGATTTTGCAAATGCAGATGTTACAAGAACAATTGAGCAAATCAAGGCATATGTAGCAATTCGTAGCCAATTAGCATTTAATGATGCTACAAAAAATAGATTCTTTGAGGTCCCTATTGAAAATGTTGTGAATGATCATAGACTTGCCTTAAAGGATACTAAAAATAAGAAGTTTAGGGAATTTATTGAATTCAGCACTATGTCTAAGGAGAATAGAGCATTAGCATCTATGTTATTCTCTGAAGCAAATCTAGAGTCTGATATGGAAGTTGGATTCAAAGGAAATCCTAATATAGGAAGCGTCGTACTCAATCAGTTCACAGATTCTCAAGATTTTATAGATTTTGCAGATGCCTTCAAGCCTGGAGATAGAATTTTTATCATTAGTTCGATCTTCGGCGGAACAGGGGCAAGTGGATTCCCTTTACTACTGAAAAATCTCAGAGGATTAGATGCGAAGGTGTCTAATAACGATGCAATACAACATGCTCCAATAGGCGCTATTACCGTGCTGCCTTATTTTGCGGTTAAAACAGATGAGGAAAGCACAATTAACTCATCTACCTTTATAGGGAAAACTAAGGCTGCATTACAATATTATGAGCGCAATGTGAATGGCGACGAATCATCTGTGAATGTCCTTTATTATATTGGAGATGAAAGAACTAAACAATATGAGAATGAAGAAGGAGGAACAGAGCAACGTAACAACGCTCATATTGTTGAATTAGCAGCAGCAATGTCTATTGTAGACTTTGCAAGTATTCAGAATGATGATCCAATACTTGTTTGCGAAGAGAACTCGAACGGTAAAATTTATGCTCCGAATCCTGATTTTAGGGAGTTTGGTATTGAAAAGGATGTTCAAGAAGTTCTTTTCAGCAATCTCACTCAATCAACGAGGGACTATCTGTGTACACCTATGACACAGTTTGTGTTATTTGCTAAGTATGTGAATGAGCACTTGAGAGGCGCAACCTCTCTTCAATGGGCAAGAGATAATAAGTTTGATGATGCGTTCTTAAAATCCTCTTTCATTAATAATATTCAGAAATTCGTAAACTCTTACATTGAGTGGCTAGAAGAGATGTCTGATAATGATAGAGCATTTAAGCCATTTAAACTTTCTGTAAAATCTTCTGACTTGTATTCAATTGTAGATGGTGTAAAACCTGGATCTATTAAAGCTTTATGGGCATTCAATAAGTCAGGATATGATTTATTTGATGCGGCTCTTAATGAAGAGCACTCATCACTATCCAAGAACTTTACACTCCCACATAAGTTCACGGAGTTATTTTACAATGTTACAAAATTGTTAGTTGGTAAGAAATATAAGTTTTAAGTGATATGGCTAAGGTTTTAAGACTACATAAAGGAGCTGCCGACACAATCGGCAATTGGGACACTTCCGTAAAGATAGGAACTAAAGCGATTGACTCTATCGCAGATCCTATAGGTGCAAATGATAAGCATGAAATTACATCAATTCCTTCTCCTTTCGCTAGAATGGATTTGGTGAAGCGCGCTTTTAAGATTGTTGCGGAAGGTTCGCTTGAAGGCAAGACAGCATACCATAAACTAGTATCTGACTGTCTAGATGTTGGCCAAATTTTCTTCAATATAGAGAAGTATCGTGATAAGATAGAAATCATCGTGTGGGATAAGAAGAATTGTTTGGCAGAGCTTTCTGATTCTGATTACGAAGAGCACACTCGTTTGGGTAAAACTTACAAAACATATCTAGAACAGGATTGTGATGAGTACAATTTTGATCAGATGGATTGTATATATCTGCTTAATTATATAGACCCGTCGGCACCAGGCGTAATGAATATCATTGGTGCTACTTCTCCTGCAACCATTTTCTTTACTTCTGCGAATGATTTGCAATATGTTGGAAAGAAAATAAAGTTCGGTAATGATTGCCCATTTGACACGGAGTATAAACCTCTTTACAAAAGGGATTTTGAGTATATAAAATATTGGTGGGGACTAAAGAAGAGCAGAAAAGATTTTGCAAGAGTGTTCCCCGAGGTTGATTTATATCTTGAGAAATGTTTCAGAATGCTGACTGATGAGCAACGAAATGAATTGCGTCAGAATATTGTTGACGAAACATATTATCGAGGCAATTATGATGATATACCTGTTGTTCCTACAGCTCAACAGTATGTTATGGTACTTGATGAGAAACTTCGCAGGAAACGCACAGTAACAAATATTTCGAGTGGATTTGAGATGAAAGTATCAGATTCGCTTAGAAATGGCAATGTGCCTCTTGCTTTGCCAGTAGAAATGTATACAGAGCCCACACATTATGTTGTCGCCAAATGGGATAAGAATACGTACGTTCCATATTACGACGCAAGACCTATTGATGACCGCACTTTACCGGATGATGGTTCAAAGTATCCATATGTTACAGTTGGAGACTTCTTAGAAGATACAATCGTTAAGGTTCCTTATAAGTTTAATTCAGAGGCTTTCTTTAATGGAAATGATGAAAATCCAGATTCAAAGTTCAGCTACATACTTCCGTTAAAGAGAACATACTTTAACTACTTCACAACCAAAGATCTTACGGAAAAAGTATGTGGAAAAAATCGTATTGAAGTTGTTCGTTTGAATGGTGAGGCTGTAAAGGTAGTATTACGCATCCCGATAAAAGATGGCGGATATATCCAGTATGAACGAATCTATTATAAAGATGGTAAGGCTGAGGCAACCGCCAACAAGGGTGCCATTATTGAGAAAGAGTTTACTCTTGGATTGTATCCTAGCATTAAGTATGCAGATGGTGTCAAACCATACTACAAAGTTGCATTCTTAGATCGTGATTCAGTAGATAATCCAGACAGTGCATATTCGTTATCATTCTATGATTACTCAAACAAAGAAGTGTCTGTTGAAGGTGTAGTTAGAAGAAATAGGAATGCAGACAATTCAAGATTTGATACGAGTTACATTGACTACATTACTTATGCACTAGAGTCTGAATATCAGTATATAACCTTATCTAATGATAATGAGAGTGGTATTCATGGTGTTATTATACCTAAATTTACAGCTCGCAATGGAAGTCACAAATTCCGTTTTGCTATAGATTTCGGTACAACAAATACGCATATTGAATATAGTGTTGATGGTTCAACTTCTTCTAATCCTTTTGATATTACAGAGAAGGATATGCAGATTCAAAAGTTGCACATCACAGATGACTATATGATCAATGATGTGTTCAACTCAGACTTTATTCCGGCAACAATTGGCGGAGAGAGTTTGTATGGATATCCAATGCGTACGGTTATATCTGAGAGTAACAATACAAACTGGGATAAGGCTGTTTTAGCAATGGCAAATGTTAACATCCCTTATACTTATGAAAAGAGTTTGTCATTGCCGTACAATGTATTACATACAGACTTGAAATGGTCAACAAATACTGAAGATAAAAAGAGAGCTTCAAAATATATTGAAAGTATTTTGTTGATGCTAAGAACAAAGGTACTTCTTAATAATGGAGATTTAAGTAAAACAGAAATCGTATGGTTCTATCCTGCAAGTATGACACAGAACCGCTTTAATAAATTTAAAGCTGAATGGGAAAATACTTTTGCAACTTTATTTGGTGCTCCTATTTCAAATATTATTGCAGCGTCAGAATCTGTTGCGCCATATTATTATCATAAAGCCAAGAAAGGTGCAACCTCTACTGTTGTATCTGTCGATATAGGTGGTGGTACTACAGATGTTTTGATAGTTGACAAGGGCGAACCAAAATACCTAACATCTTTCCGTTTTGCAGCTAATACGATTTTTGGAGACGGATACTCATACGATTCTGATTCAAACGGTTTCGTAAATAAGTATAAAGATATAATCACGAATCAGTTAGAGACCAACAATTTAAGAGGCCTAAAGGCCGTATTGAAGTCTGTACTTGATAAACGTGTATCAACTGATGTTATTGCGTTCTTGTTCTCATTGGCATCCAATAAAGAGATCAAAAAGGAAAAGGTGGAAATCAATTTTGCAAAGATGCTTGCAGATGATAACAGAGGTAAATATGTTGTAATATTGTTCTATGTAGCAATAGTATATCATATTGCAAAATTGATGAAAGCTAAAGGCTTTGATATGCCTCGTCATATGACTTTCAGTGGTAATGGTTCAAAAGTGCTTAACATTTTGAGCACCAATGACGCAACGCTAGTAAGACTTACTAAAATCATATTTGAGGAAATCTATGCTCAGTCTTATTCAATAGATGGACTAGATATTATCCGTCCTGCAAATTCAAAAGAGTCTACTTGTAAGGGAGGTATCATTTTAACTCCATTCCAATCTCAGGATTATGGGGAAATTAAAGACATGAAAACAATCCTTATTGGTACAGATAATGAGAAATTTGCAGATGTACACATGACTTATAATGATGTGACAGAAGCGGATTTGGATTCTGTTGTAGACGTAATTAAGGAATATATAGAATTTACCTTCAAACTTGATAAGAAATTCTCATTCTATGACAATTTCGATGTAGATCGTTCTATTATGAATAAAGTCAAGGACTTATGTTATAGAGATATTAGAACATATCTTGAGAATGGTCTAGCAATCAAGAAGAGTGAGATAGCACAAGATGGTGCAGATGACAATTTGGAAGAAACATTATTCTTCTACCCGTTAGTTGGTATTATCAACGCTGTAGTACGTAACATTTATCAAATGTAAAACAAATGAAGAAGATTATAATTTTATTGTCAGTAATAACGCTTGCTAGTTGCTCATTATTGCCTAATAATGGTGAAAATGATAATGAGGCCATAAAGAAGGCTCAGCAAACTGCACAAGAAAATATTAGTCAATATACTGACCAGGAAATAGATCGTGCCAAGAAAGAAATCGACAATGCTGTAGCATCTGTGATTAATAGGGCAGACTCAACATTAACAAACCAATTCACTGCAGTTGAAAAGTCATTTAATGCAAAAGCAGAGGAAACAAAAAAGGAGTTGAGTGGAAAAATTTCAGGAATCGAGGATAATATAACGAAAGCTAAAGCAATTAGTTTTATAGGAATTGCTATTGGAATTTTGGGTATAGTTTTGGCGTTTTTTGCATATAGAAAAAGGCCTAGAACAAATGTAAATAAAGTAAAAGACATAATTACAGAGGAAATCAATACAAACGACTATATCCGTAATGAGATTCGCAGAATCGCAGGAGGACAAAGTTCGTCTTATCGACCGCAAACCAGTGCCCCGTCTCAGGCAACAATTGATCGAGCTATAGAAGCATATTTGGCAAGTAAAAAATTTAAGGATATTTTACAGCAATATATTGCATTAGCAACAGCTCCTACTCAAAGTGTGACAGAAAATATAAAGATGGAGCCGGCTACTACAGCTAAACCTGTATATCAAATTTATGCAAAAGAGTCTAATTCAATGATTCTTTCAAGCATTCAAGATACATATCAAAAAGGAAAGTCAATTTATAGACTTACTATGTCAGAAGCTAACGCATATACAGCCGAGGTAAGTATATGTATTGAGCAAGAGGAAGTAAAACAACGTATCCTAAAATTTGATAGTCAGTATCTCGAACCTATTTGTTCTGTTACTCGCTCATCAAATGATCCCACTCAGGTACTCATTAAGACAACAGGAACTGCAGAACGTATCGGAGAAGAGTGGAAAGTCATTAAACCTATAACAGTTGAAATAAAGTAAACAATGGAACTTCATTATATTCTAGTGGTTCTTGTAATTATAGCAATTATAGTTGCACAGATATACATATACAGGAACACTAAAAAGAAGATAGCGACCTATAAATCAATATTCCCCAATAGTACATCATCGTACTCTATCGTTGAGAAAGAAATTCAGACAGAGAGTTGTAGCGATGATGATGATGTCTATGTTGAAGATATTGATACCATAAGTGTTTCTCAGTTAAATATCAATACAGATAATGAAACACTTAAGGAGATTAGGGACGCCTTGAATATGTACCTTCAAAAAAACAGAGGAGCAGCGAGCGATTTTTATTTAATGAAGGATGTCGTAGAGCGTTACTGTGATGCAGAGGAAGAAGAAATCAATATACAACAGCCGATACCGCTATACCTCGGTTTGATGGGCACAATGGTCGGTATCATTGTCGGTATTGGCTTTATTGCCGTAAGTGGAGGTTTATCAAGCGAATCACTTATGGACAACATCACCTCATTGATGACTTGTGTCGCAATTGCTATGGCCGCAAGTTTAGTGGGTATTTGCTGTACAACTCTAATTTCTTGGTCAGCTAAAAGTGCTACATCCAAGGTAGAAGCTGATAAGAACAGATTCTACTCGTGGTTACAGACAGAGTTGTTACCTGTTCTGTCTGGAAATGCAGTAAATGCTTTGTATCTATTACAGCAAAATCTTATGACCTTCAATCAAACTTTCCAATCAAATATTGAGGGTTTGGATGGTGCCTTGTCTAAAGTTGAAGAGTCGTCTAGGGAACAAATAGAGTTGATTACTCTAATCAAGGATATTGACATTAAACGCGTAGCACAGGCAAATGTTACAGTTCTCAAAGAACTTAAAGAATGTACTGGTGAAATAGCTGTGTTTAATAAGTATTTGCACAGCGTCTCAGGATATTTGCATTCCGTAAATGAATTGAATAGCAACATTAATGAGCATCTTAATCGAACAGCCGCCATTGAGAACATGGGTGCATTCTTTGAAAGAGAGATCAATCAGGTTGCCGCTCGCGAACAGTATATCAACGAGGTTGTTGCAAAAGTAGACGACACGTTGCGTAAAACATTTGAGAAACTTGCTGAAAGTACAAGAGAAAGCGTAACTCAATTGCGTAACAACTCTGTTTCAGAGTTCGATGCACTGCTCAAGCATTATTCAGAGCAAAAGGAAGAGTTTGCAAGAATGCTTCAAGAGCAAAGAGAAGAGTTTGCTGCTAGAAATGCTGAAACTACTGAGTTGATGAAAGAGATTCGTAATCTTGCCGATATAAAGGCAGTTATGGGACAGCTCGTTGAGTCAACGAAGGGTCAGACAGCAATACTTGAGAGATTGGTTAGTAGCCTTAAAAACCAGAATAATGGTGGAAGAAGAGAAGGTTTCCCCATCGAAAGTGCAGTGCAACATGTGTCCGCTCCAGTATTCCCTAAGAGCATAACTTATATGGTTGCAACTATAACTTTGCTTGCTTTTATGGCGTTTGGCTTATATGTATATAACTCTTTTATTGCAGAACCAAGGATTGAGGTTGTTGGCGTTTCTAATGAGCCTCAACAAACTATAGTTCCAACATCTACGCAGGTAGAGCCAAATATCAGTAATGACCAAACTGTTAATGTAGATTACTTAGAGTCGACTCAAAGTGCAACACAGGAGCAATAGATATGGCAAAGGAAAGCAAATCATTCTTTTGGGCTAGTTACGCAGACCTTATGACAAGTCTATTCTTTGTTATGCTAACACTATTTATAGTTGTTATCATAGCATTGAATAATGCTCGTATTGATGCGATTGAGCAGACCGCTGAGCTGCAAGCGAAAATTGACAAAGCGGATGAGATAAACAATGCAACTCGAGAACTCGATACACAGCATTCGCAATACTTCCAATACTTCCCTGAATTCAAAAAGCACAAACTTGCAGTAACTGTGAGTTTTAGAAGTGGAAGTGCAGATATGAATAGTCTTCCATCAAGTACAAAAGAAGATTTAAGAACGACAGGTAAGATCCTACAAGATTTTATTATTAAAACGACACAAAGTAACCCTCATATCCAGTATCTCCTTATTATTGAAGGACAAGCATCGAAAGATGGATATGCTTATAATTACGAGTTAAGCTATCAAAGAGCATTATCTCTTAAAAAATTTTGGGAAGATAACGGGTTGAATTTTAATGATAAAAATTGTGAAGTACTAATTTGTGGTAGTGGTGATGGACGTTTAAGTGGCACAGGACTTATGAGAGAATCAAAGGAAGTACTTAACCAGCGATTCCTTATACATATTCTTCCTAAACCCGGAAAAATTGGTGATTAATAAATGGGAAAAGATAAACGAACGCACTTTTGGGCAAGTTATGCAGATCTAATGACTAGTTTATTTTTCTTGATGGTTGTATTGTTCATCATATCAATCGTTGAGTTAAAACAAATTGATGCGACACCTCTTGAAGTGAAAGAATTAAAAGCAGAAAGAGACAGTTTATTGAACCTCAACTCTCGTATGGTACTTCGTCAAAAACAATATAGTGAAGAGTTGGATAGTATGCGATATCTTGCCAATGCAACACAAGCCCATATTGATAAGATAAATGAAATTAACGATGCTACCAAAAATCTCGACCAAAACTATTTTGTATACGACTCAATTAATAAAAAACACAAACTGAATTTTGTTGTACGTTTTAAAATTGATGATGATCAAATATATAACATTTCTAAAGTTGAGCGAGAAAAATTATTGTCTGTTGGTCAAGAGTTAGTAAGATTCATTCATAGTGCCGCTGAAAACACGCCGGAGGTTCAGTATCTTCTCGTGATTGAAGGTCAGGCATCAAAAGATGGAATAGATAAAATGGATTATAACTATGATTTAAGTTATCGCCGAGCAAGAAATCTTAAAAAGTTTTGGGATAATAACAATATCCATTTTGATAGAGATAATTGTGAAGTACTAATCAGTGGTAGTGGAGATGGAAGGCTCAGCGGCACAGGACTAATGAGAGAACTCGAAGAAAAAGCAAATCAAAGATTTTTGATTCATATTTTACCCAAACCAGGACAAATCCAATAATATATGAAACAAATACTATATATACTGCTCATACTACTGTTATCTGTAGGTTGCGCTCAAAAACCAGCAGCTCCTAAGGGTAATAATAACTATCCTGTTTCTAGTCCATCTTCTCGACCAGGTTCATTCTCTAATAATGGTCGCCCACCACTACCACATCAACAAAAAGGAACTTCTCAGACAAATAAAACTTCAGATGTCGGTAATACTACAAATGGTAGAGTTTTGTCTCCAAGTGAGATCTTTGAAAAACTATCATCTGCGGTATTTAAGATTCATACATCTACTGCGTATCAAGGGTTCCAAGGTTCTGGCTTCTTCATATCTAGTAACGGTATTGCAGTAAGTAATTACCATGTTTTTCAAGGTACCGCTGTTGGCTATGAAGACATAATACTTTCCGATGGAAGCTCATATAAGGTAACGGAAGTTTACCATAAGAGTCAGGACAACGACTTTATAATATTCAAGGTTGGAGTTAGCAGAAAAGTAAACTACATTAAGATCGCAAATAATACACCAAAAGTAGGAGAGAAAATATATACTATCGGAAGTCCAAGAGGCTTGGATAACACTTTTTCATCTGGCGAAATATCACAGATAAGGGAGAACGGAAAGATTCTACAGATTAGTGCTCCAATTGATCACGGCAGTAGTGGAGGTGTTTTGTTAAATTCAAAAGGAGAGGCAGTCGGTATAACATCTGGAGGAATAGACGATTCTGGCGCCAATCTCAACTATGCCTGGAATATACAACTTATAAAATCATACATCCCATAGACTATATTTATATGTAAAATAGAATGAATATGAAAAGGTTTCTTATTTGGATTCTTTTATAAGGTTGTCTGTTGTCAACAACAGAGTGCTTAGCTCAAAAGTTTCAATTTAAAGTAGTAGAAATTTCTGATGGTTTTGTTGGCCTAAATAGAGATAACTTGCAAATAAAATTTAGGATTTGGGGCATTGATGCTCCAGAAAAAGAAACAGGCTTTTGGGACAAAAACCAAGGATTATTTGTAAACCCTTATTTTTGGGGGAAAATATTATTGTTGATGTTCAAAAACAAGATGGTTGGGGTAGATATATCGCTTATGTTTATACTCTAGAGAATAAGGATGTCGCCCTTGAAATGTTGAATGCAGGAATGGCGTGGCACTATACAAAATATGACCAGTCCGAGAAATATCATAATGCAGAAATAAAAGCAAGGAATAATAAAGTGGGGCTTTGGGTATATCCACGACGAATTGCACCATGGGATTTTAGATAGTAATAGTATTTGGTACACTTAGAACGCTATTTCATACATTATCAAGAACATGGCTTTGCCATATGGATAAACCTGTATATTTTTGTTTGGAAGAACAATCGAATGAAAAAAACAATTGGTCATATCAACCTCTATTGATTTAGTTCGTATAGTACCAGATTAAATCGTCTACATTGCATCAGACGGAAACTATTCTACGCTTGTACAAACCGATAACGAGGTACGTATGTTATCATACCAATTGGGATAGATTGAGAAAATGATCTCACACCAACTCGGTAGTAAGGTTGGTAAATGTGTGAATGCTACTATTATTTTATTAGTGTAAAAAACAACTATACAATTTTAATAGCTAATTGACGATTTATATTCGGGTTAAATTAGTATCTTTGCAAAATAAATAAGGTGTTCTTTTCAATAATGCAAAATAAGACAGATAAGGGAACTTTTCTTGTTTCTAAGTCGTTACCTATCACAAATTAAAATTCTGTAAATCGTTTGTCTTCAGCGAGAAATAAAGTTATCTATGTCTCTACCAATGAAAAGTAAAACGCTTGGTGATTCCGGCCGCTTCGGCCCACGGTCTGAGATACTGATTGATATTTGAAGGCAGGTTGAACACAGGATCGTCTGCAGCCTTGTCCTCACGCTCCGGCATCCATTTCAACGCCTCGTTGGAGAGTGGCAGGTAAATCGGTTCTTTGGTCTTCTGCATAGCTACCGCCAGACGGTATTGGCCGTTATCGACAAAGACATTCTTCCATTTCAGGCCGACAATATCGCTGATACGCAGTCCGCAGAAGCAGGAGAACAGATAGGCATTTTTTACCCTCCCTTCCTGCATCGGAGTGGCAATCAATGCCCGTACCTCTTCGATGGTCATATAGGACCGCACGCTTTCCGGCATTTTGGGCTTCTCCGACTTTTCCATCTCGTTAAACGGATTTCTCAACAACCGTTTAGCCCGAACGGCAGCATTCAGGGCGCCATTGAATATCTGATAATAGGTGTTGCGTGTAGAAGCTGCTATCGGCTTTCCTTTAGGGCGGAAGGTTGTCAGCATGTAGTCGATATAGCCTTGGCAAAAAGCGAGGTCAACCCGATCCAATATAAATCTTTCCCCTGCATATTCTTTCAGGATATGGGTAACGGCTTTGATTTGACCGATGCCCTTCTTGTCGCGTTTCTCTTGGTACTCCAGATAGGTTTGCATCCAGTCCAGCAGATAAATCTTATCCGTATGGTTCACGATACCGGCTTCACCACTGGTCAGCTCGATAATACGTTTCGACTTGATGGCATTTGCGGCAGCCATTGTTATTTCATTTTGCCGACGGGTATTGCTGTCCGTTCCCGGAATAAGATACAGCTTCAGGTACTCGTATGTCCGTTTGCCGTTGCGGTATATATCCAGATACAGACTTTTGCTGCCATCGGACAAATCCTTCATCCGAAGACGGATTGGTTCTTTTACTTTTTTAGGCTTCTTTATTCGTGGCATAATCGTATTCTTTCATTCGTTATTTTTCGTATGCAAATGTACGAATTAAAACTGAAATCAAGAAACAAACAAGAAACAAAAATGTACCCAAAAAGAACCAATTAACAGAAAATAGTGAAAACAACTGAAAGAAATAACTACCCTATAAAGAACTGATATAAAGCATATTTAGTTGTATTTATTTGGATTTTATTTTCATCTTTAATATGCCTGTTTGTTTATTATTAAAAGTCATGAATAAACTTCTGCTTCTCAAAAGAGAGGCCGTCACCGGATGTTATTTCCGTATATGTCTTGTTGAGTTTCCCGTAGCGGGG
>CANQNT010000046.1 GCA_947625255.1 uncultured Acetatifactor sp. | reverse complement strand
GGCTTTCACGCCGAACCTGGTGCCGAGGAAAACGCCGCGCCGGACACCACTGCCGAGGACGGTAGCACCGCACAGGACGCGCCTGTCGGCCTTACGGTGGAAATTCCGATTGAGAAGGTCAAGGTCGGCAACCTCACCTCGCTGCTTGACGCCAAAGGCGGCCTTATTAAAAAAGCTCTTGGTATTGATGCTCTCGGAATTGAAATAACCGAAAGCAGCGTAAAATTACCATGGTTTTCTGAACTGCCCGATACCGAAAGTGTCAAAGCATACACGCACTTTACTGCTGCTCTCTGTGAGATGTCTTTAAATCAAAAAAGGATAACGGCAAGCTCCAAGAAAGTTGATAATGAAAAATATGCATTCAGGTGCTTTCTGCTCCGACTGGGATTTATAGGAAAGGAATACAAAGAAGAACGCAAGATTCTGCTGAAGAATTTTACAGGCTCATCAGCGTACAAGGATGGAGGTAAGAACAATGATGTTTCCGAGTAAGGGAATAGTTAAAAGAACCAGAGAAAAGTATCCCGCCGGAACAAGGGTGGAATTGGTAAAAATGGACGATATCCATGCACCGCCTGTCGGGACGCACGGAACCGTCACGGGTATCGACGATACCGGCTCTCTGCTCATGAATTGGGATAATGGCTGTGGTCTGAATGTGATCTACGGTGTCGATTTGGTGGTGAAGCTCGATACGGTCACAACCATCTGCTGCGGCGAGAAAAAGATGTGGGACAGCCGTAAGGAAGCCGCAGACTACTTTCTCCAAGCCATCGCCGGGAGCGAGGGAGCAGAATGTGAACGTTATACGACCATCTATGCAAAGCTGGTTTCCGGCGAAAAAATCTGCTCGGATGATGCTTCATAACCGCCATAATATACACAAATTCAGCTTCGTGTATCTTCGAAAGTCAGGTACATTTATTATCACAAAATGACTTGATATATACTCGAAAAAGAGCGAATATGTGTGTACCGAAAGGGAAAAGCCGAAAAAACAAAACGGAGGTACACACCATGAACGAAAAGATTACAAGACAAATTAAGGAAATGAAAAAGCAGACTATCGGGGTAGAGATAGAGATGGCGGAGATAACAAGGAATCAGGCAATCAAGGTTATCGCTAAATACTTTGGAACAACTGATACGGTAACTCACGACGGCGGTTCTTATGATGCCTGGAGCTGCAAAGACAGACAGGGCAGAAAGTGGATGGTTACAAGAGACGTCAGCATTCACGCTTCGAGAGACATTAAGAAAGCAGAGCTTGCAACCCCGATCCTCACCTACGAAGACATGGAAGATTTACAGGAAATCGCAAGGCAGCTTAGGCACAAAGGCGCAATCAGCAACCCCGACCATGGCTGTGGAGTTCATATTCATATCGGAGCGAACGGTCACAACTCAAATACACTGAGAAACCTTGCAAACATTATGGCAAGCCACGAAACCCTTATCGCAGATGCTTTGAAACTCGACAGAGGCAGAATGAACAGATATTGCAAAACGGTCAATCCGAGATTTCTCGAAAGGCTCAATAAAAGCAAACCGAACAGTATGAGCGGCTTGGCGGATATTTGGTACGAAAGCCACGGAACAAGTTACGGAAGAACACATCACTATAACGACAGCCGCTACCATATGCTCAATCTCCACGCTACCTTTACCAAAGGCACGGTCGAATTCAGGCTTTTCCAATTTGATAATCCCACAGAGGAAAGAAAAGGCGGAATTCACGCAGGGCAGTTAAAAAGCTACATTCAGCTTTGCCTCGCACTCAGCCAAATGGCAAAGGAAGTCAAGTCCGCAAGTCCGAAGGAACAGCAGAAAGAAAATCCGAAGTACGCAATGAGAACATGGCTTTTAAGGCTCGGATTTATCGGTGAAGAATTCGCAACGGCAAGAGAAATCCTCACAAGAAATCTTGATGGCGACACGGCATTCAGACACGGCAGACAAGCCGCTTGAAGAATTTAGGTTAAATGCCCTGCCTTCCGACCGCTTCGGCGGTCTTAAGGTAGTAGAAGGACGCTTAACCTAAGTCCTTCAGAAAGGACGGTTTAGAGAATGGAAAAAAGATATTATATTGCCTATGGCAGTAATCTGAATGTTTTGCAGATGAGAATGAGGTGTCCGAAAGCAACTGTTCTCGGAACAGCAAATCTTATAGGCTGGGAACTGCTCTTCAAAGGAAGCAGAACAGGCTCCTACCTTACGATTGAAAAAAGTGAAAGCGGCACAGTCCCCGTGGTGATTTGGGAAGTGACGGAATCAGACGAGGCGGCGTTGGACCGCTACGAGGGATATCCTTCCTTCTACTACAAGAAAGAAATTAAGCTGAAGTACAAAGGCATCCGAACGGGAAAGCACAGGTCGGTGATGGCGTTCGCCTACATTATGCACGAGGACAGACCTATCGGTGTTCCAAGCGATTTTTATATGAGAACATGCCTTGAGGGATATGACACCTTTTACTTCGACAAGAATGTGCTAATTGATGCTTACGATAAATGCAGGGAGGTATGTGGCTATGAAGGATAATACGATAAGAATGGCAGTTTGCCCGCTTTGCGGGAGAACCTATCACAGCGCTCCTGCTCTTTCGAGGACGGACAACAAAACGCTTATCTGCCCGGATTGCGGTACGAGGCAGGCACTCCAGTCCATAGGTGTGGACGCCGATGAGCAGGAGCAGATTATCAAGACGATCCACCGTCATACACAAGAATAATACACACAATTCCTGCCGTGAATTTCTACTGATGTTTGGCACATATATTTCTCGGATATTGCTTGCTGTTTCAGGTGAAAAGAGTGATATATGTACATACCGAAAGGGAAAACAGAGAAAACGGAGGACAAGACAATGATGATCAACGAAGCGATGAGAAAGTACAGACTGCCGAACCCCACCACGCCGGAGGATTTGGAATGCCGCTGGAGCAAGGTGCTGAACTTCGGAGACAAGGTGCTACTTGCCGGGTATTACTACAACGGGCAGAACAAGCAATGCTACTATGGGGCGGTCTACGAATACCTTGAGGACGGCAGGCACGATTGCGAAAGCAACATCGGGCTTTGCGCGGCCAGCGAGATCGAGTTCGAGGATGACGGCCACGCCATTGCCTGGGCGATGCAGCAGTAAGACACAGCGAAAAGAATAACTAAGGGGACGAGCCGGAAGGCTCTGTCTCTCGTACAGATAGATTTGAGGAAGGCTTGCCGAAGGGCAGGTCATTTTTTATGCCATATTGGAGGTGGTGACAGAGATGGCAATGCGGAAGCTGAAGAAATACAAGCCGACAAGGTTCATGGCGAAGGATTCCTACTATGACCGGGACTCCGCAGATTTTGCCGTTGCGTTTGTGCAGAGTTTCTGCCATACCAAAGGCACCTGGGCGGGAAAGCCCTTTGAACTGATCGACTGGCAGGAGCAGATCATCAGGGACATCTTCGGAATCCTCAAGCCTAACGGTTACCGCCAGTTCAACACGGCATATATCGAGATACCGAAAAAGCAGGGCAAGTCGGAGCTTGCCGCCGCCATCGCGCTCCTGCTCACCTGCGGCGACAACGAGGAACGCGCCGAGGTCTACGGCTGCGCCGCCGACCGCAACCAGGCAAAGATTGTCTTTGACGTGGCGGTGGACATGGTGCGGTTCTGTCCGGCGCTCTCCAAGCGCGTCAAGATACTGGAGTCGCAGAAGAAAATCGAGTATCTGCCCACCCGCAGCACCTACCAGGTGCTTTCCGCTGACGTGGCGAACAAGCACGGCTTCAACACCCACGGCGTGATCTTTGACGAGTTGCATACACAGCCCAACCGCAAGCTCTACGACGTCATGACGCAGGGCTCCGGCGACGCCAGGATGCAGCCGCTGTATTTCCTTATCACGACTGCAGGGAACGATACGAATTCCATCTGCTACGAGATACACCAGAAGGCGCTGGATATCGAAGCCGGACGGAAGATAGATCCCACGTTCTACTCCGTCATTTACGGAGCGGACGAGTCCGAGGACTGGACGGATCCCAAGGTCTGGAAAAAGGCGAACCCCTCCCTCGGCATTACAGTAGGCATCGACAAGGTCAAAGCCGCCTGCGAATCAGCGAGACAGAACCCCGGCGAGGAGAATTCCTTCCGGCAGCTCAGGCTGAACCAGTGGGTAAAGCAGTCGGTGCGCTGGATGCCGATGGAGAAATGGAACGCCTGTGCGTTCCCCGTTGACGAAGATGAACTGGAGGGGCGCGTCTGCTACGGCGGACTGGATCTCTCTTCCACCACCGACATCACGGCTTTCGTGCTGGTTTTCCCGCCATTGGACGAGGATGACAAATACATCATCCTCCCGTATTTCTGGATACCGGAAGAAACCCTCGACCTACGTGTCCGGCGCGACCATGTGCCGTATGACCTGTGGGAGCGGCAGGGGTATCTCCAGACCACGGAGGGGAACGTGGTTCACTATGGCTATATTGAGAAATTCATCGAGCGGCTTGGCGAACGGTTCAACATCCGGGAGATCGCCTTTGACCGCTGGGGAGCGGTGCAGATGGTGCAGAACCTTGAGGGCATGGGCTTCACGGTGGTCCCCTTCGGGCAGGGCTTCAAGGATATGTCCCCGCCCACAAAGGAACTGATGAAGCTGGTGCTGGAGGGGAAGATCGTCCACGGCGGACATCCCGTCCTGCGGTGGATGATGGACAACATCTACATCCGGCAGGACCCGGCTGGCAACATCAAGGCGGACAAGGAGAAATCCACGGAGAAGATAGACGGCGCGATTGCCGCGATCATGGGGCTTGACCGCGCCATACGGTGCGGAAACAATACGAACGAGAGCGTTTATGACCAACGAGGACTGCTGTTCATATGAAAAAAATTTTGAAAACATCATCAAATGATTGCAAATGAAATCAATCAGTGGTATAATAAGAACAGAAAAACATTAGGAGGGATAACTCATGGCAAATACACTGGTTCAGTTCCGCACAGAGGAAACAGCGCGAATTAAAGCAGTCGGCATTTGTGAAAGGCTGGGCATTGACCTGCCGACTTATCTAAGAATGTGTGTGTCAAGGCTTGTTCAGGAAAATGGGATTCCGTTCAGCATGAAACTTGAAAAAGAGCCTGAAAATCGAGGACTTGCCGCAATGAAAACCGCCAGCCGCATAGCGTTTGAAAACGGAATATCCGAAATGACGCTGGATGAAATCAATGCAGAAATATCAGCGGCAAGGCAGTGAGGTGGGGACATGAAATATTATGCGGTAATTGATACAAATGTCCTTGTTTCCGCTATGCTGAAATGGGACTCGGTTCCCGGTAATGTGTTGGAACTCGTATACGGCGGTACAATCATACCGATATTGAATGAGCATATCGTTAAAGAATACAGAGAGGTTCTCACACGTCCCAAATTCCATCTTACGCCGGATATCATCCATGCGGCTGTGGGCGAAATAGAGAAGGCCGGACTTTATGTCGACACGGACGAATTGGATGTGGAACTTCCCGATCCAAAAGATCGAGTGTTTTATGAAGTCGTGATGGAGGAACGAAAGTCAGAAGACGCATATCTTGTCACCGGAAACATTAAGCATTTCCCGGAGAAACCCTTTGTGGTGACGCCGAGACAGATGATTGACATTATTTTGAGAGATATTGAGAAGTAGGAAAACGCAATTTTTGAGCGTCTATCGAAAGATAGGCGCTTTTCTTATGCCTGTTTTGAAAGGGCGGTGATTTTTTATGGGAATATTCAGCGGGCTGTTCCGGTCAAGGGGTGCGGGTGTCCGGTGGACACCTCTCGCCGAAGGCGAGAAGCACCGACCGAGCCGAAAGGCGAGACAGCCGCAAAACAGCACATCCGGCAGCGCCTACCGCTTTTTCCTGGGCGGCAGCACGTCCGGCAAGTCCGTGACGGAACGCTCCGCCATGCAGATGACGGCGGTGTATGCCTGTGTGCGTATCCTGTCCGAGTCGATAGCGGGACTGCCCGTCCACCTGTATCGGTACCAGGATGACGGCAGGAAGGAAAAGGCCACAGACCACGCTCTGTACCGTCTGCTCCACGATGAGCCGAATCCCGAAATGACGTCCTTCGTGTTCCGGGAGACGCTCATGACCCACCTTCTGCTGTGGGGAAACGCCTACTCCCAGATTATCCGTAACGGCAAGGGAGAAGTCGTGGCGCTCTATCCGCTGATGCCCAACCGCATGACGGTCGACCGGGACGAGAGAGGCCGCCTTTATTACAGTTACCAGGTATCGGATTCCGACGCACCTACCATGAAAGGCGGGACGGTGAACTTAAAGCCGACCGACGTCCTGCACATCCCCGGCCTGGGCTTTGACGGCCTTGTGGGATATTCGCCCATCGCTATGGCAAAGAACGCCATCGGCATGGCGATTGCCTGCGAGGAATACGGCGCGAAGTTCTTCGCCAACGGAGCCACGCCGGGCGGCATACTGGAACACCCCGGCACGGTCAAGGACCCGTCCAGGGTGCGGGACAGCTGGAACGCCGCCTTCGGAGGGAGCGGCAACGCCAATAAGGTGGCCGTCCTGGAGGAGGGCATGAAGTACACGCCCATTTCCATCTCGCCGGAACAGGCGCAGTTTCTGGAGACGAGGAAGTTCCAGATTGACGAGATCGCGCGGATTTTCCGAGTGCCTCCGCACATGGTGGGCGACCTGGATAAATCATCGTTCAGCAACATCGAACAGCAGTCTCTTGAGTTTGTAAAATACACCTTAGAGCCATGGATCGTGCGCTGGGAGCAGTCCATCAACCGGGCATTGCTCTCAGAGACGGAAAAGTCCTCATATTTTGTCAGGTTCAACGTGGAAGGGCTGCTGCGGGGAGACTACCAGAGCCGGATGGAGGGCTACGCCACGGCAAGGCAGAACGGCTGGATGAGCGCCAACGACATCCGGGAACTGGAGAAACTCGACCGCATCCCCGCCGAGGACGGCGGCGATTTATACCTTATCAACGGCAATATGCTCCCGCTTAACAGGGCCGGAGACTTTGCGGATACAACGACTTCGGGAAAGGAGGAAGAATCCGATGAAGAAGTTTTGGAAGTGGAAGAACCAGGCGGTTCACAATCAGGAAACACAGACAGAAACGATGGAACGGACACTGTTCCTGAACGGCACCATCGCGGAGGGAAGCTGGTTTGACGACGACGTCACTCCCCAGCTTTTCAAGGAGGAACTGACGGGCGGCAGCGGACCCATTACCGTCTGGATCAACTCGCCGGGCGGCGACTGCGTGGCTGCGGCGCAGATCTACAACATGCTGATGGACTACCCGCATGACGTCACGGTCAAGATTGACGGCATCGCGGCGTCGGCGGCAAGCGTCATCGCTATGGCCGGCACGAAGGTGCTGATCAGCCCTGTGGGGATGGTCATGGTGCATAATCCCGCCACCATCGCTTTTGGGGACAGCGCGGAGATGCAGAAAGCCATCGAGATGCTGGGGAGCGTAAAGGATTCCATCATCAACGCTTACGAGATCAAGACCGGGCTGTCAAGAGCAAAGCTGTCCCACCTCATGGACGCGGAAACGTGGATGGACGCGAACAAGGCGGTGGAACTGGGCTTTGCGGACGGTATCCTGCACCGGGAGGACATCCCGGAGGACATGGAACCGCCCGCAGTCTCCATGCTCTATTCCAAGGCGGCGGCGGTCAATTCGCTGATGGATAAGATTGCCGCCAAGTGCAAAACCAAAGCACCTGAGAAACAGGGCCGCTCCGTTGAGCAGCTCTACGAACGGCTCAACCTTATGAAATTTTAAAGGAGGATTTCTACCATGACTATCTTAGAACTGCGCGAGAAGCGCGCCAAGGCGTGGGAAGCGGCCAAGGCATTTTTGGATTCCCACAGAACGGAAAAAGGCGTCCTGTCCGCCGAGGATGATGCCACATATACCCGCATGGAGCAGGACATTACCGACCTGGGCAGGGAGATCGCCCGTCTGGAACGGCAGGAACAGATCGACAAGATGCTGAACGCACCGACTTCATCTCCGCTTACCGGCAAGCCCATGAGCGGCAGGGACGAGCCGAAAACCGGCCGCGCCGCTGACGCCTACCGCACCGGCTTCTGGAACATGGTCCGTTCCCGCGCTCCCATGCCGGAGGTGCTGAACGCGCTGAAGGAGGGCGAGGACGAAACGGGCGGGTACCTGGTTCCCGATGAGTACGAGCGCACCCTCGTGGAAGCCCTGGAGGAAGAGAACGTGATGCGCCGCCTCTGCCACGTCATCAACACCGCCAGTGGCGAGAGGAAGATCCCCATCGTCGCGTCCAAGGGCGATGCCGAGTGGATCGAGGAAGGCGGCGAGTTCACCGACTCCGACAAGGACAAGTTCGGCCTTGTCACCATCGGCGCGTACAAGCTGGGCGCCCTGCTGAAGGTGTCCGAGGAGCTTCTGAACGACTCCGTGTTCGATTTGGAGAATTACATTTCCCGCGAGTTTGCCCGCCGCATCGGCGCAAAAGAGGAAGAGGCGTTCATTAAAGGCACAGGAACCAAGCAGCCCACCGGCTTCCTCACCGACGCGCAGGAGGGCGTCACCGCCGCTAAAGCGGACGCCATTACAGCCGATGAGCTCATCGACCTGTTCTTTTCCCTCAAGACTCCGTACCGCCGCGGCGCCGTGTGGCTGCTGAACGACGCCACGGTGAAGCAGGCAAGGAAGCTGAAGGACGGGCAGGGCCAGTACCTCTGGCAGCCGTCCCTCGTGGCGAACACCCCGGACACGCTCCTGGGACGTCCCGTCTACACCTCGGCATATATGCCCGTCGCGGCCGCGGATGCCAAGACCATCGCTTTCGGGGACTTCAGCTACTACTGGATCGCCGACCGCCAGGGGCGCACCTTCCGCCGCCTGAACGAACTGTACGCCACCAACGGGCAGGTCGGTTTCCTCGCTTCCCAGCGAGTGGACGGCAAGCTGATCCTGCCGGAGGCCATCAAGGTCCTCAAGCAGAAATCCGAGTAAGGAGGATCGACCGATGAGCTACAACGCAAAGAATTATACCGAGCAGGGCGGCGAAGTCACCCATATCGGTGGGAAACTGATTATTGAGGAAGGCGCAGAGGTCGAAAGCTTGAGCGGCGACGGGGGTTCCTATACCCTCCCCACCGCCTCGGCGGATACCCTCGGCGGCGTCAAGGCAAAAGTTAAATCCGATGAGGCCGTGGAGGTGGCCGTGGATGGGGACGGAAAGCTGTATGTCCCTGCCGTCACTAAAGCTGCCCATGTGGAGGACAGTACTGCCACCAATGGGGATGACGTGACGGATCTGGTCACCAAGTTTAATTCCCTTCTCTCCGCTCTGCAAACCGCCGGCCTGATGGCGGCAGAGTAAAGGAGGTGTGGCGCATGGCGGTGACGCTGAAGGAAATGAAGAACTACCTCCGGGTGGACTATGATGAGGACGATAAGCTGATCCGGCATCTGATTGCCTCGGCGGAGCGGCTTTGCATGGACATCCTGCGGACGGACGATCCCGCCGTGCTTGAATCCGCCGCAAACGCAAAGACGGCGGTCCTGTACACAGTGGCTTACCTCTATGAACACCGGGAAGAAGCCGACCACCATGCGCTTGCCCTTACGCTCCGCGCCCTCCTTTTTGGCAGCAGGAAGGAGGGCTTCTGATGGACATCGCGCTTTTGAACGTGCGGATCGACATACAGAAAAGCACTGTAACCGTGGACAGCATAGGCAACCACATCGCGTCCTGGGAGGATGTCTATTCCTGTCATGCCACGGTGAGCAACGAATCGCCCAGCGAGGACACGGCGGCGGGGACGGTCGTGGACAACACAAAAATGGACTTCACGGTTCGCTGGTGCAAAAAGGTTTCCGAGATAACGGCGGATAAGTTCCGTGTGGTGTATGCCGGGGAAATCTACAACATCCTCGGCATCGACCACATGAATTTCAAAAAGAAATCCGTGAAGCTGAAATGCCAGAAAGCGAGGCGGTAAATATGGAGCGGAGGATATCTGTAGATGAACTGGCGGATGCGGTCATGGAGAACCTGATGGCGTATGCCGACCTTGCCTCAAGCGATGTGAAGAAAGCTGTGAGAAAAGCTGGGAATACAGCGCGGAAGGAGATCGAGTCAGGCGCACCACGAGATACCGGAGCCTATGCCAAAAGCTGGGCGGTCAAAACCACGAAGGAAAGTTCCAGCACGCTGCAGGTGACCGTCCACTCCAAAAACCGCTATCAGATCGCGCACCTTTTGGAACATGGCCATGCTAAGCGAGGCGGCGGCAGGGTTGCCGCAAGGCCGCATATCTCTTCTGCGGAGGAAACGGCGGCGGAGCAGCTGGAGCGGGACATTGAAAGGAGCCTTAAGAATGGATGAACTGATTGCGATTCTAAGCGAGACTGGGATTCCCTTTGCGTATGACCACTTTGCGGAAGGGGAATCCCCACAGCCGCCGTTTATCTGTTATCTCCTCCCCGCCAGCGACAACTTTTCCGCTGACGGTAAGGTCTACTACAAGGTAAACGTTGTGAATATAGAACTGTACACGGACACAAAAGACCTGTCTGTGGAGGGGAATGTCGAAGCTGTGCTGGATAGGCACGGCATTTTTTATGAAAAAACAGAGGTATGGATAGAGAGCGAAAAGCTCTATGAAGTCCTCTACACATTCGAAATGGAGGTTTGAACGATGGGCAACAAAGTCAAATTTAACCTGAAAAACGTCCACGCCGCGAAGCTGACCGAAACGGCGGGGCTTGAGGGCGCGATTACATTTAAGTATGACACACCGAAACCGATACCAGGTGCGGTGAGCATCAGCCTGGACGCTGAGGGCGAGTCCAGTCCGTTCTATGCGGACGGCATCGTGTATTTCCGCAGCGTGACGAATAACGGGTATTCCGGCGATCTGGAGATCGCGCTGATTCCGGAGTGGTTCCGCACAGAGATTTTGCAGGAGAAGCTGGACGATAACAAAGTGCTGGTGGAGAGCAGAGGGGTCGGCGAGAGCGTAAAGTTTGCCCTTCTCTTTGAGTTTGACGGGGACGTGAACGCCATCCGACATGTGCTGTATAACTGCTCCGCCTCCCGTCCGTCCATTGAATCCGAGACCAAAGAGGACACCATTGAACCGGGTACGGAGACGCTTTCTATCACGGCTGATCCCCGTTCGGATGGGCTGGTGAAGGCGCGTACCGGGGACACCACAGAAAACGAAACCTATACCAACTGGTACAAGTCGGTCTACACGCCTGTGACAGAAGCGGCGTAAGGAGGGATGGGAGATGCTGAAAAAAGAGATTGAAATCTGCGGGAAGATGGTGCCGTTCCGTTCCTCGGCCACCATCCCCCGCCTTTACCGGGCAAAGTTCAAGCGGGACATCTTCAAAGACCTTTCCAAGCTGGAAAAGTCGTATAAAGGGAAAACGGAGAACGGCGAGGAACTTCAGATTGAGGATTTGGAGATCTTTGAAAACGTAGCTTATGTCATGGCCTACCATGCGGATAATTCCATCCCGGCGAACATTGATGACTGGCTCGACCAGTTTGAGATGTTCTCTATCTATGAGGTGCTGCCGCAGATTCTGGAGCTTTGGGGCCAGAACATGATTACGGATGTACAGGCAAAAAAAGGGTTGGCAGAAGTGAGCGGGAAATGACCACGCCGCTGTTCCTTCTGCGGAGCGTGGAGATTGGCGTTTCCATCCGCGACCTTGACCTGCTCACCATTGGGCTGGTACTGGATATGTGGACGGAAAAGGCCAATGACGGCGTGAAGTACAGACGGGTTGCAGCACAGGAAGACTTTGATAGATTCTGATGATATGAAACTAAAGAATTATCTGTACTCCATTTATTAATCATTGAATTACGAAAAATAATTGTTGACATTCGTAGCACGTTGTGTTATACTTATATTGTCAGCCGGCTAACGGCATGACAATCTTACGCATGGAGGTATGACATGAAACAGAAAACACTGTCAAAATGGCTGAAAGTAATCTTTGCAGTAGTGGGCTTATGCGTACTTGCGGTATGTTTGTTCGTCCCGTATTATGGGAAACAGCTTATATCCATGTACCCTGAGTTTTCAAACCGATACTGGCCATGGCTCATATTCATATGGGGATCTTGTATACCCTGCTTTGTGGTAGTCGGATTGTCGTTGAAAGTGGCTGGAAGCATTGAGCAAGACCGCTCTTTCTCCGCTGAAAACGCAAAGCGTCTGAAATGGATCTCTTGGCTTGCGGCGGGGGACTCTGCTTATTTCTTTGTTGGGAACGCTCTGTTCTTTTTTCTTGGCATGAATCATCCGAGCATGGTAATTTTTTCTTTGATTATCATAATTATCGGAATAGCTATTGCTCTTGCTTCCGCAGTGCTCTCTCATTTAATTCAGAAAGCAGCTGACCTACAGGAGCAAAGCGATTTGACGATTTAAGGAGGTAGTCATGACTGGAGAAATCATTTTTAATATTGATGTGATGCTTGCCAAGCGCAAAATGAGCGTTACGGAACTTGCCGAAAAAGTCGGTATCACGGTTACGAATATGTCCATTCTCAAGACGGGCAAAGCAAAAGCAATTAAGATAAGCACACTTACGAAGCTTTGCGAAGCATTGAACTGCCAGCCGGGGGATCTGCTTGAGTATCGACCATCAAACGAATCAATCTAATTTTGCATATTTTTGAAAGGGGTAAATGCTATGTCTAAGAAGAAAAAAGTAATTATCATTATCACTACTGTAATTGTTCTTGTATTTACTGCTGCGGTCGGATTATATGCTGCCGGCAATATTTATTATTCATCCCAAAGGATATACGAAGAGAATTGGAATATTGAGCTTCCCGATGATATAAAAGAAAAATTTGATGCAAACAATCAAGGCTGGTTTGGCGACGGCGTTCGTTATACAATATACGAAACAAAAGAGCAAAGTGCTTATTTCAATGATTTTGAATCCAAAAAGAACTCTGAAATTGAAGAAACATTCAAAGAGGTTTTTTCAGAGTTGAATCTATCAAACAGCGAATATCCCGATTGGGAGCATGATTACGTTTGGAAACAGCTTAATCGATACGAGAATCGTTTGTATATGGTTTTTGACAAGGAAACAAACACGCTTTTTGTTGCACAGTTAACGCAATAACGGTAAAAAATAAAATAAACAAGGAGTTGATCTGCTTTGAAAAAGATAAAAAACAAAATAACAGCTTTGACTTTGGTATGCTGTGTTCTCTCTGCCTTGATGATGGGTTCAGGCATGAGTGCTTTTGCGGCAGAATACGACATTGACGAGAACACCATCAAAAGTAATATAACAGCTATCGAAGAAGAACTCTCTGAAAATGGCACAGATGTTACTTCTGAACTCAACGATATGATCGCAGATTATACTGCTTTGATGTCTGACGCATCGGAAGAAGATATTATACAATTAACTTCCTTAATTACAACATTAAAAGAAGTACGTGACGAATACGCTCTATACGAGGCAGGAATTTCTACATATAAATTCCATGCTATCTATACGCCGGCAGTTGCGGCAGTTATTGCGTATTTCAACTCGAATGGATATAGTTTGGCCGCCGAATTACTGACACACGCAAAAGATAATACGAAATTGAATTCTAACTATTATCCTTCGAATGGACAGAGAGTTAAACAGTCTCCTACATTTACAAGTATTGCTAATGGTAAAAAGACTTCCGGAAGTGCTGCTTTTGAAAATACAGGAAATACAGTACAGAAGGACCTATTTTATGCGATACATAACTTCAATTGGACAAAATCCAGTGCAAGCAGCAAAACCGTAACTATTCGCGACCGCTATGATTATGCTCCTGGTGATTATTCTGGAATCGCCGGTATTGCTGTTGATACGATGTATAAAGCTCAACAGGCTGGCGTAATCGTTCCATATTATGTCATCATCACTGCTACTGCATGATTTTTATAGCATCCTTATACCGTAATATTTAAGCATGACTTTCTGTAAATAAAAAGCATCGGGTTATTTCGGGATATTGACAATTCCCCTTTCTCCAGTTAAAAAGCGTAAGATTATTCTTGAAAATTGCATCGGAACTTATTCAAGATGTTACAGCGATATATATCACCTGTTATTAGGTCGGTGATATGTATCGCTTTTATATTTCATATGTCTTATGTCCGGAAATACGGGCTTTTTATGCCTAAAGGAAGGAGGCGTCCCACATGGCAAGCAGAATCAAGGGCATCACGGTGGAAATCGGCGGCGATACCACAGGGCTGGAAAAGGCGTTAAAGGGCGTCAATTCCTCCATAAAAACCACGCAGTCTCAATTGAAGGACGTAAATAAGCTATTAAAACTTGATCCCGGCAATACAGAGCTTCTCACCCAAAAGCAGAAGCTCCTAAAAGAAGCCATATCCTCCACCAAAGAAAAGCTGGATACCTTAAAAACCGCACAGGAACAGGCGAAGACCCAACTGGAGAATGGGACGCTGGGGCAGGATAAATATGACGCGCTCCAGCGTGAGATCATTGAAACGGAGCAGGAATTACAGCGGCTGCAGGAACAGGCCATCGAATCCAATGCCGCGCTTGCCAAAATTGAAGAAGTCGGCGGCAAGCTGCAGAAGGTCGGCGGCTCCATTTCCGGTGTCGGCCAGAAGCTCACCACAGGGGTAACGCTCCCGCTTGCCGCAGTCGGCACGATTGGCGTGAAGAGCTTTGCGGAAGTCGACAAGACCATGCAGCTGACCAACAAGACGATGGGCAACACAGCGGAACAGGCAGAAAAGCTTAATTCCGCGATGAAGGACGCGGCGGCAAATTCCGTATTCGGTATGGAGGATGCCGCGACCGCCACGCTGAACTTTGCCCGTGCGGGCCTTTCCGCAGAACAGGCTGCGGACGCGCTTGCTCCCGCCATGAACCTTGCCGCCGGAGAAGGCGGCAATCTGGATACGGTTTCCGCAGGTCTGGTAGCTACGATCAATGGTTTCCACGGCTCTTTTTCCGATGCCGGGAAATATGCGGACGTCTTTGCAGCCGCCTGTAACAATTCGGCTCTTGATGTGGACAGCCTTTCCCAGGCGATGTCTGTGGCGGCTCCCATCTTCTCCTCCGCGGGATACTCTGTCAACGACGCTGCGCTCTACATGGGCGTCATGGCGAATAACGGGATCGAGGCGGATAAAGCCGCCAACAGCCTGAAAACAGGCATTGCCCGTCTGGTATCCCCCGCGAAAGAGGGCGCTGAGAAGATGGAGCAGCTTGGGATATCCGTAACCAATGCGGACGGTTCCATGAAGGATTCCGTCACCATCCAGAAAGAACTGCACGATGCCTTTGCCAAGCTGTCCGAATCCGAGCAGATCGCGGCGGCGTCCGCCATCTTCGGCAAGAACCAGATGGCCCCGTGGCTGGCGCTGATCAATACGGCTCCGGGCGATGTAAACGAATTAAACGATGCGCTTTTAAACTGCTCCGGCACCACGGATGAGATGTCTCAGGCCATGATGAGCGGTTTCGGCGGCTCACTGGAAAAACTGAAATCCTCCATAGACGTACTGGTGTATTCGCTGGGTCAGGCGCTGGCTCCGGTCATCCAGAAAGTCGTGGATTTCCTCCAGAGGCTTACGGATAAGTTTAATGCCCTGACGCCGGAGCAGCAGCAGGCCATCGTGAAATTCGGACTGATTGCCGCCGCCATCGGGCCTTTTCTGCTCATGCTCGGAAAAACCATCTCCACAGTAGGCAGCGCCATGAAAGGCTTTTCGACACTCACAAAAGCGGTCGGGAAGTTGGGCGTGAAACTGGCCGGGAGCAGCGGTTCGATTACCAGCCTCGGAAGTGCTCTGGGTGCGGTTGCGGGGCCTGTGCTGGCGGTTGTTGCGGTGATCGCCACGCTGGTCGCGGCATTCAAGCACCTGTGGGACACCAATGAGGAATTCCGGGCGGCGATCACGGCAATCTGGGACGGGATCGTCTCGAAGTTTCAGACGTTCACGCAGGGCATTGTCGACCGCCTGAACGCGCTGGGATTTGATTTTGAGAATATCGTGGAGGTGCTGAAAGCCGTCTGGGACGGATTCTGCAATCTTCTGGCTCCGGTCTTTGAGGGCGCGTTTTCCGCGATCTCCGCCATCCTCGGTACCGTCTTTGATGTCATCACAGGGCTTCTGGATGTATTTATCGGTCTGTTTACCGGGAACTGGAGCCGGCTGTGGGATGGCGTCAAGGGTATCTTCTCCGGCATCTGGAACGGGATCACGGGCATCTTCAGCGCCGCCGTCAACATGATACGGGGCATTGCCGATACGATCCTCGGCTGGTTCTGCACAAGCTGGAACGAGGTATGGACAGGCATCAAGACGTTCTTTGAAAACATCTGGAACGGGATCGTGTCATTCTTCTCCGGCATCTGGGAAACGATTAAAAACGTGGTCAGCGTTGGGATACAGTTTATCGGCTCTATCCTCTCCGCCGCGTGGGACATCATCACCCTGCCGTTCCGGTTTATCTGGGAGAACTGCCGGGACATCGTGATGAGCGTCTGGGATGCGATCAAGAATACGGTCTCGACCGTGATCAATGCCGTGTCATCTGTGATCTCCTCCGTGATGGAAACCATCAAAAATGTGATCTCCACGGTCTGGACAGCCATCAGCACGAAGGTATCTACGGTAGTGAACGCCATCAAAAACACAGTCACTGCGGTTTTTAACGCCGTGAAAAACGTGGCGTCCACGGTCTGGAACGGTATCAAGTCCGCCATTTCCACGGTGGTGGACGGAATCAAGAGCAAGGTGTCCTCTGTGTTCAATGCCGTGAAGAGTACGGTTAGCTCCGTATTCAATGGCATCAAGAATACAGCAACTACGATCTGGAACGGAATCAAGACCGCGATTACCACGCCTATCGAGGCGGCAAAGAACACGATCAAGGGAATCGTGGATAAGATCACAGGCTTCTTCTCCAGCATGAAGATTTCGCTGCCTAAGATTAAGTTGCCGCATTTTTCCATTACCGGGAAATTGTCCATTGCGCCGCCGAGCGTCCCGCACCTGTCGATTGACTGGTATAAGGAAGGCGGCATCATGACCAAGCCGACCATGTTCGGGATGAACGGAAGCTCTATCATGGCTGGCGGCGAGGCCGGGGCGGAGGCGATCCTGCCGCTGAAGAATTTCTATAACCAGCTTTCCGCAATGCTGGACAGCAAACTGAACATGAGAGGGATGGAAAAATATCTCGCCATTATTGCGGACAACAGCAGCAAGGGTATCTATCTGGAGGACGGGACGCTTGTGGGGCATCTGCTCCCAACTATCGACAGCAAGCTGGGCCAGATGCAGAAACTGAACAGGAGGTTGAGCTTATGAGGCCGGATATAAAACTGAATGACCTGTGGATGTCCGGCCTCGGATGGCTCCGGGAGAGTATCAGCTTCCCCACGCCGCAATCCCAGACGAATACCATCGTGGTACCGGGGAGGAATTCCCCGATCCGGTACACGGAGGCTCTGGGCCGGGTGTCCTACCAGCCGAGGGAATTTGAAATTATCCTGTCTATGCTGGGGACACGGGTGCAGTTTAACGAAAAGACGGATGCGCTTATCAACCAGTTTGCCGGAATGCTTACGAAGGTGGTATGCAGCGAAGATACCGGGCTGTATGCCATAGGGACTTTGGAGATGTCCCCGTCCTACGTTCCGCTGACCGGAAAGGGGCAGCTTACGATCAGCTGCTCCGATGGGGACGCCTACCGTTACCATGTGGAGGAAACCGTTGTCACGGTGACGGGCGGCGGTACGGTGTATCTGGACAACGACTATATGCCTGTTATTCCCCGTGTCACGGTCACGGAGGATACGGACTTAAGCTGGCAGGTCGGCAGCGATACTTTTCAGAAAACCGTCAGTTCCGGTACATGGGAATTCCCGGAGATGGAGCTTGGGGCAGGATGCAATACCATTTCAGTAAAAGGCTCCGGGACAGTGACGTTCCGGTACCGGGAGGGGAGACTATGAGGCTATTTCGAATCTATGTGGACGGTGCGTTATTCTACCATCCGCAGCTATCAAAACTGGCGGTTACTGAGGCAAAGGTCGAGGAAGATGCCGAGAACATTGACAGTCTGACGCTGTCCGCTCCATATAACCATCCATACCTCTCCTCCATTATCCCTCTCTCTTCGGTGATCGTCTGCAAAAAAGGCAGCGAGACGGTGTTTGAAGGCAGGGCGCTGGATGAGGGGACGGATTTTTATAACAACCACACATGGACGTGCGAATCCGCACTGGCGTATTTAAAAGACAGCCAGCAGCCGCCGTACAATTACAAAGGGAGCCTCCGGGGGCTGCTGGAACATTTCATCTCGGAGCATAACAAATGCGTGGAGGCACAGAAGCAGTTTACTGTGGGTGAAGTGACTGTGGTCGATAATAACGACTATGTTTCCTACAGCTGCTCCAGTTACTCCCAGACGCTGGAAGCGATCCGGGAAAAGCTCCTGAACACGCATGGCGGGTATCTCCGCCTCCGGTACACAGCGGAAGGCAAGGTGCTGGATTACCTGTCGGACTTTACGGAGGCGTCCCTGCAGAAGGTGGAGTTTGGGAAGAACCTCACCGATGTAAAGATCACCTATGATTATACGGAGCGGGTGACCGCGCTGATCCCCCTCGGCGCGAAGATAACATCTGCGGATTACGAGGGGAATGAAGTGGAGACGGATGAGCGCGTAGACATCACCTCTGTCAACGGGGGCAGGAATTATGTCTTTGATGAAGCCGCTGTTGAGGAAGCCGGGTGGATCTGGGCTGCGGAGGTTTGGAACGATGTGGCGCTTCCCGGAAACCTCCTGAAAAAAGCACAGGCCCGGATCGCGGAACTGGCAAAGGGGATCACCGGCATGGAACTGACCATCGTGGACGAGTCGGATACGGGCGCAGACATCTCGGACATTCACGCCAGACAGTATGTATACTGTTCTTCCCCGCCGCATGGCATTGAAGGACGGTACCTGTGCATCCGGCGCACGAGGGATTACCTGAATCCCTCCGGGAACACCATCACCATCGGGGCCAGCGGCGTAAAGCTGACGAGCCTTTCCGCAAAGCAGAACCGGAACTTAAACAGCCTTGAGCAGCAGACAGAAAAGCTGGGGGACATTTTTGGCAAGGTGGAGAGTATCACGGAATCCAAAATGTACCGGACGGAGCTTGTCATGGAGGGCATGAGCATCTTCCGGGATAAGGACCAGATGAGCAAACTTTCCTGCCGGGTGTTTTCCTGGGATAAGGATATCACAGCGGCTTTGCCGGATTCCGCTTTCAACTGGCACAGGAAATCAGGGAATGCCGAGACGGATGCCGATTGGGATGGGCTGCATAAAGGGAAAAAGACGATCACCATATCGACAGAGGACGTGCAGGATAACGCGTCCTTTTTCTGTGAAGTGACCATTTGAAGGAAAGGAGAATAATCATGCCAACTGTCTTAACATCCAGCCAGCAGACTTTCGTGGACATTACCGACCAGCGTAAACTGTCGGCCTATATTACATCGAACTTACCAAAGACGCAGAGTGAAGATCCTAATACTCTGCCTCACTCCTATGCTCCAAGTTGGGAAGCCATCCATTTGATACTTACTCCTTCCGTTTTTTTGGATCAGACCAATCTGGACTTGGAAACCGCCGGATTGACGATCACATGGAAGCGCAAGGACGGGGCCGGCACGGAAGCAGCCCTTTCTACAGGTGAATCCGCTTCTAAGGGTATCCTCACGGTCAGCAAGAACAAGCTGGCCGAGTCTTCCACAGGGATGCTGACCTATATCTGCTATATCAGCTACTACGATTCCGAAACCAAAAATACGGTCAACATCTCATCGGATATCACCTATACTCTGGTCAGGAATGCGGAGAACGCCAAGCTGGCCTATGTGACGGCGGATACCTATGTGTTCAAGTACAATACTTCCTCCGCTCTGGTGGGCGCGGCACAGGCCACCCTGACCGCACAGGTGCAGGGCGTTTCCGTGAGCAAGTGGCAGTATTTGAATTCCGGCAGCGAGTGGAAGGATTATCCGACCACGACGGACAACACAAGCATCACGGGCGGTACGCTGGTAGTGAAACCTGCCCATGCCGTGTTCTTCAACAAGGTGGCCCAGATCAAGCTGGTGACGGACGATGCTAATGTGTTTGATACCGTTTCCATTACAAAAATGTTTGACGGCGAACAGGGCAAGCCGGGGCAGGCCGGTTCCGGCGGTCTTTCGGTCATCCTCGGAAATGAGGCGCAGTCCATCGCCTGCACCACGGATGGGAAAGTGCAGACCGCGCTGGACGTTACGATCCCCTTTACAGGGTATGTGGGCATTAAGCAGACTGCCTGTACCTGTGCGGTTGGTACGCTGCCTACCGGGGTCACGGAGAAATCCAATACTGCGGCCACGGCATCGGCGGCGGGTTCTGTCGTGCTGGCCTTTGCCGCGAACGCTACGCTGGGCGGCGCTTCCGTCCTGAATGGGACGATTGACCTGACATTCACCATTTCCGGGAAAAGCATGGTCAAGAAGTTTGCGTGGTCGAAATCCAACCGTGGGAGCAGCGGGGCAAGCGCAGTAGTCTTTTCCGTTTACGCTCCTAATGGCACAGTATTTTTAAATCAGTCAGGCTCCCTCGTACTGGCTACGTCAGCATACAAAGGTTCTACGGAAATCACTACAGGAGCCACCTACAAATGGGAAAAATACACGGATGGCAAGTGGTCAGCTGTCAATGGCGCAACCTTTTCTATTCTAACCGTTTATGGCAGGAATGTTGTCAATATCCAGTCCTACCGCTGCACCATGACCTATGGCGGGAAATCCTATGTGGACGTGATCACGGTGGAGGATAAATCCGATCCCTATGTTTCGGAGATGCTCTCCATCGGCGGGTTTACGGTAAAAAACAATTTCGGCGGCCTTGTTCCCTATGTGATCGTCCGTACAAATCAGAAGGAAGTGGACACTCTGCTTGGCAGCATCAGCGAAGTGGCTCCCTCTGCTCCTACGGATGGGATGTTCTGGTACAAGATCGACCATACGGCGAAAACCGTGACACTGATGAAATACAGCGGCACGGCGTGGGCGGCGGCAACGGAAAAGCAGAGCCTGACGTACACATGGTACAAGCAGGATAAGGATGGGAAAGAAGTGGAGTTTGGCAAGACCGGGAAGGTCATCTACCTTTCCGCAGAGGACATCGACAGCATCGCTACCCTGCAGTGTGATGTTTCCAACTGAGGGGGTGCGGCTATGGCCCTTTTGACGATCTGCCAGCATACCTTCCAGAACGTACAGGCGTATGAGGGCGCTTTGGATGATATTGAGGCTTTGAAAGTCAATGTGCGGGAGTGCTATTCGGAGATCACCAAGACCTCGGAGCAGATACAGAGTTCCGTCCGGGAAACCTACCTCTCCAAGTCGGAGCTTGAGAGCATCCAGCAGGATTTTCAGGCCAGCATCACACAGTCAAGCAGTGAAATCCGCATGGATTTTACCGCGATCACGAATGAGATCATCAATAATGTTTCCGCAAACCAGACGCTGCTGGAAGAATATATCCGGTTTAAGGGTGCGCTGATTGAACTTGGTAAGGTCGGGAATGCGTTCACGGCAGAGCTATCCAATGAGGAACTTGCGTTTAAGGAAAACGGCCAGAAAATCGCCTACATTTCCAACCAGAGCCTTGTGATCACAAATGCGGAAATACGGAACAAGCTGTCCCTCGGCAATGAGAGCCGGGGGTGGTTTGATTTTATCCCAAGAGCCAACGGGAACCTCTCCATCAAATGGCGGGGGCCGACCGGCTGATTTTAAGAAAGGGGGCGGCACGTCATGGCGTCCAGCGGCAGTTTTTCCGGTTCCATCCACAGCGGCCACTATGTGCTGCGCGTGGATTGGAGCCAGTCCAAAAACATCTCAGCGAATACCAGCGCCATAACCGCCAATGTATATCTGATCAACGAATCCCCGTGGACTTTGAGCATAAGCGGGCGCTCTGACAATACGATCACCATAAACGGGACGTCCCACACTTATGCTTCACCCGCCATCAGCAGCACAGGGACACACCTGCTGGGGAGTGCTGCACAGACGGTGAGCCATAACAGTGACGGAACCAAAAGCCTGACGATCAGCGCGGTTTTCTATATCCGGGCCACACTGAGCGGCACCTATTATACGTCCATCACGGCCAGTGCGACCATCACGCTGGATTCCATCGCAAGGGCGTCCGGTGTTTCGGCTTCCAATGCCACGATGGGATCAGCAACTACGGTCAGCATCAGCAGGGCGTCCTCGTCCTTCACGCATACGCTGACCTACAGTTTCGGCAGCACAAGCGGTACGATTGTTACGAAAACAACAGCGACCTCCGTATCATGGACGCCGCCGCTTTCCCTTGCCAGCCAGATCCCAAGAGCGGTTACAGGAACCTGCACCATTACCTGTACCACCTATAACGGCAGCACCAGCATCGGCAGCAAGACCTGTACGCTGACGCTGACCGTCCCGGCCTCTGTGAAGCCGACCATCTCCAGCCTGACCGCCGCGAGGGTGGACGGGACGGTGCCAAGCGCATGGGGCATCTATGTGCAGACGAAATCGAAAGCGAAGCTGACCATAAACGGGGCTGCGGGTAGCTATGGCTCCACCATTTCTTCCTATTCCATCATAGGCGGCGGCTACACCAGCACGGCTTCCAGCTTTACCACAGGATTTTTAAACAGCAGCGGCACCATTAAATTTACAGCAACGGTGACGGACTCCAGAGGGCGTGTGTCTGCGGCGGCAACGGTAAGCATCTCCGTGGTAGCTTACTCGCCTCCGTCCTTCAGCAGCTACCTTTCCCAGCGGTGCTTAAGCAACGGAACGGTAAATGATGACGGAACGTATATCCGGGGACTTGTTTCTTATACTTATTCATCCTGCAGCAGCAAGAATTCTGTCACCCGCGCTACCTACTACAAGAAGACGTCTGAATCGGCGTGGACGAATGCCAGCGCCTCCTTCAGTTCCGGCACGGCATTTACCTTTGGCGGCGGCAAGATATCCACAGAGACCTCCTATGACGTGAAATATACCATTACGGATGCGTTCACGTCCATATCCATTCAGGATATTGTCTCCACAGCTTCTGTGGTCATGGACTTCAAGTCCGGGGGCAAAGGCGTGGCTGTGGGCAAGGTATCTGAAAAGGATAAGACCTTTGAGGTGTCAGAGGATTGGGATGTCCGGGTGTATGGGAAGCTGCTGAAGGATTATATCCAGTCCCTCGCTTCCAATATCTATCCGGTTGGCAGTATCTATATGAGCGTGAAAAACACCAATCCCTCCACCTACTTTGGAGGGACTTGGGTGGCTTGGGGAACCGGGCGCGTCCCGGTAGGCGTGAATACGGCGGATACCAATTTCAGCACAGTAGAGAAAACAGGCGGCGCGTCAACGGTTACGCTGTCCCTGTCCCAGATCCCCAGCCACAGCCACGCAAAGGGTACGCTGGCTGCGGCAAGCGGCGGTGCGCATACCCATAATATACAGAACCAGAAAACAAACTGGGGCACAGGAAGCGGAAACTATGCAATCATTGATGCCACCTCCGGCTATACGGCGGTGAACAATAAGACCACAACATCATCCGGTTCTCATGGCCACACGATTTCCGGCTCCACTGCAACGGCTGGCAGCGGTGGTTCCCACAGCAACTTGCAGCCGTATATCACCTGCTATATGTGGAAGCGGACAGCATAACCATTCATTTTTTCTTGGAATCAAGCGGTTTCTCTTCGGAGAGGCTGCTTTTTTCATATCAAAAAATCTAAAGGAGGAACGTATCATGAAGGAATTTTGGAACACGATCCAGCTTATTTTCGCCGGGATCGGCGGCTGGCTGGGCTACTTTCTGGGAGGCTGTGACGGCTTGTTCTATGCGCTGCTGGCCTTTGTCGTGATCGACTACGTGACGGGCGTCATGTGTGCCATCACCGACAAGAAGCTCTCCAGCGCGGTCGGGTTTAAGGGCATCTGCCGGAAGGTGCTGATCTTCCTGCTGGTGGGTGTGGCCAACATCCTCGACCTGCACGTGATCGGCACGGGCAGCGTCCTGCGCACGGCGGTCATCTTTTTCTACATCTCCAACGAGGGCGTGAGCCTTCTGGAGAATGCAGGGCATCTCGGCCTGCCCATCCCGTCAAAGATAAAAACGGTTTTAGAGCAGCTCCACGACAGAGCGGAAAAGGAGGAACAGTAATATGGCTTACACAAACAGTCCACTTGTATCCTACACCAAACTCAGCCCGAATCACTCCGGGCAAAGGACGCACGGTATTGATCGCATCACGCCGCACTGCGTGGTCGGCCAATGTACCGTGCAGACGCTGGGCGATATTTTCGCGCCAACATCGAGACAGGCATCCTGCAACTATGGCATCGGCAAGGACGGCAAGGTCGGCATGTATGTGGAGGAGAAGAACCGCTCATGGTGTACATCCAGTAATGCCAATGACCAGAGGGCGGTCACCATCGAGTGCGCATCCGATACCACTGAGCCGTATGCTTTTAAGGATGTGGTATACCAGACGTTAATCAAGCTCTGCGTGGATATCTGCAAACGCAACGGCAAAACGAAACTGCTCTGGCTCGGCGATAAGGAGAAAACACTGAATTATTCTCCGAAGTCCGATGAGATGGTGATCACGGTTCATCGCTGGTTTGCCAACAAAAGCTGTCCGGGGAATTGGCTCTATGTAAGGCTGGGCGATCTGGCGGCGAAGGTCACGGCACAGCTTGGCAGCTCTGCTCCCGCTCCTGCGGCTCCGTCCACGGGGAAGAACCTGTACCGGGTGCGGAAGTCGTGGTCAGACGCCAAGAGTCAGAAGGGCGCGTTCAGCGTCCTGGAGAACGCGAAGAAATGCGCGGACGCCAATCCTGGGCACAGCGTGTTCGATGCAAACGGCACTAACGTCTATCCGCAGAAAACGTCTGCTCCGGCGGTGTCAAGCGGTGTTCCGTTTCTCGTGCAGGTCAGTATAACCGACCTTAACATCCGCAAGGGACCGGGGACGAATTATGCCAGGACGCAGTATATCCCGGCGGGCGTTTACACCATCATGGAAGTCAAATCAGGCAAAGGCTCGACCGCAGGCTGGGGACGGCTGAAAAGCGGCGCGGGATGGATCTCGCTCGATTACGCCCGTAGAATTTAATTTTCTCTTCGGCCTGTGGGTGTTCTTCGGAATATCCACAGGTCTTTTTTATTATAGGGGGTTCATTTTTCTTGTTCCCGTGAGCTACCTGTAGGAGGTGGTTTTCATGACCAAAGAACAGAAAGAGATAATCATACGTTTCCGCAGGCAAGGTCTCGGATATGCCGACATCGGCCGGGAACTGGATATTTCCAAGGACACAGTCAAGAGTTTCTGCCGCAGGAACGGTCTGATGGTTTCGGGCAGCAAGCCTGCCGATGATACAGCCGGATGCCGTGAATGCGGCAAGCCGTTAATCCGGCAGAAGAAAATGAAGAGGCGGATATTCTGCTGCAAAGTCTGTCGCGAAAAGTGGTGGACGGAACATGCAGACAGAATCGACCGCAAAGCAGTATATACATTTACCTGTGCCGGCTGCGGAAAGCTGTTCACAGCATACGGGAATAAGAACCGTAAATACTGTTCCCACAATTGTTATGTAGCGGACAGATTTGGAGGTGGTGCAGCCGATGAGTGAGAAGCAGTTTCAGGCTGAGGAGCTCTACTACATCTCCATTTCCATCGCCAAATCCATGCTTGAAAAGGGCATCATCGACAAGGAAGTATTCACCATAATTGATACAAAACTGCTCGAAAAATACCGCCCGATTTCGGCTACATTATTATCTGGAAAGCCCTTGATATAACCGGCTTTTAGAGTGATATATAGTAGCGGAAAGGAAGGTGATTTTATGGCGAAAATCAGCAGGGTCGAGCCAAAAATCAAGGCTCCTGCAAGGCGGCAGAGAGTCGCTGCCTATGCACGTGTTTCCAAGGACACAACACGTCTTATGCACTCGGTTTCCGCACAGGTCAGTTATTACAGCAAGCTGATACAGAGCAATCCCGAATGGGAGTATGCAGGCGTATATGCCGATTCCGGTATCAGCGGAACCGGCATAAAAGGGCGTGATGAATTTCAAAGGTTGATTGAAGATTGCGAGGCAGGAAAAATCGATATCGTCCTTACCAAGAGCATATCCCGCTTTGCAAGGAACACGGTCGACCTTCTCGCTACAGTACGCCATTTCAAGGAAATCGGTGTGGAGGTGAGGTTTGAGAAGGAACACATCAATTCCTTCTCAGGCGATGGAGAACTGATGATGACCATCATCGCATCATTTGCGCAGGAAGAGGTGCGTTCCACATCGGAAAACATCAAGTGGGGCATACGCAAAGGCTACGCCAACGGCATCGATGTGGCAAGGAATAAGAGGGTCTACGGATACTGCTACGATGGAGAGAAGTACGTCATCCAAGATGACGAGGCAGAGATCGTGAGGTACATTTTCAGGAGCATGGCGGACGGCATTGCGCCGAGTATCATCATCAAGGAACTGAACGCACGTGGAGCCAGGACGTGGCGCGGATACAATTTCTGTTACAGTAACCTTGCCGCCATTTTAAAGAACGAAATTTACATCGGAGACCGCAGGATGCAGAAGTGCTTCGTAGCCGACCCCATCAAGCATAACAAGATCAAGAACCGTGGTGAGTTGCCACAGTATTACATTTCAGACTGCCACGAGCCGATTATTGACCGAGAGACTTTTGACAAGGTTCAGGAAATCCTGAAACAGAGAGCTGAGGCGGTGCCGACTTATCCGTTTACGGGAAAAATCAAGTGTGCCACCTGCGGGAATCAGTTTACGCGGAAGAAAAGTAAGGTCAAAGGCAAGACCTACATTCATTGGATTTGCCGGAGCAAGAAAGAGCCGGGAATGATCTGCTCCAGTGTAAACTTCTCTGAGGAAGAACTGGAGAAGATTGCGGCGCAGATGATGGGAATGGATGAATTTGACGGGGATGCCTTTGAGGATACTGTGAGACAGATAACCGTGGATAAAAAAGGGGACCTCCGATTTCTGTTTAAGGACTGCAGCACCGGGGTATGGGAAAACCTTCACCTCCATCCGCAGAGGCATGAAGTGACGGTCACTGACTGCTTTCAAGGTAAGATTATCTGTGCTCACTGCGGCAACGCCTACCACAGGGTGGTTTCGGCTGACCGCTGGGTGTACTGGTACTGCATTGGCAAGAAGAAAAAAGGCGTGGACTGCCATAGTATTAATTACGCTGATTTCCAACTCAGGCGGATTTCCGCAAGCATCCTCGGAATCAAGGATTTCAGGGAGTCTGTATTCGAGCGGGAAATAGAAAAGGTTGTGGTTTTGAAGGATGGCAGTCTCGAATATCACTTTTACGAAGGGAGGACGGAAACGTGGCAAAGAATGTAACAACGATACCCGCAACAAGGAATCGATTCACGGCGAATCCGATAAACAGCAAGAAGAAGCGCCGCGTAGCCGGTTATGCCCGCGTCTCCACGGATATGGAGGATCAGCAGACAAGCTACGCAGCACAATGCGACTATTATACGCAGTACATCCAGAGCCGCGACGATTGGGAGTTTGTCGGACTGTATTCTGACGAAGGCATCACGGCTTGCAACACCTTCAAGCGAGAGGGCTTCAACAGAATGATTGAAGATGCCATGGCGGGACGCATCGACCTGATTATCACAAAGAGCGTCAGCCGTTTTGCGAGGAACACGGTGGACAGCCTCTCCACCATAAGAAAACTGAAGGATAGCGGCTGTGAATGCTATTTTGAAAAAGAGAACATCTGGACATTTGATTCCAAGGGCGAACTGCTCATTACCATCATGTCAAGCCTTGCACAGGAAGAAAGCCGGAGCATTTCAGAGAACTGCACATGGGGCTGGCGCAAGCGATGTGCGGATGGCAAGGTCACAGTTCCTTTCGGACGGTTCCTCGGCTACGACCGCGGCGAAGACGGCAACCTCGTGATTAACGAGGAACAGGCGAAAACCGTCCGCAAAATCTACGGGTACTTCCTGCAGGGACGGTCACCGTACCAGATCGCAAAACTGCTGACGGAGAAGGGCATCCCGACTCCGGGCGGAAAAAAGGTCTGGGGCAAGGCTGTGGTAACATCTATCCTCACCAATGAGAAATACAAGGGAGACGCCCTTTTGCAAAAGGTCTACACCACGGATTTTCTTACCAAAAAGAAAAAGAAGAACGAGGGCGAGGTTCCGCAGTACTATGTGGAGGGAAACCACGAGGCAATCATCAGTCCTGCAGTGTTCGAGCAGGTGCAGATACTGATGCAGGCTCGTGAGCCGGGGAAAAACCGCAATAGCTGTGTGAACATTTTCTCCAGTAAAATTAAATGCGGGGACTGCGGCGGATGGTACGGATCGAAGGTCTGGCATTCCAACGACAAGTACAGGAAGGTTATCTGGCAATGTAATCACAAGTTTGACGGCGGAGAAAAATGCACCACGCCACACTTGGACGAGGAGACCATCAAGCGGCTTTTTGTAAAGGCTCTGAATATCCTTGCCAAGGAGCGAGGCATCATCATCGCAGGTTTTGAAGAAATCAGGAATACGGCATTTTCGACCGAGGTTCTTGAATCTGAGGTGGAGGTGCTGATCGGCGAAGTAAACACGGTCGCTGAACTGATACAGAAATGTATTGACGAGAACGCCCGCGTGGCGCAAAACCAGACAGAATATGAAAAACGGTACGATGCATTGGTGCGGCGGTTCGATACGGCAAGGGCAAAGCTGGATGAGGCACAGACAACAATTACCAAAACACAGGCTCAGCTGCAGATGATGGAAAATTTCATGAAAACTCTGCGGTCACTGCCGGAACAGGTCGAGATTTTCGATGAAGGAACGTGGTACGCACTCTGCGATCACATCACAGTCTACGGCAAAGATGATATTCGGGTCACTTTCCGAAACGGAATGGAAATCCCTGTGTAAAACACATAAGCGATAAGGATGCACTCCACAAAAAAGTGGAGTGCTTTTTCCTGTGCGCCTGGCGGCGCACGTTTCTAACGGGTGAAAGTCCCGAATCCGCCCGACAGCGGGAAGGATATAGCTAAACGCCAAGGGTGTCCATCGCGAGGTGGAATCTGAAGGAAGGTGTAGGCAAACCTCTGGTCTGACGAACAGAAATCACATATAGGCTATGCATAGGGGTAAGGTGGCCGGACACATCAAAGCCCAATAGCTGTACGGAACTATGTATAGTAAATGTGGCAGATACATGGAGGGAAAGAAACGTGTGGTACCCAAGGAGGTCTCGTCAGCGGTGGAAACAGAGTATAAAACCGTAGTAACAACGAATGGCGAGAAGTCAGCAGAAGCCATAGTACCGTGATGATTCATGGGAAGGGCTGAACTTTAGGAGATGTTAGGAAATGAATGTAACCGAGGACAAATTTAAGGACAGACAACTTCATAGCGAAGGTCATCTGCAAAAGGTATCTGCGGAACAGAGAGAGTATGCAGAGGCGTCCGATTGTCGGAGGATTGCTGAAAACACCAACATCATCGCATACTTGCATTACCTGCAAGTATGTGAAAACTAAGGAACCGCCGTGTACCGAACGGTACGCACGGTGGTGTGAGAGGTCGGGGGATTATTCAAATCCCCCTCCTACTCGATTGCCTTGTTGGGGAAAGGTTAGGAATTTGAACCCGCCCGCTCAAATTTGAACCCGTCGGTAGGAAAAATAAAATTGTATCAAAGACGGATATTAGATAGAAATGTAAACCCAAGAATTGATACAAAGAAATGCTGTTGTCAGAACGGCAGAGTGGCTTGAAATCAAGGGCTTT
>CANQNT010000045.1 GCA_947625255.1 uncultured Acetatifactor sp. | reverse complement strand
CGGTTCCGTGAGGGGCAGTAGGCAAGCCTTTCACAAAATAAAATTGAGAAAGGAGTGTCGAGACTGTCTACTCGACAGAAGGAACATCTGGTCTAACTCCTTGGAATAAAGGAATACCAAGGAGCGAGGAAACTATTAAAAAGATAAAAGATCGAATAACACCAGAACGGATAGAAAAAATGAGGGAAAGAGTACTGGGAGAAAATAATCCCATGTACGGAAAAAGAGGAAAAGATAATCCATCGTATGGGAAAACTCCAAATAGAAAAATTGATAGAAAGTGTCTTCCTATGAGTGGAAAGAACAATCCTTTTTTCGGGAAAAAGCATACAGAAAGCGTTAAAAAAATATTATCAGAACGCCAGAACAAAAACAAAAAGAAGGTGGTTATGTGCGACATAATTACAGGAGAAAAAGTAATGGAATTCGAGTCGCTTTCAAGCGCTAACAAATATTTAAGACTAAATTCAGAGTTTACAAAAGCAGATGACGGTGCGATAGGAAAGTGCGCAAAAGGAATTTATAAAAATGTTTATGGTCATAAATGGATGTTTGAATAAAAAAGGGAGTGCAGCTGGTTTCCGGTCAATCGGCAAGCACTTTCAAGAACCTGATTGGATGTATAGACAAGACCCCTGTGGAAATGATGTATGAGGTTCTGAACAGCGAACGGTATCAGAAAGTGACGGTGTGATGGGAGGAAGTCATCGTGGCAACAGTAAAACAATTACTTGAAACCTTGGAAGACATGCGGAAAGTATATCAGTTTGATGATGAAAAGACGGATATTACTATTTTGGGATCCGATTCTCTCTCCGTAAAGACAGTTGATAATGAAACAGGAGTATTTATTAATATGCTGCGGAATATCAACAGAGAGAAGAGAGAAGAAACGTTAGATGAGAATGACCTTCAGAAACTACGTGATACTCTTTTGATATGGTCAATGATTGCCGTTCGGGAAGAACTTTTACAGCACGGCGACTTTTACAATGGCTTCCTGGCAAGTATTATGAGCGTGCTTAATGAGAACTGGAACGGTGAAACCAATGAGCAGATAGCAGAAAAGATTTTAAAGAGAATCACAGGGGAGGAATGAGAATGGTTATCCTGAAAGCGTTTGCTACATTGCTTGATATTTTCCTGATGTGTTGCATTATAAGATATTCTGGTCCAGAGAGCAAATCTGTCATGATAGGATGCTTGATAATTTGCTTCATCATTCTGTGCAATGCGATTTTGATCTGGATATAGGAGGTGGCAAGATTGGTATTGGTAAACTTCGTAGACGGAACTCAAGAAAACTATGAGACGAAAGATAATTCAATTTCTCCTTGGAAGTTTGCTGATCGGGAACGTTGTTTTTTGATCCCGGATATCCGTGGTGATGTGGAAATCCCGAGGGAATTCGTAAAGTCGATACAGCATATCGATGTTTAGGGCTATCGCCAAGTGGTAAGGCGCGGCACCTTGAATGCTGTATTCGTAGGTTCGAGTCCTACTAGCCCTGTTTGGCTTCTTCATGTTTGGTGTCTATTTTCCTTCACCTCCTAGCGGAATGCTGTTAAAGAGCCGTCGCAAGTCTCGGGAGGGTTTCTGGATCTTTAGCTCAAGTGGTTAGAGCATCCGGCTCATAACCGGACGGCTCCAGGTTCGAGCCCTGGAAGATCCATTTGGTGTTTCCTTCCATTCTCGACTCTTTCACCGAGGATGCACACCGGTTGAAGTAAAGCACCATGTCAACTTTCAAAGATGGTAGGCGGCGTTACCGTCAGGATCAAAAAATTCAGAAGTTGATATAGCCCTGCACAGTCCTTGCAAACTTAAGATGGACGGTTTCCAGGATAACTCAGTTGGTAGAGGAAATTGTGTCGCAGGTACGAGTCCTGCTCCTGGAATGCTGCAGGGTCGCTCCCTGCTATGTGAGCGGTGCGGCTCCCCTCACAGAGAATAACAATGCTCGCTGAAAACTACTGCACATTTGAGGGTTTGATGTCCCGGGAGACCGGGTTGCACCCTATATCAAGCCAAAGTCGGCTGGCAAAACGTCCGGGAGGATAAATTGATAGTGCAGTGATGACAATCTAAGTGGGAACCGCACAAGGGGAGTTGGTCTAGTCGGCGAGGACGCAACCCTTTCAAGGTTGCAGCGGCGGTTCGATCCCGCCACTCCCTGTTAAAATAGTCTGGACGGAGGATTCATATGCCAACGGGAAAACAGAAAGAAACAAAATTATTCTTTGCGGTTGGAGATGAAGAGCCGTATGAAATATCCGGCATTCCATCTATTGAAATGGACGATTTTTGTGACACGGAAGAAACAGATGATATCAATCCATTCCAAATGGAAGCGGAATTTGAGTTTACCGCAAACGGTAATAGCCTTTTTGTTTCTCTTTTGCGTATAGCAATGCCGAACAACTGGCTGAAAATGCACGGAATTCCCATGAGAAGGAGAGGATTCCTAGTGAAAGAAAGGATTAAGAAGAATGTGCATTATTCCAGAAGAAGAAATCGTAAAAATGTTAAAAGAGTCTCCGCATGACTTAGTATGCGGATATGCAGCGAGGATTATATATCAGCTTTTGGAAAGAGGGATAAAGATAGGTGCTTACGAAACTGCACCAGAATGTATAGAAGGATTTGACGAAAATGAAAAGTATTTCTGCATACGAGGAATAGAAACTCCAAGAGAGGAACAGGCGAAGCTGGATTTTTCAAAATATGATGAAAAGGCGATAAAAAATAATGAATCCAAAGGGGAAGATTTGGAAAGAAATAAACCGGGATGACCCTAATAAAGAAGTATCCATTGGTGATGGAGTAACCATAGATGTTTCACAATTGGAAGAATTTTCGTGTTATCCAGACACGGATGAAACAAGAGAAATGTTTTATGATGTTTTCCATATTCCACTCTTAAAAAATGGGGAGTTTAGATGATTATTAATTCTATGAATCCGCCGGAACCAAACAACGGTCAGGCGTACACGCAAAAAGATTATAAGACTGGCGTTCTATGGATATGCTGCCCTCACTGTGGAAAGCGGCAGTTTCCATTAAGTGACGGAGCTAGGATTGAAAACCAGGAATTCCAGTGCAAGGGAAGCAACTGTAAGAAATTATTTCTTGTAAATTACAATCAAGTGCATTTATAATATTGTGAGATGCTATTAAATTTTTAAGGTGAGAAAATGAGCGATTTAAAGATATTTACGGACAATATAGAGCATGAAGCATTGAATCAGATTTATACGTTGGTGAAACAGCCTGCGTTTGCGGATTGCAAAGTCAGGATTATGCCGGATGTTCATTCTGGGGCAGGTTGCGTTATTGGCTTTACGGCAGATTTGGGTGACAAAGTAATTCCCAACATAGTCGGTGTGGATATTGGGTGCGGGATGGGAGTTCTGGAACTTGGCAATATCGATGTTGACCTTGCGAGACTGGATGATGTTATCAGAAAATATGTTCCTAGCGGAAGGAATGTTCACGATGAAGAGCAGGGAGATATGGCGGAAAACATTGTCAATCAGTTATACTGCAAAGATAAATTAAAAAACGTGGACTGGATAAAAAGAAGCCTTGGAACACTTGGGGGCGGAAATCACTTTTTGGAATTGGATATTGACGATTGCGGGAGAAAGTACCTGATTATCCACAGTGGGAGCAGAAACCTTGGCAAACAGGTTGCTGAAATTTATCAGCAGATGGCGATTGATGATATTTCCGGCAAGTCAAATTTCAAGGAAGACAGTGAAAAACTGATTTTGGAGTACAAAGCAGTTGGCAGAGAAAGGGAGATCAGCAAGGCAATTAAGGAATTGAAAAATAGTTATGGGAAGAATTCCACAAATGTGCCAAAGGAATTGTCTTATCTGGTTGGCGAACATAGGGAAATGTATCTGCATGACATGAAACTATGCCAAGAATTTGCCCATATCAACAGGAATACAATGCAAGCTATTATAGCTTACTACATGGGATGGCAAATAAACAAAGAAACACCAAGATTTGAAACCATACACAACTATATCGAGCATGACACAAATATGGTTCGTAAGGGTGCGATATCTGCGAAAGAAGGGGAGCTGCTTTTAATTCCAATCAATATGAGAGATGGATGCATCCTGGGAAGAGGAAAGGGAAATCCAGATTGGAACTTCTCTGCACCACATGGAGCTGGTAGGATCATGAGCCGTTCCAAAGCAAAGGAAAGCATTTCTTTGGAAGATTTTGAAAAGTCAATGGAAGGTATTTATACTACTTCCGTAAATCGGTCAACGATTGATGAAAGCCCTATGGCTTACAAGCCGATAAATGAAATTATTGATAACATAAAAGATACTGTTGAAATCGTAAAAATAATCAAGCCGATTTATAATTTCAAGGCAAGTGAATAGAGTATAATAAGAGCTATTGGTAGAGTGTATAACGAAAAAAACTTGTCAAGGGAGTCAAAATGAAAAAGATACCAACGCTTTTCGAGAGAGAATTTGAAAATCACAAAGTAGTCCGTGTATTAGACAAGGTTGTTCCAGGGATGGAATGGGTGCTTGCCGGAGAGGGAACTGCGACAGTGAAAATGGATGGTTCATGTTGCGCAGTCATAAATGGAGAATTTTACAAGAGATATGATGCAAAGAAAGGAAATCCTATTCCTAAAGATGCGATTAAATGTCAAGAAGAAGCGGATCCAGTGACCGGGCATTTTCCCTGCTTGGTAAAAGTGGACGATAACAAAGCGGAGGATAAGTGGTTCAGAGAGGCGTATTATACAGAATCCATGTGGAGTAATCAAGGGTTGAAACTTCCAGATGGAACTTATGAGGCGATTGGGAAACACTTTCAAGGAAATCCATACAATATGGATTATGATGTGCTTGTTCGTCATGGTACGGAAGTAGTAGAGGTAGAGAGGACTTTTGAGGGAATCAAGAAGTATCTTTCAGAGAATTACATTGAGGGACTTGTCTTTTATAATATGCAAGGGGAACCTGCTTGTAAAATCAAACGTTCGGATTTTGGTTTTGAATGGAATAAAAAATAAATAGGGATAAGAGAGCCAGTGCAATAGCACATTTGAGAGCCAGACAACACTATGAGGAAAGGTGGTCTGGCTCTTTTTTTATGGCTGTAACGGTTGAACTGTATAAAAGAAAAGTGAATGAAGTCAGGGACAAGATCAGGACAAGCCCGTCCGGCAAGCCGACTTATGACCAGCTCACCATGCTGTATGACCTGATGTATTATATGTTTTCCGAGTTCCCGGATGAAATGTACTACATAAGGAACGTGACAAAGTACGTCAAGGATTGGTGCTACGCCAGGGTAATGGAAGAGAAACATGAGCGGCTTTATTGGGATACGATACTATTGGAAGCGAGGAACCATGTTGTGGATTCCGGGCTCCTTTACCTTGAGAAGAACAGGGTTCCAAAAGAGCGATTCTATGAGCCGAGACGGGAAGTGTTCATGAAACACGGGATTGTCCAGGCGCTGCAGGACTTGATCGATGATGTCATAGACATCTTTTGCCTTAGTGTTCCGCCCGGATGTGGAAAGCTGCTTGCGGATGATACGCCGATATTGACCGAAAATGGTTGGAAGAATCATGGTGATCTGGTTGTGGGTGACAGGGTTTATGGACTTGATGGCAAGTTGAAGAGAGTAACCCATATATTCCAGAAAAATTATGCAGACTGCCTTGTTACCTTCACGAATGGGGAACAGATACAGTGCCATGAAAACCATGAATGGGTTGTTTATGACAGACATAGGCACCATGAAAGGATTGTATCAACAAAAGAATTAGAAAAAAGTGTTTTGGAAAGCGGAGTGCCGGGAAAAAGAGGGCATAGATACTTCTATCAAATTCCAAATCGGGAACCGTTCACTGGGATACATAAAGAATTTTGCATTCCACCTTATATTTTGGGGGCATGGCTTGGAGATGGAACTGAAACAAAGCCCGCTTTTACCATTTGCGATACTGATACTTGTATTGTTAATGAGATCAAGAAAAGCTATGAGTTAAGCGGTACATATAATCAAGTTGGGTGCAAGTCATATCATTTTTTAGGATTAAGAAAAGACTTGGAAAAGCTCGGGATGTGCCACAGCAGAAAAAAATTAGGGAAAAGGATACCAGAAGAATATTTAAACGCAGATATAAACCAGAGGCTGGAATTATTGGCTGGTCTTATTGACACAGATGGAGATTGCTCAATCAAAGATAGGAAATATCATTTTTCAACGACAAATGAAGAGTTGAAAGATGGTTTTGTTCAACTTGTGTCTACGTTTGGATGGAGATGCTGCGTTACTCCAGTTGACCCACAAAATAGAAAGTCCTATGGATTGGCTATTGGAAATAAAACACAATATAGAATTGGCTTTAGCCCAACAATTCAAATACCTTGTAGAGTAGAGAGGAAAAAATTAAATAATTTTAGCAAACAGAGAAAGATTGCTATTAAATCAATAGAAAGAGTAAAAGGAAAACGAGGGAACTGCATCCAAGTAGAGGATGGAATTTATTGTGCTGGAAAAACAATGATACCAACACACAATTCAACTCTTGAAGTTTTCTTTTTAACGCTTGTAGGCGGATGGTTTCCGAACGATTTCAACCTTTCCTCTGCGCATAGCGGAATCCTAACAAGGTCACTTTACGATGGTATTAACGAAATACTGGATGATGATATTGAATATGCGTGGCATGAGATGTTCCCGAACGTCAAAAAGACCGGCACGAATGCGAAAGAAACAACGGTAAATCTTGAAAGGACAGGCAGATTTAAGACATGGACGTTTCGGTCTATAGACGGTTCCCTTACAGGCGCCACGAGGTGTAATCGGTTCCTAACTGCGGACGACATGGTTTCCGGAATAGAGGAAGCGCTGAACAAAAACAGACTTGAAACGCTTTGGACGAAAGTGGTAAATGACCTGCGCTCCAGGAGGATGGATAAATGCAAGGAAATCTACATAGCGACAAGGTGGTCTGTGCATGACCCGATAGGGAAACTTTACAAAAAATATGGGAACAATCCGAGAGCCAAGTTTATCGCAGTGCCGGCATTGGATAAATATGGCGAGAGCAACTTTAATTTTTCAACGAACGGTTTTTCCAAGGAATATTTTGAAGACCAGAAAGATGTCATGGATGAAATCTCGTTCAATGCACTTTATATGCAGAAGCCGGTCGAACGGGAAGGAGTCCTGCTCCCTGCGGATGAACTTAAGAGATTCTTCCTAAGCAAAGACCAGGTTCCAGAGGACAGGAAAGAATACATTCTTTTGCCTGACAGGCTCCCGGATGCCATATGGGGAGTGTGCGATACGAAGGACACGGGATCTGATTTTGAATCGCTGCCGATCTTTTACCAGTACGGGGATTTGTTTTTCATGATGGATGCCCTGTTTGATGACACCACGGATTATGAAGTCTTAGATCAAAGGACAGCGGACATTATCATAAAGCATAATCCGCATTTCGTGAGGTTTGAAGCGAATAATGCGGGCGGCAGGGTGGCGTATGATGTGGAAAATCTGATCAAGGGGAACTGCACAACGGAAATAGAAACACGCCCAACGAGCCAGAACAAGGAAACGAAAATTCTTTCAAATTCTGGCTGGATAAAGAAGCATTGTTATTTCCTGGATTCATGTCTGTATTCGCCGAGGGACAGTTATGGATTGTTCATGGGAAACGTTGTTTCCTACACCACAAGGGCAAAAGTGCCGCACGATGACGGGATAGATTCCCTTGCGATGTTCTCCGAACTGATTCGTGAGAAATTCGGACGAGAAGAGGAAGAAAATACCACGATAGTGGGAAGACGGTTCATATGAATGGAGGGGCGGTCATGGTAAGGAAAATCCATAAAAAAGTAAATTGTTTGTTGTGCGGAAGAGAAATAAGTGTATGCATAAATAATAATGAGATGTGTATTTGTGAGATATGCAAAGACAAAAATAAATTGATTAAACAAGAAAAGATGATTCAAAGAGGGGTAAACCTGTTTAGAAAAAATAAAATTTCGTATGATAAAGAGATAGAAGATGGTCAAATTGGAGAACTTGTAGAGTCCATTAAGAAAAAATGCGGAAATGATTTCTTTTATGGGAGCAAAGATGAAGTTGCAATCGCACTGGAACTTGCATTAGAAGACATTGAATTTGAACCGCAAAAAGATGTTGGAGGATACAGGGCTGATTTTTCTCTGCCATATCTAAATGTCATACTTGAAATTGATGGGGAAATTTATCACAGAAATAAGGAAAAAGAAAAATTAACAGATGATAGTGTGAAAAATATACTTGGGGATGATTGGGGGCTTGTTAGGGTACCGTGCGAAGAAGTTCCAAATTGCATAAGATTTGGAATAGAAAATTGTATATTGGCAAAATTGGAAGAGTCAGAATATATGAAAAATCATGGTTATTCTGATGATGATAAGTTTTGGTCTTGTGAGGAATATGAAAGAAGGAGGGTTGGAAGTGACTACTAAAAAATATTTATCGCAAATAGAAAGAATTGACAAGACGATACAGAATAAACTCTCCGAAATTTATCAGCTTAGAAGCCTGGCAACTGATATTACGGTCGCAACAGATAAAGAAAAAATTCAGACTTCAAGCGATAAAGATAAGATCGGGAATGCCGTTTCAAGAATTGTTGATCTGGAAAATGAAACGTCCGTCATGATAAACGACTACATAAATACCAGAAAGAAAATAATTCGTGAAATTGATTCCATATCGAACAAGAATTATTACCAGGTTCTTTTCTCAAGGTATGTGGAGTACAAGACGATGGATGAAATTGCGGAAAAGATGAATTATTCCTGGAGGCAGGTAATAAGGATACACGGTTCTGCCTTAGTTGAGTTTGAAAAATTATACGGTTCTGAATACTTGTCATAGAATGTCATATTGTCGGTCGTGTATAATTATAATTGCAAAAGTACTGGATGTGGTAACAATCAAAAATTTATTCCAGTAGTAAAGACAATTGTATCGCACGGTAGAGCAGTCTGGAAGCTCATCAGTCTCATAATCTGAAGGTCATGGATTCAAATCCCATCCGTGCAATAAGAAGAAGCGCCCGGAGCAATCCCGGCGCTTTTCCTGTTGGGAGGAAATTTCGATGGAGAAATCCAAGAAGAGCAAAGAGAAGGACAGCAAGAAGCCGGATAGCAGTTTTTGGCGTGACGAGCACATGCCGCATACCTGCTCTTCCGGCCATTTGTTTGGCGGGAGATACTTAACGCCGAGGGAAGCCGCAGAAGAGAACAATAGGAAACAGTGTACAGCAAACGCCAAAAAGGGACGGTGATTCAGCGATGGCAGAAGAAATGGAAAAGAAGGAAGAAGAGAAGAAGGAATCGAGCAAGCCAATCATGCCGACATTGCCGCAGCTGCTTACAGGCAGGAGAGTCATATACACGGACGAGAAAGAAATCACACTCGAAAATATTGCGAAAGTGATAAATGAAACCATGCCGGAACACGAAAGAAATCGTGACGAAATGGTTTCTCTTTTAAAGTATGAGAAAGGCGATCAGCCCGTATTTTACCGTGTGAAGAACATACGTCCGGAAATAAACATTCCGGCAAACGCCAATTATGCGAAAGAGATTGTCGATTTCAAGCTTGGATATGAGTTTTCCAGTCCGGTCACTCTTGTACAGAGGGCAAAGGATGACTACAGGAAAGCCGACCCGAAGCAGGATGATAAGCGGATTGCCAGGATAAATGAAATGTTGTTTGAGCAGGACAAGCCAAGCAAGGATTTGGATATGGCGAGTGATCTTAAGATTTGCGGCGTTGGCTACATGGCGGCATTGCCGAAAAGGGAAAAAACGGATGAAGTCGCTCCGTTTGATCTGCTTGTCCTGAATCCACTGAATACCTACATTGTCCGAACAAATGATGTTTATAAGCGGAAGATTCTTTCAGTGACGTATGCCGTAAAGAAAGATGGTAGTAAGGCGATTACGGCATATTCGAAGGATTGGATTTTTGAAGGGAATTCATTTACGGGGAACTACAAGGCTACGGCAAGTCAGATCAGTGTGAATCCTATCGTGGAATTTGAAAACAACAAAGACCGCCAGGGAGCATTTGAGCCTGTTATTCCTTTGATGGATGCTTTAAACATCGTGAATTCCGACAGGGTAAATGACGTTGCGCAGTACGTACAGTCCATTTTGTGGCTACATAACTGCAAGGTCGATGAAAACCAAAAGGAAGAGCTGGTAAATGGCGGATTTATCCAGACGAAAGACACGGCGGACGGACGGCAGGCAAAGGTTACATATGTCACGTCACCTTTGAACCAGGCAGAAACGCAAACGCTTGTCAATTATATGTATGGGCAAATCCTAGAGATCGCAGGAGTTCCCGGAAGGGATTCTGCAAGCGGAGGAAATACCGGGGCGGCCATCCTGCTTTCCAATGGATGGCAGATAGCGGAAACGCACGCAAAGGCGATGGAACTTAATTTCGCAAAGCCGTCAAAGGAACTGTTCAATGTCATTATGGCGATCATCCGAAACACCCCGGATATGCCGGATGAAATCAAGGGATTGGGAGCATCTGACGTGCTTATTAAATTCTCCAGGGCAAGAGGATATGACCTTGTGTCACGAACGGCAGCGCTTGCAAATCTTGTAAATCTCGGGATTGACCTTGAGAAATCCCTGTCAGTTGTGGACATTTTCGATGATAGCCAGCAGGTGGCACTGGATTCCATGAAGACCGTCTATGAGATTTTGATGGGAAAAACCGCAAAAAATTCTGACAAGCCGAATATGGGGGACGGGAATCCCGTGGACGGCGTTGCTGGCGGAGAAGATTACAAGGCACTCGGGATAAAGAATCAGTAGAGGGGTGATTGGCATGGCTTCCATTAATGACTTTGACAGGATGAACGTATTGGGTGGAGACCATTCAACGCACCAGGAATATGTTGACTATTTTTCCAAAATGGATTTGCCGGAGGAAGAAATCGACAAGAGGGTGGAATCTGCGGAGGACTTTGAAAAAGAGTTCCTGATAGCCCTATCCCTGGCTCTGATTCTTCAAGAAGAGGGGCGGATGGATATTGAAAGAGTGCGCAGGAGATTTTATGACGGTTACATGGCTGTCGGGAACCAGAGAATTTCAGGAACGGACTATCTTTTTGACAGGGCAGATTTTTTCTCCGATGAAGCAAGCAGCGTGACGTTGTGGCATATCAATTCGGAATACTACACGTCCATTGAGCGTGCAATCCAAATGGGAAAAGTGGAATCGCAGGTCATTAATGGATACGCCCAGTTCCTGGAGGCGGAGAAAAACGGGTTCACAAAGAAACAGTGGAGGACGATGCGGGATAAAAGGGTTCGGGAATCGCACAGGGGAATGGAAGGGAAGATAATCGAACTTTACGATGTTTTCAATGTGCATGGTTACAAAATGTTATTCCCGTGCGATACAGAAACGGACAATCCAGACCCGTCCGAAATCGTGGGCTGTAGGTGTAGTTTGAAATATTTAAAGTAAGTGGTTATGGGAGAGGGAGCGCCGTCAGACGTTTTCTCTTTTTTATATACGGACAAAGAAAGTCCTAAAAATAGCAACGCCCACCGGCAGGGCGTGAAGCGGCTGGCGGAAAAGAAATCCGTACACATAGCAAAGTCAGTAAAGACTTAAAAATCAGGAAGGAACAAAGATATGGCAGAGTTAAACGCAACAGGAACAGTAACCGAAACCCAGGAAGAACAAACTACGGAGCTGACCCAGGAAGAAACCACAACGGAAGGCACATCCAAGCAGGAAGAGACTACGGAAACCAATCAGGAATCCCAGAAAAAGAGTGTCGAGGATATGCTTTCAGAGCTTATGGCGGAGAATGCCAGGCTAAAAAGGGAGAAGGACAAGGCGAGCCAGGATGCCGCAAAGTATAAGCGGGAGTCAATGGCGAACAAGAGTGAAGCTGAGCAAAAGGCAATCGAAAAGGCGGAGGAAGATGCCAGGATCAAGGAAGAACTGGCGGAACTCCGAAAGGAGAGCGCACTCAACAAGCTGGAGAAGAGTTTTGTTTCCCTTGGCTATTCCGAGGACATGGCGAAGCAGGCTGCGGAAGCGCAGTATGATGGGAACACGGATTTGCTCTTCCAAATCCAGAAGAAGTTTTTTGCAGAGAAGGAGAGGGCAATCAAAGCGGAATTGATGCGAAAAATGCCGGGGCCTTCCATCAGTAATGAAGACGGTATATCGGTGACGAAGGAGCAGTTCAACGCTATGACTTACAGGGAACGGCTTGAACTTTCCCAGAAATATCCGAGAACCTATGAGCAGTTGAGAAAATAATGTTTTAAACCGGTCACGGGGACGCCGTGATCGCTGACCACAAAAAGCTACGTGGTAGAAAGGAAGACGTATTATGGCAAAAGTAGATACTTCTACTGGAACATATCTTAGCAACCTGTTCAACCCCGAGGTTGTTGGAGATATTCTGAATCAGAAATTGACGGATGCAATCAAGCTGGCACCGCTGGCAAGGATTGACAACACCCTGGAAGGCAGACCCGGCGATACCGTGAAACTGCCTTACTATGAGTACATCGGGGATGCAAAGGATGTAGGCGAAGGCGAGGACATTGAAATCAGCCAGCTGAACCAGAAAACAAAGGATGTGAAGATCAAGAAGTTTGGCAAGGGCGTTGTCCTGACTGACGAAGCGGTGCTTTCCAGTTATGGGGATCCCATCGGTCAGGCCGCTTATCAGATGGCGGTGTCCATTGCTTCCAAGCTGGACAATGAAATCCTTGGAGCCCTGGATAAGAATGAAAAGGTTTATGAGATCGACCACAAGATGACTCCTGATGATATCGCCGATGCCCTTGTGCTGTGGGGAGAGGACATTGACGGCGAAAAGGTCATCCTTGTGGACGGCGTCGGCTACGCAACTCTCCGGAAGTCTAAGGAATGGATTCCCGGAACCGAGATTGGCGCTGACATCATCATCAAGGGAACCGTAGGTGCGGTTCATGGCTGCCAGGTGGTGGTGACCAACAGAATCAAGGCTGCGGAGAATGTCACCAACTATCACATCGTAAAGCCCGGCGCTCTTGCGATTTACCTGAAGCGTGACACGATGGTGGAAACCGACAGGAACATCTACAACAAATCCACCGCCATGACCGCCGATAAGCACTGTGCCGTGTACCTGGCTGATGCTTCCAAAGCAATCAGAATCCAGCAGACAGTGTCCCCCTAATAGGCTCTGACATCCTGACGTTATTCCCCGCAAGTCAGAGCCTGTTGGATAAGCAAGTGGGAGAAATGGTCGGAGAAGACATTGCCGTGCATGAGGACGGGAATGTGACTGGTACAATCCATTACGTGAAAGAGTACAAGAACTTTTCCAGCGTAGTGGAGGAGCAGTCCGGCCATTACTTCCCATTTAAGCTTACGAAGTCGGGGACTGTAATGACGATTGAAAAGAACGGTGCGGCTGAAAAAGACAAAGAGAACATCACCTTCGATTCCGACATCATCCTGCGTGTGGATAAGGATGACACGTTCACCATAAAGGTGGGCGAGGAAACGGCGGACGATGAGGTTGTGACGCTCAAGTTTTGCAAGGCAAACATGGAAGAGGATTCCCTGGCCATTTCCATGAATGTTCTGTCAGACAGGAACATTGTACTTGAAACTTCGCCGCATAAATACACGCAGGAAGAATTATCCCAAATGACCGTAAAGGATATCAAGGCACTTGCGGAGGATTCCGGGATAAAGATTACAAAGGTCATCAAGACCGATGTGATAAATGAATTTTTGGAAGGGCAGGCATAACTTTGAAACGAGGTGGGCGGAATGGAATCTGAAATCTTGAATGAACTGATAACGCAGTTGGCGGATGATTACAATCCCGGGATGGATGCCGTTCTGCTCACTTATGTAAAAAAGGCGATGCGCATTTTCCGAAATTATGTGAATTATCCAAAGCAATTTACTGAGGATCAGATTGCCAGAGATATGGAAAAAAATATTGATTGTATAGGGGATATCGCCATGTACAGGGCTTCTAAACAAGGTCTTGAGTTTGTAAAATCTTTTTCGGAATCAGGGACTAGCCGTTCCTGGCAGGACGAAACAGAGATATATGCAATGCATGGAATCGTCCCATATGCAACTGTTGTGTGACGGAATGTAAAGACGGTGCGTGGTGCGGTATCCTCCCGCCGTGCCGCAGGGGTGCGCATGAAAGTGTGGTAGGGGAGCGTACATTTTTACATTAATGCGGGAGAGAAGCAGATGGCGAGGTGAAATGGATGGGATGTGAAACTTGCCAATACGAAGATCGTATCAAAGCTCTGGAAGAAGACAGCAGAAAGAATCAGCAAACGCATAAAGATTTTTATAAAAGGTTTGAAGAGTTAAATGTTACTCTTGTGATGAACGGGAAAGACATACAGGGTGTTATGTCGAAGCTGGACGAGATATCCAGGGATGTGAAGGAAATCAAAGAGAAGCCGGGAAAACGGTATGAGACGGTTGCCGTGTGCGTAATCACAACGATTGTCGGCGGTATCATCGGGTTCTTGCTAAACGGCTTTTTACCGATGTAATGCTCCGTGGGCTTAATTCCTACGGAGTTTTTCCTTGGGAGGAAACATGAAGGATTGCAAGATAAATATTCTTGGAACGGATTACGATTTCAAGGTTGATTGTAACGAAAAGGATGCGGATGGGAGTTCCAGGTTCTATGGGAAGAGGATTTCCATAAAACCATTCGATGAAATGTTGGATGATGATTCATTCCACAGAGGAAGAGAAGCTTGCCAGGCAAAAAGAAGTGGCGAGACATGAGATATACCACTGTGCATTGTATGAGGGGACTGGAGCAAGTTATGCTTGGGACGAAAATCTCATTGATTTTTTGGCAATGAGCGCTCCGAAAATATTCTCGATTTTTCAGCAATTAAACTTGCTATAACATGAGGTGATGGATATGGCAAAAAGAGTATGCTTAGACCCTGGGCATTATGGGAGCCGGTATAATGCCGGAGCAACAAGCGGATATTATGAGTCCGCCATGACGTGGCAGCTGACCATGTATGAAAAGGCGGAACTGGAAAGCATGGGGATTGAAGTAGTGCTTACCAGGAACAGCATTGACGAGGATCCCAGCCTGTCCGCCAGGGGTAAGAAAGCAAAGGGCTGTGATGTGTTCGTTAGTAACCACAGCAATGCCTGTGGTACGGAAAGCGTGAGCAGGGTAGTGGCAATCTACTATGTGAGCTGTTCCGGGACTGACGTTGATGAAAGGTCAAGGCAGCTTGCGGACATGATTGCTCCCAGGATTGAGCAGCTGATGGGAGTAAACGGCGCGCAGACCTATTCCAAATTGGCTGGTTCTGACCGTGATAAGAACGGGAAGAAGGATGACAATTATTATGGTGTACTGAATGGCGCATGGTCTGTTGGTGTTCCCGGTATCATCGTGGAGCATTCTTTCCACACGAACAAATACGCAAGTGCATGGATGATGGATGATAACAACTTAAGGAAACTTGCCAGACTGGATGCTGAGTGTATTGCGGAATACTTAGGTGTTCCTGTTTCTGGGAAACAGCCCGTGGAAACGCCGAAACCTGCAGAGCAGACGGAACCGGAGACTACAGAAAAGAAAAGCGAACTGTACCGTATCCGTAAGACGTGGGAAGATGCCAGCAGCCAGGTTATTGCGTTTTCAATCTTTGAGAATGCAAAGAAATATGTGGACGAATATCCTGAATACAGCGCCTTTGACTCTGCTGGGAACAAGGTTTATCCGACCGGAACGGTGGAAAAACCGCAAAAAGATTTTGGAGAATACAAGGTGCGTGTCCGAATTGAGAATCTATACATGAGGACAGGCGCAAGTATCAGCCATGACAAGATTGGTTACATCCCGGAGGGTGTTTACACCATCGTGGAAGAGGAAAATGGTAAGATCACTTCCGCAGGAAAGATTGGAAAGTGGGGCAGACTTAAGTCCAAACAGATGTACAAAGGGAAAGCCGTAGATGCCTGGATTTGCCTGAATTATGCAGAGGTGCTTTCATGAAGTATGATTTCTACATAGATAAGAGCATCACAAAGGAAGTACTGGATTCTATCAATGTCGGAGATTACGTCAGATGTAACTATTGGAAACGTGCCATGAAAGTGCGGTATGTGACGGAAAATTATTTCGTGTGCGCCGTGAAAGCATTTGGAAAAGGATGGATATATTCCGTATGTGAGAAAAAGCCGTTTGGAGGAATCGGATACAATGATCTTATCGGTGGATATTTTTCCATTGGCACTGACAATATGGTTTTCGGTTATCAGCATGACCATGCTTATGAATTTGATAATGAAGATTTTCTAAAGGACTATATGAGCGACTTTGAAGATGGAACATTAAAACTTTCCATGAGAAGGTCTACGGCATTGAGAGAAATTTGGATTGGAAAACAAAAGGCGGTGGTCGCATGAGCCTGAATAGAATCCTGCAAAAGATATGGTTCTGCAAGCGGACGGAAAAGCTTGTGAACGGAATACATATTCCTGTCTACGGAAAGCCAGTTTTAAAACACTATACCGTGTCCAGTACCAGTGGCAACCCTGATGATGTATCTGCAGGGGTTATCCCGGACTATGACAGGTACATCACACGGGACAAGATGAAAGACAGGTACAATACATTCGACTTTGCGGAGGATGATGTTTTGTGGGTAGACCGTGAACCGCAGCTTGACGATGATGGGAACGTGAGCCTGACGGAAAACGGTGAAGCAATCGTTCCACCGGATTACGTTCTGAAAAAGATTTTGGACAGTCAGAAGTCCCTGATTGCGAGGTTCGGGATTTCAAAAATAACGGGTCAATAAGGAGGAAGGCAGAAATGTTAAATGTGAATTCAATCAGCATGGATGCGACAAGCAGAATCAACGAGGTGGATGTGGTGCATTTCACGGCATCAGTGTATGGGGCGAACAAGACCTATACCGTCACAAAGGATATATGGGACAAGGATTCCTATGTCACCAACAAGGAGCAGTGCGATGCGGACTATGCGTCCTTTGAGGAAAAGGTGCTGGAATTGTCTGGTGAGTGACGATGAAAAAAATAAGGATGAGCCTTTCCCAGAGTTCCATCAGACAGGCCATTGATGAACTGAACCAGTACAAGGAAAGCTTGAAAAGCAAAAATGACCTGTTTGTGCGCAGGCTTGCGGAAGTCGGTATTCCGGTGATTGACCAGAGGATAAGTGCCGCAAAGGGAGATTCGGACAAGAATCACAACACCTACATAAAGCTGAATTCTTTTGGAGATTACTCTCAAGCCGTATTGACGGTTGAAGGAAAAGACCAGCTTTTCATTGAATTCGGGGCCGGGGTGACGTACAACACACCAGCCGGAACAAGCCCACATCCAAAAGGAGAGGAATTTGGATACACCATCGGTTCTTACGGGAAAGGTCACGGCAAAGAGGAATTCTGGTACTATCAGGCGGACACCGGGGAATACGTCAGGTCTTACGGTACGCAGGCCACGATGCCCGTTTATTCAGCTTCGGTTGAAATCCGGGCGAGGATAAAGGAGATTGCACGGGAAGTATTTTCTTCATGATTTGAAAGAATGAAAGGGGTGGTCGCCTTGATTGTAGTTGACAATCCAAGTCTGAAAGTCTTTGAGCGGTTCCAGAAAGAAATAGAGCCTATCGTGGGCGAGGGAAACTTGTCAATGAACGCAAGCGAAACCATCGCCAAAGGGAAGTACGCCAGGCTCCTGCTTATGGGAATGCCAACAGACCGTTCAGATTTGGAAGGGAATGAATGCTCCGTGAACCTGTCGTTCCAGACGGAAGCTTTTGCGGATGGTATCTTTGCACAGAACGATGCTTATGACATCGACAATGCAATTCACAAGTGCATGGTGGGCATGGGATTCCGCCGGACGTTCGGGCCGGAAGTATTGGACAATGCCGACAGCAGGATAAAAAGAGTAACAAGTAGGTACAGCAGGGTATATACGGGGCAGTTGTTAGGAGAGACCACGGAAACATAGGTCTTATTTTTATTGAAAGGAAGTGATTGAGCATGGAACAGGTTATGAACTATGTCAAGCCGGAACTTGTGATCGTCGCAATCGTCCTTTATTTCCTTGGGACATTTCTCAAGAAAGCGGAGACGGTAGCTGATAAAAACATTCCGCTTATCCTTGGCGGCATCGGAATCTTGACTTGCGGGATTTATGTCTTTGCCACAAGTGATGTAACAAATGCCAAGGAAGTCGCTATGGCGGTGTTTGTATCTCTCACACAGGGCGTTCTTGTGGCTGGGTTGAGTGTGTATGCAAACCAAATCGTTAAACAACAGAAGCAGTAAGAAAGAGGATTCTCAAAAGGATCCTTTTCTTAATACCGGCTGCCGGAACCATGAAGGGCAGTCGCTGACCCTTAAAAGTTATAGGGTAGAAAGGAGTGCAAAATGGCACAGGCAACAAACACGATTCCGGCATTGAGTACTCTTGGGATTAAGTTTGGTTATGCGGTGGAAACATCTTCTGGTGAAAAACCAGCAGCGTTCAACTGGATTCCGAGATGTACAGAAATCGGCGAAATCACGCTGGATACGGAAACTATTGATGCATCTGCCTTGGAGGATGAGCAGAGCAGATACATCGCCGGCAGACAGGACACTGGCGGTTCCTGGGATGTAAGCTTCCACTTTACGCCAGAAAATAGGCTCATCATCAAGAAGATGATGAAGGATGCAGCGGAAGGATTGAAACAGAATCTTCGTACATGGTTTGAGGTATGGCACCCTACGGACAAGGAAGCCTATTTCGTTGTAGGGCAGCCTGGTTCAAAGATTCCGCTTCCTTCGCTTTCCGACAACACCACCTACACTGGTTCCATTACCATCGCCATTGATGAGATCAAGGAATTCGATACTGGTATCGAGCCTACATTGCCGGAGCTGGACGAAGAATAAACGTAAAAATGAAAGGGAGGAATTTTTATGTATAAGATTTTGCCAATCGGTGGGAAAGATTACAAGCTAGAGTACACGGTAGAAGCTTCACTTTACAGCGACTGCATAACGGAGTTGAGGGAGTTCCTTGGAAAGACTTCTGGTGCAGTTGTTGAGAGTGAGATCACGGAGAACATGAACGATGAACAGAAGGCTACAGTCCGATCACAGCTTTTGAAAAACGTATTGTCTGGAATGGACAATCTTCCGAAAACTGCAATCACCATTTTTTATGCTGGTCTGCTTGAACACCACGGGGAAGATGGTGACAGGTCTGTATTGTCCATGAAAGATGCAAAGAACATCGTCCGGCAGTATTTTGAAGACCATGCGGAAGATGGCACAGACAATTTCTATGACTTGCTCCTTATTTGCATGGAGCAGATTGGAGCGGACGGTTTTTTCAAACGGACGGGCATGGAAAAAGCCCTGACGGAAGGAAACAAGAAGATAAAAGAGCCGCAAGATCACAAGAAAAAAGCTTCCGGGAATTAATCTTGGGAGAGGTTTATGAGAATGCGATAGCCGCAGGAATGACGGAGCATGAATTCCGACACTCCACGTTAAAGTACATAACCAAAAGAATTGAAACACGATTGGAAGAAAAAGAGAGCCATGTGAAGGAATTAGAATTCCTTGCATGGAGAACTGGGTATTATATTATGCCAGCTATAGCAGCCGTTTTTGGAAACAAGAACAAAAATAAGTACCCGGAAAATCCTCTCAAGAAAAAAACGGTTGTTGTGGAAGACATGGAACTTACGGAAGAGGAAAAGGAAGAATGGAGAGCACGTTTCTTTGGAAAACTGAAAGACATGGGAGATAAAATCAAGATGAAGGGCGAATAGGGGTCAAATCTTATTCGCCCATTTTTGTAGGAAGGAAAGCAATGCAAAAAAATCGAAATAAAATCAAAGCATAAAAGGAATTAACTCATGGAGCCAAAGGGCTTCCAATACTTAATCTGGATTTAAATGATCTAGATATAGCAGTAGATGCGGAAGTCCTTTTGTATGATCGAAACTCCATGAACGAAATGGAAATCCACTGGAAACATTAGTGACGATAGCCATTTTGTTTTACGATTGGACACTGTGATTGAGTGCAGTTTCCTCCATATCTTTTATAATTGCATTCAACACGTCCAATCTTTTTCACTGTTTCGTCAAATAACTTTGCTGAAATGGTAAATTCCTTTTTCTGCTCTGGGCAGTATCCCGTTAAAGAAACATAATTCATCATTTGTACTGTTCCTTTCTTTTTTTTGTGGATTAATTGTATCATAAGCAGAAATAAATTGCACTAAGATTTTACAGAACACATGAAGCCAGATCGTGTGGAAATAAACATTGATTATCCATGCAAAACAAAAGAAAGACCCCCCGGTGCGACTACCACAGATTAAATCTGCTGGTCTTAGACCCTCGCATTCTCCGGCGACGTTCTTTCTTTATAGATAGTATATTCTGATTTTCAAAAAAATGCAAGTAAATTTTGAAAAGAGCATGAATAAATGAAATGGGGAGAATCTCTTCCAGATTCATTCAAACGGTTTCCAGAAGAAATCATAAGTTTTTTAGAAATGGGGTGAAGAAATTAATGTATATGTATGGTTTTGCTGATTGCGGTTATGTAAAGATAAGCAATGAAATGAACAAATTGTGCAAGCCATGTCACGGAGACCAAATAGGGAGGACGAGCCCATTGGAGGCATATCATAATGGGGAAAGCCTAAAAGATTACATGCTTCGTATTATGCCGAAATATTTGCAGAATGTAGTAATCGGTGCACAAGAAAAATATGTGTGCATTCCTCATGCACAGTACAATTTTATGTTGGAACTAATAGACACAGGAAAATTATCGTAAAATAACTGATAGGAAATAGTTTGAAAATTATGGACACCTTGCACCATGTAGGGTGTTCTTTTTGTTGGGAGGAAAGCGAAGTGTTTAAAAGGAAAAATAAAAACATACATTATTTTCCTTCTGTATCATTCATAAATGAAGTAATGGGAATCCATTTAACAGAAAGACGTTACCAAAATTTAAAGAACTTGTCAGATACATTTGATAACAGTGATTATGTCATGGCGTGCATACTCACATTGGCAAATCTTGGCCTAATTAATACCAAGCCATTTAAGGATGATTTGAATTATAATTGCGGAGAGGATTCCAAGTAAAAAAGAGATAACTTCTCTTACCGTGATTTTGAAACCGCTAAATAAAGAACGAAATAAGTGCTTCCAAAAAGGAATGTATGCAGACCTTCCGTAGGGGGTTATTCTATAGTGCCCATAATCAATATATTTTATATAACCCTTTGAAGATGTAACTCTTATGAAGTCTGTTAAATCTTCCCTTGAAATGATTTTATCATTGAATACTTTAAGTATTTCAACCTCTCCGTGATCGTTTGCATTTTTGCTGAAATATTTTAAGAAGTCATTTTCATTTTTAATTTTCTTCATAGCGTAACCCGCTTTCATCTTTTGTATGGATAGAGTTTATAACACTTTGCCGGAGTTGGCAAGGTGTTTTTTATGCAGTAAACCGGCTGAATATTGGGTTTCAGTCGCTAACCTCGAAAAATAAGGGGGTGTTGGATATGGCAGATCAGAGCATTGATGACTTTGTAAATATTTTCCTTTATTTCTCTTTATTCTTGTGGTAAAATAAATTTACTTACAGACGAACTATTAAGGGACAAAAGGAGAAAGGGGATAAAATATGGCACTTATAACTTGCCCCGGAATGTGGGAAATCAATATCCAGTACAGCATCATCTTGCCCGAACTGCGGATACAAATTTGACACAAAGAAATATGGGTCAGAACTTGGAACAGGAATCAAAGAAGGGTTGAAGGGTCTAAACACGGTTGCAAGCCCAAAGAAAAGAAAAACTTGCATTTTAATGATTGCAATACCAATGCTTTTGTTTTTATTATTTATGATTATTGGAACGGTGTCAGGAAGTGATGAGATTTTTTCTGTAGGTATAGTTTTTGGATTTTGCATGGGGATTTATCAATTCTATGTTGGAAAATTTAAAAAAGGGATTATATATACGATAACAATGGGAATGTTTATAATTGGTGCTTTAATAGATTTGTTTCAACTTGTATTTACTCAAACATTTAAAGATGCGAATGGATTTCCTTTAATATATTGAAAATAAATGGCGGCGATTTCTCACCGCCAAATTTTTTGCAAATGTTTCAAAAAACCTCTTGACAGTTTGTAGCAACAAAGATATAATCAAAATGTAGCAACAAACTGAAAGGAGGGTTGAGAAATGTCACCCAAAATGGGTCAAAAACTTACGGATAATCCGAAAGACAAAATGATAAGGGTTAGAATGGATGAAGATACGGTTCAAAAGCTTGATTACTTGGTAAAAGAATCCAATTCTGACAGATCAAAGGTTATTCGGAACGGAATTGAAATCCAATATGAATCCGTAAAGAAAAAATAAAAGCAGTCGGAGACTTTGGCGAGTATCGACTACTTTTATTCGTTCCACACCCCAGAAGAGTGCTTGCGCAATTATCATAGCATTCTTTCTGGGGAAAATCAAGAGCCAGGAAGAAAAATTGAAAAATGCTTTACAAACATATGTTCTAGTGGTATTATGGATTTGTCGATAATTGTCAAAACTCTTGGACGGGTTTTTGTTGATAAATGTCGGCAAGCTATTGTAAAATGGCAGTGTCAAAAGGTAATGGCGGCACGTTTAGGGCTACGAAAAAAGACTCATCATAATTATCATCGGATGTGCATTAATCTACAACAAAGTTGTAGTTCTTTCTTTTGTACCTTTACTGCAACGCAGTTTTATCATTGGTATGGTTAAGCCATAAGCGATAGAACGACAACGACATTGACACGATTGTATGTAGGACAAAAAAATCGATGTCTCCGAAGTGCGAACCTATCATGGACATGACTAACGCAATGAGGACTTCCATAGCGACGCCTCCTTTTGGAATTGTTGCAATGGCCGTCATCACTTTAGACATTATACCACGATTCGACATATTAAGCAATTCTTTCTTTCTGGCGCTTGAAGCACTACTGTTTCTGGCGCTTTTTTGTATGCGCCGCCGTACAAAAGATAAAGCCCCTAATCGGGGAGAAAGAGAGAAAGCTATGACGAACATTGAAAACAGAAACGAAGTAATGAAAATTGTCCACACCATGAAAGCTGATGCCGAGGAAGTGAACCAGAAGATCAGGGAGGCGGCTGCATTGTTTAAGGCGGTGCAGTATTCCGTATCAGACTGCGTCCTTGACGAGGATGAAACGGACAACTGCCTGTTGGGATTCTCGTTCCTGATGGATTCCTTGCTTGATTTGTCCGATGGCTGCTATTCTAACAGTGCAAATCCAGTATCGGACGTAGATTTATTGCTTTTCCCGGATGAAGAAAGCGGGGTGGAGCAGTGATGAAGGAAGATCAGAGCATGATTAATTTCCACAATGACTGGGCTGATTCGGACGGATATGCTTCCGAGAGCTATATTGAAAATGGCGGTTTTAAAAAGTGTACGGAAGAGATCGTGAAGAAAATCGGTTCCGAAAAATGCAAGAGCATTTCAGACGATGTGTGCGATTTTGGGTGCGAAGCGGAAATGGCCGGGTTCTTTGAGGGCTTACGCCGTGGGATACTTTTCATGGCAGGTATCTTGAAAGGCGGTGAGCGGGAATGACGAATGAGATTCAGATTTTCAACTCGCCGGAGTTTGGAGAAATCCGCACGGTAATGATAGATGGTGAACCGTGGTTCGTTGGAAAGGATGTAGCACATTCTCTTGGATATGAAAAGGAAAGAAATGCCGTGCAGAAATATGTTGATACAGAGGACGCCCTAAAACAGGGCATCCTAACAAACGGCGGTATTCAAGAAATGGTTATAATAAACGAAAGCGGATTATATTCCCTCGTTTTTGGAAGTAAGCTTGAATCCGCCAAGAAGTTCAAGCGTTGGGTTACAAGTGAAGTCCTTCCGCAGCTTAGAAAGACAGGCTCTTATGGTACGGCACAGCTCCCGATGACAACACAGGAACAGATCAAGCTCCTGGCGCAGGGAAACGTGGAACTGAACCAGAGGATGGATACGCTGGATGAGCGCATGAACAAACTGGAACTGGACTTGCCAATCCTTCCGATTGAAGCCGAGAGGATTACTACGGCGGTAAAGCGGAAAGGGGTTTCCGTCCTGGGCGGTAAGAATGCTCCAGCATACAGGAACAGGGGGCTGCGGCAAAAGCTTTATAACAATCTTTATGCCAATTTAAAATATAATTTTGGAACAAAGACATACAGGGCAATCAAGCGCTGCCAGTGCGACAAGGCTGTGGAGATCATCAATAAATACACTCCGCCATTCTTCCTGGCGGAAGAGATTGACAAGGAAAACGCAACTGTATAATATGAATGAAAAGGGAACACCTTACGCAATGTAGGGTGTTTTCCTTTGCTACAAAAATAAATAGCGCACTGCTTGTCCATATTTACAAAATAAATGAAATATGGTAAAATTTTCTTAGAGAAACAGATAATGTGACGCTTTTTTATCGTACAATTTTTCATGCACAATTCTTAAGACCGTGGTAATATTAACCTTAATATGATTTTTTTAAAGGGAGCTGCTTATGTCCAAGATTGTGCGGTTTAAAACTAAGGAGGATGATTTCATGTTGAGCGTTATTGACGTAGCGAGGTACTTGCTAAGTTTGGGTTCAATGAATCACCGAAAATTGCAAAAGCTATGTTATTATGTGCAAGCTTTCTACTTGGCAATAACCGGGGAACCTTTAATGAACACGGAATTTCAGGCATGGGCACACGGTCCAGTTTCTCCACAGCTTTATTATTACTATAAGTCATGGGGATATTTAAAAATTATACAGATTGTAAATGAAGATTATATAACTAAAATTCCACAGCAGATAAGGAATTTCATTAACTCCGTTTACAAAATGTATGAAAATTATTCAGCAGATGACCTGGAGGCTTTAACTCATAGCGAAGAACCCTGGATAAAAGCGAGGGAGTCTGCAGGCGCAAAGCCAGGAGAGGCTTGCACGAAAGTAATAACAAATGATTCCATGAAAATATACTATAAAAAGTTTTTTACATAAGAGGGAATAAATGTTTCATTTTGATTTTACCTATGAAGAATTTCCAAGTGAGTTGATTGGACACATCGTATACTTATTTGTTGGGATTGCAGTTGGAATAGTTCTTGTGTTTTTAATCAATATATTTGCGAAAAAGATGTCTAAGAGTATTGAAAACGGTATTTTGATTATTTCTTTTGCAACCGCTTTTATCTGTCTTATAGCAAGTGTTATATTTAAAGAAGCAAATGTAAGTGTTAATATTTTGAGTTTCTTTTCCTCATTCATTTTTGCATGGCTTCTGACAAAGAAAAGTTCCAAGGAAGAATTTGAGGAAACACAACACAGGATAGCGAAAACAACATTCAGGCACATGGGAGATATAAAAGCTTCTGTTGTTTCCATAAAGCAATATTTAAAATATCTTGCAGAAAAGAATGGAGACATATCAAAAGATGATATTTATAATCTTTCAGGACATATTTCCATTATGGAGAAAAACATAGAGAATATATCGGAGGATTGGAAGGATTTAATGAGTGAAAAAGAAAGGAATAATTATGATAAAGAAGAGTACAATCCTGAGGATACAAAAATCGGAATAGATGAGACGGTTTCGCAGCCAGATGCTTCTGTTTTGGAAAAATCTCTGGGGAAGACGTCATAACCACATAATATTATAAAAGAAGATAAAGAACACCTTACTTTTTGTGGGGTGTTCTTTTTATGCGATAATTTAAGGAGATGGTGAAATGACACCAACAGAAATATTTAATATTCTCACCGAAAACGGGGAGAAAGTGAAAGATATTTTCCAGAATGCAGGTGAATGGTCGGAAGACTTTTATGTTGCTGGAGGAAAAATATCAGAAAGCTGATTTTTGCAATGACCGACTGGCGATCAGCAGCCAGCCGCTAACCTCAAACAGTCTGGAGGGTGAAAAATGGCAGAGAACACTATTGATAGTTTGGAATTAAAAATCACTTCTGATTCAAAAGAAGCTGCGGATGGCATAGACAGGTTGAGCAGATCATTGCTGGAATTGGAAGGTTCTGTTTCAAAGGGGAGCAGCGGTCTTGCAAGTTTGCAGAAAGCACTTCAAGGATTATCTTCTGGTTCTGGGAAAATTGACTTGAAGATCATGGACTCCGCAGAGATCGCTGGATTTGAAGGGAACGTAAAGGAACTTACAAAATACGTCCAGGAATACAGTGATACTGCTAAAAACGTAAAACCACTTGTTCCAAAAGTGGAAGATGCAAATGTTATAAGGACACTGGAAGGAATACAAGAGAAGTACAAGGATTTAGGCAAGGATTTTAAAGTATTTGGAACGCTTGATGCGCTGCAAAAACAACTCGATAAATATTCAAACGCTCTTGAGAATGCGAAGCTTAAGAAACAGGAATTGGAGTTATCCGGGAATACGGGTGGAAAGCAGTATGAAAAAGTAATATCCGATGTAATCAAGTATGAAAACATACTTGGAAATATCAACGCTCAAATAAAGAAAATGGATATTTCCAACATAAAGATAATGAGCGATGAAGAATTCCAGGTACTTCCGACAATCAAAAAACAAGCGGAAGAAGCGGCTATGTCTCTTCAAGAACTTGGTGAAAAGGCAAGAGATTCTGGAAGGGTTTTTGAAAATGTCTGGAACGGCGTGGAAATACCAGAATCTTTAAAAACAGTGGATTTCTTCCCGAATGTTGAAGATGAATTTGAAAAGAAACTTGCAAATTTAAAGATACCAAGCATAGATACAAAAACCATTGATGAATTGGAGAAAAAGCTTGAAAGCGCAAAAGAAAGGTTGGAGAGCCTTAAGATAAAACTGGAAAATGACATAACGATGGGAAGGGTGACGGTTGATGTAGATGACAAAGGATACCAAAAGGCAAGAGAGCAAATAGCACTGACAGAAAAAGAGATCAATCAATTTGAAACGGTTATAGGACACTTCAATTCTGTTGAAAAGGCAAAGAATGCGTTAGCTAGCCTTGGGCATATCGCATTAGGTACAGCTTCTAATGCATTCAAATTACTTGGGAAAGCGGTTTCTGGAACATACAGTATTATAAAGACTTTTGGAAACGGTATAAAAAATGTGGTTTCCAAAATAGCCAAGTTGGGAAAAGGTTTATCTGGATTGCTTGGCGTAAACAAAAAGAATAATTCTTCTTTTAAAACAGGATTAAAAACGTTGCTGAAATACGGGTTTGGAGTGAGAAGTCTATACTTTTTATTTAGGCGATTTAGAGGTGCAATAGTGGACGGATACAAAAACCTGGTTCAGTATTCTTCCGAGGTGAACCACAGTATTTCTTCCGTGAAATCTTCGCTCACCATGCTAAAGAATGCTTTCGCAGCCGCATTTTCTCCGATTGTGAATATTGTCGCTCCATATTTAAGCACTTTTATAGATATGCTTTCAAGTGCCTTTAATGCGGTGGGAAGATTCTTCTCCGCACTGACCGGAAAGAGTTATGCAGTCCAGGCGAAAAAGGCGATGGAGGATTATGCCGGAAGCATAGATTCTGCGACAGGCTCAGCAAAGAAATTGGACAAGCAGTTATCCGTTCTTCCATTCGACCAATTAAACCAGTTGTCAAAGGATGCAGATTCTTCTTCTGGTGGAGGTTCTGGAAACGGAGACGGGGTAAACGCAAAAGATATGTTTGAAACCGTTGAATTGGAAGGTGATTCATGGGGAAAACGTATCCGTGATATGTTTTTGTCGGAGGACTGGCAAGGTCTTGGTGAAGAGGTTGCAAGCGGATTAAATGCCGGACTTCAAAAGGTTTACGCTGTAATTAGCTGGGACAATGTAAGCAAATATGTTACCCCATTCATACAAGGATTTACAACGTCCATTAATAGTCTGGTGGACAACTTGAATTTTATGGAGACAGGGGAAGTTGTAGGCGCAGGAATTAACACCATAATCAATACGTTGAATTCATTGATCGGTGAAAACGGAATTGATTTTCGGAACATAGGATTAAAAATATCCGATGGGTTATGTGGTGCAATAGAAGAAATCGGATGGACGGAACTTGGAAACTTGTTTGGAAATAAGTTCATGATTTCCTGGAATGTGCTTTCTGGTTTCGTGGATGGCCTTGCACGGAAAAATAACGCTGGAATATCCGGATGGACGGAACTTGGAAATTCAATCGGAGAAGCGTTTAACGGGATGCTTGAATCCGTCAACCTTGAAACGATTGCAAGCAGCCTCGTTGGGGCATTGAATGGAGTGTTTGATTCCGTAACGGGGTTTGCGCAAACTTTTAATTGGGAACAGTTCGGGATTAATGTTATAAATGGGCTTACTACTGCTTTTTATACATTTGACCCTAAAACCGTTTCTGGTGCTTTAAGTGAAATTGTAAAAGGAATCCTTTCTTCATTAAATGCTTTTTTCTTAAATGCAAACTGGAAAGATATTGGGCAAACACTTGTAAGAAAAATAAAGGAGTTTATAACAGAAATAGATTGGGCGGGTATTTCTGATTCTTTATTTGAATTTATTGGAGTATTTTTTGCTAGTTTAGGTCAATTTTTAATCGGTGTAATAGGAGAGGCTTTAAAGGGAATTGGGGATTATTTTCTTGGATTCATAAATCAAGAACTCGGTGGACTTGACGAGGATGCCAGTATACTTGAAATAGGATGGGCAATTATTAGCGGTATTTTTAAGGGTATAGGAAATGCCATATTAGATGTCGGCAAATGGATTAAAGATCATATTTTTACTCCCTTCATCGAAGGGTTTAAAAACGCATTCGGAATCCACAGCCCATCCACCGTAATGGAAGAACAAGGCGGATTCATCATAGACGGATTGCTGAATGGTCTCAAATCAGCAATAGGTGGCGTCTTAGAATGGGTAGGCGGTATCCCAGGGTGGTTTAAAGAAAAACTCGGCAACGCAAAGGATTGGCTGGTGGACAAGGGAAAAGATGCGTTGGAAGGTCTAAAAAATGGATGGGAAACCGTGAAAAACAGTTCGCTCGTTCAGAATGCAAAATCCCTTGGAAGTACCATTATAACAAACGTAGGCAACGCAAAGGATTGGCTTGTCCAAAAAGGAAAAGATGCTGTTTCAGGATTGCAGACCGGATGGGAGAATATCAAGTCGAGCAGCCTGATTAAGACCGTTGGAAATCTTGGCAAGGAATTAATAACCGGGATTGGCGACTTGTCAATAGACACGAAGCCGAAAGGGGAACAGGCGGTTACTGGAATGTCTGAAGGAGTGACGCAGAAAACTTCCGTGTTGAATGAAAGTTTTTCCAAGATATCGCAAGCCGCCGTGAAGAGCCTTGATAGTGCTCAACCACAATTCCGTGAAATCGGTACGAAATTGATTTTAAGTCTTAACACTGGAATTGCTTCTGGAGTACCGAAAGTAACAAAACAGGTTTCCTCAATGGTAGACTCCATCGCCAACTCATTTAAGCCATTGAATACGAAAATGGGTAGTCTTGGAAAGTCTTTCATGGAAAACTTAAGTAATGGAATTTTGAATAACAAGGCGGTGGTACAACGTCAAATAACTTCGCTTATGGAATTAATTACAAATGCACTAAAGCCGATGCCGGATAGGATGCGCCAGTATGGAATGCAGATGATGACTGCGTTAAGTACGGGAATTTCCTCGAATTCGCAACTTGTCAGGAATCAGGTCAATAATCTGGTGAATAACCGCATTATCAACATCGTGACGCCCGTTACGCAGAAGCTGAAAACAATCGGCGCAAATTCCATTCAGTCCATGTCCATTGGAATGAATGGCGCATTTGGAAATATTACAACCGCAATGAATAATTTGCTAAATAAAGTGCAAAGTTATCAAACGACATTTCAGTCAAAGGGAAATAATATTGGAAAGTTATTAGCGTATGGAATAAGCCAGGGAATAACTTCCTCATTCAGTTATGTTAATAATTCCATGCAGTCACTGATGAATCTTGTCTTTTCATACAAAGACCAGTTGCAATCAAAAGGCAATAACATGGGGCAATGGCTGAATTATGGTATTCATCAAGGAATTAATTCATCACTTTCCTATATTACCGGGACTATGGAAAAGGTTGTCAATTTAGTTTTTTCCTATAAAGAAAGATTTCAGTCTTCTGGTGATAACATGGGGCAATGGCTGAATTATGGGATATATCAAGGAATCAATTCATCACTTTCCTATATTACCGGGACTATGGAAAAGGTTGTCAATTTAGTTTTTTCCTATAAAGAAAGATTTCA
>CANQNT010000044.1 GCA_947625255.1 uncultured Acetatifactor sp. | reverse complement strand
TAAAGTTTGTCTAACTTTTTGGGGTCAGTTCATTTTTGCAAGATCGCAGTCTTTTTTATTATTGCGTTTTTTACAGCGCCCATAATTTTTCGTAGAGTATATTCATCTAAGAAAAAATATTTTCATCTATTTTTCCTTTATATTATACAATAATTGTAATATAATTGTCAATAGTACACAATAAAAACTGTCGAAATGCATAGAATTTGACTGCTAAAATGGTCATTTTAAATGAAATAATATATTTAAATTGGCTATTTTCCGTCAAGATTCTGGTCAATAAGGGAGGCAAATATGTCACGAAGAGGAGAAAATATTTATAAACGCAAGGATCACCGCTGGGAAGGAAGATATATTCAGACATATGATTCTAACGGTAAAGCAGTTTACAAATCGGTTTATGCTCATAGTTATGCTGATGTCAAGGACAAGTTGATTTCCCGAAAAAATAATCCTATCATACAAACACAAACGAAACAGAATAACGGTATCTTTGGCTATTATGCGGAAAATTGGTTGCTTACGGTTAAATTGAAAAACAAAATATCTACGTACAATAAATACCATAATCTGTATAATAGCTACATCATGCCAATTATTGGAAGCACGCGCATAGACACGATAAATACAGAAGCGGTGGTTCAGGTGATCCATGAGAGAGATGATCTGTCAGCAAAAACTGTGAATGATATTCTGTGCGTTGTCAAAATGATACTTTCCTATGCCACAGATTGCGGATGCGAGGTAACTTTCAATCCGAAATCCTTGTCAATACGGCAGGAAAGACATCAAATGCGAGTACTTACGGTCAAGGAACAACAGGTATTTTCGGATTTTCTTTTGGATTCTCCCGATCTTTGCAAAATCGGAGTATTTCTATGTCTTTACACCGGAATCCGTATTGGAGAACTATGTGCATTGAGGCGTGAGGATATTTCATTTCCTCATTCTATGCTGTCGGTGAGGAAAACTATGCAAAGAGTTCAGATAGACAGCAAAAATATTAAAACCAAGGTAATAATCACTGAACCAAAAAGCAAAAGCTCTATCAGGGATATACCTATTCCAGATTTTGTGATGGAAATATTATTTAAGCACTATTCTATTATGAAACCATCATGTTATCTGCTGACGGGAAGTTCTGAGAAATTTATGGAACCTCGTGCTTTGGAATACCATTACAAAAAGTATATCAGAGAATGTGAGATAGAAAACGTTAATTTTCATGCTTTAAGGCATACCTTTGCCACACGATGTGTTGAAGCGGGATTTGATATAAAGACATTGAGTGAAATTCTTGGTCACACAAACGTAAATATAACGCTCAATCGTTATGTTCACCCGTCTATGGACATAAAACGCAATAATATGGAAAAATTGAGTAATTTTTTTTGATAATTCACCGTCAGAATTCTAGTCAAAAAATGCCTGCAACTCCGATTTTAAGGGGATTGTAGGCATTTTTTCTTAGATGAATATACTCTACGAAAAATTAACCATGACAATATGATAATTTGTAGTCAAATGCATAACAAATACGATTTTCATTTCAATAATATGGTGATTTATGATGGATAATGAAGTATCAGAAACTGTTGTAATAGAAACTGTTGGAAATGATGTAATGCTTACCAGACGATACAATGGCATCAAGTGCATTGACAGTTTTAAAATCCGGATGGCCGCTTTTATTAGCCATTATGTTAGTGAGTATTGCGATAGCCGGGATCATAGAATCAATGCATGAGTAGTATTATGCAGATTTTTTGGTTGTATGCACAAAAATATTATACTCATATTCCCATTATAGTATGAGTTGTAATATACATAATTATGAGGAAAGAAGGAATAGCAATGCCCACTTATGACGTAACCCCGGAAAATATGCGTACTATTGCGACCAAAATCAGAACACTTGCCAAAGAATACGAGACACTGTACACCAACAACTTGCTTCAGCAGCTGGTTGGCAGCGATTTGAAGGAAGCTTATAAGGGTACCGATGCTTCTGCGTTGGTTAACAGACTTGAAAGCTATCAGGCACCTTTTTCTAACATGAAGAAGCAGCTTGACACATACGCAGATTTTCTTGATGCAACAGCAACATCTTATCAGAATACTGCCGATACGTTTGCACAGGAAGCAGCAAACATCGGACGTTGATAATTAAAGGGAGGAATGGATTATGGCATCTGCATATGAACAGCATATTGATACCGAAAAACTGAATAATATTGCGGGACAGTTGAGAACGCTCAAGACGAATATGGACACTAAGGTTGAGGAGATCAACACAACGATCAAATCACTTGGCAGCGAAACTGCTTATGCAAGCGCAGAGGCTGATAAGCTGAAGACAACTTTTGAAGAATTCAAGATAAAAATACAGGATGAATTTGATAAAGACATGGAGGCGTTTGCGGTCTTTATTGAAAAAGTCAGCGGACAGCATGCAGAGCTTGCGAGGGCTCTTTCGGGAAACATTGACACTCAGCTCGCAAACCAGACAAATGCAATAGCAAGCCAGTTCAACGGCTGAATTTAACGGCTTATGTTCCGGCATCTCATTGTCGGGACATAAGCTGATATTATTAATGAAAGGGGATTTTTATGAAAAAGAGATTTTCCCTGATTATTGCCTGTGTTATGATGGTAACATTTACAGCCGGGTTATTTACCGGATGTAAAAGCAGAGAAAACGAAGAAGATAAAATGCTCGTTTCTGAATGGCTTTATTTAATCAATCAATCATTCGGATTCAGCGGATATTCCCATGAAGAACCATATATAAGCACAATAACAGAAGATGATCCGAGCTTTGAAGATGTACAGACAGCCTTTGAATATTCTGTGCTGCCTGCCGGTTACACAGACCTTGATCTGAATGATGAATTAACAAGAGAATTCTGCGCTCTGACATTAGCAGGAGCGATCTATATACCGAATACTGATGAAATTACTATTGCCGACATAGATAAATTGACATATCCGGAATCGGTTACGACTGTTGTTAATGAGGGTATTATGGATCTTGACAGCAAAGGAAATTTTAATCCTGATGATAAAATGAAATATGATGAAGCTGTGATCGCAATAGAAACTGCATATGATTCGTGGTCAAATCATCAATTTGATCATAATCTGTCCTACAGTCTTTCTGAAGATGTAATAGATTTTGCAGGCTTATCCACTGTGGATCAGACAAATGAAGCAGGTGAATATTTCGTAGACACTTCATATGTTGAACAGCAGCAGAACTGGCTTGATGAAAATCATTTTGTCTATGACAGCACAAGCGGTAACGTTACAGTTGACAATATCGAAGAAAAGGGAATTGAAGTTGGCAGCATTATAGCATTGCCCGAATCCCTGGAATATCCTGCCGGATTGTTTATAAAAGTGACGGAAATAGAAGAACCATCTCGCACAGATACGGACACCGATACGAATGCAAATACAGGTTCATATACGCTGGCGACCCAACAGGCAGAGCTTGATGAAATTTTTCCGGACGGTTTTGTATATCAGGGAATTGATACTGCTGATTTTACACAAGCGGTTATCTATGATGCTGACGGAAATATAGTAAGTGCAGGCAGATTTGCAGATGATGACATATCACTGACACCCATGTCTGACGGATATGTGAATGTAGCATATGAACAATCCCATAAAATAAAGATACCGATCGGAGATGATGAATTAGAAATAGAATTAAAACCGGGTATTGGGTCATTATCCGCTTCTGTTGAACTCAGCAGCGATAAGAATTCGCTTGGCTTTGGAAAAGATTTTACGGATTTTCAAGTAATTAATTCAGTCAGCTGTAATCCATGTGATTATATGAAGGTGGGTTTGCAATATAAGGTAACTGATAAATTTACTTTAAAACATGAAATGGCAAAAGAACACTGGGATTTTTTCTCAGATAAGGAAGCAACCGACACTTTGCAGAAAATAATGGAAGCCGTTGCTGAATATACCGGTGAAGATTTAGAGTTATCTCCTACTGTGGCGAGAATTGCATTGCCGGTCGCTCCCGGTGTAAGCGTGGATCTTCTTGTTAAATTAAGATTCAAAATGGAAGGTACAATTGAGATAGCTATAACATATGAGGGTCAGGGGATCGGCATTGAAAAAAGAGAATGGTCGTTTAACCCGTTCGATTGGCATACACCTGCTCCTACGGCATATTACGATAAAGGCACAAAGACCAATACATCTATTGCAGGAGCAATTAAAATGGAGGGGACAATAGGATTAAATGTTGCAGCTTGTATTGCCGGCATAAACATCGTTGATATTGAGCCTGCGATCGGTCTTGGTTTAAAAATGAGTGCCAAACTTAATTATATCAATGAATCAAGGCAGCCGGTAATAGAGGGTTCCATATTAAATGCATATGCTATAGAAGCAATAGCGGCAGCTGATATAATTACTTCACCGTTTTCAGATCTTGCTCAGATAGAAAATGATCGTGAAGAAGCTTTAGTTGATGCAGAATCGGGTGAAGGCAGAAAGTTTATTGCGTGCTTTGATACAACGGTATATCCAATAGTTAAGATCACCGCAGGTACCAGTGATTCAGTTATCGGAAAATATATTGGTTCTATTTCAATGGAATTTTGTGGACCTGACAGCTCACCTGTTTTCCAATCTCATGCAGAAATGGATTCTACAGGTTTTCATTGGCAGGAATGTACGCTTGAAGATGTAATTGATGACGGGCTTGAACGCGGAGATCATATTGAAATTGATCCCACGACAGATGCTGTTGTGGATATAGATGATGTTCTTGTATATAGTATCAATATGCTTCCGGAAACTAAAAGAAAAATTTATACTTTAAGTGATCTCGTTATTGAAGCCGTTGACAAGACAACAGGCGAGAAAACAGGGCTTGTTTTAGTAGAGCAACACTTTAGCAATAACGGTATTAAAAACGGTATAGCAGACTTTTTCAAAAACCTTTTTACAAAACCTGTTGAAGACGAAGAGAAAGTCGAACTTGAGGAAAATCAGTTCTCTGTGAAGGCTCTTTCTGCAGGAGATGCGGTTATCATCGTTCGCACTCGTGACAATTTGTTTAAAAGTGAGTTGAACGTTCACGTTAAAGAACCGGAAGAAAGGGCGAATACAGCTATAGTGTTGAAAACATATGCGGCATCTGTAGCACTAAATGACACAATACAGCTTACAATGGATTCTATCCCTTATGGAAAAGACAAAACAACAGTGTTCTGGAAAACTGATGATGAAAGCATAGCTACTATCGATGCAAATACCGGTGAGATAAAAGGTGTATCGGAAGGAAACTGCACAGTAATGGCATATATACCGGGATTTGAGGACAGTGGGGTATATTGCCTGATCACAGTTACAAAGGATTACACATCAGCCAATGTTTCAGAATATTCTTCCGGCTATGCAAGATCGTGGATAAAAATTGAAGGACTTCCTGTAATAATACTTGAAGATGCCTAATACAGGAACATAACCAGTGAGGCTAAATATCCGACTTCAACGAACGGTAGAAACGCAAGATGTTTGTTGAAGTCGGGAAGCCTTTTTGCAAATTTTATTATCACGGCATAGACTATCCCGGTGATGCACGAAATGATAACGGCAGTGACGGTCATTTCAAGACCAAAGAAAAATGCCAGCGCACAGATCATTTTTATATCTCCTCCGCCGATCGTGTGTTTGCTTGAAATTATTATGATCGCAAACATTACAGCTATTATGACAAAAGAGAATAGCATATATATGATATTTAAGGGTTTCATCAGTCCTGTTATGATGATCAGAACAGGGAATATATTATCGGACTCGTGTCTTATCACATCATTAATACTGCAAATGTTCAGGAAAGTAAAAACTGCAAAATATTTGATGCAATTGATCAGATCCATTTTATTACAGATCAGGACATAAACGATAACAGAGAAAATAATCGTCCATACAACAGGGATTATTACCTTGTCATGTTTGGAATTAAAATATATCAGGTTAAGAAATACTGCTGCTGCGGTAAGAATAATCGGAATAATCATAAAAAATCACCCTTTATACCAGTTTAATTTAATTATAATACAAATCTGATTTAAAATCAAGAGTCTTTGTACACAGAGGTGTTGAAATGAAAAAGAAAATAATATTCATAACAATTATTTTGTGTATAATCTTTGCTGTAATAGGATTTTTTTTGTCGCAAAGTACAAAAAGTACCAAGCCCAAGGATACTGCAGAACTCATCATAACAGACACAAAATCAAGCAGTACAGATACGCAGGCAATTTATAAAGACGGTAAAAATGAACTTGTTTTTGAAACTGTGCCAACTGCAAATGAAACGAATTCAGTTATTATTGTTCCGGCTGAAAGTGACACAGATAACAGTGTTAAAACTACAGACAATAACCGAATTTATGTTGATGAGAATGATAATGACAGTCCGTTTTCAGGAGGGTATTTTTCATGGAAATAAAAAAACAAATCGCTTTTTTTACTATTATAATCATTTCCATTTATGTACTTGCCGGTAATGTGTATGCAGATGTTACTTTAAATACAGAATCAGGTGCGTCCGGGAATTACTGCAATGAAGTAAAAATTGCTTCAGCAACTGATAATACATATCATGGATTTGATTTTAAAAATCAAGGTTATCGGATAACTTTGTTAGACAACAGTACCGGCGTTTATTCGCCTAAATATATTTTAGATCTGATAAATGGCGAACCAAATGACTTTTACTATACTCCTTCCTCCCATTATTCTTCAGGGGAATTTGGAGGTTCTTATGGTTTTTATACGGGTGGTATTGATAATGGTCTAAATATAAATAATCATGAGATAAACGAGATCTTTCGTGGCTGTATGTGGGACGTCGATGATCATAATGAAGATATTAAGTTGGAAGATGAAGGTTTTCATAAGTATGGTGATCGTGTTTATAACGAAGAATACAGCGCATCTGTCACAACACCGGACGGAACCTCTATAACAACATATTCACCGATATTCACAGAAGATTATGTAACAGGAAGCGGAAACTATACAATTAATCAATTATTAGGAGATGACAATTACAGCGCATTATATAATATAATGGAGGATATAAAAGGACAGTGTAAGTTATTTTATGTTCAGCATGAAAAAGACAGATACCTGGATAGAGGATTTAATACAGATTTTACCTCTCCAAAAGACAAAGTGGCACTTTTTGATGGATTTAAGAATTCAGAATATTACTGTTCAAATAAAAGTATGTTAAGTATTGCTTCTTTTAATAATCAATATGGTACTAACATACCTGCCGCAACAGATAATGGAAGTGAGGAATTTTTCCTGTTCAGGAAAGACAGTAATGGTATGTATGCGTCATTTTATGATAAAGAGTATATCAATGATCCCAGGTTTTTGATGTCTTTATATAAATTTTTTATGGATAACTATGCACAATTTGACGCAGAAAAAATTTCTGAGTATTCGCTGATGTTTGAACCTATAGTATGGTGTGATTATATGGGATCCAATGGATATTATCATGTCGACTCACGTCAAATAGGCTGGGAAGGACGGAACCCAAACAAAGGTTGTCATGCTCCGGTACAGCAACAAGACCAGCCTGAATTTTCATTTTATGGGACTTTGACAGAGTTAGCATATATCCAGATGGACTGCGGTGAAGAGACATCTAAGTGGAGGCAGGTAATAGGTTTCCCGACAAAGGAGTTCTGGATATATAAACATGAGAATGGTGATCCCAAAGTTGTATATCAATCAGGAGCTTTATTATATACCTTGCTTGATATTGGTAATTACAGTGGTGCTGCAATGATGCTTACGGGTGATACTGTAACAGTGGGCAGTACTGTTATACAGAATTCGGAAAGTTTTCTGAACAATGTAAACTCTTTGGATAAGGCAGGTTACTATTGGTGTAACAGCGGTAATCAATTACATAGTCAGTATATAGTCAACAATCTTGCTGTTGCTGTATTGCAGTATAATCCGCCTATCACATATGATGTGCATGACTATACTTATCGAACCAATACAGAGGTCGTATCTTCAATTAAACTGATAAATCATAGCAATACAGATTTTCTGCCGTCATATGCAAGTGTGCAGAATTATGAAAACGGCATAAGCAGTGATGAGCCGGTAGCTGTTGGTGCTATCCTTACGTATTCAGATGAAAACGGTAATGCTCTTACACCTGAAAAAATAGGGCAGTTGGGGTTACCTGACTTTGTAAGTGTGCAGGGTATAGGATCATCTCAGAACTTTAATTCAGCAACTGCATCTGCCAATGAAACGTATTTGTATTTCAAGTGGAAAACGCCGGAAATACCTATGAAATTGACAGTTACAGCAAGGCTTGTTGGTTATAACAGTAAAAATCCCATATACGTTAATCATGAGGTTGGCTCCAATGAGGGAAGAGAGGAATTGTACAATGGCAAAAAATACACAACAGTTACTTTCGTTTGTGATATAAAAGATACAATAGAAAAGCTCCGTGAAAACAATGTACCCCCGGATAACATAGGCGGATTTATGAATCACTATAGTTCCGGCACTGATGCAGAACAGTATAACAAGAATGTAGAGATCTACAATAATTATCAGAATAATTACAAAAATAAAAGATTTGATATGTCTGATTATCTTCCTGTCGGCGTAACCGAAGATAAAGTTGAAAATCTCACATGGGTCGAGTATACAGCGAAAACAAATGGCAGTGCTGTAGCACTGGATATGCATGAGTATAAAGCAGTTTCCTGGCTGGAGCAGCAAAAAAACACCGAAACTTGGATAAATGGGGGAAAAAATCCCATAGTAATTCCGGACGATGTTCCTAAGGAAATATATGTTGATAGTTCAGACGGAAATCAATACAGAACAATACCTTCCGGTTACGGCTTTTCTTTTGCTTACGAAGATACCTATAATGGAAGAGTTGGTCTTGCCGGCGGTACAGGATTTTTTGTTTCGGATGAGGATAAAGAAGTCGTTAAAAACGCCTGTACGATGTTCCAGAACGGTATAATATTATTTCCGGAATACGGCTACAATACTGATTATGTACGTACTGTTGATACCTATATAAAAGAATGGTTTATAGACGGTCAGGCTGACAGCGTTAACGCCATGAGTATAAACAATTATTCGCTCAGTGATAAAGTCGAAATAGACGATATCACAAAACGGGGACATTTGAAAAGTCGTGTTCACTTTATTCCGGTATGGTTTCCGGATAAGACAAAATATGAAGTTGCCGTGATCATGTTTGATTACTGGTGTCCTGCCGGGCAGCTTTATGACTATGAAACCTATTCTTTTTATGTTGACGGAAATGTTTATGAAAAGTGGTATGTGACAAAATCTGACGCAAATCAAGGATAGAGGTGTATATATTGCTATATTGCAGAAAATGCGGTTCAGAAGTATCTGAAAGTGATTTGTTTTGTGAAAAATGCACTGCAAATCTGAGACTGAAAGATGCTGTGGTAAATATTTACGGCAGAGCGGCCGATATAGCAGGAAAAGCCGTAAAAGAAGGCAAATTTATGCCTGATGCTTTTGTAGATAATTTTGATTTCAGCGGTTGTAATATCGGCAATTATAGAATTGTGAGTAAACTTGCCGAATGTTATGGCGTTGACTACTACAATGCTGTAGATATTTCAGATGCCGATAAAAAAATCAGCGTACATTATTTTAAAATTACCGATAAAAATCTGGCGGATAAGATGAAATTCATAACTGCTCATGAATCATATGCAGCAATACAGGCAGAAAAAGTATTAAGAGGTAACTTCAACAGAAGCTATCTGCTGAACCAGACGATCCATACATTTCTCACAGCGGATAAAAAAGTATGTCATGTGTTTGTGTCCTATGAGAAAATGCTTCCGCTGTCAGTAATGTTAAAAAGCGAGCAGCTGAAAATACGGGACATTCTGAAAATATCCATTGAGATTTGCAGGCAGCTTGCTGATATCGAACGTACCGGAGAAAAATACAACAGTATTTTTGAAAGCAACATTTACATTGATTCTGAAAGAGCAGTGTTTCTTGGTACTGAAATGGATCTGGAATTGCAGCGCAGATGTATTATATCCAATGTTGCTGATATATTTGCTGCCTATCAGCCTCCGGATTTTGATTATGAATGCAATAACAGCGTATATATGTTGGCAGTGATGCTGTACAGAATGTTCAATGGTGGAAGACTGCCGTATATAAATTATTTTAAGGAAGCACCAGATTATACAGATTTTATAAATTTCGAGAATAACAGACGTAAATATAATGAATTGCAGTTGCCTGTTTATGCAGAAAATATGCTCGGAAATATGCTTGTAAGTATAATATCAAATTGCAATTGGAGTTCGATCCTTATTTCAGATGTCAGGAACACTTTGGAAAATTCGCTTAATTTTTTATCATCTGCAGAACTTGACAGAATAATATTCTGATTATAGGTTGGGATTTCATATGATCTTAATACTTCTTGAAAAATCAAAAATGTTTACTCTTCGCCTTCCTGAAAAAGTCACAGGTAAGTATACTCTTTCTCACATCAATGTAATGGGGAATACTGAACAGGTACTGTCAGCAGAAGGTATTGAAGGAAAATGGATCCTCAAAACATCAGCATATGCAAGATTTATGATCAATAATGGTGAAGACGTCAAAGAGACAGAAGCTGTCGATGGCGTGCTTAACATAAAGATACCAAGAACAGGTGAGAAAGCAGCACTGATAATAGAATCTGATGAAAATGCTTTTAGTCGCTTTTTTAAAAGATCTGTTTACCGTTCCTGCACGATCAGTATTGGCTCAAATGCTATGAATACTATATGCTATGACTACAATAAGCTTCCTGAGATGAGATCCGCATATGCTGTTCTTCATTACACTGAGGATAAATTTATTCTTTCCGATTATAAAGGTTGCGTATATATAGATAATTGTGCTGCGGAAAATGGCGAACTTGCTCCCGGAACACAAATTTTTGTTGGCGGTGCAAAAATAATAGTTGGCAAAAGTTTTATATGCGGCAATTATGAAAACAGTATTACTAACATTGACAGCAATATTCTGATCGAAACACGACTTCCTGAAAAGAAAGAAAGTATTGAACACGAAATAGCAGATGATAAGGCAGACAATCTTTTTTATTGTTCGCCCAGATTCACTTCTGCATACGAAACAGCAAAATTTCATATTGAATTGCCTCCGTCAAAAACTGATGCAGATGCTGTACCTGCTATTTTTTCAATAGGGCCTTCCCTTACAATGGGTATGGCTTCGGCGGCAACTGCCGGTTTTACTGTTATTAATAATATAAGTAATGGCGGCACATGGATGAACATTGCTCCCACAGTGATAATGGCATCCAGTATGATCGCAGGTTCTGTAATGTGGCCGCTTATTTCCAAGGGGGCAGAAAAACAAAGAAAGAAAAAAAAGGAAAAAAATCGTGTCAGAGTTTATACAGAGTATATAACAGAACTGAAAGAAAACATTGCACTTGAAGTTGATAATCAGAGAAAATATATTATCAGAAAATCTCCCGGTCCGCAGGATATACTTTACAGAATAGAATACCGTGAAAGAAACTTATGGGAACGTGTCAGCGGTCAGATGGATTTTCTCTGTTTTACGGCGGGAATAGGCAGCAGTAAGGCTAATATAGAGATCGATTTTCGTGAAAAGGACTATTATATTGATAAAGACCCTTTATATATTCTTGCGGCAGATTTGGCAAAAGAAAATATTGTTATGGAATCCGTTCCGATAACGATAGATCTTACTGAGGATTATATAGTTGGAATCATTGGCAGCAGGCAGGAGGTTTATTCATATATAAGAGGCGTTATTATGCAGCTGACAGCATTGCAAAGCTATGAAGAACTGCATATAGTTGTTATTGTGGATCAGAATGAATATCCTGAATGGGAATTTATGCGTTGGCTTCCTCACATATACAGTAAAGACGGTGAGATCAGATTTATCGCTTGTGATACAGAGGATATGAAATATATTTCTGCTGAACTGGAAAAAATACTTGCAGGTGGTGCAGATGCTGCTTATCTGATTATCTCCTGTGACAAAAAACTTGCATCCAAAACATCGTTTGTAAGCAAAGTACTCAATTCTCCTGAATACAGGAAATTCAGCCTTATTGCAATGTATGACGAACTGAAATATCTGCCAAAGGAGTGCCGCAAGATCATTGAAGTGGATAAAGAAGAAATAAGGATCCATGATTCGGCGGGAAATATTATTTCGGCTTCACCTGAATTTGTTTATACAAATGAACAGTGTGAGCAAAGTGCGGTGTCGCTTGCAAACATCAGGCTTGCCCAGTCTGACAAATCATATGTGCTTCCCAATATGATAACTTTTATGGAGCTAATGGGTGTATCTCAGTGTGAACATCTTAATTGTCTCCAAAGATGGACAGAAAACAATCCGGTAAACTCATTAAAAGCACCTATAGGTGTAGATGAAAACGGAGATATATGTTATCTTGATCTGCATCAGGATGCACACGGTCCTCATGGACTTGTGGCAGGTATGACAGGCTCGGGAAAAAGCGAATTTATAATGTCATATATTCTTTCTATGGCATTAAATTACAGCCCTCATGAGGTATCGTTTATTCTGATTGACTATAAAGGCGGCGGAATGTCCAAGGCATTCAGTAATTTGCCTCATCTTGCAGGTATGATCACAAATCTTGACGGCGCAGGTATTACAAGAGCATTAGTTTCCATTGAAAGCGAGCTTCACCGCCGTGAACAGCTTTTTGTTGAAGTCGGCGAAAAACTCGAGATGTCTAACCTGGATATTTATAAATATCAGAAATTATATCGTTCCGGTGTTGTTGATGAACCGGTATCACACTTATTTGTTATTTCAGATGAGTTCGCCGAATTGAAATCTCAGCAGCCTGAATTTATGGAAAAACTCATCAGTACGGCGAGAATCGGACGAAGCTTAGGCGTTCATCTGATTCTTGCGACACAAAAGCCTCATGGCGTAGTAAGCGATCAGATATGGAGCAACAGCAAGTTTAAAGTATGCTTGAAGGTTCAGGATAGTGCAGACAGTATGGAGATGATAAAGCGCCCTGATGCTGCAGAACTCACAAAGACGGGCAGATTTTATCTTCAGGTAGGATATAATGAAATGTTTATTCTGGGTCAATCAGCATGGAGCGGCGCAGTCTATCATCCTGAAGAAAATGTACGGATGTCCTCAGACATAGGTATAACTGTCATTGACCGTTGTGGGCGTAAAGTGTCTCAAGCATCTCTTTCTGATCTTGCGAAGAAAAAATCGCAGACAAAAGAAAATTTAAAACAAGAGGATAGGGAAGAAAAAAACGAAAGCAAAAATAAAAAGCATCTTGACGTAGTACTGGAATATATCAAAAAAACGGCCGAGAGCGAAAATATTACAGCAAGACCAATGTGGCTGCCTGAGCTTCCGAAGCAGCTGTACACAGATGAGCTTACAAAGCTATATACCTCAGAAGAAGATGGATATGAACACCATGCTGACATTGGTATATATGATGCACCGGCAATGCAGGAGCAGGGGCTTATTGTTGTGTCACCACTTACAGACGGAAATATAGCCGTTTACGGATCACAGGGTTCCGGTAAATTGTCATTTGTAACAACGATGATATGCTCAATGGCTGAAAAGTATTCGCCACAGGAGGTTAATTTCTATATAATTGACTTTGGTGCAGAAACTTTGATACAGCTATCGCAGCTTCCTCATGTCGGAGAGGTAATAATTCCTTCATGTGCTTCAAGAATAAGTCATTTGTTTGCATTTATAAAAAGAGAAGAGGAGTACAGGAAAAAACTCTTTTATAATTATGGTGGTGAATATTCTACCTATTGCAAAGGTGCTGAAAAAATACCTGAAATAATTGTAATTATCAATAATTACAGTGCATTCAATGAGTATATGAAGAGCATGGTGGATACGTCATTATTTCAGCTGAACAAACTTGGCATAAGTTTTGTAGTAACAGCTTCTATGATTAATGCACTTGGTTTTACAGTATTACAGAACTTTAAGAAAAAAATAACTATGCAGCTTAATGATGAGGCGTATTCAATGATTTTAGGTAAAGCAGGTAGATTGAAACCGGCGCCATTTAAAGGAAGAGGTTTGGTACAAATTGATAATGCGTGTTATGAATTCCAAACAGCATTCGTGACCGATTCAGATAAGCAGGCAGATTATTTTGACGAATTGAATAAACATATGAAAGCCAAATATGGCAGACTGAAAGCAAAACAAGTCCCGAAGCTGCCTGAGTACTATACGGTTGATTGTTTATTTGATGCAAAATTTGAGCTGGAAGCTGTACCTGTCGGTTTGGAAGCGATATCAGCTGAACCTGTGAATGTTGATATGAGTGCAACGTATACTTTGGCAGCGTATAAATCTGTACTTGATAATGCAGTTGTTCAGGGAATTGCAGAAATGCTGTCCTTAAGACTGCAGAAACGGCTGACAGTAGTAGATTTTGTTGGCGCATTTAGTCCATCTGATATGGCATATAATTATGTCCACGGCAAGGATAATGTTTTTAATTTTATTGAATCCTTTTTTGAAGAAGGAAAGGGCAGATTTAATCATTATATTGACTGTGTAAATGCAGGTAAAGCTGTTCCCATATATGAGGAGAAAATGTTTCTGTTTGTCGGTTTGACTAAGTTGATTGCTTCGCTTAACCAAGATGCAGTAAAAAAGGATATGCTTAAACTAACAATGGCAAAAGCAGGTGCTAAACAGAATTACAGATACATATTCTGCGAAAAGATAACAGATCTGTCATCACTGTATAGTGAGATGCCGAGCATTGCTGAACGCAAAAATGTATATGATTATATCTGGATAGGGGACGGTTATTCGGAGCAGTATGTTCTGCCCGCAGTAAGGACAAGCGAAAAAGCTGAAACAATAATGAACGGTGGATACATTGTTTCCAAGCGTAAGATCAGCTGTGTGAAATTGATAAGTTCAAAAAATGCTCAGGAGGAAAATGATGGATAAAATACTGGTGAATATATATTTTCCCGCTGTGTGCAGGTCGTACGATGTATATATTCCGTGCAGTGCCGAGATAAGTGATATTACGGGGATGCTTAAAAATATATGCGGAGAACTGACAGAATATATGTTCATTGCCTCGGAAAATTCATTATTGTGTGACCGAAATACGGGAAATATTCTGGATATTAATTTGACTCCGGAGGAATTATGCCTGATTAACGGCTCAAAGCTGATGTTTATTTAATGTTTGGAAGGTGAAAATATGCATTTATTTAAAAATCGTTTTGTAATAGGTTGCGTGTGCATTATTCTGGCATTTGCAATAGGATTTATCGGCGTACCGCTGCTTTCAAGTGCGGCAAGTAGAAAAATAACAGTTGTAGCTGCAAAGATTGATATAACAAAAGGCACTGAGCTTGATGCGTCTATGTTCTATGAACACAAAATCAGTGCGGGAGATATTCCTTACAATTCCGGGGAGTATTATACGGTAGTTACATCAAACGGCAGTCAGTCAGAACTCCCGCTGTTCTCACAGAATGGAGGTAAGCTGTATGCAGAGTTTGATATACTTCAAAACGATATTGTTACAAAACAGAAAGTAACTTCCGAATATCCATATTCTGATATGGAGATAAGGACACTTGGTGATGATCATTATGCAGTAGCGGTAAATGTATCGTCATTGGCAGCAGGTGTTGCCGGTAAGGTAAGAGCCGGAGATGTGCTTACGCTTATGATATATTCGGACAATGACAGTGTATTTATTGATTCATATCTGAATTATGTCAAGGTAATATCCGTTTCAGATTCAAATGCAGCAGATATAATTGACAATCCGGAGTCAAGTGGGAGCAGTATTCCTTCTGTAATAACATTTGACGTAGATGTCAGACAGGCTATGTTATTGGCAGAGTACAACAGCAATTACAGAATACATTATGCACTGGCCGCAAGAGCAAATACCGAAAAATCTGAAACATTGATGAACGAGCAAGAAAAGCTCTTAGGCAATGAACACAAGCTTGGCAGACTGGAGGATCAGTGATGAGTGCGAAAATCGTTACTATCTGGGGAAGCCCGGCAAGTGGAAAGACTATATTAACTCTTGCTATTGCCGCAAAGATCGCAGAAGCAAAGAAAAATGTTATCGTTCTTAACGGTGACAAACTCATTCCCGGACTTCCGATATATCTGCCTATGGGTAAGTTTACAACAAAGGACTCAATAGGACCGTTACTGATGTCAAACCGTTACAGCGATATTGATCTTGCTGAAAGAATTAAATTGCATTACAAATCCGAATATCTTGCTTTTATGGGACTGTCTTCAGTCGAGAATTATATTACATACAACGAGTTTTCAAAAGAAAGTGTAATAAGACTTGTCAATAAGATTGCTGTACAAACAGATTATTTGTTAATAGACGGTACGTCGAATCCTCTTGAAAATATGACTACTCTTACCGGACTTGAAATATCTGATGCTGTTATCAGAATAATAACTGCTGATACAAAGGGTATTACATATGAGAACGCAGCTCGGCATATTTATCAGGACGAGCCGTTTAAATATGATAAACACATCAGGGTTCTTGGAAATGTTAAAAATATTTCCCCCGAAACGGAGATTATTTCGGTAATGGGGAGGTTCGATTATGTGCTTGGATATTCATATGAGGCTGAAAGTAAAATGATGGCAGGTGAGTTGATCAGTAATTTTGGAAGAACTGATGGTCTGAATTTTGAAAAAATTGTATTAAAGATATATAACGAATTGGAGGCTTCATATTAGTATGAGCATTGATCTGGATAGTTTTATAGGACGCAGAAAAGAAGAGATAAAAAACATTTCTGCACCTGTGGATACAGGCACATTTGAAAAATTCAGCCGGAGTAAAAATACATCTTACAGATATTATTCTGATATTTTAAGAGATGTGCAGGTTTTTATGTCTAATACATATCAGGATATCCTTGCTTCGGATATGGGTATTGAGGAGAGAAGGCTGGTCAGGGAATATATACATCAATATATTGTTACTCAAAATATCAAATGCATAGAATGTCCGGACGTATCTGATCTTGTAGATAAACTATATAAGGATATGGCAGAATTTTCGTTTATCACCGATTGGATAAATGATGCTGACGTAATAGGTCTTGAAGAGATAAATATAAATTCATGGGAAGATATCGAACTGATAATTAATGGAGAAAAAATTAAAGCTAACCAGAAATTTAATGATGCACAGCACGCCATTGATGTTATAAGGCGTATGCTTCAGGTAAGCAATACTGTTATTGACGATGGAAATCCTACTGCTCTCGGTTCGCTTTCAAAAAATATAAGAATATCAGCTCTGAAATACCCTGTTTTGGATGAAGAGACCGGAATAGCTGCTTCCATACGAATTGTTGCATCTAAAAACCTGTCTCGAGAAAAACTTTCAGATGGTACTGCAACAGATGCTATGTTGGAATTCCTTGCAGCAGCTATCAGGTATGGCATAAGCATATGTATTGCCGGAAATACCGGTTCCGGAAAAACGTCAACAGCAGGGTGGCTGCTGTCTACAATTCCTGATGATAAGCGAATATATACTATCGAGGAAGGCAGCCGTGAATTTGATTTGATTCGCAGAGATAGGAGTGGTGAAATAAGTAACAGTGTGGTTCATACAATAACCAAATCAACAATTGATGGAAAAAATGATGTTACACAGGAGGATCTGCTGGATTTCGCTCTTCGTTTCAATCCTGATATAATATGTGTTGGAGAGATGAGAAGCAGAGAAGCGTTTGCTGCACAAGAGGCATCCAGAACAGGGCATACGGTTATTACAACGATACACTCTAAAACAGCTGTTGGAACTTATATGAGAATGACAACACTTGCTAAAAGAGCATATGAATTTTCCGATGATACTTTAATGAAATTGATGGTTGAGGCATTTCCTATTATAGTATATCAAAGACAGTTAGAGGATCACAGCAGAAAGATAACGGAAATAATCGAGGGAGAGGATTATCAGAACGGGGCTGTTGTCTATCGCACATTGTTCCGGTATGTTGTAGATGAAAATATAATTGATAGCGATAAAACTCAAGTCAAGGGTCACTTTGAATCGTTGAGCGGTGTCAGCCGTAGACTCAGAGATGAATTTCTGCAGAACGGTGCACCCCGGAAAATTGTTGATAAATTCTTTTATGAGGATAATGTAACATGAAAATTCTGTATTTTGCTTTTACGATATTACTTACAGTGGGTATCCTGACAGTACTTGATATTACTCCTGCCATTGCTGCCGCAGATTTTAAAAAACTTTACAATAAAATCAAGCAGGATTATTTGAAAAAAAAGTATGCAAAAAGGATTCCGCTTAAAAAACAAATTGAAATAGTAACAGGGGTGAAAAAAGTAAACTTTATTGTAAAGAATTTTAACGATGCAAAAAATATTTTGTTTATCAATAAACAAGCCAAAAACATGAAAAAAGTATATATTGGAAGTGCTGTCGGTATAGTTGCTGCAATAGTTATTGCAGCGGGATTAAATAATGTGTTCATACTCCCTCCTCTTGCAGTCGGGCTTGCGTTGATCCCTGCATGGTCAGTAAAGATAATGGAAGCACAGTTTATAAGAAATATCAATGATGAGCTTGAAACAGCATTGTCATGTATAACAGCATCTTATATGAGAACTGACAACCTTATATTGGCTGTTGAAGAAAACTTGAATATTCTTAATCCTCCGGTCAGTCAGGCTTTTATGACTTTCTATAACGAAAACAAGTTAATTAATTCTAATGTCAATTACGGAATAACAAAATTAAAGAATTCATTTGAAAGCACTATTTTTAATGAATGGTGTGATGCAATGATACAATGTCAGAGTGACAGAAATTTAAAAGCTACATTATATCCGATTGTACAGAAATTTACAGATATAAAACGGGTTCAAGCTGAACTTGATACTTCAATGATGATACCGCTGCAAAGCTTTATTATCATGACAGTCACACTGTTACTGATGATACCCATTATGGCTTCAATGCAGCCGGGGTGGTTTGACATTCTTACTGATACGACAATCGGAAAACTTCTGCTTTCACTTACGGTTGTTATAGTGATTTTTGGCATCAATAAGGCAATTAATTTGTCAAAACCTGTAGAATATAAAAAATAAGGTGGTGCTTCTGTGGAAAAGATTACTGAGGCGCTCAGTGATATGTTACCGCTTCAAATCATTCATATAATTATTGTATGTATCCTCCTTACAGTGGGGATTTACAACATAGTGACAGAATTCTTAATTCTTCCGGATGATAAAGCGAGAAAGGCAATACTCAATTATGGCAAAGGATCCAATACGTTAAGCTCTGAGGAAATGGTAACATTAATGTCGGCTCAAATTGAACGGTTTATTAGTCTTGATGATAATTACAAAAAAATTCTTCAAAAAAAAATAAAAGCAGCAGAAATCACATATTCTGCTGAAAGCTACGTGTCAAGGGCAATTTCAAGTGGCATCATAATTGCTTTGTTTGGAATACCGTTTGCTCTTATCTTTTCTTCGTTTATTAACTGGACTATTATATTAGCATTTTTCCTCATTCTTGGTATTTTTTCATATTATAAAGTGCTTGGAGAGGCAGATGAGATAATCAGAAAAAAAACCGAGCAGATTGAACCTGAATTGGCATTATTTGCAAGCACGATTCAAAAACAACTTTCAAGCACTACAGACTTAATAAAGATTTTTGAAAGCTATCGGAAGGTTTGTGGAGAGACTTTCAGACATGAAATTGACGTTACGATTGCCGACATGAAAACAGGTTCGTATGAGCCTGCGTTGCTGAATCTTGACAACCGTGTAAGATCGGAAGCACTTTCACAGATAATACGAGGTCTTATTTCAGTTCTTAAAGGTGATGATCAGCAGATGTATTTTGATATGCTGGTTCATGATTTGTCCAACAGCGAACGTGAAAGATTAAGCAGGATTGCTCTTAAACGTCCATCTAAACTCAATTCATCATCTGCTATGATATTGGTCTGCTTTGTAATCATTCTGGTTTACATAATCGGATACCAGATCGTTATAGAATTAACAAGTTTGTTGTAATGCATAAAACAATTGAATAATTGTTTTAAATAAAAATGGAGGTATAAACTATGAACACAATAGAAACGAAAATTATGTGTTTATCGATCAAGGCAAAGTGTAAGATGGAGTCCCGGGCTGACAGAATTGCCGAAAAGCTTAAGGAAAATACAGCAGAAGGTTATCTGGACGTTTTAATCAAAATGCTTATTTCTGTAGTTTTAGGCGTAGCTTTATTGGCTGCATTGAAGCTTCTGATCCTTGATACGCTTTTTCCCGGTATTTCACAAGCACTTGAGCAAGCATTCAGCGATTTGACATCGGGCAGTACGACCGGCTCCGGAGGAACAGGAGGACCGGCAGTAACGTCTTGATCTTCTCTCTTTTCATTATCTGTGTATCTGCGGCAAGTGAGGTTTATTTTGCTTCGCCGCAGATAAATTACAGTAATGTATATAAAAGCTATTTATTTTTCTATAGATAATTTTTATATACATTATTATGTCCGGAGGTGCTGTTATGAATGAAAAAAATAACAAACTAAAAAAGATAACAAATACGCTCAGGTGTTGCAAAGCTGAATTTTACATAGAGACTCTTATAGGGATACTGCTTTTCACAATGGTGCTTGTGATTGGTATGGCTGTTGTACCTGTAATAATAAACAAGATACGCATTGATTATGCAGCAGACGAGATAGCAAGATATGTAGCACTCAGCGGCAATTGCGATGTCAGTGAATCTTCAATCCAAAAAATAATTGATACATACGACATTTCATATGATGAGATCGAGATAAAGCCCGATACACCTGAAGCATACAATGAAACACGTATACAGCTTTCAGATGGATTCTCCGTAAGAGTTAATCACCCTATGACTATCAGCTTTGGAGGATTTGCCTATTCGTTTAATATAAATATAACTTCAATTGCACGAGGACGAAGTGAAGTATACTGGAAAGATTTGGACGAACCATAAGGGGATCAATGTTATTATGAAAAAAGCGATGGCAAGGATTAAGGAAACAATTTTAAATAAGAAAGCATTGACTGTCATTGATGCGTTGTTTATATTTTTGTTGTCGATGATAGTTTTGTTTGTGATAATGCAAGCCGTTGAATTGTCTGCGATCGTCAAAAACTCGCGAGACAGTCTTGAGCGTGCAACTTTAAGTGTTGCAGCAGTAAACGAATATAAATTGTATGCAAATTTCAGGGAAAATATAATTGATGACAGTTTTCTTGATACCTTTGTCACGGAGGAAGAAATCATCGATGTATTGCAGTCTGAACTTGGTATGGAGAGAAAATCTAATGGTGTCTATAAGCTGAACAGCACATCGGGAAATTATTATTACAGATTGACGAATATATCGGTTGTTCCATCTGCTGATACTGCTAATAATATCATTCGCATACAAACTTCAGCTACGTTATTTATTCCCATTAATATTTTTGGACAAAACAGGGATATGGAATTTAATATTAATGTATCCTGTTATTATGCATCAAAATTGAATGCAGTGCATTGATTTAATAATACATTGGATTCTGTCACAGTGGAGGGAGAGTATGAAAAAATCTGCAATAATCATAACTGTAGCACTTTGTGTTATTTTCGTATGTATAGGAGTAATAATTGTTAGTGATATTAATAGTGCTAAAGAAGATAGTATCAAAACCAATGAATCGGATACATCTGTTTCCCGGGTTGTTTTTGATGATCAACCGGAGGAAACGGACGAAGAGATTAATTCAGAAGATTATAAAGATAGCATTGCAGAAAATACAGAGTGGTTGGTAACAGAAATTCCTGAGGCTACGACAACAGAACAAGAGGCATCAACTACTGTTATTGAAACAACTTCTATCCAAACAGCCACGATTCCTTTGCTTGTAGGGTTAACTGAAAAAGACGCGATTGAAGCCTGTGAAGCAGCAGGATTTGAGTATAAAATATATACGGCGGAAAGTGATACTGTCGATAAAGGGAAAATATCAAGTCAGCAGATCCCTGCCGGTGTTAATGTAAAGATCGGCTCGACAATTGTTTTTACAGTTAGTACAGGCATAAAAATGGTTAATGTACCGTCATTACTGAGCATAACATATGAAGATGCGATTATGCGGCTTGAAACGGCAGGACTTCGTTACAAAATTGTTTATGAGGATGATGGCAGAGTACCTTATGGATGTGTTTTCAAGCAGAGTCATAAGACAGGATCAAGTGTAGCAAAGGGTACAGAAATAACAATTTATGTTAGCAACCATGAGGAAACTGTAACTACAGCCCAACAAACAGAAAGAACTACAGTTGTGGCTAAGAAGTCTCAAAATGCTGTGACAAAAGTTTCTGTAAATATTACAACAACAGCCGTAGCTACAACACAAGTTTCCGCAAAGCCGGAATTAATCCTGTCGATAAGCGAAAGAGCTTTGGAGTTAAATAATGGTGATATTTGTGATTTGACAGTTACTGCAAATGGTTCACATAATGTCAATGTTGCTTCAAATAATTCTGAGGTAGCCGATGCAGTATTGATTGGATCGTGGAATGGAAACAAAAAAACGCTTAGGGTATATGCTGAAGGTGTGGGTACAGCAACAATAAAAATATATTTTGATAACAATCCAGATGATTATAAAACCTGTAAAGTAACTGTTAAAGAAGATGTTCAATTGTTGACAAATTTATCATCAGTAGAAACCACAGAAGGAAAAAATTCAAGTTTAGTTGTTTATTGCAATGAGTGGCAGAATGTTGAATATAAAATAGAAGATTCTTCAATTGCAACAGTAAAAGCAGGTGAGTGGAATGACTTTTATTGTACTTTAACAATAAGCGGTTTAAAGGAAGGAACTACAACACTAAAAATAAGTGTACCTGATACATCAGCATCGAAAACAGTTACTATTAAGGTTGATGAAAATAATGATAATAAACAATCACCCATAATAGAGACTGATGAAAAGCAAGAGAAAGAAATAAGTACAATACATATGTCAGATGTGCGTGTGAGAAAAGGTGAAGAATTAAAGTTAATTCCAAATATAACTCCTGTCACGGCAACACAAAAAGAATTAACTTGGTCAGTTGATGACACATCAATCGCAAAAATAGATTCTGATGGTAAATTGACAGCAGTATCAATTGGAGAAACATATGCAACTATAACAGCAAAATCCAATGATGATGTGCATTGTACATTTAAAATAATTGTAAACAATTAATGACTTGATAAAAATTTGAAATCAGATCACATTAAAAAGTAATTATAAGCGGTGATCTCACTACTGCTTGTTTAGTATATTCGGGAGGAATAGAACTGTGTTTGTCAAGTAGAAAGTACATAAAAGGGGCTAGAAAAAGTGCATAGCCCTGTCATCACGATTTTGTGTGGTGGGGCTTGACTTGTGCATAGAAGGAGAGCGTCCCGTTTGTGTATTTTTGAAGTCCCTGCAAAACCCAAGCTCTGCATTTTTGGAGCCCTTTTTGTAAAGTTTGGCTCTTCGTGAGGTTTTCAGTCGCAGTGGAGCGGAGCGGAACGGAGGCTGAAAACCTCGGCGGCTCACTTCTTACGGGCTGTTTTCCGGCGTTTTAGCGACTGCTGCAAGCGGTAGCTCTCGCCGGAGAATATTACGATGTGCGAATGATGCACCGGGCGGTCTATCAAAGCCGCTGTCAGGCGGTTGTCACCGAGTACCGTGTTCCAACCTGAAAACTCCAGATTAAAGGTTATGATGAAACTCTTGCGCTCATAGCACTCGGAAATCGAGTCTGAATAAAAAACCGTGTAAATGCTTTTTTTCATAGTTGGAAATTTACAGAAATTCTTTCGCAGAGCATACAATATTTATTTTAAATTATATCACAGCTTATGAATTTACAGAAATTTTTTTTCAAAACCCTTTATTCTGCTACCGTTCATCGTATATAATCCTGCAGTCTGTGTCAGACCGCTCCTCAGCATTGCCCTCTTTGACTGTTTCTTTATTTTTATTATTTCTTGAGTGCTATATGCATTTACAGAGTTTAAAATTCATGCCTTTCATGTATTAAGGTTGTGTTTACACCTTTATTTCCGTCCCGTCCTTGAAAGTAAAGCGAATATCGCCCTTTTTATAGACTGTCAGATAATCGAGCAGACCGCCCCACAAGGCATCGTCAAATGCGGTCACCACATTACCTTGATTCTTCAGCGTTTTGATGAATGCGCTCATGGCCTCGCTTCTTGCAAGATTGTCAGAGATCTGCTTTTCGATTTTCTCGTATTCCGCCTTAGCCGATTCATAACGGCACACAATGGGACCATACCGTTTTCTGTACTCCTCCTGATTTTGCGCTATGCGAGCGTTTGTCGCTATGCAGTCGTTCATCTCCTCAATCAGTACAGCCATTTCGGTACGCTTTGACTTTTGCTGTTCTTCCGGAGCAGAGACATCACACAGCGTTTTGCGGATAAGTTCGATGTTCGATATAAGCTCGTTTTTGTTTTTAAACAGCTTGTTGACTGCCTTTATAAACGCCGCTTTTATTTCGTCCTCGGCAAGATGGGGCGTGGTGCATTTCTGTCCGTCAAATTTGTGATTGCATTGCCATATGACGCGGCGGTATTTATCGGTTGAGTGCCATACCTTTGAGCCGAAGTAACTTCCGCAGCAGCCGCACTTTATTTTAGACGAAAATATATCCACGCCGCTGTATCTGCTGTTGCCGTCTTTACGCCTTTCAAACTCCTGCTGAACCATCTCGAATACTTCGGGCGATATTATCGGTTCATGATTATTTTCTACATAATACTGCGGCACTTCTCCCTCATTAGTCTTTTTCTTTTTGGTAAGATAATCCACCGTGAATTCTTTCTGAAGAAGTGCATCACCTTTGTATTTCTTGTTGGTAAATATGGAAACAAACTCCCAATCCTCACGGCTTTTTATGTAGTTAGTGTAATAATCGACCTGCGCTTCGTAGCTTGTAAACTGCTCATCGGTGTCGGTTGAAACACGGGCGTAGCCTGCCACTCTCCGCTTTTTGACCTGCGTTATAGGGGGAGGAGTTAAACCGATTGACCGTTGCAGGGATCGTTGTTATCGTTTTTGACTTTGCCATTTGTTTTGCCCTCCGTCCATTTTGCTTTCATTATTTTACTCATATATTCCTTGTAATCCTCCGTGTGGTTAGTCCCTCTCTTTTTCAGCTTGATGTACTGACGAATTTCCGTCTTTCCATTCAGAAAACAAAAGGTTACTTCCGAACCGCTGACCGTTATTTACTCAATCTGAGAATCCGGTATTTCTTCTGAGAAATCGCTTATTTGAAGAACCTCGCAGACCATTTGCCTTAGTATATCATCTCTTATTGAAATGTTTCCGCAGGCTCTGAAGCATCGCCATGAACGGCTTTGTATTCCGCTTTTAAGTTCGGTGGTCCGGCACCTGAAGTTTTCACCGCATTGTCCGCACTTTATTAAGCCTGTGAACCCATAAAACTGCCGTTTATTGGGATTGGACGCTTTGGACTTGTGCAGTTCTCCCCATTTTGCCCTGCGTTCCTCAGTCCACCAGTCGGTTCTTGCCGTGGACTTCCATTGCTTATTGAGCACCGTTTCGTCATAAAAATGAAAGGTCAGAGTGTCGTTTCCAACTACAGTTATTTCCTTGATTTTATCTGAGAATTGCTGTTCGTCAAATTCCTCTGTACCGAGAACTTTGGCACATACCGCTTTCAGCATTTTTTCAGGTATTGACTTGGAATCGCAGAATTTCGAGCCTTTATCGCTCTTGTTCCTGCATATCCGGATGTAATATACCTCGTTAGGGTCTTTTCTCCGGCGTTTACCGCTCCTGCGGTAGCTTTTTCCGCATATGCCGCACTTGATCCTGCTTGTAAAGCAGGAGGTGGGAATGCTCCAATTTGCCAATGCTCCGAGTTCTCTGCGCTGTTTTCTCTCGTTTTGTACAGCTTGAAACGTTTCCATCGGTATAATAGCCTCGTGCGTGTTCTCTGCAAAATACTGCGGAAGTTCTCCTCGATTGATTTTTGATTTTCCCGTTATCGGGTCAGAAAAGTATTCTTTTTGAAAGAGCAGATTTCCCGTGTAGGTAATGTTGCTTAATATATGACGGATAGAAGAATTTCCAAAATGCATACCCTTGTAGGATCTCACTCCCATTTCTTCAAGCTGCTTTTCTGTGCTTTCGGCAGACAGTCCATTGAGGAAGTTGTCATATATTAGCTTGACTATCTCTGCCTCCTGCGGCTCTATGACAAGGCGGTCGTCCTCCCAACGATAACCGTAAATATGAAAATGCCCGTTCGGAAGTCCTTGTTCAAAGCGTTTTCTTGTACCCCATTTTACATTTTCGGAAATCGAACGGCTTTCCTCTTGTGCAAATCCGGCGAGAATGGAAAGCATAAGTTCGCCGTCGCCCGACAGAGAGTTTATGTTCCCCTTTTCAAACCGCACTTCTATGCCCAGGTCTTTTAAATGCCTTACCGTGTTCAGCAGATCTACTGTTTTTCTTGCAAACCTCGATATGCTCTTGCACAGAACGATATCAATTTTGCCGTCCTCACAATCGGCAAGCAGCCGCTGAAACTCATCTCTTGCCGCAATGCCTGTACCGTGATTCCCCTGTCGGCGTACACGCCTGTCCGCCTCCATGATTATTTCATCGTGAACGGTAGCTACCATAAAGCAATGAGAAAGCGTGGTCATAGCGTAGAACAGAATATCCCTCGCAATAGCCTGAACGATGTTCTCCACGAATTTAGGACCGTAGCTTTCGAGCCGTTCCCATTTCTTTGTACTTCCCGTCCCCTCGTAAGTCACGGACTCGCCGCCAAAACGGTTCTCGCCGATACGAGGTCTGACATAACAGAGCCTTCTGCCGCGCGGAAGATGTATAAACAACATTCCGCTTTGATAGGAAAATTTAATGCCGTGAGTTTCGGCAGCCGAACGTTCCTTTACCGTCTGCTTTATGCAGCTGTCAACGTCCCACCAAAGCCGCACGATGTTCGGATTTGCCGTTCTCCACGAATCGACCAGCGGCTGAAGTTCATCTTCCGACAGTCCCATTTCAAGCGCACCCATTGCTTTCAGCGCGCCTACCGAGCCGCCATAGCCGAGAGCAAGTTCGGCGATTTTGCCCTTTTGACGAAGATGTCCGTTCACTCCGTGCTTTTCCACAGGCACATGGAACATCTGACTTGCCGACGCACAGTAAATGTCACCGCCGTTTTTGAAAACCTCGGCTCTCCATTTTTCGTCCGCAAGCCATGCGATTACTTTCGCCTCAATAGCCGAGAAGTCCGCCACGATAAACTTGTACCCCGGACTAGGGATAAAAGCCGTGCGGATAAGCTGCGACAGCGTGTCGGGAACATCATCATACAGCATTCCACTTCGTCAAAATAACCGTATTTCACGGTTTCCCGCGCCTGCGTGAGATCGGGGATATGGTTCTGTGGCAGATTCTGAAGTTGGATTATCATGCCTGCTTCACGTCCTGTTCTGCTTGCGCCGTAAAAGCTGAACATACCTCTTGCGCGGTTATCCGAGCATACGGCATTGTTCATCGCCTGATACTTCTTCACAGAGGATTTTGCAAGCTGCTGACGGAGTTTCAGTACCTTGGCGAGTTTCGGCGGCGCAGTTTTCAGAAGTTCATTCACTTCTTTTTTACCAAGGGAATCCACCTCTAAACCGTTATCACAAAGCCATTTTTTCATCTGCTGAACGCTTGCGGGATTTTCAATATCGGTAAGCTCACGCATCTGCGCCGTCGGCTTTGAACGAGCCTGTCCGTCAAGCGTGAGCGCGGCGTCTACAAGCTCCATATCTACCAGAACCCCACGGTCGTTTATTTCCTGTTCAAGATAAAATTCATGCCACAGAAAATCGGGAACGTGAAACTTAGCAAGCCTGTTTTCTATCTCGATCTCCGCCTCTACATCCCGCTTGTTGTAGGTCTTGAAGAGTTCCCACTTTTCGGGATAGTCGGCAGGCTCGTGGAAAAGCGGTCTGCCATCTTCAAAAGCATAAGTTACACAGAAAAACTTTATCAGAGCCTTGCCCTCGGTCATTTTCTGCTGTTCTATTTTCAGCACCGCACCTGCGTCCGCAAGCGATGACGGCAATCCGAGATAACGGCAATGTATCATAGTGCAGTGCCAGCCTGTCGGATCAAGATAATTGCCGACTGTATCCTCGCTTATGCTGTAGCTTTGAAAGATTTTCGGATAATTCTTACGGAGATATTCTGAAAGGCACACTCTCTCAAAATTGCAGTTGTGTGCCTGTTTTATCACGTTTTCATAGGTAAGGACATTCAGAATTCCGGTCGGTATCTTCTCGCCGTTTGCAAGGTCGACCACACGCACGGGCGAATCATCGACCGAATATGCAAAAAGCAGAATGTCAAAGTACGGAGAGTCGGCGTAGGCATACACGCCCGATTTTACAAGGTCTGTATCGCTCCGTGTTTCCAAGTCTATCGTAATAGTTTTCATAGAATATCCTTTCTTAAAAATTCCGTCCCACCCACCCTTACTTTTATTTACTTCTTGTCTCTGCGATTTTTATGTATACGCTTGATAATTTCGATAATATCCCAAACTGTCAGAATAAGTCCTATTATCATGAAACCGCAGGAGCAGCCAAAAACTGCCGCAAGCATTAAATTCTGTATTTCTGACATTCTTTCACACCTCAGTCAAGAAAATCATCATCTTCCGCAAAATCGTCCTCGGCTCTGGTCTTGCCGCCGAGAGGTTCGCCGTCTTTAATTTTCTGAAGATTGTTCAGACCGCAGGCTATGCCCTTGTTGCCGTTGGAGTTAAATGCGTAGAAGTTGATACTTGCCCTGCCGTAAACACCGCTGTATACTTCGCTTGTGTCGATGATAGGCTGCCTGTCGGCATCAACTATACCGGGAGCAGTGGAGGAGTTGGCGTTCACGAAGTATGCGTCCTTGTACGCCTCGTCATCGGGTCTTTCAAGGTCACCGTCACGCAGAGGGGTCTTGAGTGCGGAAAGCGGAGGAACGGTTCTGCCGTTGCCCTTGAGCTTACTTTCGCCCTCCTCGTAAGCCGCCTGAATAGCTGCCTCGATCTTGTTGACCGTAACCGTATCAGACTTAGGAATGATAAGCGAAACGCTGTACTTCGGCGTGCCGCCGTTAATGCTCTTAGCCTGCCATACGTTTGCATAGCTCCACCTTGTATTGATCCCTGTAATGACTTTTGTCGGGTTGATAAATTTTGACATTTAATTTTCCTCCTTGAATTCGTCTGCGGCGTCTGCCGCCTTGTTGATTTGCTTCCTTTTGTCCGTTATCGGAACTAATGTAGGCTTACCTTTCGGCTTTTCAATTAAGCCGCCGAGCAGCTTTTCAAATCTTGTCTTGCCGAGCAGTTTAGTCATGGCTGTAATGCCGAGAACCTTATGTTCATACGGGTCAAAGCCTGCCTGCGTAACCGCATCGGCTACCGCCGTTTCATCGGTATACTTGCGGGTTGACCTGCCCTCGACCACCTTAAAACCGTCAAACTCTTCGCCGTTTAATGCCTGTTGAAGTGCGTACTCCTTGACATCTGACGCCCAAGAGATGAGTTCATCAGCCTTTGAGAGAATAGCGGCGATTTCCGTATTGTCAAGGTTTGTGGGCATCTCAAAGTCGTATTTTGCAAGTTCAAGATTATACTCCGCGCGTTTACGGCAGGTCGCTTTTACCTTGCAGAACTGACAATGTTCTCCCGCCTTGAAATCACCCTCGCCATTTTCAGCAAGTTTTGCGGTCAGTGAAAGAACGCTCTGCGCCCATTCGAGGAGCTCGTCCTTGCTTATCTCATATGTGCTGACGTTGTCACGGCGCGGCTGGAATATGGTCATTTCAATCCTTTTGATATCGTACAGGCTGTCAAACAGCTCCAATGCACCGAGAGCGTAGCACATCATCTGCGGATTGTTTTCCGACTCAACAAGCACGCCCAAGCCGTATTTGAAGTCGATAACCGTAAGCACATCATCGGAAACTATCACGCAGTCGCCTGTGCCGAACCCCTGCGGTATCCATTTTGAGAAGTCGAGCCGCTGCTCCACAAGAACAATGGGATCTTTGCAGCGCTCCTTTGCTTTTTCCACCTGCCGGATAACGTACTGCAGATAGCTGTCCGTACACTCCGCCATTTCTTCATCAAATTAGGCGAGGTCTGCGGTGGGGTCTTTCACGTCTTTACCGAGGTATTTCAGCACCTTGAATTCGCAAAGGCTGTGTGCGTCAGTTCCTTGCGCCGCATATTCGCTGCCAATATCCG
>CANQNT010000043.1 GCA_947625255.1 uncultured Acetatifactor sp. | reverse complement strand
ACGGTCAATGGCTCAAATCCATGAAATTCAAGCTCCCTATTATTGAGGGGGATATGGAATTGAGTTTGGACAATGATAAACATGTCGAGACGGTTGTTCAACTCTCCAAGGGATAAATCCAGTCAATGAAAATCAGGGTTGACTTCTCTCTGGAGGATATGGATATGTCTGGCTTCCAGAAAGGCGTGACCTATGGAGAGATCAAGGCTTATGTGAAAGAGCATACCGGCCTCACGGTTTCTTCCCTCTACATCGCGCAGGTAAAACAAAAATGCGGGATTATCGAGCGGGAGAATTACAATAAGTCCAAGTCAGAGAACGCTAAGCAGCCACATATGCCCAGCGTCACGCGAAGCGTGCCGCCGGAGAAAGAGGCGGCAATCCGGGCAGCGCTGGAGCATTTTAGGATGATATAACCGTACATGCATAGCACAGGAGAGATTTATGATTCAAATGAAATTTGTAAACAGGGAACCAATCAATAAGGGCTGGTCATGTGATCGGAAATATTGCGCAACGACCTCTGACGGTACAAAATATCTTTTACGGATTACGCCCAAAGAGAAAAGCGCAAGTCGGGCGGATATGTTTCGTATGCAGCAGGAGGTTGCGGCTCTTGATGTGCCCATGTGTAAGCCCGTTGAGTTCGGCGCCTGTGAGGATGGTGTATATACTATTCAAACATGGATTGACGGGGATGACGCAGAAAGTGTGATCCCTTTCTTGGCGGATACCGAGCAGTATGTATATGGATTAGAAGCCGGACGTATTTTGCGGGAAATCCATTCGATACCGGCTCCGGAAACGCAGGAGGACTGGGAAAGCCGTTTCAATCGGAAGATGGACATCAAAATTCAGAAATATATGGAGTGTCCGATCCATTATGAAAACGGACAGGCGTTCATCGACTACATACGGGCCAACCGCCATTTGCTGAAAGACCGCCCGCAGGTTTTCCAGCATGGCGATTATCATATCGGCAACATGATGATCGATCGGGACGGAAAACTGCAAATCATTGATTTTGACCGGTATGATTTCGGCGATCCGTGGGAGGAATTTAACCGTATCGTATGGTGTGCCCAGAAATCCCCGCTCTTTGCGTCCGGCATGGTGAACGGCTACTTTGACGGCGATGTTCCGCTGGAATTCTGGAAGCTGCTTGCTCTTTATATAGCGAGCAACACACTTTCTTCCGTGTACTGGGCGATCCCGTTCGGACAGGATGAAGTAAACACCATGCTGAATCAGGCGAACGATATTCTGTGCTGGTACGATAATATGCGCAATCCGGTGCCTACATGGTATTTCAAAGGATATTATCTGCAATCTATTGATGGGATTCCATTCAAACTGAAAAGCGCTTTTGATTTCCGCTTTCTGAAAGAGTACGGAAATGTGTTCAAAGTATTTGATGATCAGGATTCAGGAAATATCTGTTTTGGAATGGAAAAGGACGGACAACGCTACTTCGTCAAATTCGCCGGTGCCCCTGCTGAACAATATGGAGGCGACCCTGCGGATGCAGTTGCCAGATTAAAAGCCACATTACCGGTTTACAGAGATTTGCAACACAAAAATCTGATTGAACTTCTTGAAGCAAAGGATTTAGACGGCGGCTTTATCATGGTATTCAAATGGGCTGCCGGAGATTGTATGGGAGTCATGTATCCGGCGTCGCATCAGCGGTTCATGCAGCTTTCCTCCCATGACAGGCTCTGTGTGTTCAGCGACATACTGGATTTTTTTGAATATATTGCCTCACAAAAATACGTTGCCATTGACTTTTATGACGGCAGTATCCTGTATGACTTTGAAAGCGGTAAAACAACGATTTGCGATATTGACTTTTTCCGCAAGCAACCTTGTATCAACGATATGGGACGAATGTGGGGCAGCTCTCGCTTTCAATCGCCGGAGGAATATCAGCTCGGGGCCTCCATTGATGAGGTTACAAACGTCTATACCCTCGGAGCCACAGCGTTTGCTCTTTTTGGAGATGGTAACCTCACCCGGGAAAAATGGCAGCTTAATGGCAGGCTTTTTGATGTCGCTACAAAAGCTGTGAGTGATGAACGAACCGAGAGGCAGCAATCGATCAGACAGCTAAAAGAGGAATGGGAGGTTGCGCTTTCTTCAAAGATATGATATGGCGATTCACGAAATGAATGTGTAATGCGGTGTGTCAACTGTTATAGGAAGATCACTATATATTCATTTGCGTACTTGGTGAAAATTGCAGCGGTTTTTTATTTTCCTCGTCTGATACCCAAACTGCCCTAATCACAGTTTGGGTACTCACCGGCGAGGAAAATACGAGAGGTTTCCAAAGGGCGTAGAATGTCCAGTGGACGTTCGCTTGTGCCGACCGGAGCGAAGCGGAGACGGCAGCGCCCATTTTGGCACACGACTTTGCCCGCAAAGTCTAGTGTCTCTGCCAGTGACATACTCTGATACAGTTCATTTGCTGTTTTCGGATGAAGCCGAGATTGTTTTCCATCAGGAGATCGCGGCGGTATCGTCCCCTTCCTGTGCGCGAAGGCAGAGCTGCTCATTGCTCATGCTTTGCATGGTCTTTCTTCTGCTGCTTTTTCATGTTTTCTATCGTCGCACGGATAAACTCTGTCGGGGACTGCCCGAATTTATCCCGTGATTCCGGCGTGGTGCCGTCCATGATTGCAGTCACTCCGAGAACGGCGTTGGTAAAGTCTTCCGGTGTGATCTGCGCCTTTTCTACGTCCTGCCTCTTTGTCATCTCCGAAAACATCTTCTGCATGATCTGGTGGGTCTCCTTCTGTGCCGCACTTAAATCGTTTCCGATTTCCTGTTTCACTTCTTTCACAGCGGACATAAACTGTGTCTGTATCGCGGCGAGGTCTGCCTGATACACAGGGACTTTCATTCGGTTCATGGTTCTGGCGGATTCCACGGCGGCGTCCCCTTTGGCGGTCTTTCTTAACATGGCGCTGAGCGTGGAGTACGCCTGATTTTGCGCGGCATACCCGGCGGACGGAGTATCGTCAAAATACCGCTCGATTAAATATGTAAGCTCACAGAAACGGGGGCTTTCCAGAAGACTGCCACCACATCGGCGTTGGCTTTGCCGGTGTAAAGATTTTTTGCGGCCTGCACTGACATCCCAAGCTCCTCGATCTCGTAATTTTTGGGGTCGGGTATGTTGGATTCACCCAGCAGGAAGTCGGTGGACACGTTAAAGGCTCTCGCAATACGGATAATGTACTTATTGCCGAGCTTGTCCGTTTTCCCGCTGAGGAACCGGCTGATCAGGCTCTCGTTGCAGCCGATTTTTGCCGCGAGGTCTGCCTGTGTTGCGCTTTCGTGCTTCAATAATCCTGTATGCGATCCCGTAGATCGCCGGGAAGAAATTCACCGTCCATCGGTCAGACCTCCCTCCGATTTTGTCTTGCTTTTGATGTATTTCCCGCTCTTGATTCTGGCATCGGCGGGTTTCTCCGCATCCTCCGGGATGATCCAGCGGCTCCCTGCCCGCTGTGCGCCCGGTATCCTGTTCTCGCTGTAGAGGACGCCCACGCGCCGGGGAGACAGGCCCCATTTCTCTGCTGCTTCAAAGGTTGAAAGGTATCTCATGTTTTCCCCCTTGTTGTCTTGTGTCCAACTTCTCTGTTACTTATCCAGTTTCTCCATCAACTCAACTGACCTTACGGTTTATAGAAAAATGGAAAAATCATTGTAAAATATGAGATTATATTATATCCTGCGTGTGCTGCTATACAGCAGATAAGAGAATCTGTTCGTATATATAACAAACCAAGTACAATACCGCAAATCAATGCCGAGAGTGTTTGAACCATGTTAAAGTGAAGCAACGCAAAGAGCGCCGATGATATAAGGAGCGCGGTCACTTTGCCATAGTTTACGGATAATCCGCCAAGAAGGAAACCGCGCATTAAAATTTCTTCCATAACCGGCGCGAGGATACAAACCTGGATGAAACTAAGTACCGGTGCTTTCCTTAAGTGCCCGAGCGTCTCCTGATAGCGATCCTCGCTCCCCGGAAGCATACCTTCAAAAACAGGATCTAAGAATTTATCCAGAAGAAAGTACATCGCCACCGCACAGCCTATTGCCCAAAATACTCTTTCAAGGGAAATTCCGTTAACAAGGTCAATTGGGAAATTAAATTTTGATTTTAACAGACTTAGAAAGCCGCCCATGAAGAGAGCGATTGAAATGACATTCAGCAGCTTCGCATGGCCGGGTGTTATTTTTCTCCATACCGCCACATCTAAAAATGTATATAACAGCATAACGCCAAACCAAGCCAAAACCCACAAAGCGCCCTCGCCGACAGATATACCTTTGTCCATTTTTGTTACCTCATAAAACAGCAAATCCGATGATCAGTATGATCGACAGCGTAATGCGTATGATGTGATGCGGTATGTGAAGTTGATTGCTTTTTATTCCGTTCATAATCGCTGCGGCACAAACTGTCGTACACCCAAGAAAAGCAATGATGTAATCAAATTGCTGTCCGACCATATTACAAATTACGGCTGCAATTAACAGCAGGGAGCCGGTAATCATAATCAAAGCCGAAGTTGACTTTTTTTCACTTTTTATTTGACTGATAGCCGCTATCAACGACAGGCCGCCAAAAAGAATACTTACGATACAGAGAATCACTTGCATTTTAACCTCCGAATTTTGAATTTGTTGATACACATAAACGCATACAGCAGACTCCCATCATTTGTAAGGCTTGAAAGCCTGACATTATTATATTCCATTTGGGGAATAAAATCAATAGTTTCTGGTTTGTTTGCCGCTCTGTGGTCTTGCATTTTTGCAATTACACAGGGCGGCTTTTTTGTTTTCCTGCACTCCTGTTGGATTTTTCGGTCTATAGCCTTTTCCCCGTATATTCAGGCAGACGGGGAAAAACCATCGAGACGCCGGCTGCCTAGGCTGCCGGCTCTTGCGGTAGTCGCCAAATGGATATGCGAGCATGTCCGCTTGGCTTGTTACCCGCAGAAAATCAAGGACGAAGATGCGCATGAATATCTACGAAACCGTCAAGGCGGCGATCTCCATGAGGGACGCTGCCGAACACTACGGGCTGAAGGTCAACCGAAACGGCATGGACTACTGTCCGTTCTACCGCGTCGTCGCAAGCTCCATATCCCTCGCCCCGCCGCAAGCGGCAGGTCTCGTCCATTCCGCGTTCTGTCACTTCCTGGAGAAGCAGCTCATAAACCTTTTCCCGGGTACGGGGAGAGGCATAGAGGTAAGTAGGATTTTCCTTTGCCCGTTCCCATTGAATTCGCCTCCTATGCGGTATATTTTTCTCGATTCATTTCATTGACAAAGGAAACGTTCTTTGCGGTCATCTCAACCCATGCAGGGCGAAAACCGCTTTTGATGGCGTTGCGAACGGATTTGATGTTCGACCATGCGGCACAGTAGAACGGAACTTTTCCGCGCTCCAGAATTTCAAGAGCCAGACGGCTTGTGAGCGCAGAGGCAATGCCCTGCCTGCGATAGGCGGGCAGCACATCCACACCGATCTGCCACATGGTTTCACAGTCGGCGGAGCATGCGGCAAGACCAATCAAAGTCCCGCCGTCATATGCGCCGGCACCCAAAATATCCAGTTCCCGACGCCTTTCACACAACGCATTGCTCCACTCGGGCGTGTAAAGCGTTTGAAAGTCTTTCGGGTGCAGCAGTTTTGTTGTGTAAGGACAGTCCAAAATTTTCAATTCATGAAGGTCTGGCAGAAAATATTCCGCCATAAAGCAAATTCTTAAATCCTCTTTCTGCAATTCATCGTTTAAAACGTGCAGATTCGGCGTTTCAAAGCAATGTTCAACCGGAAAACGATTGATATAGTTCGATACGATGGTACGGTATTTTTGGTTTATGGACGCAACAATGTTGTTTCCATAAGAGATCAGATTGCAGTCAAGCGGAAGAGACAGATATTTTCTCGCCCGGGGATTTACAATCGATGGAACAATCATGTTTTCAGACCGCAAAAAATCTTCTGTATCACAGTTCGCGTCGATAGCGGACTGCTGCATTGCGATTCGTAATATGGCAGCGTTGGTAAAATTCATACTTTGTACCTCATCAGTTAATATCGTTTGATTTTGTCCTTGCTTTATTTTCCATGCCTGGTACCCAAACTGGCCTTTTTACATTTGGGGTACTCCCTGGCGCGGAGGACGTCCACGCGCCGGGGAGACAACCCCCATTTCTTTGCCGCTTCAAAGGTTGAAAGGTATTACATCAATATCATTGGTTCTGTATCGACGGGAAGTTATAGTGCTTTCTTTGGACAGCTTTTCACACATTCCAGACAGAGAATACACTCCGTTCCATTTGCTCTCTTTCTGGAATTATCAGTTACATCTACGTCCATAGGACATACTCGCCTACACTTGCCACAGGAAATACATTTGCTTTTGTCACACTTTATCCGCAGCATGGAGAAATAACTCATAGGCTTCAAAAACACTGTAACAGGACAGATGTATTTGCAGAAAGCACGGTTGTCCTTAAAATAAAACGCGAGTATTATACCAACGGCATAGTAAAGTAAATTTCCGATAATAAACGACCAGAACATGATTCTTTCCATATTGCCTACATGAGCCAGAAACAGAGCCGCCACAAAAACCAGTGACAATAAAAAAGTAATATAACGGATCCAGCCTAAATTCTTCCGGGGCTGCTTTGGCAGCTTATAAGGAAGAAAATCCAGAACCATCGCAGTCCAACAGGCATAACCACACCAGCCCCTGCCGAAAAACAGGGGGCCGAATATTTTTGCCACAACATAATGTATTGTCGCCGCCTCGAAAACTCCCGCAAAAAGGTAATACCAAAATCCCTCTATCTGCATATTCTCGCTGCATATCAAGCCGAGATAGACCAGCATATAGCATCCGACCAATAGCTGCGTCACCCGGCGCGCGTATTTATATTCCCGTATGTATAGGGAAATCCCCAAAGCGATAGAGATGCCAATGTAGCTGAAGTTAAGCAAATAAAACAAATTATCTTTCGTCTGCCAAAGAGTGACAGCCACTATTTCAAATATTGCCAACATGCCCGCTGGCAGTAAATATTTTTTCATACCTTACACCTTTGCAAAGATGAATTGCTAATCCGATTTTTCCGGACTTCCCGCCTCCTCTGAACAAAGAAAAGTATAGCACATTTTTCGAATGCGTACAATATGAATTGTATAAGGCGGCGGACGTCCTGCCATGAGCCGCTTGCAATTTCCGTCCGCGTATACTATAATCAACCTTACAAAACAAAGGAGTCATCGTCATGCTTACCATCTCTCTCTGCGACGACAACGCGGCCGAACGCGCACATATAAGATCCCTGGTCCTTGACTGGTCCGTCCAGTCAGGGGCTTCGGTCAACATACAGGAATATCCGTCCGCGGAGGCTCTGCTGTTCGCGTATTCGGACTGTCCGCCCGATATCCTGCTTCTGGACATTGAAATGCCCGGGCTGTCCGGCGTGGATCTGGCGAAGCGGCTCAGACAGGACGGCGACAAGCTCCTGCAGATCATCTTCATCACGGCGTACTCGGACTATATCGCCGCGGGCTACGACGTGGCGGCGCTGCACTATCTCCTGAAGCCCGTTTCGCGGGAAAAGTTTTTCTCGGTGTTGTCCCGGGCGGCGGAGAGGATCGCGGACGACGGCAAGAAGCTGCTGCTCACACTGCCCAATGAAACCGCGCTTGTGCCGGTCCGCGACATCAGTTACGTTGAAGTCTTAAAAAACTATATCACGGTCCATGCCGGGCGGGATTATACCCTCAAAATGCCGCTCAAAGAGGTCGAGGCCGAGCTGGACGACAGATTCCTGCGGGTCGGGCGATCGTACATCGTCAACCTTTCCTTTATCGTGCGGGTGACACGCTCGGAAATCTTTCTGAAAGGCGGCGGGTCGGTTCCGCTGCCCAGAGGCGCGTATGAAAAGGTCAACCGCGCGATCATTGAAATACGCCGTTAAACGTCGTTTTATCAAAATCAGTTTATCGATTTGAATGGAAAAACAAGAAAAGCAGGTGAAAATATGCTGGGAAAACGTGCAGACAGGCAGATAGAGGCTTATCAGCGGGAGCTTTTGAAAACACATTTTTTAGAGGTGGACAATATGTACCGCAAGATGCGGGGCTGGCGGCATGACTATCGGACCCACATCCAGGTGCTGAAATCCTATACGGACAAGGGCGACCTGGAGGCGATCGCAAGGTATCTCGATGAGCTGGAGACTGACCTCTACACCGTTGACACGGTGATCAAGACCGGCAATCCGATGACCGACGCGATTTTAAATTCCAAGATTGCCCTTGCAAACGACCGGGGAATCAAGGTAGAGATCGACGCACAGATTCCGGTCCTGCTTTCGATCTCGGCAGTGGATCTCTGCACGGTTTTGGGAAATCTCTTCGACAACGCCATAGAGGCCAGTGAAAAGCTCCCGGAGGATCAGCGGGTGATCCGGGTCTACATCGACTTAAAGGGCAACCAGCTCTATATCTCTTTCTTAAATTTCACCTCTGGCGGCAAGCTAACAAAAATCGGCAATCTTTTCAAAAGTACCAAAGGCGGCGAACATGGCCTGGGACTCGGCAGGATAGACGACGTGGTGAAGCGCCTGGGCGGCTATCTTTCCCGCAACTCCGAAGACGGAGCCTTTACCACCGAAATCCTGCTGCCCCTCGGCGAGGAACAGCCATAACAAGAACTATGCCCTCTCATAATTGCGTCCTCTGCATAATTGCGTTCCCTGCAATTTGTCCCCTGATAAGCTCATTTCGTCCCCGAATTGACACATTCGGGGATTTTTGTGTTATGCTGGATCCGTCACCAATCATCGCACAAAAAAAGGAAAGTGATTTTATGAAAAACAAAAAAGAAAAACCACAGTATGGCATGACGAAATGTCTCCGTTACTTTTTCAGCCGGGCGAAAAAATACCGTCCCGAGACCCTTGTATTTTTATTTTTCCAGATTCTGTTCAATGTATCAAGCGCCGTCTTCGGGTTTTATATGTCCCCTATGATCCTCTCCTGTCTCGAAAATCACAGCACCGCCCAGGAGCTTCTCTTAACCGCGGCGTTCTTCATCGGCGGATTCTTTGTCAGCGACGCGCTGATTGGCTACATCGGAAACGGCGTAGGGAGCGCTGGGGCAAAGGATGGCTATCAGGTCGAACTACGTTCTAGGATCGAGCAGGAACTCAGCGACAAACTCGCCTCAACTTCCTATTGCCACTGCCTGGACAATTCCTTTTTAAGAGCGGCAGACAGGGCTTTCGCTGCTTGTGCCGGCAATAGCCAGGCTGCCGAAGGAACCTGGAACACGCTGCAGAACCTGGCGGTAAACCTTATCATGTTTGGGTTCTTCACCGCCATGCTCACCCACATCCATCCTCTGATTTTCGCAGTGACGATGGTTTTAAGCATCACGGATTTTGCGGTATCCAGCTATGTTTCCAAATACAACTACCGTCACAGGGAGGAGCGGTCGCATATCGACCGGCAGGCAAATTATCTCAGATGGCTTCCGGGACAGCTTTCCATCGCCAAGGATGTCCGGCTCTTCGGGCTTGCGAGCTGGATCAATCGGCTCACCGACAAGGCTTTCGCGGCCCGCCAGGCCTACGCCAAACGGGAGCACGCTTTCTACCTGATCGGCACCTTTTCCGGCATGTTCATAGAATTCCTGCGAAGCGGCGCGGCCCTGTACATCCTCCTTAATATGTGCATCGAAAACGGCATGGGCGCGGCTGAATTCCTGCTCTACTTTTCGGCCGTAAATTCCTTTAACGGGCGTTTCAACGGCATTTTGAACAATCTTCTGGATCTGAAAAATAAATGCCTGGATTTATCCTACATGCTGGAATTCTTAAACTGCCCTGAACCCTATCGCTTCGGCGAAGGGGTGCCGATTCCAACCGATTTTCCCTATGAGATCCGCCTTGAAAACGTAAGCTATCGATACCCGGAATCTGACCGAAACGTTATCGACCATTTAAATCTCACGATCAAGCCCGGGGAAAAGGTCGCCGTCGTGGGCTTAAACGGCGCGGGCAAGACGACCCTGATCAAGCTCATCACCGGCCTTTTGGATCCCGACGAGGGCAGGGTACTCTTAAACGACACCGATATCCGGGAATTCAACCGCGCGGAGTATTATAAACTCTTTTCGGCGGTGTTCCAGCACTTCAATCTGTTCGATATCACCGTGGCCGAAACCGTGGCTCAGTCGGCAGCCGATATGGATGCTTCGCGGGTTTGGGACTGCTTGGAAAAAGCCGGACTGACCAAGACGATACAGGATCTGCCGAAAGGAATCGACACCCACCTGGGCCGGGAAGTCTACCTGGACGGCGTGGTGCTGTCGGGAGGCCAGACCCAGCGACTGATGCTGGCAAGGGCCCTCTATAAAAACGGCGCCATTTTGGTCCTCGATGAGCCCACGGCGGCGCTGGATCCCTTGGCCGAGCGGGATCTGTATGAAAAATACAACGCCATGTCCGAGGGAAGAACCTCGTTCTTTATCTCCCACCGCCTGGCCTCGACCCAGTTCTGCGACAGGATTTTGTATCTGAAAGACGGGCAAATCGCCGAGGAAGGCAGCCATGAGAGTCTGCTTAAGCTTGGAAAAGAGTATGCCCATCTGTTTCAGGTCCAGGCCAAATATTATCAAGAAGACTACAGGAAAGAGGAGGCGATATAAATGGCGAATAAGTCTGATAAAATGTCCTGGAACGAGGCTTTTCGGATCAATCTGAGGGCGATAAAACTTTTAAACTCCCAAAACAAGCTGATGTTTCCCTATATGGTGCTTAAGGCGCTTTTTCAGACGGCCTTTTCCTATGTTTCTCTGTTTGTATCGGCAAGGCTCATCGGGGAACTGGCGGGGGAACGCAGCGTGGAAAAGCTGATCTTTTGGGCGACGTTTCAGCTTCTTTCCACGGCGGCATTTGCGATCCTGAACGGCGTCATGCAGCATGCTTATGAAGTCAGGACCGTGAATTTCTGGAACAATATGAGACGCATCGAGGACGGAAAATACCTGTCCATGGACTATAGCGACGTGGAGGACCAGCGTGTCCGTGATTTAAGAGACCAGATTCGCCAAAACAGCAACTGGTCCGGTTGGGGTTTTTCCAAGCTCCAATGGGACTTTGACAGGCTCTTATCCAATGTATTCAGCGCTTTCGGCGCGATAGCGATGTCCGTCGGACTTTTCCTTAGGAAAGTCCCTGGGAACAGTCCCTATAGGTTCCTGAACAGTCCGCTTACGGTTCTCGTCTTTATTGCGCTGATGTTTCTGTGCGCGGGAATCTCTCCCTATTTTAACGGGAAAATACTGGAGGACAAGGCCGCACTGAGCGACCGGGCAAGATTCGGAAACAGAATCTTTTCCCACTTCGGTTTCTTACAGCGGGATCCTGATTCTATGGTCGATTACAGAATGTATGAGCAGAACGAGGGTTTTATAAAATATTACAGCTGGCTTCCAGCCGGGAACCCTTGGTACCACGGAGGTTCTTTTGGTCAGTTTTATAAGGGGATCGGCGGGCTTATGAAGATCGGCGCCGTTTGTGGCGAGAAGTTTCTCATGTGCGTGATCTATCTCTTTGTCTGTCTGAAAGCTCTGGGCGGCGCCTTCGGCTTAGGCGAGGTCACCCAGTACGTAGGCGCGGTCACGAGGTTTATCAATGCTTCTACCCGCAGCGTCACTCTGTTAAACGAATTACGGGTCAACGCGAAGTTCCTGAAAGACATCTTTACCTTCCTGGACATTCCCAACAAAATGTATCAGGGCACCTTGACCACTGAAAAGCGCCGTGACAGGAAATACAGCGTAGAATTTAAGGACGTGAGTTTCAAATACCCGAATTCCGACAGATGGGCTCTGCGGCATGTCTCGGTAAAGTTTGAGGTCGGAACGAAGTTGGCCGTGGTGGGCGAAAACGGCTCTGGGAAATCCACTTTTATAAAACTCCTCTGCCGTCTCTACGACCCCCAGGAAGGGGAAATCCTCTTAAACGGCGTGAATATCAAAAAATACCGCTACGATGAGTATATCTCCATCTTTTCAGTGGTTTTCCAGGACTTCTGGCTGATGCCCCATAAGCTGGGGCAGAACGTGGCGGGCTCCTGCGACGTGGACGAGAGGCGGGCTGTCAAATGCCTGGAGGACGCGGGCTTCGGCGACAGGCTGAAGGAACTTCCCGACGGCATTGAAACCTGGCTCGGCAAGGATTTTGACGAGGACGGGATCATGATCAGCGGCGGCGAACGCCAGAAGATCGCCATCGCCCGGGCGCTTTACAAGGACGCTCCCTTTATCGTCTTAGACGAACCCACCGCCAGCTTAGACCCCATTGCCGAGGCGGAAATCTACAAGAATTTTGACAACATTGTGGGCGACCGCACAGCCATCTATATTTCACACAGACTGTCAAGCTGCCGCTTCTGCCGGGAAATCCTGGTGTTCGCGGACGGCGGAATCGTGGAGCAGGGAACCCACGACAGCCTGATCGAATTCGGAGGCAAGTACAAAGAGCTGTGGGAGGCGCAGGCCAGGTATTATGAAAAATGAAATTCAATCTCCCGATTGGTAGTTTAACCGGTTTCCCCGCTGTAGTATTGGGCCTGCGCAAACCAGAGCTGACTGTATTTTCCGTCCCGGTCGGTAAGGAGCTCCTTATGGCTCCCCTGCTGCACGATGAAGCCATTTTGAAAGACCAGGATTTCATCACAGAAACGGCAGGAGGACAGGCGGTGGCTGATATAAATGGCAGTCTTGTCCTGCACAATGCCGTTGAATTTACTGTAAACCTCCGCTTCCGCGATCGGGTCGAGGGACGCCGTGGGTTCATCCAGAATAATGAAAGGGGCGTCTTTATACAGGGCCCTGGCGATGGCGATTTTCTGCGCCTCGCCGCCGGAAAAATGGATCCCGTCAGGATGAAAATGAGTGCCGTAATAGCTTTCGATTCCTTCCGGCAGTTCCTCCAGACGTTCGCCCAGGCCAGCTCTCCGCAGGCAGGATACGATCCGCCTGGCGTCGTACTCGTCGCTGCCGGATACATTTTGTGCCAGGGAAAAATTTGTCAGCTGGAAATCCTGAAAGACCACGGAGAAGAAATCCAAATATTGCTGGTGATCATATTTTCGGATATCGATCCCGTTCAACAGGATTTGCCCTTCGGTAGGGTCATAGAGACGGCAGAGCAGCTTAATAAAGGTGGTCTTGCCGCTGCCGTTCTCCCCCACCACCGCCATACATTTTCCTGCCTGGAATTTAACGTTCACATGGCGTAAGGCGTACTGTGTGCTTCCAGGGTAACAGAAAGACACATCCCGGAATTCAATTTCATATTCCCGGACTTTCTCCCGTTCCAGGGGTAGACTGCCCTGCGACATTTCGTTGGGAATGTCCAAAAAGTCAAAGACATTCTCCAGGAAAGGTGCATTGTTGCGAAGAAATCCCCAGGAACGCAGCAGGGAAGAAATATTGTCCGAAAATCTGCTGATCACCCGGATGTATTGGGTCATCATGCCCACCCCGAAAGCGCCGCCCAGGGCTTTCAAGCCTACGAAGCCGTATATCAGGCCGGTAAAAAGGGCGGGAATGGCGGAAGCGACAACCCGGTATAAACCCATGGAACCTCTGCAAAGCCTGGCGTAGGAGCCCTTGGAGCACCAGTAGCCGGTTTTATCTTTATAAAATTTGTCGCCAAAGCGGTCCTGCCGGTAAATCCGGATATCCTCCGCCCCCTGTTCCTGACGGCCCATGTTGCCGTAGAATCCCATGATTCTGTTGCCAAGGGCGGTCTGGCTGGCCTGGCTGGCCCAGATTCCCTGGGATTTGGTGATGAAGAAAGGGGCGGCCCAGGTCAAAAGAAGCAGGGCGGCGACGAGCCCCACTAAAAACAAGGGAGAATTCAGCACCGTCAGGGGACCGGCGCTTTGTGGAACCTTGCTGGTAAAAAGGGAAACTACCAGGGCGATTCCCACAAAAAGGGAGATAAAGGCCTGGGTGAAAGCTTCAAAGCGGCCCGCCACATTGATCAGCCCCCATCCGCTGTTGTAGTGCAGCTGCCAGATATGATTCACCTTCTCCGCTGTCTCGGGCTTTTCCAGAATGGAATAATCCATATCCAGCTGTTTTTCCCCCAGGATCTTTCTGACCTTGTGGAAAAACAGATTGGTGGAAAGAGTCTTATAGCGGGTCAGCAGCGCGTCGACCAGGCTTAGCAGAGCGTTGATCGTCAAAGTTAAAAGGATCAGGAGGAGCAGCCTGTTTTTATCCCTGTTTCCCGCCAACTCCTCCAGAATCTGGGCGGAGAAAGAGATATTGACATACGCGGGCAGCGCCCTCCAGATGGCCACCAGCTGTCCCGAAAGGATGAGATGGGGATAACGCCGGTAAATCAATCTCATGGCCCTTAAATTCAAACGTAAAACTTCCGGCAGGGACTTGCGTTTAGCCGCCTGTTTCGGATTATCAGATTTTCCGGACATCTGTCATCTCTCCTTCCTGATAATATCGGCTCTGAACCCGGAAGAGCCTGGCATAACTGCCTCCCAGGGCCAGCAGCTGTTCATGGGTTCCCTCCTCCGCCAGGGTTCCGTTTTCAATCAGGATGATCCTGTCGCAGAACCTGGTGGACGCCAGACGGTGGGATATGTAAAGAGAAGAACGTTCTTTTGTCATCTCATGGTATTTCCGGTACATATCCGCCTCGGCCAAAGGATCCAGGGCGGCAGTGGGTTCGTCCAGGATGATGAAGGGCGCGTCCTTATACAGGGCCCTTGCCAGCATCAGCCGCTGAATCTCTCCTCCGGAAAGCTGGATGGCGTCATCATAGACCTGCCGATCCAGCAAAGTATCATACTTAAGGGGTAAGGATTCTATTTTTTCCTGAAGCCCTGCCTGGGCGACGCAGCGCCTCAGCCGTTCCTCGTCAATTGCTCCGTCGTTCTGCGCCACGTTGACCGCCACGGAAGCGGGCAGCAGGGAAGAAAATTGAAACACGGCGGAAAACAGCCGGTAATAGTCCCTTCGGTTATAGGTACGGATATCGGTCCCGTTCAGGAGGATCCGCCCTTTGGTGGGGTCCAGAAAGCCGCACAGCAGCTTGACCAGGGTGGTTTTTCCCGCGCCGTTTAAGCCCACCACCGCCAGCTTCTCGCCGGGATGCAGCGTCAGACAGATATGGGACAAAGTATCCTGATCGGCGTTCTCATAGCGGTAAGACACATCCTCAAAGGTGATTTCATAGCGGTCTGCCGGATCCGGCGTCAGGGGGACCCCGCCCTCAAAGGTAAAGGGTTCCGGATAATCCAAAAATTCTCTCATAAAAGAGAGGGACAGGCTTGTCTGGTAAAGAGACAGACTGTTATCCAGAATCCCGCTGATCCATCCGGAAAAGGAATTGGCGGCAGTAAAATACAGCAGGAAAGAAGATACATTCAACCGTCCGTTCAGCACCAGGTAAATCAGATAAGCATAAATCAGACCCTGCAGGAGGAAGTCAAGGATCAAATCGCTCAAAGGACCCCGGAGCAGCACGTTCTGATATTTCCGTTGAAAAGCGTCACACAACTCAAAGCCCTTTGCATACATTTTTTCAATCCAAGGCCGCATGGAGAAAAGCCGGATATCTTTTGCCATAGGAACAGATTCACAATACTGACGCATTTCCCAGATCAGGCTGTAGCCTTCCCTTTCCTCGTCATGATGCCGGTACCAGTAGGTGTTTAAGAACTTGTGAATCCGATAACGCAGGAAAGCTACAAGGGTAATGACAACCAACAGGAAGAAATCGACATTCAGCAGGAGAAGCAGATAGCAAAGGAACGTCAGCACATTTTCAATCAGGCCAAACAGGACATCCCAGATGTTTTCCGCAGCGCAGCCGCCGCCGTCCACCGCCTGGTAAGCCTCCATCATGCGGTCCTTAAACTTTTTGTCGAGGAGATTGGCGTAGGAACAGCAACAGGCCTTACGGTTGATGGCACCCATAAGAACGGTACGCAGGGTAATTCGCCCCGGAGCGGTATTACCGGACACATAGGCCATAAGGGCGGGCAGCGTCAAAAGAAGAACAGTAAAAAAGAAGAGCGTCCAAAGCAGTTCCGCAATGGGCGCTCCCTTTTCCACCAGTCCCACAATGGCGGGCGACAAATACAGGGAGGCCACTGTCTTCGCGGTGGAAAGCACCGCCAGGGACAGCCCCAGTACCAAGACCTTTTTCTCCTTTTCTTTCCATGCCAGCTTCACCATGAAAGCCACATTTTGAATCACGCTGTATCGGGGCTTTCTTCGAGCCTCCTGTTCTTGCGAGGCGGCGTTATTGAACTTCACGTTTGTCCCATCCTTTCCGTCAGGTTAAAACTTTTTAGACATCCTTTGTGTCAAACGTCACATCCAGTTTACCATATCTCCTTTCACCCGTCAAATGTATAAGCTAATATTTTCTGTCGCCGCTCCATCAAATCCTCCATTCCGCGGCACAGCGTCCTGCTCAGGCGCAGCGGCGTTTCCATGGCCGTTTTATTGATGCTGCGCGCTGCTCGAAAAGCTGGTAGAGGTCCTGTACTCCACTCCCGGGTATCCGTGCCTTTCTTTCTCCGCGGCAATCGCCCGAATCAGAAACGCCATATTATGGGCAAGGCTGCGCATGACCGGAAACCCTTCCTCATCCTTTAGCACGTTTTCTTCGCAAGCGGACAATCATTCGGCAGCACAAGCCCCCATACATCCGCATCGGGAAAACAGAGAAAATTATACTTCATTGTATCTGGTTCCTCCGCAAGCACGGCAAAGTCAAGAATACCTTTGTCCAGCTTTTCCGTGACCTGTTCCGTATCCCCGCTGCTGATGTGGTAGCGCAGGCCGGGATAAATCTCTTTGAAACGCTTAATTTCCTGCGCAAGGTAACGAATTTGATAGGATTCAGCCAGCCCAAAATAAATATCGCCGCCGGTTATATCGTCCAATGACACAAATTCACCAATGATTTTGTCCGCCATCGCAACTAAATCCTCTGCCCGCTTTCTGAGAAGGGTATCAGAAAAAGGCGGCCATGTGCGCACAGCGTCTTGCGGATTTGAAGGCGGGCGAATATGCCCTTGGCGGCGGCGTAGTCGATCCGCTGCCGGAGGACGCGCCGTTCTTTGTAAAGGATTATTATGATTACTATAAGACCGAAAGGGGCTACCATCCCCGCAGTCTGAATTCCAACGGAGACTGGAATGTGATAGGCTGTGAATCTTTTATGAATCAGCCGATTCTCCAATACAGCAATGAAATCCGAAGCGCCGTTTTGATTATGCACGGGGAGAAGGCTCATTCCTGTTATTTCAGCAAAGACGCTTACGCCGCCATGATCAAGGACAGCAGGTACACAGAAAACAGAGAGCTGCTGATTAAAAAACGCGATTCCGTTTGATAAGCTGGAGCGATTCTTTACAGAATATCTTAAGTAAAAAACCAGATCGGGCGCTGATTTCGGACTGTCAGCGCCCGTTTTTGAAAATAAGGTGAAATAAGTGAACATATTATCTTTGCTGATAGGCAAATTTCAAATTTGCAAGTCAGAAAGGGTGATGTCATATCAAGCATACCACTTGGCTTGTTCGTTCCAGATTTTCTGATACTCAGCGTTGTTTCTTAGAAGTTCCTCGTGCGTTCCATTCCCGACAACGCACCCGCCTTGCATTACAATGATCCTGTCCGCAAAACGGCACAACCCTACGCGATGAGAGATGATAACCGAGGTTTTGTCTTCGGTCAGATCAACAAACTTTTTAAGGATATCGTACTCCACAAGCGGGTCAAGCGCGCTTGTGGGCTCGTCGAGGATAATGATGTCGGCATCTTTATTCAGCCCCCTTGCAATCGATACTTTCTGCCATTCTCCGCCCGAAAGTTCAACGCCGTCAAACTCGCGTCCGAGCCACGTGTCCAGCCCGCCGATCCGACGGATGATCTGCTCTATATCCGCTGCCTTTGCGCTTTGCAGAAGCTTTTCATCATTATGTATTTGATTCGGAGTGCTCATGCCTATGTTTTCACGCATAGTCAGTTGATACTTGACAAAATCTTGGGAAATCACCGAGAATTGGCGGTAAAAGCCGGCTCTTTCAAACGCTTTTGCGTCTTCCCCGTCATATGCAACTTCTCCGCCGCAGGGTTCATAGACTCCTGCAATGATCTTTGAAAGGGTTGTCTTACCGGAACCGTTTTCACCTACTATGACGATACGTTCCCCTTTTTTGATCGTAAATGATACATCGTGTAAAACCTCTTTCTCACTGACGGGGTAGGTAAAGCAGACATTTCTGACGGCAATTTCATTTTTTAATGTATGAAACGGCTTGTCACCTTCCGTTTCCGTTGCGTTGTCAAAGAAATCGTAGAAGTCGCCGACAAAGTCCGCTTTCCAGTTTTGGTCCGTAACCATGCTTATGAGAGTTTCCGTCATTGCCTGAAGGCCCCCAAATGCGGATATACAAGCGGCAAATTGTCCAACCGAGATGATGCCCCGGCTTGCAAAATAAACAGATAATGCAATACTTGCCGCAAAACCAAACAATCGGAATAAATCGCAGAACAAGAACACATTCGTGCTCTTCCTATCAAATGTAAAATCCTGCTCCAGGACTTCATCGCGCGCCTTTGTCCACTGGTCTTTGATATAGTCCTCCGTTTCCATGATCCGGATCTCCTTGACCGTGTCTTTTCCTGTAAGGATGTCCCACAAGTAATCGCGACGGCGCGCTAAAGGGGTTTGTTCGTGTCTCAGGCTATAAAGTTCGCGATTATAGATCCATTTTGAGATAAATGTCGGCACGACGCTAAGTATGGCCAGAGGTATAAATCTGACATCGAAGGATGCTATTACGCATATTGTGCCGACAAAACGGACGATATTCGGGATAAAATCTGTAAACCCATAAAAGTAGTTCAACAGTCCTTCGTTATATACGACAAGTTTGGCACGCCAGATTTCATTGTGGAATTCGGGCTCCTCGAAACGGATCAGTGGCATTGAAACAACCCGTGCAAGGAGTTTGTGGATCAGCGCATGGTGTTTGTTGAAAATCGATATGCTTCTGATAGGATTGTCGATCAAATCCAATAGCAGCGGCAGTGCTAAGGACAGTATAAATATTCCCGCACGATAAAGCAGTTCTTCTTTCGTGCCGGTTTTGCTTAGATAATTTCCTGCCGCGTCAAAGACCTTTGCCGTAACATAAACCTGCGCAAACGATATGACGGAATTGAAAAGATTTAAAATCAAATCCGCCGTGATCTCAATCGGCATGATGGTATATAAATCCTTTGTTACCCTGCCCATGTAGCGGAAATTGGATTTTTTTTCTTTCTTGGAATTCATTAAGACGCCTCCTTGTACCATTCACTCTGTTCCTCGTACATGACAGAATAGAGTCCTTTCCTTTGCATGAGTTCGTCGTGACTGCCTGTCTCGATGACCTCACCGCCCTCAATCACAATAATTCTTTCCGCAAGCCTCGCCGACGCGAGACGGTGAGAAATAAGGATGCACCCCCGCGTTTGGAGTACTGACGAAAACGAATCATATAGTTTACTCTCGGCAATCGGATCGAGCGATGCCGTCGGCTCGTCTAAGACGATAAAATCGGCGTTGGACAGAAACGCCCTTGAGATCGCAATCCGCTGCCACTGTCCCTTTGAGACATCTATGCCATCTTCTTCAAGCCGTCCGAGGTGAATGTCAAGACCGTTTTCGGCAATTTCCTTTGCACCCGCAAATGTCAGCGCCTCACGAAGGGCTTCATCGCAATTCAGTTTTGAAAGATCGCCAAACGCCACATTCTCACGAAGGGTGAGCTGGTAGCTGCCGAAGTCCTGAAAGACAACGGATAGGAACTGTCTGAGCGCTTCCTGAGAAAGTGCGGAAATGTCTTTTCCTCCAACGGTGATCCGCCCGCTGTCAGGGGTATATAAACCACAAAGGAGTTTTATGATCGTTGACTTGCCCGCGCCATTTACACCCACAAGTGCGACTTTTTCTCCGCTTTTGATTTTAAAACTGAGGTTATGGAGTATTTCCCGTTCCGTACCCGGATACTTGAACGAAACATTTTCAAAGGTGATGTCGCGGTTATGCGGCAGATTTTCCTTCCCCTGCGTTCGCTCCCTGAAATCCATAAACTCTTTATAATAGCCGATCTCGTATGTTTTTGCGCCTAAATCTGAAATACTATATGCAGCCGCCGTGAGGATGGAGAACATATTTCCGATGGAGTATAGGATGGATACGACTACCCCCAGCTCGACAGACCCGGAAAGAAAGCCTGAGATAAGAGTTACGACGGCGAAGGCGGTGTATGCGATCTTTAGCAGTGAAACAATAGACTGGGCCCGCAGGAGTATTTTTGTTATTCTCACATAACGTTCAACGATTTTTTTCATATACTCGTGCCAAATGTCGAGAATATGATCTTTGGCTTGAAATATTTTGATTTCATAGGCGGAATGTTTATCTGAAAACAGGTTTTGCAGATACTCGCCCATTCTCTGGTCGCGTGTCGCTTTCCTAAGTAGGCGCTGCTGTTTTACAGTTGCCTGAACATTTAAAATTGACATCGGTATTCCGATCAACGCGGCACCGAGACCAATCCACAACGAAGCGCGGAAGAACACCCCAAGCATTCCCACAAGCTTTGCCACCTGACTGATACAGTTGATGACAGAGAAAAATGTGTTATGGATCGTCTGTTGAGGGTTAGCCGTCATGCGGCTCATAATATCTTTGAATTCAGCATTTTCAAAGTAGTGATAATCAATACGTGAAAATTTATTTATGATCGCGGGTGACAGCGACAGAGTGAGTCTGCGGTTCAGGCGCCTGCCGAGTTTACCCAGGGTAAATGAATACGCCTGCGCGCCAATAAGGGAAATGACATATAGTGTACCCCACAAAAGTACGGAGTACAATTCCGGGGGCGCGCTGATATAAGCAGTGACGTGATTGACGAGGCGCTCTAAGAACAGAATCTGTACTACTGTGAACACGGAACTTGTCAACGCCAAAAATGCGTAGACCGCGGCGATTACAGGTGCATAACAGAAGACTGTTTTTAACGCAAATATGCCGTTTTGAATTGCATGGGAGTGTCTGGTTTCCATAGGTATTCCTCCATTGTCAAAAATAGGGCGTCACAGCGCGTTTGGCGTTATGATGCCCTAAGTATATCACTTATTTTCAAAAAATTTTGTGCGATGTAAGAATTTACAGGTTCGACGTAATTTTTAACCGCGCGGTGACTGTAAATATTCCGTCAGCATCGTCCCAAATCAGTTCGCCGCCGTATTGATCGCAGACCCGGCGAACATTTTTTAACCCGATTCCATGATGTTCAAGATTGGGCTTATCACTCGCAGGAAGGCCGTTTTTGATCTTAAGTTCGTGGAACAGCGGGTTCCCGATTTTAACGGTCAGCCACTCCTGTGTTGTGAAGATGGATACGGATATCCTGCGGTCGTCGGTTCGTGCGGTTTTGAGATTTTCCGCAATGGCATTATCTAACAGATTCCCGATAACAGTACATAAATCACCATTGTCAAACTCGATATTGTAGTTCACTGTGACAAACTCTACAAATATCTTGTTTCGCCGTGCAGTGTGATACTTGTCCGCGAGAAGCGCGTCAAGGACAGTATTTCCGCTATGAACGGGAAATAGGTTTTCCGAGACCTTTTCAGAAAGAGTGTCAGTGTACTCTAATAGTTTGTCGTACTCCTTTTTCTCGGCAAACGAGCGCAGAACAATGATATGGTTTTTCAGGTCGTGCATGAGTGCCCTGTTTTTACGGTAACTTTCCTCTATTGTCATGAGGTAAATGTCGCTCTCTCGCTTCTTGACAGGGGCTCTTTCTTCAGGATCAGGTTTTGCGCGTTCATTATACAAAACAAATAGCAGGAGTACGGTTTCAGCCGCTATGCCGCCAATCGGTTTTTCATGGAAACACAGCGACAGTACAATTGCCAAAAGGTAATGGGGAACATTTTTTCCCTCCCGTCCTTTTGGCTGCCCAAAAAGCCAAATAACAAATATTTTGGCCGTTAAGGTACATACGGCCGAGAAAAGAATGTTCTGCCCGAAAGTCGCCGTGAGACCCAAAATCATGTAGTAAGCAATCGTGTTTATCGTAACCGATAGCGCCAAAAACCTGAGCGTATGAGCCGTATGTCGGGTACGGTAAAACTTCACGGCAAGCAAAGCAATATCAAGGATCAAACTTGCGGTCAGTATCATTTGAACTCCTCCAACAGAGAGGCATATTTTCGACTGACAGGCAGGATTTCCCCGTTTGACAGGATGACAGTCCCTGCTGAAATCATACGAATATACCGGCGATTTACGAGATAGCTTTTGTGAATACGGATGAATGAAGAATATTTTACGGAAAGATCGTCAAGCCTGCCATATAGCGCAGCGTTTCCGGAAACTTTTGTATGAACCACAATACGGCGCAGATTGCTTTCGAAATAGAAAATATCCCGAATTGGAAGACGATATACCTTACGCTCAAATTCATAGGAAAAATAGGCGTCCTGACGGTCAAGAAGTTCTTTTATGATATCGTTCCAGATTTTGGGCAGGCCCTCGTCTATTTGGTCTTTCAGAAGATACCGAAATGCGCGGACTTCATAGCCCGTCTGCACATACTCTATTTTACCCGTTATAAAAACAATAAGCATATCCTCGTCATATTCGCGCAGCTCTCGGGCCAGAGAGATACCGTCGATCTGCGGCATCATGATATCGAGGAAAAGGACATCATAGCGCAAACCGGCAGATACCGCGTCAAGCAAAGCGGCAGGGCTTAAGTAGTTGTCTGTTTCATAGTCGGGAAGTATGGCGCGGATCTTTTCGATGTGAACGGATTCATCATCGCATATAGCTATTTTGTAAGACATGGGACACCCCTTATCAATAGTATTTTTTATAATATAGCATACCGAAGCCCTTGGCTGCAACCAAATAAATTCCCTGCAAGCAATTCACATTGTTTTTGTATATTTATAGGTATCACCACCCTACTGTCGGGCACTCTCTCTTCTTAACGGTTCTCGTGCCGCATCCAATTTAATTAGGCATATATTTGGATTTGTGGTAAAATGACCTTATTCAAGGGAGGTCATGCTATGCCAAAACTTGTATAATGAATGCGGATTCTGTAAAGGCGGGGCTAAAGAACTTCGCAGTTAAAAATGGGTGTACTTTTCAGGAAACTCTTACTTACCTACGAAACAGTAATGTAAAAAGATTGTTAAGCCGGGAGATTTGGGTTCGTCCCAGCTTGAAAAGCCGGGGGATTTATAGTGGTATGGATATACGAAATTACGTGAATAAAAAGAGTAGCCGGGTGTGGAGGTGACCAAATATAAAAAAATTCCTTTGAAAATCCCTATCCGATTTGATTTTAAGGCACTAAATAAGTGTAATCATGATTACAGACATTTTGAAAGGAGGAACATCCCTCTTGGATCAGGACAAAATTATCCCCTATGTAGAACCGATCTTTCGTTTCTGCCGTAACAGACTGGGCAATCGCTATGATGCGGAGGATTTAGCAAGCGAAATACTTTTGTCTGTTCTTGACGGTATGCAGAAATACGAAATAAAATCCCTTGACGCATGGGTCTGGCGGATCGCGCATAATCGCTATGCGAGATTTGTTGAGAAGCAGAAGAAAGAGCGTATGGTTTTATCGGAAGAGGACGCTGATTTGCATCCGGTGTATGACGACTACACAGGGATCGAGGAGGAAAATACGGAGCGCAGTTTTGAAACGGTTTTCCGGTATCTGCATACGCTTTCCGAAATGTATCGGGATCTTTTTGTCGATTACTACATCGGAGAAATGTCTGTCAGGGCGCTTGCCGAAAAATATGCGCTCACGGAAACGACTGTCAAATGGCGCCTGAACGCAGGGCGTCAAAAAATCAAAGAAAGGATAGGAACGGAACAAATGGAAAAAATTTACAGGAGGATCAATTGGAATACCGTTACCTGCAACGGCGCTATGGACTCAGACCGCTACCTGCATACGCAGCTTGCCCGCGCGATCTGCAAAGCGGCATACGAAACGCCGCAAACCCTGGAGGAAATCAGCGTTCGGACCGGAATTCCCGTCCTGTATATTGAGGATGAAATTCCCCGTCTGGAATATGGGGATGCCATATGCAAAATCGGGAATAAGTATGCGACGAATTTTATTGTCTTCCGGTTGGAAGACAGAAAAATGGTGGAGAGCGCTTCGGAACAGGTGATAAAAGGGATTGCGGATCATTTCGAGCGATTATTTGTGAATGCGGCGGACGCCGTAAAGTCTATGGGCTTCTATGGGCACGATTTTGGCATGGAGCGCCTGGGACATTTTGTTGTGCCTTATGTTTTAAGGAGAAAGATCGGAACCCTGAAAAAGGATCGGCTGCAACTGCAAAACGGCGCGTTCCCGCCCCGGAAAGACGGTGGATACGGTTGGTTTAACGTAGAAGAAACCGTTGACAAAAGGGAAACCCCCGCGAAATATAATACAGGCTGCAACTTAGCGGGTGGCGATGACGGAAGCACGGGAAAAATTCCCGGACATATCTATTATTATTGGATTGCCGGATATTTTGACAAGGATATTTACCATAATGGGGGAACGCGCTGGCTGTGCGCGAAAGATATTTTCCCGAAGAATCCTGACGGCATTGTAAAAACCGCGTTTTTATCGGAGGAAGAAGCCGCAAGCCTGATCCAAAAAGGTCTTATTGTGAAAGATGGACCCCAATATCGATTGAATTTCGCCGGCTTTACCGAAGAAGAATTTGCCGAATTCATTTCCCTGTTTCACATAGAGGATGAAGCGCTTGACGATGTGCTGTCGGAATGGATTCTTTCGGTACGGAACAGCTTTTCCAAATTTGTACCAAAACGGTTGGAATCCCAGATTAACCAAGGGGTTTCCTCGTATCTGTTTGAAATCGTCGGTTATGTAACGGAGGAGCTGATGCAAAGAGGCGTTTTGAAAAAGCCGTCGCCGGATCGGCCGTTAACGGATGGCGTATTTTATGTTTCAGGCAAATATATCTACCCTTGACGGACAAAGATGTGAAAACAAAGGGCAAAACCATGAAAAATTTTAAGGCGATTCTGGATATTTTACGGGAAAATATTTCTTTTAAACTGGGCGTGATGGTAGTAGTGACGCTGTTTACCTGTTTTGTCCCTGGTTTATGGATACTGGGTGTCCAAAGGCTGGTGGACGCTTACGGGGATTGGCAGCATGCGGGAGGAAATCTTCGGGAAAATGTAGGGATGCTGGCTGCTCCCCTGCTTCTGCTTGCCGTATTGTTCCTGGCAAAGAAGCTGGATCAGATGTTTAAAATACCCATTGAACTGTCTTTGCAGGAAAATATAGGCAACAGCCTGAAGGTGCAGTTGATACGCAAGGGAAGCCGTCTGCCGCTTGTGGTGCGTGAGAGCGCGGAATGCCAGAATCAGATGGAAGTCTGCAATGCCTTTGTTGGGGAGATATCCCAGAAAGCCAATAAAGTACTCCTGGTTTTCCGCTCAAGTCTCATGATGGTCTCCGTGGTAGGTGCGGTTTCGGTGTTAAACCCATGGATTTTGCTGGCTTTATGCGTGGGTACGCTGCCTTCCTTTTTCAGTATGGTCTATGCCATGAACAATGCGGTAAGGACGGACCAGGAGCTGGGGGCAAGGAACCGTGTGCTGAACTATTATGCGGGGTTGATGACGGGGGTTGCGTATGCAAAGGAGCTGAAGGCTTACCGGCTTTATCCGGTGATGGTAGACAGATGGGGGGAGGAAAGCCTCTACATCAACCGGAAAAGGCTTCTGCAGGAGAAGAAAAATGCGGTGGGCCGCCTGGTGGGAGGGATATGCTTATCCTGCGGCTTTACGGCAGCGGCCATCCTCCTGATGGGGATGATCCTGGGCGGCAGCGTATCGGTGGGGGCGTATGTAGCCATGTTTGGCGCGATCACTTCTTTCAGTGGGGCACTGGGCGACCTTACCGTATCTGTCACGGACGTTATGGCACTGTTCGGGAGGGTCGGTGTGTTCCGGGAGTTTATGGAACTGGAAGAAAAAACGACAGTGCAGGGAGAAAAAATTGCTCCTGAAAGTGTGGGGACAGGGGATCCGGGGATTGAGGAAACCTGCTATCGGCTGCGGAATGTGTCTTTCCGCTACCCGGGCTGTACGGACTATGTGTTAAAGGATGTGAGCTTTGAAATCCGTAAGGGAGAGCGGGTGGCGGTGGTGGGAGAAAACGGAGCCGGAAAAAGCACCCTTGTGAAGCTTATGCTGAACCTGTACAATTGTGATTCAGGAAAAATATTATTCTGCGGAAAGCCGGTTGCGGCATACGGGGAAGAAATCAAGGAGATCTGTGATTACCTTCCCCAGGATTTTATCCGTTACCAGGGATCCCTGCGGGAGAATGTGCTTCTGCACAATATGTCCCGGCACGGACAAAATGCCGGGATATCCGATGACCAGGTCATCAGGGCACTGGAGCGAGTGGGCCTTCCCGATTTTTTGGAAGAGATTGGCTATCACCTGGATACCCCTCTGGGAAAGCTTTTTGAGGACGGGAGGGAGCTTTCGGGAGGACAGTGGCAGCGGGTGGCGCTGGCTCGTGCCCTGGTCGGGGAGTCAGAGTATATTTTCCTGGATGAACCCACATCCGCGCTGGATCCCGTCTCGGAAATCCAGGTCATGGAGGCTTTCCTGGAGACCGTGGCTGGCAGGACGGCAGTGATCGTGTCTCATCGAATCGGCGTGGCAAGGCGGTGCGATAAAATACTTGTAATTGAGCGGCAGCGAGTGGCCCAGTTCGGCACACATGCGGAACTGATGGGACATGCGGGGCCTTATCGGAAGATGGTGGAACTCCAGGCATCACTGTATCAATGACAGCGGGGATATCCCCTGCCTTTTGACGGTCGCAGGAGATGGTGGTGAGGAGATAAAGATGGTTAAAATCTGGAAAACCTTTCGTTTTGTATGGAAATATGGATGGAAAAAAGCCCCTTTTGGCTTTATTCTGCTGACGGCCCTGACCCTGCTTGTGGGTCTTCTGTTGGTGGCGGGCACATGGATTACAAAGGCGTCAGTGGATGCCCTGGGACAGGCGAACCTGTCCTGGCGGCTTCTGGCTCCTGTGCTTCTGGCGCTGTTTTTAAAGGAACTGGGGTTGAACTGCGGATATTCGGGTGTCATGCCGGTGCTGGAAAGCAAGGTGCGCATGGATGCCGTGCATTCCCTTGCGCGTAGGATGTACCAGAAGATTGGGCGGCTGCCCGTGGGAGTGAGGGAACAGGAGACGGTGCAGGAACGCATCGCCCGTGCGGAGAGGTTCCTGGGGCAGGAATTCTGGCTGTTTCAGTTTGAATGCGCATTTGTCTTTCGGCTCTTGGCCACCTGCTTTGGGTTGGCGCTGTCGCTCGCATACTGGTCGGTGTGGTTCCCGGCCATTACCATAGGGCTGGTGATGCCGGTCATTCTGATACGGCTGAAGAATAATGAAAATCTGTATCGAATCAACCAGAGACAGCAGCGCAGAAAAAGGCGTAACGAATATCTCTGCGGTCTGTTCTTGGACAGGAGCGCGCTGGGGGAATTAAGCGCCACAGGGGCAGAGGTCCCGGTCATCGACACCGTAGAACGCACGGCAAAGGAACTCACGGAGGAGCGCTATGCCCAGGGACAGAAGGACGGCCTGATTCAGGGCGCATCGGAAGGAATCCTGTCCTTTGTGTCTTTTGCGGTCTGCGTGCTGCTGGTGGTGGCAAAGGGTGGACACTTGACCGTGGGGACTTTCGCGTTCTTGTTGGAGTCGGTGTTCCTGCTGCAGGAGGAAATGATTAACCTGGGGTTCAACCTGAAATATTTCCATGAAAGCGCCCTGTACGGAGTTGATCTGGCAGAGCTTGACGCTATGGAAGAAAGGCAGGGAGATTCTTGCTGCGGAAGCGGTTTATGTGAAAGCGGCCGAAAGGTGAGGAACAGGCTTGCTGTGGAAGTGAATGACCTGACTTTTTCCTACCCTGGTACCGGGGAACCTGTGCTGAAAAATGTGTCCTTCACTCTGGCGGACGGGGAGACCCTTGCGTTAGTGGGGCCTAATGGAGGGGGAAAATCCACCCTGATTTCCCTGCTGTTGGGGCTGTATCCGCCTGATTCCGGAGAAATCAGGATATATGGGGCGCCAGTGGACGGAGCGAGCAGGGAGCAGGGGCGGGAAAGTGCCGCCGCCATCTTCCAGTCCTTCCTGAAATATGAGACCACGGTAAAGGACAATATTGTGTTAGGGAATATCCCCCAGTCTGATAACCGGGAACTGATCAGCCGTGCCGCAAGGCTGTCAACGGCGGAAACGTTTTTTCGCAGGTTGGAAGAGGGAATCGACACGAAGGTAGGCTCTGTTTGCCAGGGGGCAGTCAACCTTTCGGGAGGCCAGTGGCAGAGACTGGCAGTGGCCAGGGGATTTTTCGCGGATACGGCGCTGCTTCTCCTGGATGAGCCGAATGCTGCGGTGGATCCGGTGACGGAGGCAGAGCTCTTCCGCCGTTACAGGGAAGGAATGGAGGGGCGAAGCGGAATCATTGTCTCCCACAGACTGGCAGCCCTACAGAAGGTGGACAGAATTCTGGTACTGGAGGCCGGGGAGATTGTGGAGGAGGGAAGCCATGAGGAACTGATGGGGCGTAAAGGGCTTTATTATGAAATGTACCTCAGGCAGAAGAATTGGACAGTATAGGGCGCATTGTGCTATTCGGATTCGAGGAGGTATCACAAGGAAGAAATATAGATTTTCCTTTTTGGCACTGGCAATCTTATTCTGCTTTTCGGTTACTGCGTGTTCTGGCAAGACTGTTCCAGACGAAAGTATGTCATCAGTAATTGATGAATTAGTTCCAGTGACCACTACAATATAGGTACTGGAAAATATATCTATTACGAGAACGAATGTCAGGATTTTTGCATCTACGCTGCGACCATGGAAAAGAATATTGCCATGGACAGGCAGGTCGATGAAGCGAGGGCAAGCGCTGCGGCGGCCGGCGTCGGGCTGGAAGACCTGCTGCCGTGCATGAAAAAGGGCCTGACGAGGGAGCTCTATGACGACGGCCTGTCATTTTCGGGCGGGCAGCTGCAACGGCTGGCGTTGTCGCGGGTCCTTTATGAGGATCACGACGTTTTGATCATGGACGAACCCACCGCCGCCATGGACGTCGTCTTTGAAAAGCAATTTTATGACATGATCTTGCACCGTTTGGCCGACAAAACCGTAATTTTTGTGTCGCACCGGCTGACCTCGGCCGTGCTGTGCGACCGCATAATCTACATGGAAAACGGCAGGATTGCCGAGAGCGGCAGCCACGCGCAGCTCATGGAATTAAACGGCGGGTATGCCAAATTGTTTCAAGCGCAGCCAAAGGTGTTATAATTCTTAAGTGAAGTATCAGATTCAGAGCAGAAAGAAAAGAGCAGCTTCTGAAAAAGAAAAACTGCTCTGAATGTGATTCTTCACGATTGTACCAAGCCGCGTCACTTTGGCTGTGCATATGGGGATTGTATCCTTCCCGGAATCCACAAAACCGTCATTTATGGACAGGGGCATCCTGAAACTGGTCCCATTTGAGGCGTTTTCTAGTGCCCGTGGGTTTCCCGGGCGTACCAAACGAGCCTTCCAAAGGGAGGCTTCATAAAAAAAATATACAGGACAACGGCATTTATCCGGAAAAGCCATGGACATTCCCCAGATACCTCATCGTCTTGCATCCGCAGCAGGGACAGACATCCGCATCCACGCCCCATGCGGCCTTCAGGAGTTCCGCCATGGACATCCCGGCGTAGCGCTGCCGGAACCGCTGCCCACCCTGGAGCCTGAAGATCAGCTTCAGGTTTGCGGACTTCGTTCGGTTGTTGAGGAAGCAGTAGTAACGGATCTTCTGGAAACCGGGAGGGAGCACGTGCATGAGGAAGCGGCGTATAACTCCACGCAGGGGATGGTGACCTGCCGTTTGGGATCCCAGGGCTTCCTGCCCCTGGCGGAGAAGGTAACGGTATCCCCGGTCAGGGAGAGGATCCTGCCGTTGGAGATGGCGACCTTGTGGGGATAGTGCCCAAGGTACTCGATGGCGTTGCCGAAGCCGTTGAAGGTCTCCTTGACGTAGGGACACCAGTCCTTTGCATAAAGGATGTCCCGGAATTCCCGCCACTGCCCGGGATCCTGAAGTTCCCCGCAGGGAGCAGGGAAGGACAGCTTTTTTTCGTGGCAAAGCTGGTCCAGGCAGTCAAGGTACTTCCCCTTGAACTTGTCCCGGAGCACTTTGACGGGGATGGAGAAGTGTTTTCCCGCCAGCCGCAGTTTCCGGTCTGGGGTGAGGCCGCAGCCGGAGACGATGCAGTGCATGTGGACATGGTAGGAGAGTTCCTGGTTCCAGGTGTGGAGGACCTGGATGATGCCCGGAGTGGCGCCAAGGTACTTCCTGTCGGCGGCCAGTTCCAGGAGGGTCTGTGAGCGGCACCTGTGGAGGAGGCCGTAGAGGAGGGACTGGTTGGAAGAAAGGAGGGGGTTGAGCTCGTGCGGTAGGGTGAAGACCACGTGGAAGTAAGGGGCGTCGATGACCTCCGCCCTGCGTTTGTCCACCCAGAGCTCCTTCTTCACGGCCTGGCAGTTAGGGCAGCTGTGGTCTTTGCAGGAGCAGGGGCGCATGAGGGTGTGCCCGCAGGAGTCGCAGCGGCTTAAGCTGAAGCCGAGCTTCCCGGACTTGCAGGAAAGGATGTCCAGGGAGGCCCTGCGCTGGACGGGCGACTGGAAGTGTCCGGAGGAACAGAACTCCTGGTAGGCGAGCTCCCAGACATGCCTGATGGGGAAGTCAGCCATTGGTGCCACCCCCATCCTGTCAAACGGGCTGACGGCGGCGGAAGCCGGGGAGGCAGCCGGGTGGACGTAAACCGCGGTGGAATTGATGGACTTGTGCCCCAGGAGGGCCTTGATGGTGAGCAGGTCGGTACCGTTTTCGTAGAGGTGCGTGCCGAAAGCGTGGGGGTATGGGGATTTTGTTTTATCTGTGATACAACAATAAAAGGATAGATTCTTCTCCTGCAATTCTTCTGAAAAACCGCTGGCTTTGTATTTATGCAAAGGAACCCCTCCATTCTCACAGTTTTTTCACAAACAGGCAGCGGATCGCATTGAGTACCGCAAGGATCATAACGCCTACGTCTGCGAAAACTGCCAGATACATATTGGCAATCCCAAACGCGCCCAGAATCAGGCAGGCGAATTTAACGACCAACGCAAACACAATATTCTGGTAAACGATACGAAGGCACTTGCGTGAAATACGGATTGCTTTGGATATTTTCATCGGGTCATCATCCATCAAAACGATGTCGGCCGCTTCAATCGCAGCATCCGAACCCATAGCGCCCATGGCAATGCCTATATCCGCTCTTGAAAGAACAGGGGCGTCATTGATGCCGTCACCGACGAATGCGAGTTTCGCTTTACCCAGCTTCATGCGCAGCAGTTCTTCCACCTTTTCAACCTTGCCAGCCGGGAGCAGTTCACTGTAAACCTCGTCAATACCGAGCGAGGAAGCTACCTGATCCGCAACTTTTTTGGCGTCGCCGGTCAGCATTACCGTCTTTTCCACGCCTGACGCTTTCAACGCGGCAACAGCGGCTTGTGAATGAGGTTTTACGATGTCGGAAATTACGATATGACCGGCATAGGCGCCATTGATTGCCATGTGAATGATCGTGCCGGTTTGGCGGCAGTTGATATAAGGGATGTTCAGGTGTGTCATCAGCTTATTATTGCCGGCCGCAATTTCTATGCCGTCTACTTTGGCAATAATACCGTTGCCGCTGATTTCCTGAATATCACTGACACGGCTGCGGTCAGGCTCCTTGCCGTAGGCACGCAGTAA
>CANQNT010000042.1 GCA_947625255.1 uncultured Acetatifactor sp. | reverse complement strand
TTTAGGGAGATATGAGAGCCAATTGCTTTCCATACCTCCCTGTCTTAGGGCTGGTTATTTCCCGACAGCCCCTTTTTTAAGAGTTTTTCTTTCTGTTCTGTGCGAGGATTTTGTCAATTTGTTTCAGTTCTTCTTCGGTGCTATATTTTCGGATGGCACTGATGGCGGCGTTCAGTTCTTGAGGCGTAAAGGCCAGATGTTCTTGTTTGGCCCTCCGCATCATGGGCATCATGTACGCGATCATTTCTTTTTGGCTGCGGCCGTGGCATTCCGCGAATAATTGCTGAAGGAATTCCAGCTTTTTGGGCGGAATGGACCGAACCAGTTCGTCATCCATCCATGCGGGTCTTTTGCCAGTTTCCATGTGATCACCTTATCTTTCTCTTTATTGGTTTTAGTTGGTATAGGCCTGGAATGTGAAGCAGGGAGATTTTCTATTCTCCCTGCTTTATTCTTCTTGCGATGGATTTCCGTTTTGAAACAACTGCATCATTTGCAGAAGTTCCGGAGGGAAAGGAAAGCCGGCGTCCCTTGCATTTTGGGCGCCTGTTTCCGTTCCGTCATCGGCTTTGTCGGTTGTTTGTGCGGCCGCGTTGGTTTCGCCGGCTGTATTTGCCGCAGCCTGACCGAAGCCGAGCCCGTCTAACCCGTCCATGCCCTCAGGGAAGAGGTCCTTCATCATTTCCGCCATTTCCATCATTTCCTGGAATTGCGTCATTGACTGAAACAGACTGCGCAGGTTGTTCAGTTTGGCTTTTTCCGCTTGTGTGCAATAGGGGAAGAGTGCATCGCATAGATTTCCTATATCGATATGTGTTTGGGATTCCAATGGATTCTCTGGTCCCATCGGAGTCCCTGGCCCTCTTTGGAACGTGAATGGCCTCTTTTGAAAGTAAGCTATGGTGTATTGAAGCTCCAGATATTTAATGTAAATAGCCAGATTCTTTTGCAGGGAGCGGTCAAGGAAGGGCATGAGAACTTTCAGCTTTTGTATCCGGTTGTTTGTAAAGAGGGCGTCGAACGCGGCGACCCTGTCCTGTCCATTTTGTTCCATGACCGTCTCCTTGAAATGGTACTTCTATCTATCCTATGTAAAGGAAACAAGCAATAGAACCGAGTAAAACCCGCGAGATGGTACAACCAGAGAGGTGTCGCCATCCGACAGACGGAACAACCAGGGAGGTGACGCCATCCGACAGACGGAACAACCAGGGAGGTGGTTCCATCCGACAGACGGAACAACCAGGGAGGTGGTTCCATCCGACAGACGGAACCACTCAGGAGATAGGCCGACTGAATACAGGTATTGGGTCCCTTGACATACGTAGGGAAACAGGCCCCCGGAGGAGCCTGTTTTGTCACTTGCCTATGGGTCAGTAGCCACAGCCACAGCCGTTATTGTTGCCGTTGCCGCCGCAAATGCAGGACAGGATCAAAAGCCAGATGATCCACTCACAGCAGCTATTGCCATCGTTGCTCAGCAAGCTGGTGCCGTTGTTGCCGCAGCCGCCGCCGCAGAAGAGAAGCAGAAGGATCAGCCAACCGCAGTTCCCCCCAAAGAATCCATTGCTGGCATTGGAAGTACCGTTGGAATTGTTGCAGCCACAGTTGGTAGCAGTTAAATCGCTCATGTTGATTGCCTCCATGTTTTATTTATGGTTTATTGTATGCGCTACTGCCTGTCAATGTTTACTGCTGAAGTACGATTCTTTGGAATTCCTTGGCGCATCTACTTGCACTCGATTCGTCCGGCGGGCATATGTTAATAAGAAGCGGGGCGCGAGGGTGGCGGAATGAATCGAGTGCGAGCGCAGGTGGGCGCGGATTGGAAGAATTGGGAGGATTGGATGGGACGGCCGGTGACAATCGCCGTTTTGGATACGGGGATAGGCCGACATCCGGATCTGCAGAACAAGGTGGTTTTATTTCGGGATTTTGTAAGGCAGCGCCAGTTGATGTATGATGATAACGGGCATGGGACTCACATCTGCGGAATCCTATGCGGGAGCGGGGCCGTCTCTGGCGGAAAATATGCCGGAATGGCGCCCGCCTGCCGTCTGGTGGTAGGCAAGGTGCTGGATGAGCAGGGGGACGGCCTGGCGCAGCATATGCTGGAGGGAATGGAATGGGTTCTGGAAAGGAAAGAGCAATACCAGATTCGGATCCTGAATATTTCCGTGGGAATCGGGAATCTGCATGAGGAGGAAAAAGAACGGGCCTTGAAAAATATGATAGAGAGGCTATGGGAGCAGGGAATCGTGGTGGTATGTGCCGCGGGCAACAAAGGTCCTGCCAATGATTCCATTTCTTCCGTGGGCGGGAGCGGCATGGTCATCACGGTTGGCTGTCATGACGGAAACTTTTTTAAGGACAATCCCAGGCGCTGCGAGACCTATTCCGGCAGGGGAGCCTTTGCGGCGCCTGTCCGCAAGCCGGATATTGTGGCGCCGGGCACGGAAATTGTGTCTTGCAATGTCCGCATTCAAAGGCACTACAACAAAATTTTATATCCTTATGTGGCCAAAAGCGGGACTTCCATGGCGACTCCCATCGTATCCGGGGCCCTGGCCCTTTTGCTGCAAAAGCACCCTGATTTGGGGAATGAAGAGGTGAAACGTCTGTTGACCTATACGGCCACGGATCTCGGAGAACCCTGGAACAAACAGGGCTGGGGGATGGTGAATGTCAGGCGGATGCTGGAAGAATAGTTGATCTTTTTTATTATTTTAGGGGAAAGGTATTGACAGGGAGTGTTTCGTTGTATACAATGATACGGTGTGCAAATCGCATACAGAATGAGAGGTAAACGGATGAGAGAAGAGATTGCTTTCGCGAACCGACCGGTCACGATGAATCCGAAGAACAACTTGTTGGAGATCGAGGAGCATATGTATATTCTGGATGACGTGGAGAAACCCAATGTTTTCCGCAATATGTTTCCCTATTCCGAGATTCCCAAGATCCCTTTTAATGATAGAACGGTGCCCCACAATATGCCGAAAAATATTTGGATCACGGACACGACTTTCCGGGATGGACAACAGTCCAGAGCGCCTTATACCACGGAACAGATTGTGACGATTTTCGACTATCTGCACCGATTGGGCGGGCCCAACGGCATGATCCGTGCCAGTGAATTTTTCCTTTATAGCAAAAAGGATCGGGACGCGGTCTATAAATGCATGGAGCGGGGATATCAGTTCCCGGAGGTAACCAGTTGGATCCGTGCCAGCAAAGAGGACTTTAAGCTTGTCAAAGAGATCGGCATGAAAGAGACGGGCATCCTGGTAAGCTGCTCGGATTATCATATTTTTATGAAGCTGAAAATGACCAGGAGACAAGCCATGGATCATTATCTGAGCGTGATCAAGGAATGCCTGGACGAGGGGATCAGCCCCAGATGCCATTTGGAGGATATTACCAGGGCGGATATATATGGATATGTGGTGCCTTTCTGCATGGAACTGATGAAGCTGATGGAGCAGTACGGGATTCCCATTAAGATTCGTGCCTGTGATACCATGGGCTATGGCGTGAACTATCCCGGCGCCGTCATTCCCAGAAGCGTACAGGGAATCATTTATGCCCTACATACCCATGCGGGCGTGCCTCATGAGCTTTTGGAGTGGCATGGTCATAATGATTTCTACAAGGCTGTGTCCAATTCCACTACCGCCTGGCTGTATGGCTGCTCCGGCATCAATACGTCTCTCTTTGGAATCGGAGAGCGTACCGGCAATACGCCTCTGGAAGCCATGGTCTTTGAATATGCCCAGCTGAAGGGAGATCTGAACGGCATGGATACCAGGGTGATCACGGAGCTGGCGGAATATTATGAGAAAGAGATCGGTTATGAAATCCCGCCCCGCACACCTTTTGTGGGAAAGAATTTCAACGTGACAAGAGCCGGTATTCATGCGGACGGGCTTTTGAAAAACGAAGAAATTTATAATATTTTTGATACGGAGAAGTTCCTGAACAGACCCGTGTTGTGCGCGATTTCCAACACTTCCGGACTGGCCGGCATCGCCCATTGGATCAATACTTATTTCAAATTGAAGGGCGAAGATCAATTGGATAAGAACTGTGAGCTGGTGAAAGAGATGAAAAAGTGGGTGGATGACCAGTATGCGGGCGGCCGTGTTACAGTGCTGACGGACGAGGAGATTCTGGCGGAACTGGACAAGGTCTGCAAGGAGAAGAATCTTCAGATTAAGAAGAACTGATGTGTCCGCGGTCCATCCGGAGGTCACAGTGGAAAGCGGCCATGAAGAATCCGGTATTCGTAGTTATGCCGCGCAGACAAGGATTGAGGTGAATTTGGAATGACATATGATGTAAAGCAGGAGGTTACGGACAAGTATTCTTTGCGGGGCAGAGTGTTCCACAAGCTGCGGGAGGATATCCTGAGCGGAAAGTATGAGGATCATGAGGAACTGAAAGAGGTTGCTATCGGTGAAGAAATGGGAGTCAGCAGAACGCCGGTACGGGAAGCGTTCCGGCAGTTGGAATTGGAAGGGTTGATTCAGATCATTCCCAACAAGGGAGCGTATGTGACCGGCATCACCCCAAAGGACGTGAAAGATATTTACATGATCCGTTCCTTGCTGGAGGGCCTTTGCGCCAGATGGGCCACGGCCAACATCACCGAGGAGCAGATGGAGGAAATGGAGGAAAACGTCTATTTGGCCCGCTTTCATGCCCAGAAAGGGCATTTGGAGCAAATGGCCGAGTTGGACAATCGCTTTCATGAAATTTTGTATGAGGCCTGCAACAGCAAGATTCTGGAGCATCAGTTAAAGGATTTTCACCAATATGTGATCCGGGTCCGCAGAAAGACGCTGGCAAATGCCAATCGAGGACCGAAGTCCAATGAGGAGCATAGCCAGATCATGGAGGCCATCAAGGCCGGTGATGCTGACAAGGCCGAACAGCTTGCCAACCGCCATATTTTGAATGCCTATGAAAATATGGTGCAGAGCGGGCTTTATGAGGCTTACCAGAAAGAGGATGCGAAGACGGAAAAGTAGGGGCCAGGGTCGGATCGGCCGGATCACTTTTTCAGGGATTTATAGTAAAAACGGGTGCGAAAAGCGTGCCGGAAAGAGGTAAGGATGGAAAAATTCAAGATGACGACTCCGTTGGTGGAGATGGACGGGGATGAAATGACCAGAATTCTCTGGCAGATGATCAAAGAGGAACTGTTACTGCCGTATATCGATCTGAAAACGGAGTATTATGACCTGGGGCTGGAGCATCGGAATGAGACTTCGGATCAGGTAACGGTGGATTCCGCCAACGCCACCTTAAAATATGGCGTTGCGGTGAAATGTGCCACCATTACGCCCAATGCGTCAAGAATGACCGAGTATCACCTGAAAGAGATGTGGAAGAGTCCCAACGGTACGATTCGTGCCATTTTGGACGGTACTGTGTTCCGCGCCCCCATCCTGATCAAGGGGATCGTGCCTTATGTCGGGAACTGGACCAAGCCCATCACCATTGCCCGTCACGCATATGGGGATGTATATAAAAACGTGGAAATCAAGGCGCCGGGGCCCGGCAGGGCGGAGCTGGTCTTTACCGGAGAGGATGGGACGGAAATCCGTGAGACCATCCACAACTTTACGGGACCCGGTATTCTTCAGGGCATCCATAATACGGAAAAATCCATCAGAGGCTTTGCCAGGGCCTGCTTTCATTATGCGGTGGATACCGGACAGGATTTGTGGTTTGCCACAAAGGATACCATTTCCAAGAAATATGATCATACGTTCAAGGATATTTTCCAGGAGGTATACGAGGCTGAGTACGCCGAAAAGTTTAGGGAGCTTGGAATCGAGTATTTCTACACGCTCATCGATGACGCGGTGGCCCGTGTCATTCGCTCCCAGGGCGGCTTTATCTGGGCTTGTAAAAATTATGACGGTGACGTCATGTCCGACATGGTGGCTACGGCTTATGGGGATTTGTCCATGATGACTTCCGTGCTGGTTTCTCCCAGCGGAGTCTATGAATATGAGGCGGCCCATGGCACGGTGCAGCGCCATTATTATAAGCATCTGAAAGGGGAGGAAACCTCCACCAATTCCATCGCCACCATTTTTGCCTGGACGGGCGCACTGCGCAAGCGGGGTGAATTGGACGGGATCCAGGAATTGTCGGAGTTCGCGGACAAACTGGAGCGGGCCTGCATCAAAACGGTGGAAGATGGGAAAATGACCAAGAGCCTGTCCCTGATTTCCACTTGCAAAAATCCCGTGGTGCTGAACAGCCTGGATTTCATTAAGGCGATCAGAGAGACCCTGGAAGCTTTGCTGTAAGGGGAACTAAGCCAGGGTTTCCCATAGGGAATAAAGCTCCTCCAATTGTTTCAGGATCCGGGCTTGTTCGGTGGATAATTCCTGCAGCTTCGTCACATCGGTGGCCACTTCCGGCCTCCCCATTTCTGTTTCAATCGCTGCCTGACGCTCTTCCAGGGCAGCGATTTTTTCTTCACATTTTTTCAGATCATTTTCCCGTTTGCGGAGTCTTGCCTGTTCCTCTTTTTTGGCTTTCCAATCCAGACGGGCTTCGGACTGTGTCTGCGCGGCGTCAGCGGCTGTCTCTTTCGGGAATAGCGTGGACATGACGGTGTCTCTTTTTTCCAGATAATAATCATAATTGCCGAGGTAATTGACCAGGCGCCGCGAGGTCAGATCCAGAATCCGATGGGCCGTTTTGTTGATAAAATAGCGGTCGTGGGAGACATAAAGCACCGTTCCCTCGTAGGCGTTCAGCGCGTCCTCCAGAATTTCCTTGGACATAATGTCCAGATGGTTGGTAGGCTCATCCAGAATCAGGAAATTGGAATTGCTCATCATCAGCTTTGCCAGGGAAACCCTGCCCCGTTCTCCGCCGCTCAGGTCCTCAATACGCTTGAAGACGTCGTCTCCGGTGAATAAAAAGGCAGCCAGGATATTGCGTACCTCGGTGTTGGTGAGCGTGGGATGCTCATCGGCAATCTCCTCAAATAAAGTTTTCTCTCCATGGAGAACATGGTGCTCCTGGTCGTAATAGCCGATTTCCACATTCGTTCCCAGGCGAAAATCTCCGCTGTCCGGCGGCAGAAGCTGATTGAGGATCTTCAGCAAGGTGGTTTTGCCCGTTCCGTTATCTCCGATCATGGCCACATGCTCGCCCCGTTTGATCTCAAAATCCACATGCTCAAACAATTTCAGGGAACCGAAAGACTTGCTCAGATTGCGCACGGAAAGCACATCGTTTCCGCTGGTCAGGCGGGGAACCAGCCGCAGCTTCATATCCGTTCGCACCTCCGCAGGTTTCTCCAAAACCTCGATTTTCTCCAGCATTTTCTCACGGCTTGCGGCCCGCTTGATGGATTTTTCCCGGTTAAAGGAGCGGAGCTTTTCGATCACCTCTTCCTGATGCTTGATTTCCCGCTGCTGATTCAGATAAGCGTTCCAGGCCGCGACGCGCAGTTGCTCCTTTTTGTAAGCATAATCCGAATAATTCCCATGGAAGACCGCGGCCTTCGTCTGGTCGATTTCGATGACCTTACCGACTATCTTGTCCAGAAAATAGCGGTCATGGGAAACGATCATTACGGCGCCCTTGTAATTGAGCAGATAATTCTCCAGCCAGGCGATGGAATTCATGTCCAAATGGTTGGTGGGCTCGTCCAGGATGATCAGGTCAGGCTTTTGCAGCAAAAGCTTTCCCAGGGCCACACGGGTCTTCTGACCGCCGGAAAGAGTGGCAATGGATTTGTCGAATTCCTCCTCCACAAAGCCAAGGCCTTTCAAAACCCCTACGAGTTCGCTCTTGTAGGAATAGCCGTCATTGATCTCAAAAGAATGGGTCAGGGAGGTGTATTGCTTCATCAGGTCCTCCAGCTGATGTCCGGAAGCGTCTTTCATGCTCTCCTCGCATTGGCGCATCCGCTGCTCTAAGTCTACCAGATGCCGCTTGACGGATAATAGCTCTTCGTAGATGGTGTTGGAGGTGTCAACCGCGGCATCCTGGGAGAGATAGCCAAAGCTCTTGTCTTTCGCCAGGATGACCTGACCTTCATCAGGGGGCATTTCACCTACGATGATCCGCAGGAGCGTGGTTTTGCCGGCACCGTTGATCCCAACGATGGCGGCTTTTTCATAGTCTTCTATGTGAAAGGAAATGTTTTCTAATATTTTTACTTCTGCAAAGGATTTGCAGATGCCTTGACAAGATAATATCATTTTGTTTGTGCTCCTATAGGTGCTCTTGGGGAGGGCGGGGTGGGTAATTGGCCCGCATGGGGCAAATTTACAACAAGTTTATTTTAGCAGAGGTTGTGGGGGTTGACAAGAGGGGAGAATGGGAAATTGTGTGTGGGGAGGGGAAAGTCCGGTATTTTTCGTGATATGTGTTTTGGGGGAATGATAAGAAAATAGATTTGTTATTGAAAGAAAGCGGGGATGCCGTGTTTGCTTTGCGGTTACATTGAGTTAGTCCTTTGGAGAGAATGGTTTTGAATCTCTCTGGAGAGCTTTTTTGATGGCTTTTTAATGGTAAAAATTCTTGAGAAAGGGGGGGAATTTGTAAAATTCGTAAAATTGGAAAGAAAAAATGCAACGAAAAGGTAGGAAATATCGTTCTTTATTTGTGTCGCGAATATTCTGTAACTGGTTCATAAAATATCTAATGTAATTATATATTTCAGCACTTCTATCCACAGTTTTGAATTATAGCATAGGTGAACGAAAATGTCTGATTTATCGCGCGGCAGAGAGTAAAATTGCGCGAGGATTTGGGACGGTATTGATTAAGGATTGAAAGGGAGAGGAGTGGTTTCTGAATTTGACTTATTATTTACCCAAATATGAAATGGTTAATTGATAACTGTTGGATACGAGTGCAAGAACAGCATGAAGCGTTAAAATAACCGACTGATAATTGTTGGGCATGATGTTAATAACACATTTGCGTTCTTGAAGAAAATGGTTTGGTTGCAGGGGTCTATTATTATTCAACGGATTGTTGGGTGTTGGGGCGGAAAGAACGATACGGAAAACGACTGAAAAGTGGTCAAGAACGTCAAATTGGGATGTACAGGCTTGCCAAATAAAAACAAGTCGCTTTGATAGATGGGAGTAAGAACTTTCTGCTAAAGAGTTTTGAATAATGCCAGCGGTGCGGAGAGGAGAACGCTCATGGTGTTATTTGTCTCCGCGTTTTTAGGTTTTGAGAGGAATAAAGTTGCTTTTACTGGGTATGTGGCATTAAGCATAGCAGTACTTTTTAGTAGCATCACATGGTTTATGCGGTAGATATCGTGTAGATATCGTACTGAAGAAAGTACAGATGATTAATGCTGGAAGATCTCCGATCTAAGATGAGTACATTGAGAAATATCTTGCTGAAAAAGAACTGTATCTGACCTCTACGATTGATGCAGGGGAAGAATATCGAGATGCACATTGTCATTATGGCTGTTTCCATTGATGTCTATGTTGTAATTGCAGTTTCCACAAATGCTTACCAGTTAAGTAAGCGTATGTAAATTTTGGTTGCAGCTGAGTAGTAAAATCATGCTGTTTTACTGCAAGAATGCTACTTTTCAACCGCTCTCATTACAAAACGAAAGAGAATAGTTTGATGATAGCATTCATCGATTTGCGGGTGCTAATAAACATACATAGGTGGATGATAACAACATTGGTTAGGAAACTTGCGGTAAGAGATAGAAATGTACAAATAATAACAGGGGAAAAGAAACTGACTTGAGTCATACAGATAGGAAAACAAGAGCAGTATGAGGCTCTTGAAAAAGCAAGTTATATTAGGGTTTTTCTATTACTCAACGTAATTTGAAATGAGCTTTGGAAATGTTTTTGACTGAATTTGGGGAGCTTGCGGTCAAGAAGATGAAACTTTTCATACAGTGAATATAGGGTAAAAAGAAGTGGGTTAAATGGAGAGAATTTGAGAGATTTCAAAGGATGCCATGAGGGTACAGATTAGGAGATAGGGAATAGAGGACGAGAAGCACAGGGTATTTGGGGAGAAGAGTTTGATAGGGTTACCCCCCCTGTGTAGTTAGCTGAGTAACCAATTGATAATGATTATATAGTTGTATTTTACTTACAAGCGATGCGGGGGACGGCAGACTCAGAGCGTTGCTGGTCTCCGCCATTTTACGTTTAGGACACTTTTGATACTGAGGGAGTGCAGAGCATTGAATGATGAGAATAGAGGAAATCCATTGAGCATCGCAATGCTCGGTGGTGGAGTCTTTTTATGCACAAAAATTTGTACAACTTATCCATCTTGTTCCGAAGACACGTGGAAGGAAATGTAAGGAAATCTCATAAAGCATGGAAAGCGGATAGGTAATGCCCTATAAAGCACAAAATGTGATATGCGGGGATTGAGCAATAATAAGCACTAATTTTAGCATAGCATGTTGCACATAACTAGCTTCCGGTCATCCTGCTGTTTTTATACAAAGTGTCTAAATCTGCGATAACGTCCGTTATTCCTTACTTACCGGGCTGATTCTTGTTGTTGGTTGAGTCGAAAGTAAAGCGGTCTCGAAAATAGGTTTTAAATCAGCGATGCGGAGAAAGAAATGCTCGAGGCGTTGCTTGCCTCCTATATTTTTTATATTCTTCAAGTTTACAGGATCATGGATATTTTAACTTTGAGATTTATTTCTCACCGCCATTTTACATTTAGAAAGAATTTTGCTACTGAGGGAGTGCATGACCTTGAAAGATGAAAAAATAGAAAAACCATTAAATATTGCGGTGATGGGTGGTGGAGTAATAATAGGCACTAAAATAAAGCGGTTACAAAGGGCTACATATTTGGAAAGAAATGCCAATATTAGGCAATGTCGCACTGGCAGTTTAAGGCTGTCGGATGAAATAGATTTCTGAGGCTGGATAAGAAAGGCCGCCCATAAAGTTGTATTTAACAAGCGATGCGGAGAAAGGCAGGCTCGAAGCGTTGCTGATCTCCGCCATTTTACGTTTAGGAAGAATTTTGATACTGAGGGAGTGCGTGACCTTGAAAGATGAAAAAATAGAAAAACCATTAACAGTTGCTGTGATTGGTGCTGGAGTAATATTAGGCACAAAAATAAAGAGGTTACAAAGAGATACATATTGGAAAGAAATGCCCATGTTAGGCAATGTTACACCGGCAGCGTAGAGCTGTCGGATGAAATAGATTTCTGAGGCTGGATGAGAAAGGCTGCCCATAAAGTTGTATTTAACAAGCGATGCGGAGAAAGGTAGGCTCAAAGCGTTGCTGATCTCCGCTATTTTACGTTTAGGAAGAATTTTACTACTGAGGGAGTGCGTGACCTTGAAAGATGAAAAAATAGAAAAACCATTAACAGTTGCTGTGATTGGTGCTGGAGTAATAATAGGCACTAAAATAAAGCGGTTACAAAGGGCTACATATTTGGAAAGAAATGCCAATATTAGGCAATGTCGCACTGGCAGTTTAAGGCTGCCGGATGAAATAGATTTCTGAGGCTGGATAAGAAAGGCCGCCCATAAAGTTGTATTTTACAAGCGATGCGGAGAAAGGCAGGCTCGAAGCGTTGCTGATCTCCGCTATTTTACGTTTAAGACAATCATGATTGGAGAATGCCTGATGGTCGATATAAATGTGGAATTAAATGGGAAGACAATCCATGTGACTGGTTCACCTGGATTCATAGGTGCGAATCTTGTTGTGCGTCTTTTAAGACAGATGTCCTCTGGGCATATCATTAGTTTTGACGACATGAATGACTACTACGACGTGAGCCTGAAGGAATACCGGCTTGCTGAGATTGAGAAGGCAGCGGAGAACAGTAGTGTCAGTAATAAATTAATTAAGTGTAACAGTAAGAAGGTTCGTTTAGGACTCCGCCGGGCTTAGACAATAATAGATTGCAATGGAATGTTTGTATAGCTGCATTTGCTGATTATACGAGATCGGAGGATGTATGGTAAATTCAAATAATATACAGCTGTTGGATTGTACTTTGCGTGATGGTGGCCAAGGGCTTGAGGCTAATTATAAAATCAATAATAGAAAGGTGCAGTTCACAGATGAAATCATATACCAATCGATTGATCATCTTGTTAAAAGCAACATAGATATAGTCGAATTGGGTTACATAGAAAAAAGCAGTTTTATCGGCCATCCTTTTGCGAATTACTTTACAATTGAGGAAATATCAAAATTTATTCCCAGGAAACGTAATCCAGGACAGATGTATATTGCACTCTTCACAGGACCAGATACCGATGAAGATCGAATACCGGAATGGAATCCTTCATTGGTCGAAGGGACGCGAGTAATTCTCCGATATTCTGAACTAAAAAAATCTATGGACTACTGCGAAATGCTTGCAAGGAAAGGATACAAAGTTTTTGTTCAGCCGATGCTGACAATGAGATATTCCGACGATGAATTGGAAATGCTGATTGACCGGGCTAATGAAATGCAGGCATATGCTCTATACTTTGTAGATAGCTTTGGATACATGCAGGCGAAAGACGTGGAACGGCTTTATAGAATATATGAAAAAAGGCTTGATCCCAATATTTATATCGGATTCCATTCACACAATAATTTAAATCTTGCCTTCTCTAACGTGCAGTATTTTTTACAGATAGCTGGCGATAGGAAAGTGATTATTGATTCTACGACTATAGGCATGGGTCAAGGAGCCGGTAACCTGCAAACAGAACTGATCCTACCGTTTTTGAATCAGAACTATCAAAAAAGATACAATTATGATGAATTGTTGGAGGTGTGTGAACAAATAGAACACTTAATGCCTATAGGGCAGTGGGGGTATTCAGTTTGTTGCGCACTCCCAGCGGTTTATAACACAGCATACAAATATGCCATGGTTCTCAGAATGAAGATGAGATTTTCATATCCAAAAATCAATTATGTAATGCAAAATATGCCGAGCAACCTCAGGCATCGTTATACCGAAGAAAACTTGAAGCAGATACTCGATTCCTTAAAGTTTTGAATTTGATAGAAGATATGATTAGGAGAATTGAACATGAAAGTTGTTTTGTTAGCAGGGGGATTTGGAACCCGAATATCCGAAGAATCTCGTTTGAAGCCGAAACCAATGATTGAAATTGGTGATAAACCAATCCTTTGGCATATAATGAAGGAATACTCATTTTATGGTTTCAACGAGTTTATTATATGCGCAGGATATAAACAACATATGATTAAACAATGGTTTGCAGATTATTTCCTTATCAATAGTGACGTGACTTTTGATTATACAAAAGGAAATAATGATTATATCGTTCACACACAGCATGTTGAACCTTGGAAAATTACAATAGTAGATACGGGGTTAAATACCATGACAGGGGGTCGAATCAAACGAATACGCCCCTATGTGGGAAACGAATCATTTTTTATGACATATGGTGACGGTGTGTGTGATGTCGAGATTGACAAGCTTTATGAGTTCCATAAAAGACATGGGAAGATAGCAACGCTTACGGCTGTTATGTTGGAACAACAAAAAGGAGTACTTGATATTGACGGGAAAAATGCAGTTAAATCTTTCCGTGAGAAGAGCCAAAATGATGGTGCCCCTATTAATGCAGGATATATGGTTTTAAATCCTGAAGTATTTGATTATATAGAAGGCGACCAGACGATTTTTGAAAGAGAGCCCCTTGAAAGATTGGCAGCCGAAGGGCAGCTGATGTCCTATATGCATAGGGGGTTTTGGCAATGTATGGATACAAAAAGAGAAATGGATATACTTGAGCAGTTGCTGGCAACAGGGAAAGCTCCTTGGAAAAAGTGGAGGGATATATGAGTTTTGATTTGAATTTTTATGAAGGGAAAAAGGTGTTGCTCACTGGACACACGGGATTTAAAGGTTCCTGGATGTCGGTAATGCTCGTAAATGCTGGGGCGAAAGTTATAGGCTATTCCTCCTGCACAAAAACCGAGACAAGGTTGTTTGATCTTTGTGAAGTTAAGGGGCAACTCACTCATATCAGAGGAGATGTCAGAGATCTAAATCATCTGCTTGAAGTATTTCAAACTTACCAGCCTGAAATTGTCATACATATGGCAGCGCAACCTATCGTCCGCGACAGCTACAAGGATCCAGTTTATACATATAGCACCAACGTTATGGGCACCGTGAATATCTTAGAGGCTGTTCGCCAAACAAAATCTGTTCGTTCTTTTCTGAATGTAACTACGGACAAGGTTTATGAGAACAAGGAGTGGGAGTGGGGCTATAGAGAGAACGAGCCGTTGGACGGCTATGACCCGTATTCAAATTCCAAATCCTGCTCAGAGCTCGTTACTCATTCATATAAAAAAAGTTTCTTTTTTGATGATCGCGTAGCAGTTTCCACAGCCAGGGCTGGCAATGTGATAGGAGGCGGAGACTTCGCGAGAGACAGAATTATACCGGACTGCATTCGGGCTGCGATGAAGGGGGAGGATATTATCGTTCGAAATCCTTTCTCCACACGCCCATATCAACATGTGCTGGAACCTGTGTACGCATATTTGATGATTTCTGCGATGCAGTATGAGGATAGCAAATATGCCTCTTGGTATAATGTGGGACCCGATGATCAGGACTGTTTCCAGACAGGGGCATTGGTAGACCTCTTCATAAAGTACTGGGGGGAAGGAACTAAACGGGTTGACCGATGCGATGAAAACTATCTGCACGAAGCCAGTTTTCTTAAGCTCGACTGTTCCAGGCTTAAATCGGTTTTCGGATGGAAATCACATTGGAATCTTGAGGTAGCAGTGGAGAAAGTTATTGAATGGACAAAAATTTGGCTTGATGGAAAGGATGTTAGGTCCGTTATGGATAACCAGATATTAGATTATTTAGGAGTACAATGATGTTGAAACTGCTTATAGCAGGAAGCTCTGCGTTTACTGAACGTGATATAAATATAATTCAATCTATGGGATATGCAGTTGATGTCATGGAACAGGAAAAGACGGAACCGCCGAGTATGTTCTATGATGTAATTATATGTAATTTTCTTTTTGTGAATCATGATATTAGCAGATTTCACAATTTGAAGGCAGTGCAGTTGCTTAGTGCAGGACTTGATCGAATGCCGATGGGCTATGCGGCAGCTCATAATATTGAAGTTAAAAATGCAAGAGGTATTTATAGCATACCCATTGCCGAGTATGTAGTGATGACTACGTTGGAAGCATATAAGGATCCTTTTTACTTTTACGAAAATCAAAAGAAACATAGATGGGAAAAGAAAAGGAACCTTGATGAACTATCTGATAAAACTATATGTGTAGTCGGGACAGGAAGCGTTGGCTCCGAAGTCGCAAAGCGATTCTCTGTATTTGCAGGATGCGTGATCGGCGTGGATATACAGCCAATGAAGAAGTTGTTCTTCCAGAAGGTGTATGGTTTGCAACAGATAAAGGGCGCAATTGAGAACAGTAACGTGATTGTTCTAACGCTTCCGCTTACAAATCAAACGTATCATATGTTTGATGATGACCTGTTCAGTGCTGTAAAACCAGATTCAGTTTTTGTCAATGTTTCCAGAGGTGACATTGTAGAAGAAGGCGCATTAAAAAGAGCTGTAGATGCGGGGAAATTTAGATCTGTTGTTCTGGACGTTTTTGAACATGAGCCATTGGATGAAGAATACTGGGGATGGGATTCAGAGTGCGTAAGGGTTATACCGCATAACAGTTTTGTTTCAAGGAGGAATGAGGAGAGAATGAAAAAGCAGATAATGAATAGTCTCAAAGAATGGTCCTGTAAATTGGCGGGGGGGGGGTATAAAGTATCCTTATTTTTGGCTGAACACTACATATATGGCATTGCCCTTCGCTGCGTGATGGAGGACATGTCATATGCCGGTCGTTAATTATTATTCCCTGAAATCAAATATACTTCGATTATTTCAATCGGCAGGTCTTAATGCTAAGGATTCTGAGATTGTCACAGACGTGCTTGTGGAATCTGAGCTGAATGGGGTTAGTACGCACGGCGTGTCCATGGTCTCAGCCCATATTCAAAAAATACAAAAAAGCTACAATATACATGGAGTTCTTAAACCTGTAAAAGAGGGCGACTGCTTTACTGTATTTGATGCAGACAACATGATAGGAATGGTTTCGGCATATCAGGCCATGATGTTTGCAATCAATAAGGCAAAGGAAAAAGGAATTTTTCTTGTACTATGCAATCATGCAAATACGTTTAGCGCTGCGTCATATTATGTACAAATGGCGGTTAATGCCGGGTTGATTGGTTTGTCGATCTGTAATGCCCCATCGCAAATGGCTCCGCTTGGGGGGAAAGAGAAGCTGCTGGGAACCAATCCCCTGGCTATAGGAGTGCCAGCTAAAAATGAGGATTCGTTCATTTTTGACATGGCAACAAGTGTTGTAGCGAAAAGCCAAATCAATGATGCAGTTCACGAAGGTAAGCGATCTATTCCGCTCGGGTGGGCCACTGATGAAAACGGAATACCTACGGATGATCCTATGAAGGCAATTAAAGGCATGGTTCTTCCCATGGCAGGCGCAAAAGGATACGGATTGAGTGTGGCGATTGATATGCTGGCAGGTGTCCTTTCGGGGGCGGCCAGTCTTGATAAAGTTGGAAGGTTTTATCCGATTGAGAATGGCTGCATGAATGTCGGCTATGCATTTCTTGTAATGGATCCGACGATTATATGGGGCGAAGATTTTTATGATAAGGCAGATAGATTCCTCAATAGGATAAGAACATCGCAAGGCATCGGAGTGGACAACGTTATTGCTCCAGGAGATAATCGGCAGAAGATTCGGGAAAGAAACCTAGTCGAGGGTATTCAACTGACGGACAGAGTTTTTGAAGAGTTGAATGCTGTGGCGGCTGACTTGAACATTGAAGCATTTTCCTGGATATGATGGATGTATTGCTTACACAGAATAACCAGTCAACGGTTGGGGAAGATCAAAACAGAATCAGGTCAATACAGGATATGGAAACCAGAGCGGTGGCTTGAGCTTAAAACCTAGGAAAAAGGCTTTCTATACGGCGAGAGCACAAAATATATGGCCAGATAGATGATCGAAGTGAGATAGACAATACGCAGCTGGTGATTTACAAGAATTCGTAAGCACTGAACTTGTTACCAGCATATTAAAAAAGAGCATTAAAAAACGACTAACCAATAGAAAGGACAAATATAAATGAAAATTAGTATTTTCGGTCTTGGATATGTCGGCTGTGTGGGTGCAGCTTGCTGCGCAAAGCTCGGACATCATGTGATAGGAAACGATATCTCTGAGAATAAAGTGAATCTTATAAATCAGGGAAAGCCCACCATAATTGAGGCGGAAATAGAGGATCTGATCCGCGACGCACACGATAAAGGCCTTTTAGAAGCGACGATGGACTACCATTATGCCGTGCATAATTCTGAGATCTCGTTTATCGTTGTTGGAACACCAAGCAGTAAAGAGGGGCACTTGAATCTCAACTACATTTATGGTGTGGCGCGGCAGATTGGTGAGGCTTTGGCAGACAAGGATGAATTCCACATTGTCGCTATTCGCAGCACGGTATTGCCCGGAACGAATGCCAAGGTGGGGGAGATCATCGCCGAGGCTTCCGGAAAGATTCGCGGCAAAGATTTTACTGTGGTTTCCAATCCCGAATTCTTGCGTGAAGGTACGGCTGTCCATGACTATATGAATCCTCCGCTCACTTTGATAGGCACTGACAGCGAATGTGCTGAGAGCAGATTCAGAGAGTTGTATAAGGATATTCCCGGTGAGTTTATTTCTACAGATATTGCAGTGGCTGAAATTATGAAGTATGTAAACAACACATACCACGGTTTGAAAATCGTCTTCGCCAATGAGGTCGGTAATATCTGCAAGGCACTGGGAATCGACAGCCACAAGGTTATGGAGATATTCTGCAAGGACAGGCAGCTGAATATCTCTCCATACTATTTCATGCCTGGCTTTGCCTATGGCGGCTCCTGCCTTCCTAAAGATTCAAAGGCGCTGCGGACTCTTGCGCATGATCTGTATGTGGATGTTCCTGTCATCAATGCCATCAACCCCTCTAATGAGCAGCAGAAAAAGAATGCTGTGGATATTATAGAGAACAAAGGACAGCGCAGGATTGGGATACTTGGACTCAGCTTCAAGTCTGGTACTGATGATTTAAGATGCAGTCCCATCGTAGATGTTGCTGAAGTACTCTTAGGTAAGGGATATGAACTGCACATTTATGATAAGAATGTGAGGATATCTCAGCTGACAGGTACGAATGCAGATTTCATCGCGGCAAAGCTGCCTCATCTGCATGAGATTATTTCTGATGATCTCGATTCAGTATGCGCTGAAAGCGATGTATTGGTCATCACGAATAAAGAAAAAGAGTTTGCTGAAGTGCCTCAGAAATATCCACATAAGTGCATTGTAGATTTAGTGCGCCAGTTTGCGGAGCTTGACTACGATGGAAACTATGAGGGCATCAGCTGGGGAAATATCAATGCCAATCCTGCACAGGATGATCCGATAGAGCGGACAATGGTTAAGACGGAGTTTTGATAAAATAGCAAAAGGAGCTGGAGACAAAGTAATGCAAAAGAAACTGCTTTACATAACGTCAAGAGTATTCTGGCCAACCAAATCCGGGCATGAAGTACATATCTATAATTACTGCAAGGCGTTGAAAGAAAAGTTCGGATATTGTATAGATATTTATATCCTTGACAATCCAGAGATTATAGAATCATCGAGAAGTAGCAAGCCTGATTTTATCAGAAATATAATTTGCGGTAAAAAAGTTTCAAAATTAAATATTGTCGTTAATTTACTTTTCAAAACGCTATTCAATAAAAACCATTGGTCACTTCAGTCTTCGCTCTACTATAGCAAAGCTAATTGCGCTCAAATGGAAGAGCTTAACAACATCGAAAAATATGATGTTCTATTTGTTGATATGATTCGGTTGGCACCGTATATAAAATATTTTGAGCAGCTATCGATTCTTAAAGTCTTAGATATGGGGGATCTTCTTTCAAAGAGATATAAGAGGCAAATAAACAGTGTTAATAGAAATTCTAATGTTGGTGGAGCGTATACGAGTGGATTGTCAGGTGTATTACAGTCCATTCTTAAAACAAAGTGGATCCAAGTAATGATTTTGAAACTTGAAAGTAGTTTGATGGCTAATTCAGAGATTTATTGGGCTGAAAAATATGACAGAGTTATTTTGGTATCCACCGTAGAAACCGCAGAACTTAATAATTCGATTTCGCATCCAAAGGCTGTAACTGTCCGCGTTGGTGTAGATAGCACATATTTCGGTGAAGCTATCAGCGTAAATAAAGAAAGCGGAATGGTTACATTTGTCGGGGATATGCATACAGCTGCAAATAGTGACACAGTGAAGTATATAATTGAAAAAATATTACCATTATGTCAAGAAATTAAGCAAGTAAGATTTATTGGAAAATGTCCAGAGCGCATATTGCAAACATATAAAAGTAATAATAAGACCGTGTTTACCGGCATGGTTGCCGATTTGAGAAATGAAGTGGAAAAAGCAAACCTGTTTCTTGCGCCGATGGCATACGGAACCGGAGTAAAAATAAAAATAATTGAAGCAATGGCTATGGGTATGCCGGTTGTAACTAATTCTATTGGTGCTGAAGGAATACCCGGAGTAAACGGCGTTCATTGGTTCGTAGGAAATACGGATCAGGAGATTGCAAGATACGTTGATGAGCTTATTTCCAGCCCTAATAAATGTGCTGAAATTGGGCGCAATGCTCAGCAATTAGTAAAAGAGCACTTTAGCTGGGAGGCAGCGACAAAAGCATTTGAAAAGGTCGGATTATAAGTAAAAGGATTGAATTGAGTGACTAATATACCTTTATTTTTAAACACAGTTAGGTACCTTAAAACGGAGCAAATATGGTATCAGCTTATTAAAAGAGCTGGAATGACTTGCTCTATTATAAAGAATCATAAATTTGAATTAGACTTAAATTATATTCGGATAATTCCTGCAATCAGGGAACTGGATTATGACGATGATTTTTTGAGTCGATTTTCTGTGGAGGAATTACTACATGATGAGGTTGAATTACTTCACGAAAGAGAGAAGCTTTGCCTAAACGGTTCGTGGTATTTTGAAGATCGAAGCCCGCTATGGAATCACAATCTTCATTATTTTGAGTATTTGTTTGCACTTGCGAAGAGATATGAGGCATGCAAAAATAAAGTATATTTTATAAAAATAAAGCAATTTATAAGCAGCTGGATAAAATACAATCCGATAGGGATTAAAAATTCTGCATGGGAATGCTATCCTATTGCGCTAAGAATACAAAACTGGATAGACATTTATTCAATATTGCAAGAGGAAATAGAGCAGGATAAAGAATTTAGAGGTTATTTTATTGAATCAATATTTGAGCAATACATGTATTTATCTAATCATCTGGAAAAGCATCTCATGGCGAATCATTATTTTGAAGATTTAAAAGCATTGGTAATAGCGGCTGTTTTTTTAGGAGATAAAGCGGTTCAAGAAAAGGCGACTGAAGATTTACTGAGGCAATGTAAGGAGCAGATTTTCGAAGATGGAATGCACTTTGAACGCAGTCCGATGTATCAAAAAATACTTCTTGAGGATTTAATGCGCGTTGAAGTAGCATTAGAGTGTAGTGGAAAAGAAAGTAAAGAAATAAAAAAATATATTTCAAAAATGCTGGACGCCGCCTACTCTCTTGAACACGGTATTGACAGATTACCATTGTTTAATGACTGTGGGAAAAATGTGGCAAAAAGTTTGGGTGCATTAACATCAGTCGCAAAGAAGTATTTTTGCATAGAACCAAAAATGAGGTTTAGTTTTCCGGAAAGCGGGTTTTATATTTATGAGTTTGGTGAAAAAAAGGAATGGAGGTTGCTGATCGACGCCGGACAGCCAGGACCGGATTATTCTCCAGGTCATGCACATTGTGAATTGATGTCTTATGAATTGTTTCATAATGGTGAACCTATGTTTGTAAATAGCGGGACATATGCATATCAGTGTAGTGAGAGGTTATATTATAAGAGCACAGAAGCACATAACACCGTAAGAGTATCTGAGATTGAGCAGTCAGAATGTTGGAGTAATTTTCGTATGGCTAGAAGGGCGAGGATAAAGTGCATTCAGCAGGATGAACATGGTATGGTTATTACTATGACTGATTATTTAGGTCACAGTATAAAAAGAAGCTATGCAATAAAATATGATAGTTTGGAAATTTGTGATGAGTCATTAGGGTCAAATCTTGATTCATATGTTCATTTTGCAACTGGTGATGACGTTGAAAAGATCAGAATCACTAAGGGAAAATCAAAAAACATCAGCGCATTGTATTCAGAAGAATTCGGTCTTAAGAGAGAGATTCAGGCCATCAAGATCAGTGGAACTGATTCGGTAAGGTATGTTATCAAATTATGAGGCCATGGAAAAAAATGAAGAATTTTTCGACACATATAAAAGCATTAGCAGGAGCACTTGTTTATATTTTCCTGAATTATTTTGTTGCAAATATTCCTTGCTGGCACATACGGAAACTTTTTTATCTAGTTTTCGGGATGAAAATTGGTAAGGGCTCGCGTATTAATATGAAAGTACTCGTATGGAATCCGTGGAATATAACAATTGGAAAAGGGACCATAGTTAACGAGTATGTGATGCTTGACGGCAGAGGAGGCTTGACAATCGGTGATGGCACTTCAATTGCTATGTGGGCGATAATTTATAGCTCAAGTCATTTTGCCGATTCAGAGACATTTGAGTATTATGTTAGGTCAACCGTAATCGGAAGCTGTTGTTGGATATGCGCAAGATCAGTTATTTTACCGGGAAGTGAGATAGGGGATCGAGTGATAATAAGTGCAAATAGCGTTTTTAAAGGAAGTGCAGATACCGCAACTATATACGGGGGTAATCCTTGTAAATTCTTGCGAAGCAGAAAAGTTGATAATAATTATGAAAGAAAATGGGTTACTCATTTAAGATAAGCATTGCATATCGAAAATTTCTAAAGTTAATTAAAAAGAGGCTGACTAAAATGATAAGGTTTATTGGAAATTGTCCACCACCTTATGGTGGAGTAACCATTAAAAATCAATTGCTACTAGATGAGCTTTCGAAGAGAATGTCTATACATTATTTAAAAAAATGGAGAATATTACCCAATAAAGTATACCAAGTCATCAACTGCATATTGACTATACTTCCTAAACAGACACTGATTATAGGAATCAGTAGTAAGGGAGGGAAGTCGTTGATACAGACAAAAGTATTGTACTATTTAAATAGAGATAATATGAGGCATACATTATATTTTATGATGGGTGGGTGTGAGGCCGAAAGAATTTCAAAAAATGCAAAACAAGTGCAAATGTATAGTGAATATAAACAAATATATGTAGAAACTCAGTCTATGAAGAATCAGCTTACTGGTGTTGGATTAAAGAATGTGTCTGTTTATCCGAATTGCAGGAGAAGACCAAATAAACAGTCCATTATTGAAAGTAATATTTGCAATGGGTTGCATTGTGTGTTTTTTTCTATAATTCAAGAGAATAAAGGCGTTGATATTATTCTTGCAGTTGCAAAAGAACTGCCAAGTATAGAGTTTGTTTTTTATGGTCCAATAGACAGTGACTACAAAGAACAATTTATAAATTCAATTTCAGAATTATCTAACGTTAAATATATGGGGGTGTTTACTGGCGATTCTGAAGCTGTTTATAGCGAACTTGCCAAATATGATGTTTTGCTTTTGCCCACTAAATGGAAAACAGAAGGAATTCCCGGGATTCTTGTAGAAGCAAAAATCGCTGGAATAACTTGCATAGTTAGCAATGAATGCTATAATGCTGAAATTATCAGAAACTGTGAAGAGGGCATAGTTCTCTGTGAAAATACGCCTGAGAGACTTAAAGAAGCAATTATCAAATTGAATTCGGACAGGGAATTGCTTAAACAACTAAAATCAAATAATTATGCTTCAGCTGATAAGTATTATATAGAGAATTATGTTGATCTGATTGAAAAATCCATGCGGGGGGGGGTAAAACATGGAAGACTTAAAACCGTTTTCTTCTCTCGCATTAGTTTGGATAAGGGAATTGATATTATTTTAGATGTTGCCAAAAAGCTAGTTAATGTTGAATTCCATCTGTATGGAGAAATAGATAGTACTTTTAGTGCTACTTTTACTAATACATTAAGGTATCTATCAAACGTCACATATCATGGTGTTTTTAGGGGAAAAGATGCAGAGGTATATAGAGAGATTTCAAAATATGATGTTATGCTATTGCCAACGCGATGGAAAAATGAGGGTGTACCCGGCGTTTTAATAGAAGCAAAAATGGCTGGTGTTCCATCGATAGTTAGCAATATTTGCTATAATAGTGAAATTGTTGAGAATGGAGTAAGCGGGATAGTTTTGAAAGAGAATACAGTTAAAGTTTTAGCAGAAGCAATAGATAAATTGGATACAAACAGAGCGATGCTTTATAAGTTAAAAAGTGGCGCAAAGCAGTCTGCAGAAAAGTATTATATTGAAAGATATATTGAGGATATTTTGGAAAGATTGGAGGAATGAAAATGAATGCGATAGTAATGTATAGAATAGAAAGATGGCTTTATATTCATCACTTAACTTTATTAGCAAAAATCGTTCGGGGGGGGGTATATCTGTTGTATAACAGTTTTATCCCATATACCTGTGAAATCGGAAAGGGCACGAAGTTTGGATATAAAGGCATGGGTGTTGTTATTCATAGCCGCGCAAAGATAGGTGAAAACTGTATAATTGCTCAGCAGGTTACCATTGGTGGGCGTTCCAAGATTCCTGATGTGCCAGTCATAGGGAATAACGTTTATATTGGATGTGGGGCAAAGGTCTTGGGCGATGTTATTATAGGTGACGATTGTGTTATAGGAGCAAATGCAGTCGTTATACATAACGTTGAGTCTGGAACTGTGGTTGCAGGTGTACCAGCAAAAGTAATTAAGACCGGAATCAAGATGGAGGATTATGTGTAATTCAAATCTCATATACATGAGTGGTATAACACAGCCATATACATGAATTAAACAAATTAAATTACAATTTTCAAACAGTGATTGGAATAGGAGTATATTAATTATGTTATCGATAGCAATTAACTCTGCGCTAATTCTACCAATAATTTATAGATATATACACAATAAATCAAATATTAGTCTAATTCTACTTTTTTTTACAGTAGGACCAAGAATTCAGCTTGGTACCATGAAAATAGATGGAACATATATCCTTATAGTACTTCTAGCCGTAGCAATAATTATTAAACAAAGATGGATAATTATTGCGCCAAAGGCTTACTTAAAAAAATATATTTATCTTATAGCTATTGTACATTTGATATATTTCATATCATGGTTAGAATTTAATCGTAATAGTGCAAATGAGATGATTCTTATTGAAATAGGAGCGTTAAAACATATTGTTCTAATAATAGAATTGTATGTATGCAATAGAAATATTATAGGGTTAAATATAAAAAAAGAAATTTCTGGGTTTATACTGCTTGCATTATTGATTAATTTGTCGGCGGTTGCATACGAAATAATTGATTATAATGGTGCTGTAAATCTTTTGAGTACAACATTTTTAAACGAAACAGAGACGCTATATTTAATTGAAATGGTTAAAGGAAACGCTTTCTCACGATACTATGGCGTATTTTCTTATCCAATGAGACTTGGTATGTTTTCTTGTCATGCCTTAGCTTTTTTACTATTTGACGATAACTCAAAAGGATATAAGCGTATAGTTGAATACGTAATTATTATGGGATTAGGGCTTCTTTCCGGTTCAAAAAGTTTTATTATTGGAGCTGCGTTGGTTTTATTCGCATTTATGGCATTCAATATATTTACAAAGAGCATTGGAAATAAACAAATATTAGCAATTTCTTCGGTTTTATTAACGATTGTACTAGTTAGCTCATTTTATGACCAAATTTATGAGCTGATTTATAACTATATAGGTCCTACGTGTGCAAGGTACTTTGGCTTCTTAAAAAATTATAACGAAATATTTAACACTAGATTTGGCACTGACTCAGGACAATTGATACAAACATTTAATGTATTTAAAGAATATTGGCTTTTGGGGGTAGGACCGGTTTCTCTTCTCGGTGAGCCAGTTTCAGACAATGCGTACCTAAGCATTCTACACAATGGTGGTATCACTGCATTTATTATTACTGCAGCATTCTATATTTCTGTTATTAATAAATCGAGATTAATGAAAGATGTTTTGTTATGCTTAGTTGCTGTGATTGTAACAGGAATGGGATTTCAAACAATTATTGCTGCCGACTCCTCGTTCTGGATAATATTTTTTATTCTTTGGCAAGTATCAATTTGTTATAAGTCGAGTGAACAAAAGAATGACTATAGTTACAAAATGCGCTTTTCTAGTTCGTCACAAAGTGTTTTGTAATAATTTAGCCAAATAAATATAGTAATATAGTAAGGGGCTAAATATGAAAAAATATTTAAAAGATATTTTATGGGATACATGGTATGATATGCCATGGTGTCGAAAATTACAAAGAGAGTATGCTAATATAGCAAGAAATCGTTTTGATTATAGTAAAAACGGCGATATAAGTATTATTTCATCAAATTGTATAGCAGGTGAAATATATCACATTTTAGGCTTACAATTTCTTTCTCCAATTATAAACATTTCTATGGACAGAAACGATTTTGTATCACTGGCATTAGATTTAGAAGGATTTCTAGCAAATTCTCTTGAGTTTAACGGTAGAGATAAATATGGCTTTTTGACAGCAGAATTACAGAGCAAAAATACTGGAAATAAAATTTTGTTTTCGTTTCCACATGAGAAAAATGAGGAAATCATATATAACAACTTTGAAAGAAGAAAAATGCGGGTAAATTACAGTAAACTATATTATATCACGGATGACTGTGGTATGACCGATGAAAGCTTTAGACTGTTTGCAAAGGTGAGTTGCAAGAAGAAGATTATTTTGACTACTAGAGAGCTATCAAGTCAATTTTCTTATGCATATCAACTTACAAAAGTGGGGGGGGGTATTGTAAAGTATCAGCGCAAAACTCTATCTGGCTTATATGAATTTCAAAAAATATGGGACTATGTAACATGGTTTAATGAAGATTGATAACAAGCATAAGTTAACATGGCTCATCTGCATGGAGGATATGACTTTTCCTATATAGTTTACTGAAATCGAGACATGTGATAATTTTTTTTTGCGGTCTTCGCATTGCCTGCCATGATCGCGGGGTTGGGCAGTTGCTCTCCCGAACCTCTGGAGGTCAAAGAGAATGGGCCAATGAATTGTGTCGTACATTTTTCGAAGTGTACGCCTATTAAGGACATTAGCTAGAGGGAAGTCTATTCACCTCAAGTCGGCTTACTTGGCTAAACAAGCAAAGAGGACTTATTTTTGTACTTGATCAGCAATTTCAGATATAGGGACGCTTTAAATAGGTTCAATATTTCGCACCGATGCTATCCCCAGGTGTCACCATGACTGCTCACTGTTCCAACTAAGTATTGTGTCTACAAGATACGTACAAAATAGATATCGCATCATCATTGAACACTTGCCGTACTGGGTTGGGAATTTGAGAATTATTTTCGAAATACTGTATCCTTTATGCAGATGAACCAGGCTAAATAAAGACTTGAGACTACAGGATTTTAGCGCACTTCCTGATGTTTGCATGATTTTCGTTACAGCCGGCATTGTAATCTTAACTAAGAATTAATTTTATGGAAAGGATATTGTGATGTATGGATAAACTGCTTACTATTTGTATTCCAACTTATAATAGATGCAATCTTCTAAAACAGCATCTTAATAATGTACTTATGCAGCTTAATACATTTGAATCTGATGATGTTGAAGTTGTCGTTTCTGTTAATCCATCGGGTGATGGAACTGAGGAGATGCTTTCAAGTTTTTTAAATTGTAGTAAACTAAGAATTAATATTAATTCATCAAATATCGGTGGAACAAATAATATTATTAAACTTTTTACTATTTCAAATAGCCGATATGTTTGGATAGCAGCAGACGATGATATATTAATTGATGGGATTATTAAAAAAGTTGTTATTGCTTTAAGAAAACATCATGATATTAATTGGCTATTTATTAACTCGGCTCGTAGTAGAATCGAAAAACAATCAGGTCATCAATACATGATTGAAGGTAGAAGCTATTATGGGAAGGGTGGATACTATAAAAAAGGATTAAAAAAATTAAATGAAGTATTTAAAAAGTCAAGCTCAAGAGTATTGTTTAGTACATCGAATGTTTACTTGAGAGACGCTGCATTAAGCGTTGCCAATAATTTTACAGATGATAATAATTGTAGGCAGTTAGTATATATATATAATTCTATTGGTACAGGTTCAGCGTATGTGATAGAAGAACCGTCGATTATTGCGGGAAGTGAGATTTCATGGGCAGACCGAAAGTATGAAACAGCAGTATATAACTTTAATGCAGCTGTTTTGAAAATTGGTGAATTGCCACAATACAGTAAAAATTTCGCAATAGGATTAATACGTTATCGAATGACCCATGACGCAATGATTATTTGGCTTATGATATACACCATGATCCTAAAAGATTTTAAAATTGGCATCAGTAGCCTGAAGTGGTATTTTGAATTAATACCCATTACAACAGTATTGATGACTATTACTGCTCCAATATGGTTGGTATATGTGTTTGTGCGCCATAACTATAAAGAATGGCGTAATAAGAATGAAGTCAAAAAAATGAAAAATGACGTCTCCATTCCTATTGAGTTTAGAGAAAGATGTTAAAGAATTTGTGAGGTAATTTATGAATACAATCATTTCTGGATCATTAGAAGTGAGAAAATCGAACAGAATATATTGGATTGATATTGCAAAGGGTCTTGGTATTATTTTGGTTTGCCTTGGACATATGGAGGAAATTACTTCTCCTTTATGGAAACAATTTGCAGCATCTTTTCATATGCCTTTATTCTTTGTTATTAGTGGTATATTGTTCTATAATCGAGATTTTAAGAGCGAGACGTTTAAAAAATACTTAATAAGAGAATTTAATGGAATAATTAAACCATATTTGCTATGGGGATTAATCTATGCAAATGGAGTATCAATCGAAAACATACTAAGAGTAGGGTGGGGAAATAATAAACTTTTTGGATCTGCAGGTTTATGGTTTCTTCCGGTGTATTTTGTTGCAAACTTAATTATTTATATATTCTTTAGTAGGAATAAATCAACCAATTTTATTCTGATGCTACTGGTTGGTTTATACATATCATCTTTTCTCCTTTGGAAATTAGGGATTAATAATATTATTAGCCGAATCGGTTATCCATTTGGATTTGATATAGCGTGTTGTGCCGCTGGTTTTACGTGTGTTGGTATTCTTTATACTAAATATAATTTGAATTACAAATTAAATAAATTTCAAGCAATAGCCATTATATGCATATTCTATCTTGTTACTTATATTATTTCTCAGCTGAATTATCCATATGTAAAAGGAATTGGCTTGGGAAGAGTTGTTATGGCAACAACAAATTATGGAAATTTTGTACTCTTTATAGTTGGTGGAATTATCGGAAGTATTGCAACAATCGGATTGAGTAAAATAATAAAAAGGTCTATAATTCTAGAATTTATTGGTAAGAATAGTTTGATTTTTATGGTTACAAACCATTTTGCTATTGAAATAATTATGGGCTTTTACAATCAATTATATGATATATCATCAATTAATCACATAATTCCACATCTAATTCTTGTTTTGCTTACTTTATTGTTGGTTCTAATTATTTGCTCAATATTTGCTATATTTATAAATCACACATTCCCTTATCTGGCTGGCTCTGAAAGAGGAAATGTGAATAATAATGTTAAAAGTCACTAATCATCAAGTTTTCCAATTTTTCTTAGAAAATTTTAACTTTCATTTTAACGGTCCTATATTGCTTGAGTCACACACTCTCCAGCTTTTGCATAGCCATAAATGCCAGTGCTGGACTCTTATCTTGTGCAGCGACTTTGGACAGAGTAGGTGGGTTTTATCTACTTAAAAATGGATGTACGAAAGGAACAGGAGCTAAAATCAACATGTCTGATGAATCTTTAATCAAAAGGAGCTTATCAAGTAATACCTTATTGTTGTCTATAGGTGTTATTTTGAACAAGGGGATTCAATTTATAATGATCCCTTTGTTTAGTAGATGGCTTTCTACAGAAGATTATGGAAATTTTGATTTATATTCCACATATGTTACGCTGCTTATTCCAATTATTACTTTAGCATGTAGTGATGCAGTTTTTAGATTTGGAATCGAAGAAAATGACATTGCAAATAAAAGCAAATATATATCGAGCGGATTCACAATTATGATTACAAACTTCTTTATTACTTGCAATGTGGTAATGATTATATATGTTAAATCAAAATGGATTTTTGCAGTGCCATTTATATTACTTGTGTTCGCTGAAACATTAAATAATTTTCTTCAAGGGTATATGAGATCCATAAGGAAGCTTAATATTTATGCGGCCTGCTCCACATTGTCATCAGTTCTTGTATTTCTGTTTGTTTATATTTTTGTTTATCGTAACGGGTTGGGCCTATATGGTATGATTCTCGGTTACTCTCTTGGATATTTAGGCAATGATATTTTTATAATATTAACCACTAAATTTACGCGATACATAAGGCTGAATAAAATAAGCTTTAAAACAGTTAAAAAAATTTTGTCATATTCATATGCCTTAATTCCAAACAATGTCTCATGGTGGATAATAAATGTATCTGACAGATGGGTAATAAAGTATTTTCTTAATTCAACATCGAACGGAATTTATGCATTATCTGCCAAAATACCCAATTTTTGTACTTCTATATTTAGCGTCTTTAGTATTTCTTGGCAAGAGGCAGCTATAGATTCTATTGATTTAGAGAAGCGAAATGAATATTTTACACGAGTATATAATCGTTTGTTGGATGTGCTATTATCTGTTTGTGCAGTAGTTCTTTCTTGCAACTATATCTTTTTTGGTATAATTTTTGATATGAGATATTCTGCGGGTCAGAAATATGCACCTATTTTAGTTACTTCAGCATTGTTTGGTGCCATTGCTCAGTTTTATGGTGGTATTCAAATTAGTCAGAAGCGACCGAAGGCTAATGGGCTAACCACTATGATTGCAGCTTTTGTCAACATTAGTTCACATATTTTACTTGTTAATTTAATTGGTTTGTATGCAGCGTCGATTTCTACCTTATTATCAAATTTGGTTTTAGTCGCGTTAAGGTTTGCTTTGATACATAACGATATACATATTTTATTGACTAAAAAAACGAAAGTAAATATAATTATTTATACGTATTTTTTTATTGTGTCATTACTACAGGAAAGTATCTTATTTAATATATTTAATATGGCGCTTGCTATTTTAGCTTTCTTATGTATTAACAAACCTCTGATCTCTGAGATTCTAATAAAGTTTATTCACTTCGTAAAAAATAGCTATGTTAATAACAGGTAGATAGTCTGCCCTGTTTATATGAGGTGATGCTTATGAACTATATTGATACATATCAATTCTGGAAATCAAATGAGTTGTTTGATGCTGCAACGCGCCAGGAACTTTCGGCACTGGATCCAGTTACAGATTCTTTTGAAATCGAGGACCGATTCTACCGTGACCTTGAGTTTGGCACAGGCGGGCTCCGCGGAATCATGGGAGCTGGAACTAACCGGATGAACAGATATACAGTTGGTAAAGCGACAAAGGGACTCGGTGATTATCTTCTGCACACCTATGGGGCAGAGACCTGTCTAATTCGCGGAGTGGTCATTGGTTACGACACAAGAAACAACAGCGAGCTTTTCTCCCAGACCGCTGCGGATGCTTTAAGTAGTATGGGTATCCGTGTTTATCTGTTTTCATCCCCGCGTCCCACGCCTCAGCTCAGCTTTTCGGTTAAGTACCTGAACGCTTTAGCTGGAATCGTCATCACAGCGTCTCACAATCCAAAGGAATATAACGGATATAAGGTTTACGATGAATACGGCTGCCAGCTTGTTCCGAGCCAGGCAGAAATGGTTTTATCATATGTGAATGCTGTTGCTGATTACAAGACCATCAATTTCACAGGTCAGCAGTCGTTAATCAGTTCGATTGATGTGACCGATGACTTTGTAAGTGCTGTCTTGAAGCAGAGTAGATATGACAATGCTGCAGCTAAAACAGAACTGCGTGTCGTATATACTTCGCTCCATGGCACGGGAAATATCCCGATTCAAAAAGCGCTGCGCCTTGACGGTTTCAAGCGTATTGATACTGTTGCGGTACAGTGCGTTCCTGACGGCAATTTTCCAACGGTTGTATCTCCAAATCCGGAAGATAGACGGGCACTAGAAATGGGAATAGCTCAAGCGAGAGCAACGGAAGCGGATATCGTCCTTGGTACCGATCCGGACAGCGATCGTGTGGGTGTTGCAGTCAAAACGGCAGATGGTGATTATCAGCTTATGACGGGCAATCAGGTCGGCGCCCTGCTGATGGATTTCATTTTGAATCACATTGACTTGAGCAAGTATCCTCATCCTGCTGTCGTCAAAACAGTCGTTACCTCAGAACTGGGGGTTGAGATCGCAAAGAAGCACGGGATCACTGTTTTCTCCACTTTGACGGGCTTTAAGTTCATAGGTGAGAAGATCACTCAATTTGAACAAGCAAAACAGAATGGGAATAGTGAGCAGGACTATGATTTCCTTTTCGGGTACGAGGAGTCCTACGGCTACTTGGCCGGTACTCATGCCAGGGATAAGGACGCTGTGGTCGGCGCACTGTTAATCTGTGAGATGGCCGCTGAGGCGAAAGCAGAAGGCAGAACACTGATGGACAAGCTGGAGGAGATATATGCCGAGTATGGCTATTACCTTGATGCCCTGGACAGCTTTACATTAAAGGGCAAGGACGGGCTTGAGAGGATCGCAACGATGATGGAGTCACTTCGGAGTGATGACTCGCCGTTTACGGATTCAAAAGCAGTGATCGATTACTGCATCCCCGCGGATGCTGAACCTGGGTTTGGCAAACTCCCGACATCAAATGTACTCAAGTTCATTTTGAAGGATGGCTCCTGGGTCGCGGTTCGGCCATCCGGCACTGAGCCAAAGATCAAGATATATTTGTGAACTCTGCAAAAAAGTTACACTAATCACCATCACGGGTTAAGAAAAGTCATGATCTCGTCGAAGCTCTTGCC
>CANQNT010000041.1 GCA_947625255.1 uncultured Acetatifactor sp. | reverse complement strand
CCGGCTGTTCGCTAAACTTTACCGGGACAGGACTTTCACCTGCCTATATTTCAAGCGCCGAACTGGCGCACCCTCCCGTTTTATTATTTCAGGAAATTCTCAATTTTTTCTCAAAATTTTTTGATTCAAGCAAACCTTTCACGAACGAGGCCGATATTCGTTGCCAGAATCCTCCTTTTATGGTACAATGCTCATGTCAAGCGGAGCGCTATTTATCCTACAATCCCTTGGACAAATAAAGCGAGGCAACACACATGGATCAAAATCTTCTGTCAGAACTATCTTCGTGGCTAGCGAAGCATCAGGAGGAACTGCTCGCCGACCTGGCCGGGCTGGCAGCGATTCCCACCGTGGTAAATGTCCGGACTTAACGACTCTGAGGGAGATTCCACGGAGCGAAACGCTTTCCGTTTTCTGGCCGACGCGGGAAGCGACGGCTATGGCAGGGCCTTAGGCCTCGCCTACGCCGATGCGGAAAGCGGCCCTATGACCTGCTCGCCCACCCTGCTTTCCCTGGAAAAGGGCCGGATGCGGGTAACCATGAATCTGCGCTATCCCATTACCGCCAATGGACAAGATATTTTACGGGTACTCAAAGAAAAAGCCGCGGAATATGGCTTGTCCGTCCTATGGGCCGAGGACAGCGCCCCCAACTACATGGATCCAAAGGGAATCTGGGTACAATTCCTGACACAGGCTTGTAAGAGGTCCTGGGGACCCCGCAGAAACCCTACGCCATGTCCGGCGGCACTTATGCGCGCAAGCTGCCCCGTGCCGTGTGCTTCGGCTGCGGCTTGCCCCGGGATATCTCCGTGTTGGGATTGCCCAAGGGACACGGGGAATATCACCAGCCCGATGAATCCCAGAGCATCCCCAATTTATGGGAGGCCTGGAAAATATACACATACACAATATGCAGACTGATCAGGGAGGGATTGCCGGATGAATAAAAGAGAACGGGTTTTGTCCATGCTTCACAACAAAGAGGTTGATTTTGTACCGGGGTGCTTCTGGCGGCACTTTATCCCGGAATTGGAACGGGGAGAGGACATCGTAGAAGCACATTTGAAATTTTACCGGGAAACGGACATTGACTTGCTGAAAATATCCAGCGACGGTTTCTTTGGCTGGCCGGTAAAGACACTTACAGAGCTTCAAGAACCCGGGGAGCTGTACCATATGGAACATATGCCGCCCGATTCTCCCTTTATCAGGAATCAGGTGGAACGGGCCAAGGCAATTGTCCGCAGACTGAACGGTGAATGCTGCACCCTTTATACCCTATTTTGTCCCTTATCCCTGCTGCGTCTGCAGGTAGGATGGGAAAAAATGATGGAATGTATCCGCACAGACCCGTCCGCCGTGATATCTGCCTGCGATATCATCGCAGAGGATGAAAAGCAGCTGGTGCAGGGACTGATCCGGGAAGCCGGCGTGGACGGAATCTTTTACAGTGTCCAGAACGCGGAGCTGACCCGTTTTACCGTGGAAGAATACCGACTTTGGGTAGAACCCGGCGATCGAAAGGTATTGGATTTCGCCAACTCTTTAAGCGACTGCAATGTCCTGCACTGCTGTGGTTGGGACGCGGACGAAGCCGGAACCCGCAATCACCTGGAAAGCTGGCGGGATTACCCTGCCGCCGCCGTAAACTGGGCAGCCTTTGTGGATCAGAAGGATGTCGTTCAGATCCGGGAATTTTTCCGGGGACGACCCGCCTGGGGCGGCTTCGACAACCGCAGCTGCGGACTTTTGTACAACGGGACGGAGGAGGAGATCAAAGCCGAGACAAGGCGGCTGGTCGCCCTGGGCGGCAGGCGCGGTTATATGCTCGGACCGGACTGCAGCCTGCCATCCGACATTGCCCCGGAGAGAATCCGCTGGGTCATGGAAACTACGCGAACACAGCGTCCATAGCCTCCCGCACGTTCCGCACCCCGATCATTTTCATCTTCCCGTCATGCTGGAGGCCGTTTAAGCAAACGGCAGGCAGCACGCAAGTGTCAAAGCCTAGCTTCTCGGCCTCCGCCACACGCTTGGAAACCTGACTCACGGAACGGACTTCTCCGCTGAGGCCCACTTCCCCAAAGGCCACCAGACCGGGAGGCAGGGGCCGATTCCGGAAGCTGGAGAGAATCGCCAACACAATGCCCAAATCCACCGCAGGCTCCATGATACGGATTCCTCCCGCGATATTGACGTAAGCGTCGCAGCCGGAGAGCTGGATGCCGGAACGCTTTTCCAATACCGCCATCAACAAGTTGACACGATTAAAATCCGTTCCCGTGGCCTGCCTTCTGGGAATTCCAAAATTACTGTGACAGACCAGCGCCTGAATTTCGATCAAAAGGGGTCTGGTTCCCTCCATGGAGCAGACCACCACGGAACCGCTGGCATCTTCCGGTCTGCCTTCCAGCATATACTCTGACGGATTGGCCACTTCCACCAGTCCTTCTTCCCGCATTTCAAAAACACCGATCTCATTGGTGGAACCGAAACGGTTCTTCACACTGCGCAATATCCGATAAGATGCGTGACGATCTCCTTCAAAATATAGCACGGTATCCACCATGTGCTCCAATACCCTGGGTCCCGCCACCGTTCCTTCCTTGGTCACATGTCCCACAATGAACACGGAAACGGCCAGCCCCTTGGCCAATTGCAGCAAGAGTCCCGTGGACTCCCGCACCTGAGAGACGCTCCCCGGCGCGGAAGAAACATTCTCGCTATACATGGTCTGAATGGAATCGATCACGACCACCTGGGGACTCTGCTCCCGAATGATCTCCGCTATGGTATCCAGATTGGTCTCGCAAAGCAAGAGCATCTTCTGCCCAAAAGAGCCGATTCGGTCCGCACGCATTTTAATCTGTACCAAAGACTCCTCGCCGGAAATATAAAGCACTTTCCTGCCGTCCTCCGCCAGCTTCCGGCAGGCCTGGAGAAGCAGCGTGGATTTACCGATTCCGGGATCCCCGCCTACCAAGGTAAGCGATCCCTGCACGATACCGCCTCCCAGCACCCGGTCCAGCTCCCTGATATGAGTCAGGGTTCTGGACTCCCTTTCCACGGTAATTTCCGAAAGAACCGTGGGAGACTGACGGGGCATCATCCGCGGACTTTTCCCTCCCTGGGCTCTGGAGACGGTGCTTACCGTTTCCTCCACCAACGTATTCCATTCCCTGCAGCCCGGACATTGTCCCAGCCACTTACTGGACTCATAACCACAATTCTGACAAAAATAAACCGTCGTCGTCTTTCCCTTGGCCATCAAAGCGTTCGTTCCTCTCCACTCTTTTTATCATTTATCTTATGCTGCTCCATTGCTGCTGGCCACGGGCAGTCGGCCAACTGAATACGTTACCCTCGCACCACCTTGACGGACACCTCGCCCGCGTTTTCCAACTCCACGCTCAGGGAAAGCTTGCCGCCCAGTCCGGTATTCATGGTGCCAATCCTCTCACCGCCTACAAAGACCTCATACTCCGTGTCGTCATTCAGTCCAATGGTGATCTGGGCATCCTCCTTGCCCTCCGCCACGAATTCCACGCCGTCTTCCGTTTCACGAAAATCCACCACGCTGGTGCCCGGAACCGATTCATACAAAAACATTCCGTTTTTCTCCAGTTTGGTCATCTCGCAATAAGTCTTCACCTTGTACAAATCGCCCTCATGCTGAAAATCCTCCACCTTGGCTTTTTGCCGCAGCGTATGATTTCCAAAACTGATGGCGCCATCCGCTTCACCGCGAAGCAATTCTTTCACTACTGCCATGATTTTATCCTCCCTATCACTGATCAGGGTTACACCCCGTGATCATCCTTTTTATACCTCGGCGGCATCCTTTACCGTAAAAGTCACCTTGCCGCCCTTGAAGCCCGCCGCCACATGCTGGCCAGGGCATACTTTTTTCATCAGAATCTCCTCAGCCAGACTGTCCTCCACAACGGACTGAATGGCACGCTTCAGCGGCCGCGCTCCCATCTTCTGATCGGAATATTTTTCTACCAGATGCTCCCGCAGGGCATTGGTGATGGTAAGCCGGATATCCATCTGCTCTTCGCAGCGCTTACAAAGATTTGCGGACAAAAGGTTGACGATGTCCTTGAGATTTTCTTTGTCCAACTGATGAAATACGATAATATCGTCAATTCGGTTCAGGAATTCCGGCTTAAAGCTCCTCTTTACTTCCTCCATGACCCCCGTCTTCATCCGCTCATAATCCCGCTTTGCACTGCTTTCCGCCGCAAAGCCCAAATTCTTGGGATCCACGATCCGCTGCGCTCCCGCATTGGAGGTCATGATCAAAATCGTATTCTTAAAGCTGACCTTTCTGCCCTTGGAATCCGTGATATGACCGTCATCCAGAACCTGCAGCAAAATATTGAACACGTCAGGATGGGCTTTTTCAATCTCATCGAACAAAACCACGGAATATGGATTCCTGCGCACCTTTTCCGAAAGCTGTCCGCCATCGTCAAATCCCACATAGCCAGGCGGCGAACCGATCATCTTGGACACGGAATGTCCCTCCATGTATTCCGACATATCCACTCGAATCATAGCTTCCTCAGAACCGAACATGGCTTCCGCCAAAGCCTTGCTCAGCTCGGTCTTGCCCACGCCGGTGGGTCCCAGGAAAAGGAACGATCCGATAGGACGATTGGGATCCTTAAGTCCTACCCGGCCTCTGCGCATGGCTTTGGCCACGGCGGTAACCGCCTCATCCTGACCGATAACCCGCTTGTGAAGAATACTCTCCAGCTTCAACAAGCGTTCGCTCTCTTTCTCCGCCAGCTTCTGCACGGGAATCTTCGTCCACATGGCAACTACTTCCGCGATCTCATTTTCGCCGATCTGATATTGCTGTTCTTCTTCCTGCTTCTCCCTGCGTTTCTGCATCCGCTCGTACTTTTTCACCAGTTCGTCCTGGGCCTGGCGGATCTCACTGGCCTGGGCAAAGGCTTCCATACGGATGGAACGCTCGATCTGAAGATCCATCTTTTTAATCTGCTGCAGCAATTCTTTCTGCTTATCCGGCAGATCCCTGCTTCGCAGGCGGGCGCTGGCTGCCGCCTCATCTATCAGGTCAATGGCTTTGTCCGGCAGATTGCGGTCATTGATATAGCGGGCTGATAAGTGTACGGCGGCCTCCACGGCCTCTTTCTGGATGCGTACCTTATGGTGCTCCTCGTACTTGCACTTGATTCCCTCCAAAATCCGAATTGCTTCCTCTTCCGTAGGTTCTTCCACATTGACCGGCTGAAAACGCCTCTCCAAAGCCGCGTCCTTTTCAATATATTTACGATATTCCACAATGGTCGTAGCCCCGATCAGCTGAATCTCTCCCCGGGCCAAGGACGGCTTCAAAATATTGGAAGCGTCAATCGCCCCTTCCGCGCCGCCTGCCCCGATCAGCGTGTGCAGCTCGTCCAAAAAGAGGATCACGTTGCCGTCCTCGACCACTTCCCGGATGACTCTCTTAATCCGCTCCTCGAATTCTCCACGGTACTTACTTCCCGCCACCATGCCGGCCAGATCCAGCACTAACAGCCTCTTATCCTTAACGGTAACGGGCACCTCATCCGACACGATTTTCAAAGCCAGACCCTCTACGACCGCGGTTTTACCCACGCCAGGCTCCCCGATCAAACAAGGATTGTTCTTGGTGCGCCTACTCAAGATCTGAACCACTCTTTGAATCTCTTCCTCCCGCCCGATCACGGGATCCAATTTCCCTTCTCTGGCCAGGGCGGTCAGGTCCCGGCTGTACTGCTCCAGCGTGGTCGTCTTGTTCCTGCCGCTTCTTCTGCCCAGATCCTCTTTATAAAGGTTGGGATCCTGCCCCATGGCAGACAGCACGTCCGCGTAAATCTTGGTGGGGGTGGCGCCAATGGTATTGATCAGACGCAGCGCCACATTTTCCCCTTCTTTGATCAAAGCCAAAAGGATGTGCTCCGTGCCGATCGCTTTCTGCCCGAAGCGTTCCGCCTGCCTGCGGGCCTCCTCCAAAACCTTTTTCGCCCGGGGGGAATACCCCTCCCGTTCGCTGATCGCCACTCCGTTGTCAAAAGCGATCAGCTCCCTGATCATATCCAAAACCTGATCAAAAGACAAACCATTTTCCGCCAGCACCTTACCGGCCACACTGCTCTCATCCTTCAAAAGTCCCGCCAGGATATGCTCCGTACCCACATATCCCTGCTTTAATTGACGGGCGCACTTCTCCGCGCAGCCAAGCGCTTCCCTTGCCTTGTCTGTAAATTGTGACTGCATTATTCCAGCCCTCCATAATCCTCATAGATTTCATCGATCAGCGTGTGAAATTCTTCTCGACTGATGTTTTTGCAGCTTCCCTTTGCCAAAATGACCTGCAAATCCTTTTTTAACTCCTCCAAAGTCCGTATCTTATCAACATCTATAGCGATCACTGCTCCCTTGCGCCGATCCACCTTGACAAAGCCCTCCTGCTTAAGTACGGTGTAAGCCTTGTTGACCGTGTGCATATTGATACCGATCAGGTCCGCCAGCTGCCGTACACTCGGCAGTGAATCGCCTTCCCTGAATTGTGAAGTGGCTATCCCTAAGATAATCTGATTCCGCAGCTGCAGATATAACGCTTCTTCACTGTTAAAATCGATCTCAATCACCATAAGCCTGCTCTCCTTCGTGCATCTGTTATATTGATGATATAACAGTTCTTCCGACTTGTCAACAAAAACCGAAAGGCACCTCTATATCCTCTCGGTACAAAAAAAGAGGAAGACACCCACTTCCGGTTCTTCCTCTTCCCGTATCACAAAGCTGATTACTTCTCATCGCCGTCCCAATGCAGGAACTCGAAATTGAACTCGTCATCATCCTCCGCGAAATTCTTGGCTTTCCAGTTCTCATTCTGCTGTGCAGGCTTGGCCGCACTCTGAACGGGTTTCTGCTGAGGCTTGGACTGAGGCTGCGCGCCCTCCTTTGCCGAAGCAGCGGATCGGGTTTGACCGGAAACCGTTCCTTGTCTGGCCGGAGCCGCCTGGCCGGCGGCGGGTCTGACCGCTCTTGCCTGAGCATTCTGAGGTGTCGCCGTCTGCTTTACCTGACCATTTGGCGCGGCAGGTCTGGCAGGAGCCGCTTGTCTGGGTTGGCCCGCCTGACCGACAGGCTTGGACTGGCCGTTTCCCGCCTGGGTCGGCTTCACCGCAACGGTGGGACGCTGTCCAACCCCGCTCTGAGGCCTTGCAGCCGTTCCCGGCTTTACACTCTTTCCAATACTTCCCGCCGTCTGCGTCGTTCTCTTGGGCGCAGCCTGGGCGGTCCTGCCCCGTTCGCTTCTGGCCGCGCTTCTCTCCTGCATCGTCTTCTTCTCCACCGCTGAAAAGTAAGCCTCGTCAGCAACATCCTTCATACGGAAGAAGAACAAGGTGGCGGCAATCACGGCAAGTACCAGCAAGATCGCCAGAACGATGATCACGATTTTCTGGTTCTTTACGGCGCTGTTCAAAGACGGATATTCCTCCGCGATCACGGCATCCCTGCTCAAAAGATCTTCAATCTTGTATTTTCCCTTCTGATAATTCTCACCGTCCGCGCGGACAAGCAGCCACCAGACATTCGTTCCGGTATCATCCGGGGCATAAGACGTATCAAAATCCTTTACGCCGGTACTCTGATTGCCATCGTCTGAGGAATTGGAGGGAGTGCCGGGCGTAGAATCATCTGCGGGTGTCAGACTTCCGTTCAGGGTAATGTAATCATTTCTTACAAAGCCCTTTACCACCACTTCATCCTGGAAAAAAGCGACTCTGTACCAGATCTCCCCGTCCGTTCCGGTAGCATAACCATCTACCGTTACTTCCGTCCCGCTGGAAAGCTGAGTGATAATATTGTCCGCCGCTTCCACCGCGTCCGTTCTCACCCGGACGGCCTCGCTGCCCGTAACATTGGCACTTAACGGCTGTACATCCGTAACCGGAACGGAAGGATTGATCTCCGGCAAAGTAGTCTCAGGAGCGGAACCGCCTCCCTCATTGGGAACCGTTCCCGACACACTGATCAAATCTTCACGAATATATCCCACTGTATTGGCATCCACCACGACCTGATACCATGTCATGTTGTCGCTTCCTACCACCTGGCTGTTGACCGTCACCGTGTTTCCTGCCGCCGTGCTTCCGACCACTTCACTGTTGGTACTGGGCTCTTTACGGATGTTTACAGACCTTGCCGTGATCCTTCCGGTCGCCGCGTAGCTGACGGTGGAAAACACATTTACCATAATCCCTAACAGCACGGCCAGCACTAATGTCAACATTCCCGTCCAAAGTAATTTCTCCCTTCGGGCCCCATTTGCTCTCATCTTCTGTTCCTCCTGTTTCCTATCCGGTTGCTATCATCCTTTTGTTATTCCGTCACGGTCACGCCTCGTCAATCGCCTTTCCGATATCGTGACGCATATATTGATTGGGGAAACTCACCCATTCTGTCGCCTGATAAGCATTTGCCCTGGCTTCTTTCAGATCACGGCCCTTGGCCGTAATGCCCAGCACTCTTCCGCCATTGGTCACAATCCCTTCTTCCGTACGCTTTGTTCCCGCATGGAAACAATAATAACCGTCCGCATGGTCAAACCTCTCCAGCCCTTTGATCAGGAACCCTTTCTCATAAGAAACAGGATATCCGGCACTAGCCAACACCACGCAGACCGCGGCGTTATTCTCAAACTCCAGACTGACCTGATCCAAAGTGCCGTCAATACAGGCCTCGCACACGTCGATGAGGTCGTTCTTCATCCGGGGCAGCACCACCTGGGCTTCCGGATCTCCAAACCTGGCGTTATATTCCAGCACCCTGGGCCCGTCCGGTGTCAGAATCAGGCCGAAAAAGATCACTCCTTTGAAGGTTCTCCCTTCGGCGGCCATGGCGTCCACCGTAGGCTGATAAATATATTTCTGACAAAAGGCATCCACTTCCGGCGTATAGAACGGACTGGGAGAAAAGGTTCCCATGCCGCCCGTATTCAGACCCTGATCGCCGTCCAGGGCGCGCTTATGGTCCTGGGCGGATGTCATAATGCGAATCGTTTTTCCGTCCACAAAGGAAAGCACGCTGACTTCCCTTCCCGTCAAAAATTCCTCTATCACCATGCGGTTGCCCGCACTGCCAAATTTCTTATCCATCATAATGGAGCGCACGCCATCCCGGGCTTCCTCCAGGCTATTGCAGATCAATACGCCCTTGCCCAGAGCCAGACCGTCCGCTTTCAGCACAATGGGGAACTTCGCCGTCTCCAGATACCGCAGCGCGTCTTCGGCATTGTCAAAATTCTCATAATCCGCCGTGGGAATATGATATTTTTTCATCAAATCCTTGGAAAAGGCCTTGCTGCCTTCCAAAATCGCCGCATTCTTTCGAGGTCCGAAAGCCCTCAGGCCTTCCGCCTCCAACACATCCACCAAACCGCCTACCAGGGGATCATCCATACCAACAATAGTAAGGTCAATCTTCTTTTCCCTGGCAAAGGCCGCAATCTTGTCAAACTCCATCGCCCCTATGGGCACGCATTCCGCGATCTGTCCGATTCCCCCGTTCCCGGGCGCACAATAAATCTTGTCCACCCTGGGACTTTTCGCGACACTGAAAGCTATGGCGTGCTCTCTGCCGCCGCTTCCCACGATCAATACTTTCATGCTCTTATCAGCCTTCCTTTCTGAACACCTTGCCGTCCGCCACGCGCAACCGCCCATTGGCAATATCATCTATGGCGGCGGGCAACAGAAGCCATTCCGCCTGCTCCATGACTCTTCTCTGCAAGATCTCCGGCGTATCTCCATCCTCCACCACAACGGCTTTCTGGGCGATAATAGGCCCCTCGTCCATCCCCTCGTTCACAAAATGCACCGTGGCTCCCGTAACCTTGACGCCGCGCTCCAAAACCTTTTCATGCACCCGCAGGCCATAATAACCCACACCGCAAAAAGACGGGATCAGGGAAGGATGAATATTCACGATCCGGTTGCTGTAACGATGCACCATCTCCTCCGGAATCTTCACCAGAAAGCCCGCCAACACCACCAAATCCGGTTCATACTGATCCACAGCGGTGAGCAAGGCCTGATGAAAGGCCTCTCTGTCCTCAAAATCCTTAGGGGAGACGCAAATTGCAGGAATTCCTGCATTTCTTGCCCGTTCCAAACTCTTCACCGCCTTATTATTGCTGATGACGGCTGCAATTCTCGTGTTCGTCACCGTTCCGGCCGCAATCGCGTCAATGATGGCCTGCAGATTCGTCCCGCCCCCGGATACCAGCACCACTATATTCAGCATACCTTGACTCCCTTTTCACCCGGCTCACAACAGCCCACGATATAAGCCCTTTCACCGGCGGCCTCAATGGCGGCCACAGCCTTGTGCGCATCCTCGGGACGCACCGCCAGAACCATGCCCAGACCCATATTATAAGTATTATACATCATTTTTTCCTCAATGTCACCTTTCTTCTGCAACAATCTGAAAATCGGCGGCACCGGATAACTGTTTTTTTTCACCACGGCACAGATTCCCTCCGGCAGCATTCTCGGAATATTCTCATAGAAACCGCCGCCCGTGATATGGCTGCAGCCTTTGATCTCCACGCCCGCGTCCCGCACACTGCCCAGAGCCTTTACATAAATCCTGGTGGGGGCCAAAAGAGCCTCTCCCAGAGTCGTTCCTAATTCCTCATAATACGTATCCAGGCTCTCCCTGGTCATTTCAAACACCTTGCGCACCAGGGAAAATCCGTTGGAATGCACGCCGGAAGAGGCGATTCCCACCAGCAGATCCCCGGCCACGATTCTTTCTCCGGTGATCATATCCTTTTCATCTACCACGCCCACGGCGAAACCTGCCAGATCGTATTCATCCTCCGGATAAAAGCCCGGCATCTCCGCGGTCTCACCGCCGATCAAAGCGGCGCCCGCCTGCACGCAGCCGTCGGCCACGCCCTCCACAATGGAAGCAATCCGTTCGGGATAGTTCTTGCCGCAGGCGATATAATCCAGGAAAAACAGGGGCTCTCCGCCCGCACAGGCCACATCATTCACGCACATGGCCACACAGTCGATTCCCACCGTATTGTGCTTGTCCATCAGGAACGCCAGCTTCAGCTTCGTTCCCACACCGTCCGTTCCTGACAAAAGTACCGGCTTCTCCATCTTCCGGATGGCCTCCAGGGAAAAGGCCCCCGAGAAACCGCCCAGGCCGCCCAGCACCTCCGGTCTCATGGTGGTCTTCACATACTTCTTCATTAATTCTACCGCTTTATAACCGGCTTCAATATCCACGCCCGCGTTCTTGTAATCCATGCCTTCTATTCTCCTCTCAACGAGTTCCTCTAGTCTGTTTCATTGATGACGCTTCTAACCTTCGCTATGTAAGGAAGTTACTTTTTCATGCCGCCGGCATAGGCCTGATACCCGATCTCCTGCAGTCTGGCATCTTTCCGCTCCACCTGATCTTTCAGTTTCCGACTATACGCTTTCAGCTTCTCCAACAGCTCCGGATCCGATGTCGCCAAAATCTTCGCAGCCAGTAAACCCGCGTTGGCGCCTCCATTGATTGCCACCGTCGCCACCGGAATCCCGGAAGGCATCTGCACGATCGAATAGAGGGAATCCCGTCCTCCCAGGGAAGTGGTGTGCATCGGAATTCCGATTACGGGCATCGGAAAAATCGCCGCGCACATTCCCGGCAGATGCGCTGCCATTCCCGCGCCCGCGATGATCACCTTAAAGCCCTTTTCCTCCGCATTCCTCGCATATTCAAAAAAAACTTCCGGTTCCCTATGAGCGCTGATGATCCTCATCTCATAAGAAATCCCTAACTCCTCCAGAATATCAGCCGCTTTCGCCATGATGGGCATATCGGAATCACTGCCCATTACAATGCCAACCTTTGCCATTGGTCTCTCCCTTCTTACTTTTCTAGTTTACTAAACTTGTCGCAATCATGCAACCCTTTTTTTGCGCTCCTCATGTTCCGAAACCCTTTCCTGCCGTTTAAGTCCCCGCCAGGAGGAAACAACCTCAAAAAGCTCCCCGCGGGATTTCCCAATCGATACGGTTCCAGCCCTGATCGGTCTTTTCCGCCCATACTCTCCAGACTTTCCCTTCCTTTAAATAAGTCTTCTGGAGCGCTCTGATTTTAGAGCAATACTTTTCACGAAGCTGGCGCTGGCCCTCGCCCAAATGCAGCACATTCCGCTCTCCGATGATCCGGCCCTCTTCCAGGCGCCTACGCAGCACGACCACGCCTTCCACATCGCCGATATTCCCTTTATTCCGCTCCAGAACGGATCGCAATACTTCCAACTGCCTGTTCACATAACCCTTGTCTAAAAACAGCGCCATGTCCTCTCTGTGATCATAGACACATTGACTCAGACCCTCTTCCTCATCCCAGTTATCCTCCCAAAGCCATTTTGCGTTGAGAATGCTGAAATTCACCAACACCGGCATGGCACGCACACCCGCCACCTGCAGCTTCCTGCCCAGTTCCTCCGCGGTATCCTCCAGGCCCAGCTCATAGAAAATCTCCATCACGCTGCCCTGGTCCGCGCATTTCACCAAATCCGCAATATGCTTTTCCGCTGCCGTTTCCGCATAATCCATCACAAACCAATAGATGATCTCCCGGACAGTCTCATATGCGGGAAGTCCGCCGGTTTCCTTTTCCTCGCAGGAAAAAGCCGCGTGAATCTGCAGAAACAGTTCCATACGGATCAGCATATCCTGCCACTTATTCTCGTAAGCAAAGTAGGCAAGACTCTTCATCTCATAAAACAAAAAGGAAAGTATTTTCCCAAAGCCGTCGCCCAGACGCGCGGACGCATAGACGGGATTCACATAGCTTTCTTCATAAGCGCCCGGCAATAAATCCCGGAACAAAACACCATACCGCCGGACCATCTCTCTAAAGGAGCGCCCTTTCCGCAGCTCCTCCTCGCTAAAGACCCGAAGCGCCTCCACCTGCAGCAGGAACCGTGCCGCCGTCTGAAAATAATCCGTCAGGGCTGAATCTCTTAAAGACTCGTTTTCCACCTCGCGAATCCTCTCCAGGGTCAGCTCATACCGCTCTTTCATCAGATCCGTCATTTCCAAAGCTTCTTCCACTCCTCCATTCTCCTCCTTGCTCTCAATTCCAGGCCCCGCCAGGTTTGACCCCACAGTCACATCCCCAGGTAAAGCAGGAAACCGCCTCCCGCCAGGGAAAGCAGATTCAGCACGAGCCCAAGGCAGGGAAAAAGCCGATAGTTCTCCTTTTCCCGCACGGTAACCAGTCCAAGAAGCAGACCGATCAAGGAAAAGAGAATCGCCAGCAGACCCGTCATACCATATCCGGCAGGCACGTCCCCTCCTTTTTTATAAGACAAGAAAACTACCACACACAAGGAAACCAGGCTGATGGTTCCCAGGATCGTCGCCATAATCGCCTTGTCGGAATGCCTCTTATCCGTGAAAATATATCCTTTTTTCTGTGCCATCCTCAGCGTTTCCCTTTCTAAACACCTTAAGCCGCCCGACTTTCATATAAAGTCTGGCGGCCTTAATTCCTTATTCCGGATGCTGCGTTTAAAACGTGAGCTTTGATTTGCCCGATAACAGCCTTGATCCTCCTACAATCAGAAGGATGCCGCAGGTAACACCCGTCACCAGGGCGACCACACCCATAACAATATTCAGCGCTCCCGCACCGTTCATGATCTTATATACCTTTTCTTCCATTTCTCTACCTCCGGATATAGCATTACTATGCGCCATAAATTGCATAATATTCGTCCAATGCAGCCTTTAGCTTATCATCAATATAAATCTGTCCCCGACAGGGCTTATTGTACAGATACTCCGTCACGTCCGCCATGGTCACGATGGCACTCGTCCTGATTCCATATTTCTCCCGAATTTCCGACAAAGCGTCCTTTTCACCCCCAAGACCTTTTTCCATGCGGTTTAAAGAAACGATCAGACCCTTGATCTCCACCCTGGCCTGCTGCATGATGATGGGATAGGTCTCCTCAATGGACTTTCCGGAAGTGGTCACATCCTCGATTATTACCACCCGGTCTCCGTCCTTGAGCTTGCTGCCCAACAAGATCCCTACATCGCCATGGTCCTTGACCTCCTTGCGGTTAGAGCAATAGCGGACCTCCTTACCGTATAACTCACTGTAAGCGATGGCGGCAGCCACACTAAGCGGGATTCCCTTGTAGGCCGGTCCAAACAACACGTCAAAATCATCTCCGAAGCTGTCATGAATTGCCTTTGCGTAATATTCACCCAGCTTTTTCAGCTGTGCCCCGGTCACATACCCCCCGGCATTCATAAAAAAGGGAGACTTTCTCCCGCTCTTCAGCGTGAACTGTCCAAACTTCAACACCTGACTGTCCACCATGAATTCTATAAACTCTTTTTTATAGCTCTCCATAGAGCCCTCCTTTTACCGGCTGTTCAGGGCCTGAGCGATGTCTTCTTTCATATCCAGCACCGCGGCACGGGAAGCATCCGCATAACCATATTCTCCGAAACCCGCGTATTTTTCCTGCTGGTAGGCCGCGATAATGCCCCGGGAAGAATTTACAATGGCTCCCAGGCCGTCATCATTAAAGTAGTGGACCAGATCGGCTCCCTTTCCTCCCTGGGCCCCGTACCCGGGTACCAGAATATAGGTCTTGGGCATCACCTTACGCATGATCCTGCCCACCTCCGGATAGGTCGCGCCTACCACGGCGCCCACATAGCTATATCCCTCACCCATACATTCCTCGCCCCATTGGGCCACCTTTTCACCGACCAGTTCATACAAAGGCTTGCCTAACACGAGGCAATCCTGAAATTCTCCGCTGCTGGGATTCGAAGTCTTTACCAGGACAAAAATTCCCTTTTTTTCTTCCTTACAAACTTTAAGGAATGGCCTGACCCCATCCGATCCCAAGTAAGGGTTCACTGTGGCAAAGTCCTCGTCAAATCCATAGTATTCCTTGCTCCCTACCGCCGCCTTGCCCAGATGGCCTACCGCGTAAGCTTCCGAAGTGGAACCTATGTCACCGCGTTTCACATCACCGATGACGATCAGCCCCCTGGACTTACAATATTCCACCGTCCTGCGGAACGCTGCAAGGCCGGGAACGCCGAACTGCTCATACATTGCGATCTGTGGCTTCACTGCCGGAACCAGATCACAAATCGCATCCACAATCCCCTTATTATATTGCCAAATGGCCTCCGCAGCCCCCTCCAGGGTTTCGCCAAAGGCGGACATGGCCGCTTTTTGAATGTGTTGGGGAATGTACTTAAGCATGGGATCCAGGCCAACAACGATGGGAGCGTTGGTCTGCTGAATTCTTTGAATGAGTCTGTTGATCATCTCTCGAGAAATCTCCTGTTTTCCAAATTGCCGGGACGCTTCATCTCGACTCTGGAAATATTATACCAACTGATTTGCGGTTGGTCAACTTGTTATTGCATTTTCGCAAAATAATATGCGATTCATCTGAATAACGTATGTAATTTCACGAATACTGAATTTTATCATTCAATATAGCGTATAATTATTCGATATCTAAAATGCAATTTCATTTTTCATAAAATAATGTACAATAAATTTTATGATTCATGAAATAATTCCAGAATCATCACGGACTGTATGAAAATCCAAAAAGAAAGGAGGTTGTGGGATGGGTTTTGGAAAAATACTGAAATCACTCCGGCGGGATGCGGACATCGGCCAAAAAGAATTAGCCAGTTATCTGAACGTGACCGTCAGCACAATCTCCAATTATGAAAACGGCGTTCATGCCCCGGATTTGGATACCTTGTGTAAGTTGGCGGATTTTTTCCAGGTTTCCATCGATTTTCTTCTGGAGCGGACGCAATATCGCCACAGCCTTGACAATTTAAACGTGAAATTCAATGACGGCAGCGACATGGGCGGCCTTATCAATACCATCGTCATGTTGGAAGCCCAGAAGCAGCATGAAGTACGGGATTTCGTTGAATTCATGGCACAACGGAAACAACCTCCGCGGTGAAACCCGGCCACGCGCGACACCGGACCGGCCGTCTTCCATCCCTTATGGCGACAAAGCCGCTTCCTTTCACAACGCAAAGGAAGCGGTTTGTTAATTCAGAAAATTTTCAGCGTGTGCGCAGGAAATCGTATTCCCTCTGGGCATTGGCGTCATCCGGATAATTCTGCAGATAATTCTCCATCAAAACCGCCGCACGCTTAAAGTCTCCCAAATACTCATAAGCAACGATTTCATTAAAAGACAAGGACTGCAGGATGTCATTATCCTCCAGCTTTAAGCCCGCCTGAAAAGCATCCAAGGCTTTCTGATATTCTCCCTTTTGCAGTTCACAGATCCCCAGCTGGTTATAAATCTCGGCGTTCCCGGTACCCTGCATCAGATAGGCGTTATACACGTTAGCCGCGTAATTATAGTCACCCGTGGCTTCATAAGCGCGTCCCAGATACAGATAAGCTTCCGCGCCGCCCCCCTTGCGGGCCTCCTCCAGGGCCGTATAAGCCTGCTGGTATTCTCCCAGGTAATAGTAAATCCTGCCCTTGTCAAAGGCGGACATCCTGCTGCTTCCCTGCTCAAGCGCCGCCTGGAGATAGGATTTCCCCTGATCCGTGTAGCCATAATTATCCATTACCTGAAATATCTGAATCAGCCTGTCATAATCCTGCGGCGCCATCTGAACCACTTGATTAAAGTCTTCCTGGGCCTCCGTAAATTTCCCCAGCCCCATCCGGACATTCCCCCGCAGGAAATAAGCCTCCACCTCATCGGACTTCATACCCAAAATCGCATTATAAGTTTCTTCCGCCTCACTCATATGACCGCTTTTGGCGTAAGCCACCGCAAGATAATAATTCAGGTCATAATCCATGGATTCCACTAATCCGTCGCTGAGATACAACGCCTGTTTAAAACAAGCCGTTGCCTGCTCATAATCCGCCAACCCCATATAAGCAATCCCCATGCCGCGGAAAGCCTGACGCAAGTCCTCACTTTCGCTTACAGCCTGGGCAAAAAAGGAAACCGCCGTCCCATAATCCATAGCCTGAATAGCCTGCATCCCCTGAGTCGTGTTTACCGGAGCGTCAGCGCAGGCTGTCAGACCTACAACCATATTCGCACTCAAAAGAAACGCCATTGTCTTCAATCGATTACGCATAGGAAACATCTCCTTTCTCCAAAAAAACCGGGCAAACAAGAAATGACCCCGCCGTACCGGCCTGTCCTCAGTAGAGCATCTCCGAATAAGCCATGAGGAATGGACCGCTTCCTTTTCCCTCATCCGGCAGATAATAAGCCGGAATTTCGTAATTGTTGGTATTGTTGGCGCTGGCTTTCAGATAAATATCCTGCAAGGCCCCGCCCTGCAGCTTCTTTTCGGTCATGGCCAAAAAGCCTCTCTCTGCCGCCTCCCGGCAGGAGACGTCCAGCCAGCCCTTACGGACACCTTTCAAAATCGTATATACAAACATCGCCGTGCCGCTGGTCTCCAGACGATTGGTGCCGGTCACCGGCTGATCCGCAAGATTTGCCCAGAGCCCGGTTTCATCCTGATATTTTAAAATCCCGTCCACGAAAATCCGAAGCGCTTCCTTACGGCGTTCTATGTATTCCTCCGGCAAAACCTCCATGATGTCCACCATGGCCATGCCGTACCAGCCCATGGCACGGGACCAGTGATAGGGACAAACATCCTCTCTGCTGTTGCAGGCGTGATAATACATACCGTTCGGCGCCAGCATGACATCCGCCACCCAGTCCAGGCGCTTCCGAATCCGTTCCAGCTGCTCCAGATCACCCACAAGCGCCGCATAACGCGCCAAAAAAGGCTGCAGCATATAAATGCCGTCTAACCAGACCTTGTATTTCGGAGGCCGTCCGTTGGCCCAGGAATGCCAGTAATTACCGCCCAGGGCCTCCTCCGTGAATTCCCGGGGCACCACATTTCCCTTGGAATTAAGATGGGACTCATCCGTCAGGTCTCGATATAATTGGGACGCGACCTCCATATACGCGTCCTTTCCATCGCTCATACGGATCAGCAAAGCCGCCGTCTTATAGCAATCCGCCCCATGATGATCCACATAACCGGCCCGAGTCCGGCTCAGCTTCTTATGCCCGTTCTCATCCGTCACGATCAGACCGTCCATGTATTTCCGGACATAAGCCAAGTAGGCCGCACCCGCCTGAGGGTCGGCCTGATAGATATCAAACAAGCCTTCCATGACCACGCCGTTATAATAGCTCCAATCAAATAAATAGGGCTTGGCCGACGGCGTCCGTTTCTCATTATCCCATGTGAAAAATTTATGCTCATCCGCTACCACCTCTCGGGGCACATTTACCCCGGACGCAATCGTCAGGCCATCCACATAATCCTTTGCACGCTTCAGAGCCTTATCCAACCTCTCCTGATCCACCACAAACCTCCATTTCATTCAGTCATTTACTTTCCATTCCAACCATTCACTTTCAAACGCTCATTTTCAGCAGCTTGGCCGCCTGATCCGCGGCAATGCAGACATCCAAAATCTCGTCAATATCCCCATCCATGACCTTGTCCAGCTTATACAAGGTCAGGCCGATCCGATGATCCGTCACCCGCCCCTGGGGGAAATTATAAGTCCGGATTTTCTCCGAACGGTCTCCCGTACCGATCTGACTGCGACGAAGTTCAGCCTCCGCGTCATGGGCTTTCTGCTGCTCAATATCATAAAGCTTGGCACGAAGCAGGGCAAAAGCCTTGTTTTTATTCTGAAGCTGAGACTTTTCCGTCTGGCTGTACACCACGATGCCGGTAGGATAATGGGTCAGACGCACCGCCGAGTCCGTGGTATTGACACATTGACCGCCGTTTCCGGAAGCCCGCATCACGTCGATCCGGATATCCTTTTCATCAATGACGATATCCTCCACCTCGTCCACTTCCGGAATCACGGCCACCGTGACCGTGGAAGTGTGGATTCTGCCGCCCGATTCCGTTTCCGGCACCCGCTGCACGCGATGCACGCCGCTCTCATATTTTAATCTGGAATATGCGCCCTTTCCCGTGATCATGAAGTTCACTTCTTTCATGCCCCCGATCCCGATCTCATCGGCATACATGGTTTCCACGCGCCAATGCCGCTTTTCCGCATAATGCACATATAGACGATACATTTCCGCCGCAAATAAAGCGGCCTCGTCTCCGCCCGCTCCGGCCCGGATTTCCACAATGACGTTCTTATCGTCATTGGGATCCTTTGGCAGCAATAAGACCCTTAATTGCTCCTCCAATTCCGCGGCCCTCTGTCTGCTCTCATTCAAGGTCTCTTTCAGCAGCTCCCGCATTTCTTCATCGGATTCCTCATCCAGCATGGCCAGGGAATCCTCGATGTCCTGGTTACATTTTTTATATTCCCGATAAGCCTCTACCACCGGCGTCAGATCACTCTGTTCCTTCATCAGTTTCCGGAAGCGCTCCGGATTCTGCGTCACCGTAGGCTCGTGAAGCTCGCTCATAATCTCTTCAAAACGGATCAACAGATCCTCCAGCTTATCAAACATTTTTCCTCCATTCTATTCCTTACGAAATGTTCCGATCTGTCCCGCGCATACGCGGAGCCGCCCTGACACATAAATGCTTCTCACATCAACGCATCCGTCAGATCGTCCGGTCAGGCAGATAGGTCCCATGCACCACCCGGTCCAGACCGGCATAATCCTGTACAACCTCTACTTCCCGAAAGCCCGCGTTCTCCAATAACCCCTGAACCGCTTCCGCCTGATCACATCCAATTTCAAAAAACAGCTCGCCGCCCCGTTCCAGAAACGCTCCGCAGCGTGCCGCGATTTCCCGATAAAAACGCAGCCCGTCCTCGCCGCCATCCAGCGCCATAAGAGGTTCATGGTCCCGAACCTCGGGCATCAGCGTCGGTATGACATCGGAACGAATATACGGGGGGTTGCATACGATTAAGTCAAAACGCCCTTCCACGGCTTCAAACAGATCGCCCTGCACAAAAGTGATATCCCGCCCCTTTTCCAGAAGCCTCTCCGCATTCTTTCTCGCGATCTCCAGGGCCACCTCCGAAAGATCCGCGCCCACTCCCCCGCAGTCATTGGAATAGTGCAAAAGGCTGATCAAAATGCAGCCGGAACCCGTACAAAGATCCAGAATCCGCATTCCGTCATGCAGTCTGCGCATAGCCTCCTCCACCAGAATCTCCGTGTCCTGCCGGGGAATCAATACACCTTCCCCGACGGCAAAGTCCAACCCCATAAAGTTCTGGCTTCCAAGAATCCGCTGCAAGGGCACGTGCCGTGCCCGCAAGACAAGCAGCTCTCTGACACGCTCCCATTCCTCCCCGGTTACCAATCGGTCGCCGTGGACCAATAAATCATTGCGGTTCGTTCCACAGACGGCCTCCAGCAGAAGCCGCGCGTCCAGATCCGCCTCATCCAAATGGGCTTCCCGCAAAATACGTTTCGCTTCTTCATAACACTCCCGATATTTCATACGTCAAGCCTGCCCGTCCGAATCAAGGGATTCATCGCCATCCCCGTCCTTTGTCACGACACTTTCCGTCAGATCCGCTTCAGCTCCCTCCGGCACGTCTGCTTCCGGCGCGTTTTCTTCCGGAACGTCCGATGCCCGGATATCCTCACTTTTTACTCCATATCCAAAATGATCCCTCAGATAGGTCTTCCAGTCAAACACCGCTTCCACGGCGGCGATTGCCACCTCTACCATACTTTCGTCCGGCTCCCTGGTGGTCATCCTCTGAATCAACATACCGGGAGCGGAGAGAATCTTCACCAACAGATTGTCGCTGCGCCCCGCCAGCCGAATGATTTCATAGGAAATTCCGGCTATCACGGGCATCAGCAAAATCCGAAGCCCCACACGCAGGAACGGATTCTCCACCCGGATAAAAAAGAATAGAATAACACTCACGAACAGCACATAAAAAATAAAGCTGGTCCCGCACCTCTTATGAAGTCTGGAACTGCGCATTACGTTCCGCACCGTCAGAGGTCTGCCCCTCTCTATGCAATTGATACATTTATGCTCTGCTCCATGATAACGGTAAAGCCTTCGAATATCTTTCATCAAACCAATGGCACCCACGTAAAGCAGAAAAATCAAAATCCGGACCACGCCCTCGATAATCGCCGTCAGGGAATGATTGCGCACCTCGAACAACGAAGAAATATAATAAGGAAGCACCACGAAAATTCCCACGGCCAGCACCACCGAAAGGACAGTCACCAAGGTCATCACCAGCTTCTCAGAATTTTCCCTGGCCACACTCCTCTTTTGATCTGACGTTTCAGCATTCTCCTCATCATAAAAGGATGCGGAATAGGTCAGACATTTATTCCCCAGGATCAGGGAATCCACAAAATTAAAAACGCCCCTGACAAAAGGAAGGTTTTTAAATCTGCTTCCCTGCAGAACCCCCTGATAATTTTCCAGTTCCACGGCAATCTCTCCGTCAGGCTTACGGACTGCCAGAGCGTATTGTTCACCATTTTTCATCATAATGCCCTCCAGCACGGCCTGACCGCCAATGCCGGAATAGCACCTGCGTTTTTTCTTCGCCATTTCTCTTACCTCGTTCCCATCGCCTGTCGGCCCGTGTTCACGGCCGGATGCTCACCCGGTCATGGCCTCGGCCGCATGACCGTCACCAGACAAGAAAGGGTTGAGATATCACTACCTCAACCCTCTTGACATCTTATTTGTTTACTATGCCGTATTTCCTGTTGAACTTATCAATACGTCCATCGGTTCTGGCGCTCTTCACCTGACCGGTATAGAACGAATGGCATTTGGAACAAACTTCCACGTGAATCTCCTTTTTGGTAGATCCGGTAACAAATGTGTTGCCACAGTTGCAGGTCACTACTGCCTGATAATAAGCGGGATGGATACCTTCTTTCATTGTTCTCACCTCTCTATAATGAATTAACGTCCTTTTTTGTCCGTTGTTCTCATCCTCACTGCTTATGGAACCACAAACAGCGGAATTATTGTAACATAACTCGTCTAAAACTGCAATAACTTTTTTCAGATTTATAAAAAATATCTGCCTCAAAAGCTCTATAAAAAGCGATTCTTCTTCACAAGAGAAACGAACTCCCGGTTATTGCGGGTACGTGAGAACATGTCCAAAATGCGGTCGGTGGCCTCGTCAGGCTTCAATCCGTTGAGAGCGCGGCGCATGATGTTGATGGCTTCCAGCTCCTCCGTGCTTAACAGCAAATCCTCTCTTCTGGTGCCGGATTTCTGCAGGTCAATGGCAGGGAAAATACGTTTTTCAGAAAGCTTGCGGTCCAGCACCATTTCCATGTTGCCGGTACCCTTGAATTCCTCATAAACCACATCGTCCATCTTGCTTCCGGTGTCCACAAGGGCCGTAGCCAGGATGGTAAGGCTTCCACCCTCACGCATATTGCGGGCGGCACCAAAAAAACGCTTGGGCATATGCAGGGCGGACGGATCCAAACCGCCGGAAAGAGTCCGCCCGCTGGGCGGCACGACCTGATTATAAGCACGGGTCAGTCTGGTAATGCTGTCCAAGAGGATGACCACGTCTTTCTTATGTTCTACAAGACGCTTGGCACGCTCGATCACCATTTCGGACACTCTCTTATGATGCTCAGGCAGCTCGTCAAAGGTGGAATAAATCACTTCCACATGATCCCCGATAATCGCCTCCTTAATATCGGTAACTTCTTCGGGACGCTCATCGATCAAAAGAATCAGCATATGCATATGGGGATCCGTGCGCAAAATAGACTTGGCCACTTCTTTTAACAGGGTCGTCTTACCGGCCTTGGGAGGAGACACGATCATACCGCGCTGTCCCTTTCCCACGGGACTGACCAGATCCATGACACGCATGGCCACACTGCAGCCAGGGGTTTCCAAACGAATCCTGTCATTCGGAAAAATCGGCGTCATATCCTCGAAATTCATGCGCCGGGAAGCTTCCTCCGTCGTATAACCGTTAATGGAACGGACAAACAACAAAGCGCTGAACTTCTCCTGCTGGGTCTTGATTCTCTTGTTCCCCTTTAAAATATCACCGGTTTTCAGTCCGAATCTGCGGATCTGGCTGGGCGCCACGTAAACATCGTTCTCTCCGGGCAGATAATTCTCACAACGAATAAATCCATAGCCATCCGGCATAACCTCCAGAATTCCACTGGCTTCTAAGCCACTGTCCAACTCCTTAGGATACTGATTCTCGTCATAAGCCTCCTGGGGACGATACGCCGTACGCTGCGCCGCCTCCTGCTGGGCCTCACTGCGCACCGCTTCGATACTGCGCATATCCGAACTGCCGGAAGAACCTGTCGTCATGGCGGCATTGCCCCCATTATTGCCGTTATTTCCGTTACCGCCGTTTCCCCCGCGATTCGCGCCGCCTCCGCGATAATTCTCGCCGCGGCTCCCATTGTCGCTTCTGGACGCTTCATAGCGGTTTCCACTCTCCACACGGGATGGAGACTGACTCTCATTCCGCACATAGCTGACTTGGGAATCTCTGGATTCCTCCTTGTTCCCCCTGCCGACAGTACGGGAAGCGGATCTGGGATTCTGAGCGCCCTCCGGTCTTTGAACCCTCTGTCTGGACGCGTCCCCTCTGGAGCCGTTGGACTTTACGATAATCGTCCTTGCCGCCTTGTCCCTTGCCGGGGAATCCGGCCGGGCCGATTCGGTTCGGGACGCTTCCGGCCTGCCGGTCCCAGTCCGAGAAGCTTCCGGTCCGGATATTTCCGGCTTAACGGCCCCAGTCTGCGGGATTTCCGGCTTAACGGTCTCTTTCTCTCCTGTCTTCATTGCCTCCGCCATAGAAGCCGCGGCCTTAGCTGTCTCTTTTCCGACGTTTTTCTCTTTCGCAGCCGTTTCCTCCCTGGCCTTATCCTTTTCGTCCTCAGCCAGCATCAACTCGATCAAGTCCGCTTTTTTCAGGCCGGAAACCCCTTTCAGTCCCCGCGCCCTGGCAATCTCCCGCAACTGCACAAGCGGCAATGACTCATATTTTTCTTTCATAAAATCCTCCTAAATAAATTTGCTCGGGTTCCTCCCCGATTTTTCTACGCTATTCATCTTGACACAAGGGGTTTTTCAATCCAGATATGTCTTGGACGTGAGACCATGAATTCAAGATTTGATACATCTACCTCTTTTTTTATTATAATACAATTCCTCGAAAAAAGGAAGTCCCATTTTTATGATTTCTCAATTCTTGCCATGATACGCCATACCTTGATTGGCGGACGAGTAAACCGTAACATTTTTTTAATTAGGACTTGCGGCCAGGGCATTTTTATTATATGATTGGTGTCGAGACGTCGTTAGAAAGGGAGGCCAGGCTGCCAAACGCAAGTACGCCGCCCATTGAACCATACTATTATAAGAAAGAGGATTATTTTATGACCACAAATGAAAAAGCACTATATCTCCACGAGCAATGGCATGGAAAGCTGGAGACCGTCTCCAAGTCCCGGGTAAAGACCAGGGAGGATCTGGCGCTGGCTTACACGCCCGGCGTGGCGGAGCCCTGCAAGGTAATTGCCAGGGACCGCGAAGCCGTTTATCGTTACACAATGAAATCCAACACCATCGCCGTGGTTTCTGACGGCAGCGCCGTGTTGGGTCTGGGAAACATCGGGCCCTACGCCGCCATGCCGGTTATGGAGGGAAAAGCCGTGCTCTTCAAGGAATTCGGAGGCGTCAACGCCGTTCCCATTTGTCTGGATACCCAGGATACGGAAGAAATCATCAAGGCTGTGACTTATCTGGCCCCCAGCTTCGGAGGCATCAACCTGGAGGACATCAGCGCGCCCAGATGCTTTGAAATCGAAGAACGCCTGAAAGCCACTCTGGACATTCCCGTTTTCCATGACGATCAGCACGGAACCGCCATCGTGGTATTGGCGGGCATTATCAACGCCCTTAAGATCACCGGCAAGAAGAAGGAAACGTGCCGCATCGTGATCAATGGCGCGGGCAGTGCCGGCGTGGCCATCGCGAAGCTGCTTCTGCGCTACGGTTTCCAACACATTATCATGTGCAACAGCAAAGGCATCATTTCCAAAGGCAAGGAAGGACTCAACTGGATGCAGCAGAAGATGGCGGAAGTGACCAATCTGGAAAACATCCAGGGCAAGCTTGCCGATGCCATGAAAGGCTCCGACATTTTCATCGGCGTATCCGCCCCCAACGTGGTGACCGCCGAGATGGTGGCATCCATGAACAAGGACTCCATCCTCTTCGCTCTCTCCAATCCCGTGCCTGAGATCATGCCGGACGTGGCTAAAGCGGCAGGCGCGCGCATCGTTGGAACGGGCCGCAGCGATTTCCCGAACCAGGTCAACAACGTGGTCGCCTTCCCCGGCATCTTCAAGGGGGCCCTGGAGGGCCGCGCTTCCCAGATTACGGAGGAAATGAAGCTGGCCGCCGCATTGGCCATCGCCAGCTTGGTTCCCGACAACGAGTTAAATGAGGAAAACATCATGCCCGAGGCCTTTAATCCCAAGGTGGCGGAACTGGTGGCAGAGGCCGTGAAGTCTCACATCGTAAGATAATGGATAGGACCGAATACGGCTGGCAGGGTAAGCCCTACTCTTCCCTGGATGCCCACATGACTTGTCCCAACCGGGACGGCACGCTGGGTACCCGGGGCTGTCTCTTCTGCAGCGGCGGCAGCGGGGAGTTCGCCGTATCCACGGAGGGCAAATCCATTGGGGAACAGCTCTCGGGCTTGCCCTCTTAGGCGGGAAAAAGACGGGCACGCATTATATTGCCTATTTTCAGGCCTATACCAACACCTACGCGTCTACGGACTATTTGGAAAGGATTTACACGCAGGCTCTGGACTGCCCCGATATCTGCGGCATCTCCATTGCCACCAGACCGAACTGTCTGCCAAAAAAAGTTTTACTGCTTCTCTGACGCTTAAAGCAACGCTATCCGCTAGCTGAAGCTGCTCCATGTTCTGCGGGCACGGACCTGGCGGCACAGTGTGAGGCGGGGGCATTCCAAACCCTGATGAAAGACGCCTGTCGGGAGCTATTGATCAACTGCCTGGAGCGCTTAGATCCTGCCATCGTAGTACAACGTGTCACGGGCGACGGCCCCAAAGGGGCTCACCATCGCTCCGCTCTGGAGCCTGAATAAACGAGATGTGCTGAATTCTCTCCATCGCCTGATGCGGGAACGGGGAGCCGGACAAGGGAACAAGCTTTCCATATTATAATGTTAACTAGGAGGATGACAACCATGTTTGACAATCCATTGACTTTATACAAACTGATAATCCTCTATATGCTGAACCGGGCCTCTTTTCCCCTGACCGTGGCCCAGATCAGCGATTTTATCCTGGATAAAGACTACACCACGTTTCTGACTCTGCAGCAGGGCATCAGTGACCTGAAAGAGGCGGAAATGATCACTTCCCACAGCATCGGCAACAGGACCCATCTGACCATTACGCCGGAGGGGGAACAGACCCTGCATTACTTTGAAAATCGGATCACGGATGCCATTAAAAACGATGTCATTCATTTTTTAAAAGAAAACGAAATCACCCTGCGAAACGAGGTTTCCGTTCAGGGTGATTACTATAAATCCACTACCGGCGAGTACGAAGCCCGCCTGGTGGCCAAGGAAAGGGGCATCAATCTGGTGGACATTACTTTGTCCGTGCCCACGGAGGAAATGGCCGCCTCCATCTGTGACAACTGGCAAATGTGCAATCAGGAGGTCTATCAAGCGTTGGTGAAATTGCTCTTTTAGCTTCACCGCTCCTTTTTTGCCTCTTCCTTTAAACGCTTCATATGTTCTCTGATCTTCACTTCATATCCGTTCCCCGAAGGGCGATAGAATTCCCGGCCGCTTAACTCATAGGGCAGATACTGCTGCTCCACATAATGATTGGGAAAATCATGGGCGTACTTGTAACCGATTCCACGCCCCAGCTTTGCCGCACCCTTGTAATGGGAGTCCTGCAGATGGGGCGGAATCGGCAGATTCCCCGTCCGCTCCACCTCCTGCATCGCCTCTGAAATGGCGTTGCAGGCCGCGTTGCTTTTGGGCGCGCAGGCAACATAGGACGCAGCCTGGGAAAGAATAAGCTGGGCCTCCGGCATTCCCACCCGTTCCGCCGCCAGGGATGCATTGACCGCCACCACCAGGGCATTGGGATCCGCGTTTCCCACATCCTCGGAAGCACAGATCATAATCCGTCTCGCGATAAAAGTGACGCTCTCTCCCGCGTACAGCATCCGCGCCAGGTAATAAACCGCCGCGTCCGGATCGGAGCCGCGCATACTTTTGATAAAAGCGGAAATGGTGTCATAATGGTTGTCACCGCCCTTGTCGTACCGCGCGGCACGCTTCTGGATACATTCCTGGGCCACGTCCAAGGTAACGTGAATCCTTCCATCCGACCCTCTCTGGGTAGTCATGACGCCAAGCTCAACGGCGTTCAACGCCTGCCTGGCATCCCCGCCGGAAATATCCGCCAAAAAATCCACCGCGTCCTCATCGATCACGGCGCCATAAGCGCCCATCCCCCGGTCCATGTCGTAGACGGCTTTCTTGATCAGTTCCCGGATCCCCTCCATGGGAAGAGGCTTCAATTCAAAAATAATGGAGCGGGAAAGCAAAGCCCCATTTACCTCGAAATAAGGATTTTCCGTGGTGGCCCCGATCAAGATCAGGGTCCCGTCCTCCACGAAAGGAAGCAGATAATCCTGCTGCCCTTTATTGAAGCGGTGAATCTCGTCAATAAACAAAATCGTGCGTTTCCCATACATCCCCTGCAGCTCTTTCGCCTGGGCCACCACATCTTCCATGTCCTTTTTTCCCGCCACCGTGGCGTTGATCTGGGTAAAATGGGCGCTGGTGGTGTTGGCGATCACCTTGGCCAGGGTCGTTTTGCCCGTTCCGGGCGGTCCATAAAAAATCAAGGAGCTGAGCTTGTCCGCCTGAATGGCACGATACAGCAGCTTATCCTTGCCGATGATATGCTCCTGTCCCACCACCTCGTCCAGTGTCCTGGGCCGCATTCTCGCGGCCAGGGGCGCTTCTTTCTCCATGTTGGCCTCGCGCATATATTCAAACAAATCCATGGTTCCCGCATTGTCATTTTTCTTTGCCATTGCCCAACTGCCTCTTTCCTTTCCGGCAATATGCCGGAATTACACAAGCGTTCTCAAAATAATCTTTTGATATGGCTTCTCATAGCCCCCGTGAAGAATTTCGCTCTGCACGCTTCCATCCTCCTCCACCGTAAAGCGATAGTGATGGTAATGGCCCTCCCGATAGGCGAAATCCTCTCCATTATCCAGATAATGATCGTAGCTCCCCTTGCCGGGATAAACCTTGAGAATCAGCTGATCCAGCGGCTTTTCCCCCACATAGGACATGGGTTCCATGGTTGGAAGCGTTGTCCCCGCCTTGACAAAGATCGGACAGGTATCCAGCGGCGCATCCTTAATAAACCACTTTGGTCCCACATGGCGCTCCAGCGTCCAGTAGTCGTACCAGGTTCCCTCCGGCAGGTAGACCATGCGTTTCTCCATCCCCTGCTGCACCACGGGCGCTGCCAACAGACGGCTGCCCACCAGAAATTCATCATTGCAGCTTTGCGCCGTCCCATCTTTTTCATAATGATACACCAGGGGACGCATAATGGGCGCGCCCGTCTGTTCTTCCTCATAAAACAGATCATAAAAATAAGGCAGCAGCTCATATCTCAGCTTCACATACTTCCGGTAAATCCCCAACACCTCTTCCCCCAGCATCCAGGGCTCCTGCCGCCTGGTGCCAAGGGCTGTGTGATTGCGGAACAAAGGGGAAAAACAAGCCATCTGAATCCACCTTGCCATCAGTTCCGGCGTGGTATCCGCGCCAAAGCCGCCGATATCCGTCCCCACAAAGGGCATTCCCGAAAGCCCCAGGTTGCAAAGCTGGGGAATCGCCATCTGCAGATGGGCCCAGATGCTGGTGTTATCTCCGGTCCAGGCCGTGGAATATTTCTGGGTGCCTGCATAACAAGCCCGCGTGATCACGAATGGCCTCCTGCCATCATGCTCTTTCCAGCCCTCATAGGTGGCCTTAGCCATCAAATGTCCGTACACATTGTGCATTTTGGCATGATCCGCCGGCTGATCCTCATCCGTAAAAACCACGTCGTCCGGCAAGGGCCCTCGAAAGCTGGCAGGCTCGTTCATATCGTTCCAGACACCGCGTACCCCCATGTCTATCAGGAACCGCTGGTTGGAAGCCCACCATTTGCGCACCTTGGGATCACCGAAGTCAGGATATACCGCGTCCCCCGGCCAAACCACGTTCTCATAGGCCTTGCCTTCCGGATTCTTTGCAAAATATCCCTCGGCAATTCCCTGGTCATACACCCGATAGCCCGCTTCCTTTTTCACGCCGGGATCAATGATGGCGACCACCTTAAATCCCCGGTCCGCCAGACTGCGCAGAAACCCCTTGGGATCTCCGTGATAACGTCCCTCATTCCAGGTAAAGACCTTGTAATTGTCCATATAATCGATATCAAAATGAATCACGTCACAAGGAATATCGTTCTGCCGAAAGCCATTGGCCACCTCTTCCATATCCTCCTGGGTCAGATAGCCCCATCTGGACTGTTGATAGCCCAGCGTCCAGCGCTGGGGCAGCGGATAAGTGCCAGTCAGATTCATATACCGAGTCAGTACCTCCGGAATAGAATCCCCTGCGATATAGTAATAGTCCAGGTTCCCCTTCACAGAGCCAAAATAATAATACTCCTCGGACTCCTGGCCCATGTTGAAGAAGCTCTTATAGGTATTGTCCGCAAAAATCCCGTACACGTGCTCATCCGTCAGCGCAATGAAAAAGGGGATGGACTTGTACAAAGCCTTGAACGTATCCACATGGGGATCCGGATTGTCCGTATTCCACATCTCATAATCGTAGTGGCGCTTATCCAAAAAACCGGTTTTGTCCCCCAGGCCGTAAAAATGCTCGTTTCCCTGAAGCTTCTTGACCACCTCTACCAGGGACTTCCGCTCGCCGCGGGCGGTATGGCCCTCGCTCTCCAACAGGCGCTGCGCCTCCCTGCTGACACGCTGCAGGGGCTTGCGGTTTCCACGGTAATCAGCACAGACCTCTTTCCCATCCTGATCAAAAAAATCCACATAGAAATCATCACTGATCCGGACGGAAACCGCGCCGGTACGAAACCATAGGGCATCCAACGTCCGTTCCACCGACAGGCTTACGGGAAGCGATTTATCCCCCTCAATAGCCTTGGAACGATGATCCGGAGTCTCCAGAGGGCAAAATACATTGATGATGTGAGGGGTAATGGCCGTCAGCACGGCATGCCCCTTCTCAAATTGCAGCAGAAGACTTCTGCCCTGCTGCTCATATTGCTTTAGCTTTCCTAATCTCATGAATCGATCTCCATTCTGTCGCAAATTGAGCCATCCCTTTTATTATGTCCCATAGTATACCATTTTCTCCCTTTTCCCACAATACTTTCTTTGGAAAAAACAAGAGACGGTGCTTATATTATGGTCATTAGTCATATCCTGAAAGGCTATGAGATATATTGATAATAAAGCAATGCAGGACGACAAAATGAGTCAGAAGCTGGAAAATTTGTTGAATCTGGCCCTGGAAACACCGGAGGGGATCAGAGAACAGACGGACACCTTGAATGTGGGATATGACGCTGCCGGGCGCAGCTGGGAGGTAATTGTAAAGTATCATGGGGAAATCGGCGGCCTGACGGCCCTGGGCGTGACGGTGGAAGAATTGATCGCCGGTTACGCCATCTTAAGGGTGCCGGAGGGATTGGTAGAACAAATCGCAGATTTGGAGGAAATCGAATATGTGGAAAAACCGAAGCGGTTTTACTATAGCGAGCTACAGGCCTGCGTAAATCCGGAAATAGGAACGACGGCCTGCATTTCCCCGGTAACCTTGCGGGATCCCTACTTGTCTGGCCAGGGAGTCCTGGTCGCGGTTCTGGACTCCGGGATTGAATACAGAAGAAAGGAATTCCGAAACGCGGACGGCACCAGCCGGATTCTTTATCTGTGGGATCAGACCCTGCAGAGCCAGACGGCAGGGACAGACGACAGACGCCCCCCGGAAGGCTTCTTGCTGGGAGTGGAATTCAACAACGCCCAGATCAATGCCGCCCTGGCGGCCGGAAGCCGCATGGAGGCCTTCGCGCTGGTCCCCAGCGTGGATACCAGCGGCCACGGGACGGCCGTAGCGGGTATCGCGGCGGCAAGCAATGTCTATGACGAGACACAGCAGACGGGCGGAGGCTTTACAGGAAGCCCGGGAACAGACCGCGGCAGCTACAGACAAAGCGCATTCTCGGGAGGCTACGAGGGAGTCGCGCCGCGCAGCAGTCTTCTGATCGTCAAGCTGGGCCTGCCCGATACCGACGGCTTTCCCAGAACCACGGAAATCATGCGGGGCGTGACCTACGCGGTACGAAAGGCCCTTTCCCTGGGCATGCCCCTGGTGATCAATTTAAGCTTCGGAAACAGCTACGGCTCCCATGACGGCAGTTCTCTTTTGGAGCGTTTCCTGGACAACGCGGCGGAAATCGGACGGACGGTCATCTGTGTGGGCAGTGGAAATGAAGGAAGCTCCTCCGGCCACACTGCGGGCAATACGGCGGAAAACCGTGTCGTGGAGCTGGCAGTGGCCAATTACGAAAGGAACCTGAGCATCCAGCTTTGGAAACACTACAGCGATCAATATCGCATCAGCCTGCGTTCCCCGGGCGGCACGTTACGCGTATTGCCGGATACGTTGTCTCCCGAAAAGCTCACCCTGCGTATGGAACAGACCGACCTGCTGATCTATCTGGGGGAACCCACCCCTTATTCCGTGGACCAGGAAATTTACCTGGAACTGATTCCGGCGACAGGTCCCTACATCAACAGCGGCGTATGGCAAATTCAGATAGAACCCCTGAGCGTAACGACGGGACAATACTACCTCTATCTTCCCAGCAGCGCGGCCCGAAGCGTCGGCACCGGATTTTACACCCCTACTCCTCAGGTCACGCTGACCATCCCGTCCACTGCCGCAAAAGTGATCACCGTAGGGGCTTATGACAGCAATCTGGACGCTTACGCGGATTTTTCCGGCAGAGGCTACTCAAGTTCCGGGCGCACCATCGGCGTGGTTACGGCAGGCCTGACCAAGCCAGATCTGGCTGCCCCCGGTGTCAATATCCTGGCTCCTGACCTTTATGGCGGCTACCAGCCGGTCACCGGCACCTCCTTCGCCAATCCCATCGTCAGCGGCAGCGCCGCCCTCCTGATGGAATGGGGTATCGTCCAGGGAAACGATCCATTCCTCTATGGGGAAAAAGTCAAAGCATACTTAAGGAAAGGAGCGCGGCCCATCCGCGGCGAAAGAGACTACCCCAACGACAGAGTGGGCTTCGGCGCGCTGTGTCTGGAAGCCGCTCTTCCCGGATAAACGCCGAATAAGAAATTTCTTCCACTGTCAAGCATTTTTGAAAATGTCTCAAAAAATCAAAAACATTAGCACCGTGTATTGAATGCGGTGCTTCTG
>CANQNT010000040.1 GCA_947625255.1 uncultured Acetatifactor sp. | reverse complement strand
GGAGGTCAGGTTCCCCAACGCGCTGATGTCGCTGATCTGGTTAGACTCCAAATCCAAGTCTGTCAGGGAGGTCAGGTTCCCCAACGCACTGATATCATCGATCTGGTTATAGGACAAATCCAAGTCTGTCAGGGAGGTCAGGTTCCCCAACGCGTTGATATCACTGATCTGATTCTGGTCCAACACCAAAAAGTCCAGGGAGGTCAGGTTCTCCAACGCGTTGATATCGCTAATCTGGTTACGGGACAAATTCAATCTGGTCAGAGAAGTCAGATTTTCTAGCGCACTGATATCGCTGATCTGGTTTTCTGCCAAACCCAAGTAGGTCAAGGAGGTCAGGTTCCCCAACGCGCTGATATCGCTGATATCGTTAAAATACAAATCTAGGGAAACCAAATTCCTCAACTCACCCAAAGCATTAATATTCCTAACACGATATAAACTGAAACCATTCAAACTCTGAATTTCCCATACATCACTCAGCATAATCGGCCTGTCCTGGATTCCTGTTTGGACTCTCATTGCCCGTTCCAAGCGTTCATCCTGCCAATCCATCACATGATCTTCCAGTCCGGCATCTTCCCAGCTGATAAAGCCGGGATTCGTCACAGGCGGATTAACAGGATTTTCAGGTTCACTCTGTTCCGGCTCATCCTCCTCCGGCCGACTCTCCGCAGGCTCATCCTCCTCAGGCCGGCTCTCCTCAGGCCGGCTCTCCCCCGGCTGACTCTGTGTCTCATCCTGGCTTCCACCCGGCTCCCCAGACGGACGATCCCCACTTTCCGGTGTCCCAGGCACCTCCGGCGCCGCAGACGGATCTAATGCCGGCGTTACATCCGATGTCACGATGGATTCCGATACCACAGGCATTTCCGGCACTGCGGAGGGCAGCGTCTCCTCAGAATTCTCCTGTCCGTTCGACCGCTCCTGCTCCCCAGGCACAGTGGAAGACCGGGACGGTTCTACAGACTCTTCGTCATCCATTCCATCCTCGTCATCCGCATCCGTTTCATCCTCCCCAGACGCCTCTTCCGAACCGGGAGTCCTTTCTTCCTCTCCGCCTGAGCTGTTTCCATTATTTCCCTGCCCCGACTGGTCCTGCGCCCCATCGTCCCGAGAATTCCCTCCATCGGAAGAATTCCCCTCGTTCTGGGACAACTGCAAATAGCCCGCTTTGACCTCATCCAGTCTGGCATTCAAAAGCTCCGAGTTCGTTTCCGCAAAACCCGTTTCCAGAATCGCCATAGCGCTCTCATAGTCTCCCATCGCTATGTAGGCATCCGCCAATCCCAGATAAGCCTCCGCGTTCTTTGGATCTATTTTTAACACCTCCTGAAACGCGGCAATGGCGCTTTGATAGTCCATCTCCTCCATATACTTATAAGCCTGTTCCAGCTGGCGGTCCAGACGCCGTTCCCTCGCTCCTGGGCCGAAACCGATCAGGAGGAAAACCAGCACCGCCGCCAGGACGACTCCCACAATGACGCCGGCCATAATCTTTTGCTTTTTGTTCAGGTTCTTCATCTTTAGACTTTTCATTCTTTTCTCTCCTTTTACCATTCTATTTCTTATAGATCGCATTCGACATTGCTTATAATAGCTGCCGCTTTGTCTTATCTGCCCCTTACCAATGCCTTTTCCTGCGCGTTATAATGGCCATTGTAATAATCCTTCTTCTGCCATAGCCGATTTTTTGCTGCATACATCTCCAAATCTATATTTTAATACGCTGTCCGCTAGCTATCACTAGCAATTATATAAGTATTCTTTCAAAAAATCAACAATTAATTATAAGTTTGCCAAAATATAGACAATTAAACCGTTTGTTGCATATACCAGAGGAATGGTATACTTTACCTGAAGATTTTTAATTTCCAACGAAACCATCCCTACTTTGTATTCCATCCGGCTCTGGTTAGGGATGCGCCCACTCTTTTGCTCATCAAGAACGCTTCTTTGAAGATAATTTCCACTTTTTCCTTTGTTCCTAATTTCCCATATCACTTTTCTCTTTTGTTTTCTCCAATAGCTGGCCACACATATTTCCAAATCAATATATCAACATATAATTGCTAGTCATTCCTAGCAATTATATAGGTTTTTTCTGTAAAAATCAATAATAACATACAATTTTTTCAAATATATCTGTCAATAATATCTTTTAGGAGAATCCTTATGAAAATCAGACAAGACACCGGGAAATTTAATATTGGACGCAATATCCGTAAATATCGTATGAAAAACCGCCTTACTCAGGAACAGACAGTTGCGAAACTGCAGGTGATGGGTATCGATATGTCCAGAGGCACCTATTCCCACATCGAATGCGGCATTGACAACATCAAGGTAGAGGAATTATTGGCCCTGGCAGAAATCTTCCATGTAACGGTGGCCGATTTTTTTGAGGGAATTTCCTTATACTAAAATGCCGGACATTTTTTCCCCGGAAAAGAATCTGTCATAGAAAGAATGACAGAATAATTGTCAGGGAATTGCTACGATTTTTTGTCGCTTTAGGATTGACATCAGATATCGTATATGATACTCTATAAGTACGGTTCGCATAGGAAAAGATGCGATATGCGTGATACCAAAGATGAAATGATTTGATTAAATTCTATTTTCTGGGAGTCTACAAGTGCGGCCTATGCACTTTCCGGCACAATCTGCCACAGATACTCAGGAGATGACAATAAAACAGCGTGGTATCTGTGGCCGGGTTGGAACGGTCCGAGGCTTGAATCGTCGAAAGCCGCACGGCAGCCGGAAAGGAAGAAGCGGATTTGTCTGCTTGGCGGAAATCCCTGCCCTGCCGCAAAGCTTGCCTCTTTTCCTGCATCCCCGCGTTTACGGCCCCGGATTCCCTCGTCTTAAGAGGGAGGATCGTATGAACAAAAATGACGAGTACACGAATCACGCAAACCAAAGAAAAAACCGTAAGAGACGCAAAAGAAAGTCTGCGCCAAGGCGCAATGTAAGGGACCGGCTGTTTCGGTATATTTTTGAAAATGACAGGAAGGCGCTTCTGCAGCTCTACAACGCCCTGAACCATACGGATTACCGGGACCCCGGAGAATTGACGATCATGACGGTGGAAAGTGTGATCTACCTTTCCATGAAGAACGATCTGGCGTTCACTGTCGCGGGATGCCTAAACCTTTATGAGCAGCAAAGCAGCTTCAATCCGAATATGCCGGTACGGTTCCTGATCTACCTCGCCGAAGAGTACCAGCGCATAATAGAAAGCAGCGGGCTGGAAAAGCTCTATGGATCGAAGCTGATAAAGCTCCCCACGCCGAAATGCGCGGTTTTTTATAACGGGACACGAGATGAGCCGGAGGAAAGGGAATTATTGCTGTCGGAGGCCTACGAACAGCCGGACCGAAACCCCAGCGTGGAGCTAAGAGTATGGGTATTGAACATCAATTACGGCTGCAATGAAGACCTCATGAAAAAGTGCCACAAATTATGGGAATACTCATTTTTTGTGAATCTGTTCAATGACGGAATCAAAAACGGCCTGGGCGTAAAGGCATCGGCAGAGCAGGCCATTGAAAAAAGTTTGAAAAGGGACGTACTGACTGAGATATTGACCAGAAGCCGCATGGAGGTAATCGGTATGCTGCTGAGCGAATTCGATGAGAAAAAATACTGGAAGTATATCAGAAGCGAGGGACGCGAAGAGGGGCTGGAATATGGACGCAAGGAAGGAATACGGATTTTGATCGTTAGTTACCAGCAAGCAGGACTAAGCTACGAAGAGACCCTGCGCCAGATTATCGAGATGTACTCCCTGAATCGGGAGGAAGCGCTGGCCTACATGGAGAAGCATTGGCAGAAAAACTGAGCTGCTTACGTCAGGAAGACCACCGGCTCGGCCGGTGGTCTTCATCTGGTTTGGGCCAGGCAGTTTCTATAAACCCTGCGCCATTGTCATTTCCGCCCTACAGTCTGGTAATCACAAAAATATCATAAATCGCCCGGATGGCCGTCTCGAAGTCCTCGTCCGCCACGCCGATGATGATATTCAGCTCGGACGAGCCCTGGTCGATCATGCGGACGTTGACGTTGCTGTGGGCCAGGGCGGAGAAGATACGGCCCGCAGTTCCTCTGGTGGACTTCATGCCCCGTCCCACTACGGCGATCAGCGCCAGATCGGACTCTATGTCAATGGAATCCGGATTGGCCAGTCTATGTATCCCGGCCACAACCTTCTGCTCCTTGTGCATGAATTCGTCCTGATGGACAAAGACGGTCATGGTATCGATTCCGGAGGGAACGTGCTCAAAGGAAATCCCGTTTTCCTCAAAAGCCTGCAGCACTTTCCGGCCAAAACCGATCTCGGAATTCATCATGTCTTTTTCTATATTGACGGCGCAGAAGCCCTTTTTGCCGGCAATGCCCGTGATGACGTATTTGGACTTCTGGCAGGTGCTTCCCACAATCCAGGTACCGTTATCCTCAGGAATATTGGTGTTGCGGATGTTGATGGGAATCCCCTCCTGACGGACAGGGAAAATCGCGTCCTCATGGAAGACCGAGGCCCCCATGTAGGAAAGCTCTCTCAGCTCCCGGTAAGTGATCGTCTCGATCCCCTTAGGATTCTTGATGATCCGGGGATCGGCGATCAGGAAGCCCGACACGTCTTTCCAGTTTTCATAAACATCCGCACGCACCGCCTTTGCCACGATGGAGCCCGTAATATCGGAACCGCCGCGGGAAAAGGTCTTCACCCTGCCGTCCCGGGTAGCGCCATAGAAACCGGGAATCACGGCCCGCTCACAATTCTTCAGACGGGCGGAAAGCACCTCGTCCGTATAGGCCGCGTCAAATTCACCGTTCTCCCGGAAAAAGATCACCTCCGCGGCATCCACGAATTCATAGCCCAGGAAATTTGCCATCACAAGTCCGTTCAGATATTCGCCTCTGGAAGCCGCATATTCCTTGCCGACTTTCTCACAGAAGCACTTCTCGATCTCCCGGAATTCCTCTTCCAGGGACAGATCCAACCGCAGACCCTCGATGATTTCCTCATATCTGCCGCGAATCCTCTTCAAGAGAGGCAGGAAATCCTCTCCGGCCTCCGCCTCCGCATAGCAGGCATAGAGCATATCCGTCACTTTTTCGTCCTTAGGGTAGCGCTTGCCCGGCGCAGAAGGTACTACATATCTCCTCTCCTCATCCTCATGGATGATTTTCGCCACCTTTTGAAACTGCTCGGCATCGGCCAGAGAACTGCCGCCAAATTTAACCACTTTTGACATTGTAATCTCCATTCCGGAGCGTTTACGCGAAAACAAGCCATCGGGCTTATTTTCACACCATTGCTCTCTAAGATAATTGTAGGAAATGATCGATCAAGGTATAGCCTACGGGCACCACATTGCCGCTGGCACGGCCCTGTGCCTCGTTATAGTACCAGTCACGCTTCTGGGGACAGGTACTGTCATACAAAAGATAAGGCACGCTGTCCGAGGTATGGGTCCTGACACGGATTGGCGTGGGATGATCCGGAAGCACCAGAAGCCGGAAATCCTCTCCCCGTTTCCGCATCTGCTCCACCACGGTTCCGATCACCTTGCCGTCCAAAGATTCAATGGCCTGAACCTTGCGCTCCACACTGCCCTGATGGCCCATTTCGTCCGGGGCCTCCACATGGATGTAGGCAAAATCATAACCCTGCTCCGTCACAGCCTTTACCGCGGCCATGGCCTTTCCCTCGTAATTGGTATGCAGACCTCCGGTAGCGCCCTCCACCAGGGCGACTCCCATGCCCGCGCCCACGGCGATTCCTTTCAACAGATCCACCGCGGAAACCATCATGCCCCTCTTTCCTGTCTTTTCCTTAAAGGAAGAAAGCTTAGGCCTGGTGCCGGCTCCCCAGAACCAACAGCAATTGGCGGGATTCAAGCCTTGCTTTTTTCTTTCTATATTAATGGGATGATTGACCAGAATCTCGTAGCTGCGCTTCATCATGGCCCGCAGCTTTTCGTCCCGGGGAAGATACTGTCCGATCGTCTGTCCCAGCACGTCATGGGGCTGTGTCAGCTCCAGTACTTTCCCATGATTCCAGATCAGGCAATGACGGTAGCTGGTTCCCACATAAAACTGATAGGTCTCGTCCTGCAGCTCATCCGCCACCGCTTTCAATAAGATGCCACAGTCCCGGGTGCTGATTTCCGAAGAACTGTGGTCGATAATGATTTTCTCCTCGAAAGGCTCCTCCTCCGAAAGCGTCACCACATTACACCGCAGCGCGATGTCCGTATCTTTCATCGGCACACCGATGCTCAGAGCCTCCAGGGGTGAGCGCCCGGAATAATATTTCCTGGGGTCATACCCCAATACCGCCAGATTGGCGGTATCGGAGCCGGGCTTCATACCATCGGGAATCGTATGAACCATCCCAATCTCCGAAAGCTTGCTCAACTCGTCCAGATTCGGCGTATTGGCATATTCCAGCGGAGTCTTTCCTCCCAACGCTTCGATGGGTTCGTCTGCCATGCCGTCGCCTAAAACCACGATATATTTCATTGTTTTCCTCGATTCCTTTTTAGATTTCCACTCTGATCCGGCCCAGTATCACATCTCCCAGAAGTTCGCAGCGATCCGCGAAATCTTTCTCCCTGAGCGTGCCGGTAAAATAACCCAAATCCTGGGTTCTCTCAGGCAGGACGAGGAACCTTCCTCCCGGGAAAACTGCCTCTACCGCCTCCTTGGCGCCCGTTTTCACGCGCAGGAAGAATTGATGCTCCACATTTCCAAGATCCGCGATAACCGCCTGCTCCTGCGTCCAGAAGCACATAATGTTCTCCCCAAGATGCTTCGCACAGTCGATCACGTCCGCCGCCACGGCACTGGCCGTAGGCAGTTTGCCCGCGCCCTTGCCATAGTACATGGAATCGCCCAGCATATTGCTGCGCACGCAGATGCCGTTGAAAACGCCGTCCACCATATACAAGGGATCATCCGGCCCTACCAGGAAAGGCGCCACCATGACCAGCACCTGATCGCCCATCCGCTTACTGATGCCCATCAGCTTGATCAGCTTCCCGGCCGCCTTGGCATAACTGATATCTGCGGAAGTGATCTTTCGGATTCCCTCCGTATAAATCCGCTCGGCATCCACGGTCTTGCCCATCATCAGGGAAGCCAGAATGGCAACCTTGCGCCGCGCGTCATGACCATCAATATCCGCTTCGGGATTGCGCTCCGCGTATCCCTTTTCCTGGGCCTTGCGCAGCACCTCTGAAAAGTCCGCGCCCTCTTTGGCCATCTTTGTTAAAATATAGTTGGTCGTTCCGTTTAAAATACCATCTATCTGTTCAACGATTTCCGCGGTCATGGACTGATTCAGAGAACGGATAATGGGAATTCCTCCTCCCACGCTGGCCTCAAACATATAATTGCACTGATGCTCCCTGGCAATCTCCAGAAGCTCCGGCCCATGGGCAGCCACCAGCTCCTTATTGGAGGTACAGACGCTCTTACCGCGCTCCAGAGCCATCTTTGTAAACTGATAAGCCGCGCCGACCCCGCCCATGGTCTCGCAGACCACGGCCACTTCTTCGTCCTCCATAACCACGTTCACGTCATGCACCAGCTTCGCTTCATGAGGATCTCCCGGGAAATCCCGAAGATCCAGAATGTACTTGACATTCAGCGTATCACCCGCTCTCATGGCAATCACTTCCTGATTTTTCTCGAAGACTTCTACCACACCGCTGCCTACGGTGCCATATCCCAAAACCGCTATTTGAACCATATTTCCTCACATTCCGCCGCCGAAACGGCATTTCACTTTGTTCTCATTTCTGTATTCCTTTATTCCCTGGCCAGTATCTTCACATGATGTACGCCCCTCTGCTCCTCCATCTGTTCCACCATTCGGGAAATATTCCCCGTGCCCTGCAAAATCTGCACACTGACGCTTAAGGAAGCGATCCCGCTGATAGGAATACTCTGATGGATCGTCAGAATGTTCGCCCGATAGTCCGCGATAATCTTAAGGACATCCGACAAAAGACCCGGTTCATCATCCATCTGGAACGTCAAGGTAAACGTCGTTCCCTGGGAATTGTCATGAAACTGGAAAATATCATCCTTGTACTTGTAAAAAGAACTGCGGCTGATGCCCACGGCATCAACCGCTTCCTGAATCGTCGCCACCCGCTCAGATTCCAGAAGCCTCTTTGCTTCCACTACTTTTAATAATACTTCCGGCACCGCCTTTTCACGGACAACGAAATATTTGGCTGCCTCACCCATAACGGTATTTTTGCTCCCTTTTTGGAATAATTGCATGAATTGCAGAAACATTTTCCGCAATGTACTCTCTATGCGGACACTTGTTTGTGAACGAAAGATATTCTAACACATTGGCATCAGAAATGCAAGGGGGTAAATGAAATTTTCTTGTTTATCAGAATACTCTCATATTTTCAGGATGTCAAGAGGGGGACCAGTCCACGCGGGATTCACAGGCCACATGGCTTATGGAATGAAATCCGGACCTGACGGGCGGTAATGCACGGACGGGCACTGCTATTCCAGTATGGCGGAAAGCAGCCGATAGTTTGCGTTTTCCATTTCCCCGCCACTCCATGTACTTTTTCTGTTTTCTATTGTAGCAGATGATTTGAGGTTTGCAATAGAACAAAAGTAACATTTTTTAAAATCTGTCCAAATACGCTCATTAAGGTTTCCCAAAGCAGTACATTTATTAGGAAAAATAGGAAAGGAGGCCTTATGATGCGTCTTTTGCGCTTAGATATTGAAGATTTACTTTGATTGAGCATAATTATCCGTTTATATTATACATTTAGAATCAAATATCGGAAATGGGAGAATGAAATTGTTCGAAAGAATAGTAGAATGGAAATAAAGCAAAAATGGGAGGTACACGATATGCAACTTAATATGTTTCATCAAAGATTATCACAGTTGCGCATGGCCAAGGGAGTATCGGCCAGAGACATGAGTCTTTCTCTCGGACAGAGTCCCGGATACATCAATGCCATAGAAAACCAAAAGGGTTATCCTTCCATGCAGCTCTTTTTCTACATATGTGAATATCTGGGAGTGACCCCATCGGAATTTTTTGATCCCAACAATCCTTATCCCCAGCAATATCAGGAGATCGTGGAGGAGCTTCAGGCTCTGGATGCGGAGCAGCTGCAGCACGTCCGGGCCATTATCCGGGATCTGGGGAAAAAACAGTGACGGCAGAGCCGTGACTGTTTTTTTCTGACCGCCGGTTCCTCGTATATCTCTAATCGCTGTTTGTACTTACCAGAAACGTTCCGTTCGGATGTTTAGGATCTGAATCTTGCTTCGTATTCGTACTATGTGGCTTATCGTGTGTCTTATTAGCTTTCATATCTGTTTCCTCCAAACAACAGGATTTTAGGGGATGCTATTTCTGATAAAGCAGGCGCCGTCGCAGATTTGCCCAATCTGTGTCCCAAACAAAGAAAGCCGCTGATTTCTCAGCGGTTCCCATGATATTTTCCTATATAATGAAAAAGACCTTTCGCGCTCCGTTCTCTTTGACTGTCCGTTCTGACTGCGAATCCCTCAACTCTCTATCATAGTGAGTTTTGCCATATTGGAGCGCTTCAGGTCGATAGAGGAGTGTACATACCGATCAAGAGTGGTAGACGGGCTGGCATGTCCCAGGATCTCGCTGAGGCTTTTGATCTCAAAACCCACCTCCATACAGCGCGTGGCAAAGGTATGGCGAAGCGTATGAAAATGGACACCTTCCAACCCACATTCCTTTGTATATTTTTCCAGCCTCCTCTGAAGCTTGCGCGGCTCCATATATTCCTCTGTCCCCGTTAAAACGTAAGCAGTCGGGTGATGGGGATCGTACCTCCTGCAAAGTACGGCTATATTTTCAGAAAATGGGATGGTTCGCACCGAAGTATCGCTTTTGGGACTGCCAATACAGATGATTGTTTTTCCACTGCCCTCCTGACGAATATTTTTGAGCCGCTGCATGGTGGCTCCTATGTGGATCGTTCCGTTTTCCATGGAGATGCTCTCCCACTGAAGCGCGCAGATCTCCCCGATCCGCAATCCTGTCATCAGTGCCAGAAGAATCCCAAATTTACAGGCATCCATGTCTTTTTTCAGACAGGCGATCAGCCTTTTTTGCTCCTCCAGGGTAAGAACCCTTATCTCCTTTTTGGATTCTTTCGGATACTGTACCTGCACCGCAGGCAAAGTGCCCGGATACTGGGAAGCCGTATATTTCAGGATTGCCCGCAGCACCATCAGAATGTTCTTCACGGTCTGGATCGAAAGTCCTTTGCTTAAAAGCTCTGACTGAAAAGACTCCACAGTCTGTGTGCTGATGCCCGAGGGGAAACAGTTTCCCAGCATGGGCAGGATATGGCTCTGCAGTACGGCATTGTATTTCACGTAGGTCGAATCCTTGATCTGGGGACGCCGGAAACGAAGCCACTCCTCACAAAAAAAAGAAAAGCGTTGGCGATTCTTTACCGTTGGTATCGGAGTGTTATTGATCAGTGCTGCCTTGACCTGCGCAACCTTCGCTTTCGCCTCCTGATAGGTTTTGCCGTAACAGAACCCGTATCGAGTCTTTCCGGACAGTTCATGGCCTATGATATATCGGGCCTCCCATCGTCCATCCTTTCTCTTAAAAATATTTTCACCTCTTCGAGACATCGCGATTTCCTCCTTTCATATAGACCCCGACGTTGAATGGTTCGCCCGCGGTTCCCGCGACTGCCGGCCTGACTGCTTTCAGCACGGTTGGCGGACTGATATTCAGTATTTCCCAAACATCAGCTTTTTTTTCAACACTTTATGACAATACTGCTTCAGAATTTTATGATTCATTCTGGCTTTGTGAAGCATTTGTTTGGTTAATGCCCTACGAGTATATGCTTGTATTATATACTCGCATTCAAATATTGGGAACAGGGAACTAAAAATTGGCAAAAAAATAACGGATGCCACACATTGTAGCATCCGTTGTCGATAACAAAACCCTCTATAAAAGGAATGTAATAACAGTCCTCTCTTACATCAGGGGATATTTGTCGGTCAGGGTCTGCACGATGGCTCTGGCCTGCGGGATCTTCGCCTCGCCCTCCTTGATTACCATGGCAATGGCTTCCGCGATCCGGTCCATATCCTGGGTGTTCATGCCGCGGGAGGTAACCGCCGGGGTTCCCAGGCGGATACCGCTGGTCACGAAAGGCGACTGGGGATCATTCGGGATGGTGTTCTTATTGCAGGTGATGTGGGCCGCGTCCAGAAGCTTCTCCACGTTCTTGCCGGTCAGGCCGAAGTTGGTCAGATCCACCAGCATCAGATGGTTATCCGTACCGCCGGACACGATCCTGATTCCGCGGCTTAACAGGCCCTTGCAAAGCGCCTGGGCGTTATCCACGATATTCTGCTGATAGACCTTGAAATCATCACTGAGAGCCTCCTTAAAGCAGACTGCCTTGGCCGCGATAACGTGCATCAGGGGACCGCCCTGGATGCCAGGGAAAACGGCCTTGTTAAAGTTATATTTGGCCGCCGCCTCCTGATTGCAGAGAATCATGCCGCCTCGTGGGCCGCGCAGGGTCTTGTGGGTGGTCGTGGTCACCACGTCCGCATAGGGAATGGGACTGGGATGCAGACCCGCCGCCACCAAGCCGGCAATATGAGCCATGTCCACCATCAGCACCGCTCCCACTTCGTCCGCCACCTCACGGAATCTGGCAAAATCAATGGTACGGGCATAGGCGGAAGCGCCTGCGATGATCATCTTCGGCTTACTCTCCAAAGCCAGTTCACGCATTCTGTCATAATCCAGAAACCCGTCGTCATTCACACCGTAAGGCACGATATGGAAATATTTTCCTGACATATTCACTGGGCTCCCATGGGTCAGATGTCCGCCATGATCCAGATTCATGCCCATGATGGTATCGCCGGGCTTACAGACCGCGAACTGCACGGCCATATTGGCCTGGGCTCCGGAATGGGGCTGCACGTTGGCATAATCACAGCCGAACAGCGCCTTGGCACGTTCAATGGCCAGATTTTCCACCACGTCCACACACTCACAGCCGCCATAATAGCGTTTCCCCGGATATCCTTCCGCATATTTGTTGGTCAAGGGACTGCCCATGGCGGCCATAACCGCCTTGCTCACCCAGTTTTCAGAAGCAATCAGCTCAATATGACTGTTCTGTCTGGCCTGCTCGTCCTCGATGGCCTGGGCGATTTCAGGATCTATCCGCTTTACTTCTTCTAATGAATACATTCTTGTCCTCCTCATGAAATGATTTGTTTTTCAGCCGCAAACAGCTCGATTAGCATTATAACACGAAATTTCCCGAATGCAAAGCCTTTCTTTTTGAAAACTTTCTCTTTTTCCCGCAACTTTTTTCCCGCATTTCTCTGTGATTTGCCCTTGCCATCGCAGGAAAGTGTTGTTAAAATAGGATTGATCGATGCAATGCGGCAAACTTTAACTAACGAGGAAACGACTATGTACCATATTATCATCAATCCCTCCTCCCGTTCCGGCAAGGGGCTGAAATTATGGAAAGAAGTTATAGAACCCGCCCTTATGGCGGAAAAAGCGGACTATCTATCCTACTTTTCCAAAAAGGCAGGGGATGTGGAGAGACTTGCCGGAGAGATCACGTCTGCGCTATCGCAGGATGCGCTATCAAAAAGCCAGAAAAATACCCTGTCGGCATCAACTCCATATCCTGATTCCTCGCCGACATTGGGACAGGATCTTGCCAGCTCCGATATAGGACGGCGCGATGTCCTGATCATCCTTGGCGGGGACGGCACCATGAATGAAGCGCTGCAAGGCATCAAGAATCCCTCCGATATCCTATTGGGCTACATTCCCACCGGTTCCAGCAACGATTTGGCAAGGGATCTGGGGCTTTCCAAAGATCCTCGTCAGGCCCTGAACCGTATTCTGCATCCCGCCAGGATACATCTCATGGATCTTGGCATCCTGACCTTACCGGACGGTAAAGCCCGCCGTTTTGTGGTCAGCTCCGGTGTCGGTTTCGACGCCGCGGTCTGTGAGGGAGTCCTTCATTCCTCACTGAAGAGAGTCTTTAACCAGGTGGGACTGGGCAAGCTGATTTATTTGGCAATCGCCCTGAAACAGCTTTTCCAGGCAAAAGCCGTTTCCTGCGACCTAAGCCTGGATGAACAGCCTCCCATTCATTTTCATCGCATTTTATTCATTGCCAGCATGATCCATCGCTATGAGGGCGGCGGCTTCCGATTCTGCCCCGACGCCAAAGACCAGGATGGCATTTTGAACCTTTGCGCGGTCGGTGACCTGCCCAAGCTTCTGATTCTCCTGGCCCTGCCCACCGCTTTTGTGGGAAAGCATTATCTGTTCAGGGGCGTGGAAGCCTATCATGCCAGCCGGATTCACATTTCCACATCCGTTCCCCTCTGCGTCCATACGGACGGCGAGGTACCCGGTCACTATTCGGAACTCACCCTGGAATGCAAAAAAGAAGCGCTGCGTATTCTTTTGTAACGCAGCGCAAATTTGTTGCAACTCACTCCTCCGCTTTTTCCCATTTGCTTCGTATCTTCTGTTATTATGCCATGATTCCGTTTACGCGGCATACACCCCTTTATCCTACAGGCTCCTCCCGTTCCATCCGATCTGGGGTCTGGACTTCCTGCCGGCCCGCGCGGACTGGATCCAGGCCATAACAGCATCATTTTGATAAACCAGAACATACATCACTCCAGCCATGATAAAGGCTGTCACCACATCGAACGCGGAATGCTGCTTGATAAACATGGTGGACATAATAATGGATACACACAAGATAAAGGAAGCCGGCCGGATCCAACGCCTCTTCATCAATTCCTTGTTATGAGTGATGGCCAAATGGGCTCCGATGGAATTATACACATGGATGCTTGGCCAAAGGTTCGTAGGTGTATCCGCAAAATAAAGTCCGGATACCATTCGCGTGAATATATTGTCCCTGGGCATGACAAAGGGCCGCAGATACTGTCCATTAGGCCAGATGGTAGAAACCACAAGGAAAATCGTCATTCCGGTAAAAAGAAAGGCACACGCCTTGTAATAATCCTGCTTATTATGAAAAATCAGGTAAAGCACCACGATGGTAACATAACCAAACCAAAGGAAATACGGAATGACGAACACCTCACAAAACGGGATGTAATCATCCAAAGCGGTGTGTATCACATTGAAATGCCTGGTGACCGTACTCTCCAACCAGAAAAACCAGATCAGGTATACGAACAGATATCCCAAAGCAATAAAACCATGCTTATATTGATGAACAAAGAGCTTGAGCCTTTCCATTTTAAAACAATTCCTCTACTTTCCTTACCAACCATGGCTAAACCCGCCATGAATCCATTCCTTTCCGAACCAACAGCGTTTACCGCTTTTGGGTATCTCTTAGTATAATCCAAAAAAACAATAGGTCAATCACTTTTCGAAAAGCTTAAATATTTTTTAGAAAAAATTTAGATACCTATCAATTAAATTTGAAGATTTTCTGGCAGATCTTATACCCCTCCACCGAGAGCTTTCTGCCGCCTTTTCCTGGCAGATTCATGGCATTTCCCATGATGCCGTTCCGCATCTGCAGATAAAGGATCCGATCCTTGTTCTTCAGATAACCCCACAATTCTTTCTTTGCTTCCAAATGCTCCTCCGTATTGGAGCGAATCAGAAGCGCTGAAGACACGGTCATAATGATCTCCAAATAATTGCGCATATATTGGTAGAGTCGCTTGTTTTTCAGCAACTCGCTCTTATGGTCCACAAAATAGTCGATCATGATCTTATTGACCTTAATCTGCTGGTCGATTCGGGAAATCATGACACTCTCGTTTACCGACTGATCCTCCCGTCCGATATAATAACGGTAGAGATTCACGTCCAAGTAATACAGATTCTTTACATAAGGCAGAGGTTCAAACACATACAAGTTGTCCACATAAAAGGTGTGCTCCGGCAGCTTTAATCCACACTCCCGCAGCAGCCTGGTGCGGAAAATCACAGAATGCATCAAAATATAATGCCCTTTGATAAAATGATGGCACTCCTCCCAGGTGAGCATTTTGTTTTCCGGCAGGATATGGCGATAACGCATCACTTTCTTGCGCTTTTCTCCCTCCTTTTCATAAACAAAGTTGCACACCATCATATCCAGCATCCGATTTCCACCGGCCAGTTCGCGAAGCTTGTCTAATACCTGATGATATGCATCCTCCTTCACCCAGTCATCACTGTCAACCACCTTGAAAAAAAGGCCGCTGGCACAGGCAATTCCCGTATTGACGGCAGAACCATGTCCCCCGTTTTCCTTATGAATCGCTTTGACGATGCCAGGAAACTGGGCTTCATATTCATCCGCGATTTCCCCTGTCCGATCTTTGGCAGAGCCATCATCGACGATCAGAATCTCCACATCGTCTCCCCCGACCAGCAAAGAATCAATACACTTGTGCATATAAGCTTCCGAATTATAACAAGGCACTGTTATGGACAACAATTTCATTTCAACTTACTCCCTTCGAACTTATCATTCCCTAATTCAACATTTAAATACCCGGCATAAGCGGAAAAAGCTGACGGGATCGGGTATTTTTCCTGAATTTCTTCCGGTTCCACAAAGAACCAGTTCTCCGTGACCGAACTGGGATTTCTCGGTGCCAGCTCGTCCACCCGCACCATATATCCCCACATATGCCATTCTTTGTGTGTAAAAATATGTTTTGCCTCTGCAAGAGGCTGGATCCGCAGAACATGAATCCCGTTCTCCGCCAAATACCCGGCCACCTCCTGGGCCGTTTGATGACCTTCCAGACTCGGCAGCTCATACATTCCGGCCAAAAGTCCTTTGTCAGAGCGTTTACAGAGCGCGGCCCGATTCCCATCCCGCAGGACCAGAACCGTTTTCTCTTCCACCGAACGCTGCCGCTTGGCTGCCCTTTTGGGAAAATCCAGCTCCCTCCCCGCGACGTGGGCCTTACAAAAAGAAGACAAGGGACAATTCTCGCAATGAGGAGCGCCATTGGGAACGCAGACACAGGCTCCCAGCTCCATCATGGACTGATTAAAATCGCCGGGACGGTCACGGGGAATCATCTGATTCAACTCCTGCTCTACCCTGGTTTTCACTTTCGCGTCGTCGATGATGCTCTCGTCCATACGGACCCTGGAAACAACCCGGAGCACATTCCCGTCTACCGCCGCCACCGGTCTTCCAAACGCGATGGAGGCAATGGCCCCCGCGGTATAACTGCCAATTCCCTTTAGACCAAGCAATTCTTCATAAGTATCCGGCATCCGTCCGTCATACTTCTCCATGACCTGAGCCGCCGCTTTCCGAAGATTCCGCGCCCGGTTATAATAGCCCAAACCTTCCCACAGCTTCAAAAGCTCCTCTTCCGGCACCTCGGACAAGCTATCAATATCCGGAAGTCTCGCCATAAATCGCTCATAATATGGCTTCACCGCTTCCACCCGCGTCTGTTGGAGCATGATCTCTGATACCCACACATGATAAGGCGTGGGCTGCTCCCTCCAGGGAAGAATACGGCGATTCTCATCGTACCACGAAAGCAGCGGACCAGGAATCGCCTCCAATAAGTCGTCAGGCTTGATTGCGGCGGCATCACCCGCCAGGCCGTCAGGCCGAATTGCTGCGGTCTCGCCCGCCAGGCCGTCAGGCCGGATTGCTGCGGTCTCGCCCGCCAGGCCGTCAGGCCGGATTGCTGCGGTCTCGCCCGCCAGGCCGTCAGGCCTCGCCTCGGAAACTTCATCCGTCCAATCCTCGTCCAGCCGCACAGGCACGGGACGCCAGATTTCCATGGAATCCGCGGTCACGCGGCAATTATAAGCAAGGATCTGTACCCCGCTTCGCGCGGCGAGACACAACGCCCGCCCAAACTCCGGATGTGTTTCCCAATTTGGCAAAAACACCCGGGCCCGATCCATCTGTATCACAAACAACAAATAAACCTGATATCCCTGTTTCCGGGCTTCGATCAATTCCTCAATGTGCTTCACCGCGCGCTCCGAAGGCGCGTCCGGGAAACGTACAACGCCTTTTTCTTCCAGCGTAACGCCCTTGACCTCCAGGAATATTTTTTCTCTTGCCGTCTCAAGATAAAAATCAAAGCGGGACTTCCCATAAACGGTTTCCGGGCGTACCCTGACCAGATCCGGAAACAAGGTTCTTTTGAAAAGCCATTCCCCTACCGCCTTATTGGGCGCCTGGGAATCCATGTTGACTAATAGCGTCCCTTTTTCCACCGCCACCAAATCATAAAGCGTTTTCCGTTCCGCCCGGTCACTGCGTTCCAAATAAACCCTGGCCCCAGGTACTAAAAGCTCTCCGCACCTTCCTGTATTCTTCACATGAACGGTTTCCTGCCTTCCCTGAATCCTGACGTAGGCAATAAACCGATTGGGCCGCTCCAGGAACTCCCCCTCCACAATGTGCGCGTACTTCATGAATGAATCTTCTCCTTCTTTCGTCAGGCCCGTCACCTTAAGCGATTACACTCATAACGCTCCAGTGTGAGAAGGCAATTCTTCAATGCTTCATAGCGCTCCTCCAAATCTCCGTCATTCACCTCGATATCACAGGAAATTGCCATGGTGGTGATCATATCCTGGGTAACGCGATGATGGAGCGCCGCCAGAATATTAAGCCTTTCCTCATAAGTATCCGCATCCAAAAACTCCAGCAAAAGAGGATCCAGCTGCAGTTCCCCGGAAGTCTCTTCCACGGCGGCGTCCGATTCCACGGCTGCCGAATCCGGGCCAGCGGCACCTGACTCTCCGCCCGCCGGTTCCCGGCCAGCGGCACCTGACTCTCCACCCGCCGGTTCCCGGCCAGCGGCTTTCATCGCCTCGCCGCGTAAGGCCCCCTCATCCTGGGGGCTTTCTCTCTTCTGTCGGTCGCTGTCCGCCCCCTGCAGGGCAAAACGAAACTCCTGCTTTGCCTCGGGATATTTTTCAGAATCCACCCGACTGGTAAACATTTCAAGAGGCCTGGCATATGTTTTAAAATCTCCATAAAGCGCCTGGTAGACAACCAGCCGCTCCCCCGTTTCAGTATGCTCCGCTATGGCCACAATCTGATAGAGGTTCCCCTTAAAATGCCTGTAAATCTCCTGCGGTCTGGGTATGAACGTCATGTACAACACTCCTTCCTGCCATAAAAGTATATACCAATTCTCCCTGATTTACAAATTAATTAAGTCTTAATTTCGCATGAAGCAGTGATGACTCCATGATTTCTTCGCTTCGTAACGACGATTTTTTTATCAATCCGCTCTTTCAACTCCGCTACATGGGAAATAATTCCAACCATGCGTTTCCCCTCGGCCAGATCATTCAAAGCTCCCATGGCCTGATCCAACGCTTCTTCATCCAGAGAGCCGAAGCCCTCGTCCACAAACATGGCATCCAACTGGATTCCGCCCGCGTTGGACTGAATCTCATCGGAAAGTCCCAGCGCCAGGGAAAGTGCCGCCTGAAAGGATTCCCCGCCGGACAAGGTCTTGACACTGCGCTCCGTTACATTATAATGATCCAACACATTTAATTCAAGTCCGGCCTTTTCTTTCTTATTTTCCCCATCCTCCTGCCTTTTTAATTCGTATTGACCATTGCTCATTTTCAGGAATCTGAGATTGGCGCACCGGATGATTCTGTCAAAATATGTCGTCTGCACATAAGTCTCCAAATCGATTTTACGCTTTCCGTTAAGATTCCCATTGGCGGTATCCGATAAGGCTTTGGCCCATTGGTATTCCGTTTCCGCCTGGATCAAGTCATCCCTGTGCCTGCTCACCGTATGAAAAATCATCAGATTGTTCCGGTAAGCGGCATACCGTTCATCCCGCTTTTGAGAAAATTCTTTCTTGCGATCCGTCCAAAGAGCCCTGCGGCGTCTGACCTCTTCCTCATCCGTTTCCTGAAATTCCTGCAGCTGTCCGTTCAATGTCTGAATGGAAGCGCGCAATCCTTCTACCTGAAGCCTGCAATTTTGATAGGCCTGCTCCGCTTCCTGATCCTCCCTCACAAGCTTTTGAATATGAACTGTTCGGCTGGCAATCTCCTCTTGTACTGTTTCCCGCCGCAGCTTCCCAAGCTGCATCTTCAGCTCTGCGGACTGTTTTTCATACGAATCCCTTTGAACGGCCAGACGCTCCAGCGCTAATTGATTCTGCATCCGCTCCTCCTGCAGCACCCTGATTTTCTCTTCCTCCCGCGGCAGAGCTTCTTCTAATTTTCGTTTCTCCTGTAAGCGAGTCTCATTAGCAATCAGTTTGTCTGCAAGGAGGGAAAAAACCGTGTCAAAGTCTTTCCTGACCTGATCCAGTATTTCCCGTAAATCTCGTCCGGAAATCTGCTCTTCATTGATCATGTCCATTCCCCGAAAATCCAAAACGGTCTTTTTCAATTGCGTACGTTTTTCCAGCAGCCCCCGATCCAGTGCGGCCAAAACCATCCGGTGCTCCTGCAGATGCTTTTGATCCGCTTGTAAAAGCGTTTGTCTTTGATCCAGCAGCTTCTCAAGCTGGCGTTTTTGTTCAACCGCTTTCTTTGACTGTGTTAATACACCGCCAAGCCGCTTTCCCAGAGATTGCAGGACCTCCCTCAGGGTCTTTGCCCGCTCTCGTAAGGCCGTAAGCTCCCCTGCCGTATCCCGCTCCACGGAAACGGTCACAACACTGGCCCTGGCAAGCTTACCGTCCCCCATTCCCGACAGTCCGCCGGCTTCATCCACCGTTCCCGGCAGTCCGCCGGCTTCATCCACCGTTCCCGGCAGTCCGCCGGCTTCATCACCCGTTCCTGACAGCCCGGCTTCTATCTGCTCCATCCATCCTGCAGTTTCTTCAAGAAGTACGTTCCCATCCCTCAGCAACGCGTCTTCCTCCGCTCGCACGCTGCCAAGCAGACCCATCGCTTCCTGATTCAGTCGGTCTCTTGTTTCCCGCGCTTTCTCCACCTTTTCCTTCAACAGTTCTAACTGTTCCTTTTGCAAAGCTTTCTCCGGCATACCGGCCGGTTGGGGATGATGAATGGACCCACAGACCGGACAAGGCTTCCCCTCTTCCAGCCTCCCGGCCAGAATACCGGCCTGGGCATCCAGGAAAATCGTTTCTTCTATATCATATTGCTTTTTCCGCTTCAGATAATCATCCGACGCTCTGCGATAGTTTTCTTTGGCCCGGGCGCAGGTATTTTCCAGTATTGTCAGATCCTCCAGACGTTTCAAAAGCTTGTCCACGTTCTTTTGGTTCCCATCCAGGCGTTCCGCGTCCTGCGTCTGTTTATCCAAAAGATTGTCCGCGTCCTTGACAAGCTCCCATTTCGTCTGCAGTGCCGTCAGATCCCGTTCACCGTCCTCCACTTGCCGCGTCAACTGTCTGCTTTTTGTTTCCGCGTCCCGAAAGCCGCGTTCCTCATCCTTCCATTCTTTCTCCTGACTGTCCAGGCCGCGTTTCCAATTCATCATCCTTTCCCGTTCACCGGACAGGCGTTCTCTTTCCTCTCCCACGTCATGATAAGTATCCAGCAAGGCCCGATCAGCGGCAATACGCTTCTCCAAGGTCTCCCGCTCCGCGGATTTCTTCCGTTCTTCCCCCTCTCTGAACGCTGCTTCCGCCACCGTCAGGCGAAGCTTCTCCTCCGTCTGCGCAAGCTTTTCAAACTGCCCGATCCGGGCCTCCAGCTCTCGTACCTCCGTTTCCAAAGCGTCCTTTTGTACAAGTGCCGCCCGGGCCGCATCCCGCTCCAAAGCCCTTTTTTCCAACTGCGGTTCCCGGGCCGCCAGCTGAGACTGCCGTTCTGCCAGCTCCCTCTGCCACTGTTTATGCTTCCCCAGCTCTCCCAGCAACAGATCCTCGGACTGGATCTTCTCCTCCATCACTTTCAACTGGACATCCAGATTTTTCAGCCGCTCCTTGTCGCGCTCGATCAGGCGCTGCAAAATCTCCAGCCCTCTGGCCGCCTGACCTTCGAAGCGAATCTCATTAAGGTCCCTGAGTTCGGCAGCCAGAGCCGGTTCTTCTTCCCCGCAGCTCATCTTCCCCAATTCCTGCGCAATGCTCCCTTTCAGAGATTCATAGACCCGTCCCCTGACAGCCGCTTCTTCCTTACAAGCCATCTGCAGATCCTGATAAAGCTTTGTGTGAAAAAGCTGACGAAAAATCCTGCTTCGTTCCTCCGTTCCCGCAAGAAGCAGCTTTTGGAAATCCCCCTGGGCAATCATGGCGATTTGGGTAAACTGTCTGTAATTTACTCCCAACAGTTCTTCCACGGCCCTGGTAACCTCTTTCACTCTGGTAATGCTGCGCTTTTCCTCCGGAAAAACAAGCTCCGCGTCCGCTTTCTGCAGGGTAAAACCGTTTCCCCTTTCCTTGCTGCGCTGATATTCCGGATTCCTCGTCACCCGATAGGTTTTTCCATGACAGGAAAAAGTTAATTCCACATAAGTCCTGGCCTCATTGGGTGCATATTTGCTCCGCAGCATTCCGGCCTCCCGCACGCCTCCGCTGGTTTCCCCATACAAGGCAAACGTGATGGCGTCAAAAATCGTGGTTTTCCCCGATCCCGTATCCCCTGTCACCAGATAAAGCCCGCTCTCCCCCAGCAGACGAAAATCAATCTCTTCTTTTTCCGCATAAGGGCCAAAAGCACTGATCACCAACTTCATCGGTTTCACTCGTCCTCACACCCCTTTCTATTGCCCCGCGTCCTGGCCTGACAAGCGCTCGATCAACTTCTGGACCAGACTCCTCTGATCCTTACTCATGGGTTGATTGTTCTGGTTCTCATAAAACTCTTCAAATAGCTCCAACCCCGATTTCTCCGCGGGTTCCTCGGCCATAATCAGTTCTTTGGCCTGCCTGGTTCGCAGATTATCATATTGCAGGCGCATCAGATTAGGATAGTAAAACCGCAGCTTCTGCATCCCGTCCAGCACATCTTCCTCGTCCGTCAGGGTCACCTGCACATAATCCTCCCGACTCCCTTTCTCCAAAAATCCGGGAGACGTCACTTCCATGTAGCTTCCCCGGATCTGACGCAGATCGTGTAAAGGACGCAGCGGCCGGACAGACAAGCGCACATCCCCTTTTTCCCGAAGCTCCACGATCGTTACGGACTTCTCCTGATCCGCCTCGGAAAAGGAATACTTAAGGGGCGTCCCGCAATAGCGCAAGGTTTCTCTTCCAATCTTTTGGGGACTGTGAATATGCCCCAATGCCACATAATCAAAATCCGCAAAAAGGGACGCGTCCACCTGATCCAAACCGCCTACCAGAAGTTCCTCGGATTCACAGGTGCCGGCACCCGTCACAAACTGATGGGCCACCAATACATTACGCCGGGACGGATCCACCTCCATATGGTGAATGGCCGTCCTCACCGCGTCCTGAAAAGTCTCCGTTTCTTCCTCTTCCCAAAAATGCCGAACCATGGATGGCTTTATAAACGGGAGTAAATGCACATCCGCCTCTCCGTATTCGTCCCGCAGCGTGATTTTCCGCACGGTTCCGTCATAAATCCGGGAAACATACACCCCCGCTTCCCCGAAAAGCCGTGCGCCAAAGGCCAGTCGTTCCGCGGAATCATGATTTCCGCTGATCAGAAAGACCTTAATGCCGCAGCTGGCCAATCCCGTCAAAAAATCATCCAATAACTGTACTGCTTCCGCGGCGGGCACCGGCTTATCGTACACATCCCCCGCCACAAGCACGCCATCCACTTTTTCCTCCTCCAGAATGCCCAGAATCTGCTCCAAAATAAAACGCTGATCCTCTATCATGGAAAATTCGTAAAGTTTTTTCCCAATATGCAGATCCGCCAAGTGAGCCAACTTCATAGCTCTCCCCTTTCTTTTCCACCGGAATTATATGTATCATCAACTTTTTGTCGCATATTATATAACAACCGTCATATTGTATCTAGTTTATCAAGTTCAACAAATTCAGTAAAATAAGATGTATCACAAAAGATTAGCTTGGCGCTCTTTCAAAAGCCGCTCGGCACGTTAGACCGCACGATGCGGCTTCGAAAGGAAAGCCGAAAACGAGGTGTAATATGCCACTTACAAAAGAAAAAACGTCGAATTTCGACAACCGCAGCAGGTTCATTGAGCTAGGGTATAATATCGCTTATTACCGCAAGCATGCCGGTCTGACACAAGAACAACTGGCGGAAGAACTGGGCGTCAGCCGACAGCACATCGGCGCCATCGAAGCGCCGAACATTATGCGTCCCATTTCCCTGGACCTGCTCTTTAACATTTCTACCGTTCTGGGCGTGGATCCCTCTAAGCTGCTCGTATTTCGGAATTGAATCCGCTTACAACGGACAGCTTAGGGTGCTTGCACCCTTTTTTACAATACGGACATGATCAAGACTTCCACACTCATTACGTCGTTCATCCGTCCCGTTTTGACCGTTTCCTCTGCCTCGACACATTTTCTTACCGCTTCCCGCAGCTTCGATGTCCGAAATCTGGATGCCTGAGTCACATATTTCCCCACGACATAAGGAGACAAACCCACTTTCGCCCCGATGGTCTTATGATCAAAGCCCTTTTCCTTCAAGGACTTCACCAGGAGCATGAGATTGTATTGCCGCGCCAGCAAAACAAGAATTCTCATGGGCGGCTCCTTCAACGTCAGCAAATCATAATACAGAGAAAGCGCTTCCTTTCTCTGACCCTTTGCAATCGCATTGATCATATCAAAAATACGGTTGCTGACCCTTGTGGTGCAGACCGCCTCCACGTCCTCCGTCTCCACCGCTTGCTTATCCATACAATAACAAATCAGCTTTTCCAGCTCCATGTAAATATTGTCCATGTCCGTTCCCGTCTTAGACAACAAAACCTGCGCCGCAGCCACTGAAATCCTTTTTCCTTCCTTTTTTAAAAGTCCGGCAATCCACCGCATCAGGATTTTTTCGTCCTGGGTCTCAAAATTCGCGGCATAACCCTTGGACTGCACCAGCTTAAACAATTTACCGCGCTTGTCCACCTCGCTCTCCACAAAAACAAAATAAGTGGTTTCATTGGGAGAAGCCAGGTAATCCGCCAATTTCTCATTTCCCGTCCGGAACCAGCCGCTGTCCTCAATAAAAATCACCCTGCGGGCGGCCAAAAAAGGCAATGTCTCCGCCAGGTCAATGATTTCTTCCACGGGAATGCTTTTTCCCGCATAAAAGTGAGTGTTCATATCATCGCCGCCATCGCACATCGCCGCCTGCAGACGTTCCTTATACTGTCTGCGCAGATACCGTTCTTCCCCGTACAGAAGATAGATCTGTTTGAAATTTCCGCTCTTGATATCCTCATTCATTCGCTGCATCAGACATCTTCCTCCCCAAATATACATCCAGCAATGCTTCGCATCTACTTTATTGTACCTGATTTTTATCCCCTTGTCCAGATTTCTTGTACGAACCGATTGCCCGCCGGCCCATTTTCGTCCAATTTTTTATAAATACGGTTTCAGCCGGAATCTATGCTTCCCGACGAAAAGTGATAAAGCCCCGGTACGAGGCGTAGCATAAATCCTGCAGCCGATTTGTTCCAGGCGCTCCCATAGCTCCTGATGCGGATGGCCATAGGAATTCCCCTCTCCATAAGAGATTACGGCGATCCGGGGTTGTAAGAGCTTAAGAATTTCCTCTGACGTGGAATTGCGGGAACCGTGGTGCGCCACTTTAAGAAGCGTAATGGGGCCCTCTCCCCGTAAGGATAGCTCTTGAAAAAGCGCAACCTCCCCCTCCTGCTCCACGTCTCCCGTCAAGAGCATGGAAAAGCCCCTGTTTTGAACCAGAAAACACTGAGAATAAGCATTTTTATCCTCCAACTCACATCCTGCGGGAGGATGCAGACAGGTAAACCGCGTCTCTCCGCTTTGCCAGCAAACCCCCCTGGCCAAATAGTATACGGAAATGGGAGGCTCCTGAGCGGATACACGCAGAGCCTGCAGGATGCTTTCGAAATCTTCCTCTCTTTTCTCTTCCCCAATGTCCGGCAGAATGATTTTATCAATGAAAATTCCTTCTTCCGCACCGTTTTCCAACAATTCCAGCATACCGCTCATATGATCCAGATCTGGATGGGAGATAAATGCGGCATCGATCCTGGCGACACCCTGATATTTTAGAAAAGGCAGGATCGTATAGGTTCCCACGCTTTTCTCCGAGCTGCTGCCCCCGTCAAAAAAATATATTTCCCCGCCATCCGTCCGCAGGAAAATACCATCTCCCTGTCCCACATCCAGAAACGTCACCTCCAGACCAAAATGCAGACGGATTCCAATCACCCAAACAGCCAAAACCAGGAGAACAGGGCGCGCTTTTCCAAACATTCTTCGTTTGGATGCGCCCTTCCTCCGCCAAAGGAAAGCCAGAATCAGCAGATAATAGACGACCACCTGCCAGGGAGCCGGGCAGCCGGGAGTCCAGGTGTGCCCGGGCAGCTTGTCAAACCACCTGCACAGCCATTCATAGCCCTGCAAAATCAATGAATCCGCCATCGCAAGAAACCCCAGGCCCGGCACCAGCATGACCGCTAACCCCAGCCCCATGACCAACCCCATGGCAGGAAGCACCAATAGGTTCAGAAATACGGAATATACGGGGATCTCATAATAAAAGCATAAATGAATCGGCAAAGTAAACAAAGTAATGGCCAGCCCTGGAGCCAACGCTTCCCAACACTTTCTCCCAAAATGAATTCCGCCGTCCGTCCCTCCTCTGTTTTCGGGCAGCATCGCTGGCAACAGGATTCCCACACCGCCAATGGAACCGAAAGAAAGCAGGAAACCGCTGCTGCATAGATACCCCGGCTGCCTGATCAGCATGAGAATGCCCATCACGCCCAAAGCCGTCAGCATATCATAGGTTCTGCCTACGAGCTCCCCCAGCATCCGGATCAGATACATTCCGATCGCCCTGCAGGCCGAGACCCCCATCCCCGTCATAATTCCATATGCCAGCAGAACTGCCGCGCCGGTCAGGGCGGCCATGGGAACAGGACAATTCAATCTGCGCAGCAAACGATAAATCCCCATTCCAATGATCGTGATATGCAGCCCCGAAATGCTTAAGATATGCACGATTCCGTTTCTCTGGTAGAGATCCTTGATCTCCGCGTCCAGGGAAGTCTTGTCCCCCAAGAGCATGGTGCATAAAACAGATGCTTCTTTCTCCGGAAAACATTCATATAACCGTTTTTTCCAGAAGCTGCGCAGACAAAAAAGCCCTTCCCGTACTTTCGAATAGGGTTCTTGTTCCTGCAGAATCTCCGACTTTTCCAGACTCCCTCCAATGCCCAGAATATGATAATATCGCGCCAAATCAAATTCTCCCGGATTGGTTGCTGTGGAAAAATATGCGAAACGACCGCTTACCAGAATACGGCTGCCAAGCCTGGGACGCTCCTGGTCCCCCGTTTTACAGATAAGCCCTTGAGAAAGCTCTGCCGCCTGACACGCGGCAGGCCATTGAATAGTAACAGAATCCAAATAAATCCAATACTGACTGCGCTCTCCCGCAGCACGAAGTTCGATCCGGGACACTCGTCCCCAGACCACATAAGTGCTCCCATCCTCCAAAAGAAAGGAAGCCCCGTCCCTGGCAACCGCACGAAGCTCCCCCAAAGGAGCGGGCGCCAGCCAAAGCCAGATCCCGGCCAGGGCAGCCACCGCCAGCGCCATCAAACCAATCGGTCTTTTCATGTAATATCCTCTCCAAAGCAGCCGACCGCCTACTCCAGAGTGGTGACAATGTCAAGATTTCTTTCAAAAATCGTACTAAAGCTATATTTATCCCGATAAGTGCCCGAAGTGTCACCGTTAATGGAAATCTGTACCTTGTTGACCGTACTCAGCTCCACCAGAGAATTCACGATGGAATAAATGGTCACGTCCGCCGTCACATTGTAGGTTTGATTTAAAAACCCGGCATCCAGATTCACATAACAGATTCCGTCCCGGGTTCTGACCGACACGATCTGTGTGTCGGAATTAACGGTAGGGAACACAAGCCCCTCCACTTCCTGCCCGGGTCCGGCAATAATCTGTTCCACCACCAGCCGGTCCAGGGAAATATTGGTATTATATGCCTTTTTACGATTGACCTCGATCAACTGGTCTCCCGTCTTATTGGCAAAGTAAAGATTCAGATCGGCCATATCATAAGAACTGATCTCGCTTCCCATGTTATTGATGAACTGATCCCCCTTCATCCTGCCCACCATGTTATTCAGATTATCGTATAAGGGATTCCCCTCCACCGTAATCTCCACAAATCCAATCCCGTCGATCTGGGTCAGCGAACACACCAGGGCCGCCCGCACCAATACCTCTTTGGTCGGAGCCATTTCATTGTACTCCTCGCTCATGTTCAGGGTCAAAGTCTCATTCTCCAGACGATATCCCAGCAGGGTGAATCCCATGTTCAATGGCGCCTTATATGCCAGCCGACTGGAAGTCGAGCTCAGACAATTCAGCATTTCCTCCACACGTTCCTCCAAGGTGTCAGACTGCATAACATATTCATGCACTTCCACCCTGGTCTCAGAGTTACTGATAAAATAAACCTGAAAAAGCCTGCTGGGATCTACGGCCTCCCTGCCGCACGATACCAGGGACAACAGACAGAACGCCGCCATCAGCAGACACGTTAATTTTTTCCTAAAAGTCATCTTATCTTTCTCCAATCCTCGACGTGATATGATTCATGGGAATCCTCACCACAAAACAACTTCCTTCGCTTTCCTTGCTGGTAACCGTAATGGTGCCTCTGTGCAGCAGAACCGCGTTCTTGGTAATCGCGAGTCCCAGCCCGGTTCCACCGATTTCCCTCGAATGGGATTTATCCACCCTGTAAAAACGCTCATATATCTGAGGCAGGGCCTCCTGAGGAATGCCCACCCCGGAATCACTCACGCTCAAAGTGAAATACTGATGATCCGCGTCCAGTTCCACTCTGACCCATCCATGATCCTTATTGTACTTGATGGCATTCTCCACCAGATTGGAAATGATCATGGTAAGCTTTACTTCATCCACTTCCGCCATTACCTGACGCATACTCTCAAAGACCAACTCCACATCTTTCTTCCGGGCGATCGGCCGCAGGCGCTTCAGGATCAACTCCGTCAGGTCATTGACATTCACTGTCGTAATATTCATGGCCTGTGCGCGTTTATCCATTTTCACCAGGGCCAGCAGATCCGTGATGATCTGATTCTCCCGATCGATCTCTGATACAATATCGTTCATAAATTCCCGATAAAGCTCCACCGGAACATTGTCCTGGGTGATCAGGGACTCCGCCAACACTTTCATGGACGCCATCGGGGTCTTCAGCTCATGGGACACATTCGCCACGAAATCCTGGCGGGACTCGTCCAGCGTCCGTTTGCTTCGCAGCAATTGGTTGAACGCATCGATGATATGTACCGTCTCCACATACTCCGGAACGGAAATTGCCTCATCGCTATAGCCCTCTTTCACCTCATTGATGGCTTCCGTTACCCTGATAAAAGGCTTTGTCAGGGCATAGGACAGCACAATGGCCAGCGCCACCGTAACCATAACCACGATCATTTCGATGATCAGAGACTGCCTGTATAAAACATTTCTGGTTTCCACGATACTGGCGTTGGTAATGCTGGTCAGCATAACGCCCCTTACCACGTTCTTTACCTCGCCGCCATCGTCGTCCGCCTGGACGGAATAGACAATAGGCGTAGTCAGCTCGATAAAACCGTTTTTTTCATCGTAATTAAACATCCTCTCTCCCTGGAAGCATTTCATGACCTCCTCGGAAATGATCGTCTTGCCCTCGCTTAAACCATATGTATCCCTGATTACGTTAAAATTGGAATTGATGATCAGAATTCTGCCATCATAGATGCCGGAAAACATCTCCAGCTCCGCATTGATCACATTTTTATTGGCAATCGTCTGCGGATCCGTCTGCTGATAATTTTCCAGATAATTGTTGGTGACCAAATGCCCCGCAATCGTTGTCAGCTGGTCCTGCACCGTATCTTGTCTGCGCAGTACCGCCCTTTGCTCATAATTCTCTATAATGGCATACCGCATCAGAATACCAGGCACGATGCCAATCACCAATATAATGACAAAAATGCGGCTTCGCAGGCTATGCAGTCTGATTAGCTGAGATAGGTACTCCTTGATCGTTGTCAGCATGGTCCGTTCCCTCAAGAAATTATTAGAAACCACGGGCTGGCCTTGCCCCGCCCGCGGCACTTATACATTGAAAAAATAATAGCCCACACCCCACTTGGTGTGTACGAATTTCGGCTCACTGGGATTCTCCTCGATCTTTTCCCGCAGCCTCCTGATATGTACGTCCACCGTACGCACATCTCCCGGATAATCAGCCCCCCATACCAGATTCAACAGACTTTCCCTGCTGTAAACCTTGTTGGGATTCAGCATGAGAAGCTCCAACACCTCGAATTCCTTGGCTGTAAGCCCGATTTCCCGATTCTGGATATAAGCCCTCCTGCCCTCGCAGTCCAGCTTCAGGTTTCCGCTTTCGATGATCCTGGGCGCTTCCGCTCCGCCTTTCTTGGGCTCGATGCGGCGCAGGACCGCCTTAATGCGCGCCTTGACCTCCAAAATATTGAAAGGCTTGGTGATATAATCATCCGCGCCATATTCCAGGCCCAGAATCTTATCCATGTCATCGCCCTTGGCAGTCAACATAATAATGGGGACATTGGAAAAGTCTCTGATCTGTTGGCAGACTTCAAAGCCGCTCAGCCTGGGGAGCATCACGTCCAGCAAAATGATATCATACTGATTTCCACGAGCCATTTCCAACGCTTCTTCCCCATCATAAGCGCAATCCACGCGCATGTCATCCTGCTCCAGACTAAAGCGGATCCCTTTCACGATCAACTTTTCATCATCCACTACCAACACTCTCTTCGCTGCCATTTCCCAATCTCCTCCTGAATCTTCATGTTACCTAAACCGTGATCAAATCCTTAATCTTCTGAAAAGCGTTATCCTTGATCCCCGGCACATTCATAATCTCTTCAATGGATGAAAATCCCCCGTTTGCTTCCCGATAAGAGATGATGTCCGCCGCCCTGCTCTCTCCGATTCCAGGCAAAGTACACAAGGTCCCGCTGTCCGCGGTATTGATATTCACCAAAGGACTGGCACTTTCCCGCTGCCTGAGTGACACTCCTTCCTCTTTCGTTGGAATGTACAGCTTTTCCCCATCAGCAAGAACCGCTGCCAGATTCACGTAATCCGGGTCCGCGTCCTCCCGCATTCCGCCCGCGGCCGCCACTCCGGCCTCCGCACGGCTTCCCCGCGCCAGTTCCACCACGCCGGGACGCTCCACAGCGCCGCAGACATAGACGTAAATCAAATCGGATATCGCTTCCCCGTCCCGTGACGCCTCCCCGGGAATCCCCTCAGCACCCGTGGCCGGGACAACCACGGCATCCTTTTCCGCCTCCGCCTTCAGCATATCGTTCAGGTCGTAAACCTCCGGCTCCCCGCCGCAGCCACCAAGCACAAGCATCAAGAGCCCCGGCAAAAAAACCGGCAAAAGAGCCAATCCACCCTTTTCACGGATTCTTCTTTTTCTTACTTTTTCAATCCACATAGTTCCCCATTCCTTTCCGGCCCTCTAAACCGTCGAAAAGAAATCAGGGATGCCTCTCTATGCCAATAAATTCATTGTAGCCGAAATCTCCCGATTTTACAAGTCATTTTCCTTAAGAATTCCTAAAACAAGTAACAATTCAGACGGCCGACAAGAAACAGCCGGAAGACGGCAGGGTCTTCCGGCGTTCCTTGGCAGATGTCTGAACTGTTGCCAGCCACGCGCACAGCCCCTCCACCGCGTCTTCCGTGGCGGCCCAGCTGGTACAGAAACGCGTGGCGCTGTGTGTCTCATCCATACGAGGTATGAAACCATGGGAAACGTCTATAGCCTGTTATCCGGCAGATATTCAGACACGGTATAGGAGGTTTTGGAAAGAATATACAGGGATGCAAGCACCAGATACGCCGTAATCCCATAGTGACCGGAAATCTTGTAGCCGCTGACAGGATAGTGTCTGCCTTTGCTGACAAATTCAATAATCTGTGCTTCCAACAGTGTCAGGAGAAGATCATTCAGGCGCGTGGGTTCTATGCCGCATTTTTCTGTCAGTTCCTCTTTCCCAATCGCGACCCCGTCCCGCGGAAAAGCGGAGAGTAGTTTCATGCTTTCCCTGGTGCAGAGTGTCTGCATGAGAGAATATTCCCTTTCCCCAATGGAATCCAGCCTGTCAAGCAGCTGATTGTCGACAACAGCCACTATGCCGTCGTCATCCCATATTTTCATGCCGAAGTCACTTTTAACGCGAAGATTTCCCTTCTCTTTCTCCTGTTTCTGGATTTCCCGGTTACTCGTTTCGATAAAATAAATTCCTTTCCACAGCTTCAAAAGATCTGCGCCCAGATCCCGGTGGGAGGTCTTTTTGCCATCCCGGGATGTACCATCATAACGTTCCAGTCCGCTTTGTGTCCAAATATATTCGTCTGCAAGCTGTTCTATTTTTGCCGCAACCTGGTCGATATTTTTCACCGTTTCTGTTTCCAGCAGCAAATCCGCTGAAATACTGTAAATCTTGCAGATGGATGCCAGGTTAAAGCAGTCTGGCAGACATTCTCCCGTTTCACTTAGCTAAGGATATAAATGTGTATTTTTCCGTTCGTCAGTCAATTTTACCGACGAAACGGTAGTAAATCTCGATCTCCTGCTCCCGCAGACCGTCTGCGTTTTTCGTTGCTTCGTGAATCACGATTTTTTCAATCAAGGTGTTCAGAAGCTCGGCGGTCAGCTCTGTGGGGTGGGAGTATTGTTTTATCAGCGCGACCCATTTCTCAGCATCGGATGATGTCTGCCGCTCGGTGGCAAGCTCTGCTTTGATGCGGTCAATCTTGTCGATCAGCTCGCTTTGCTCGGCTTGATATTTCTGGGACAGCATATTGAAGTTGTAGCCCGTGATGCGCTCCGCAGACCAGTCCTCATACATCTTGGCAAACAGCCTGTCCACTTCTGCCTTGCGCTTCTCGGCCTTGGCAAGCTCCGCAGCCCGTTTCTTCTCTTGCGCGGCGCGTCCCTTGTCACCGGTTTTCAGAAGCCGCTCTAAAAGCTGTTCCTCGCCCAGCTCCGCCTGCCCCGCCCAATACTGGATTCTCGTTAACACATAGGCGTAAAGGGTATCATAGCGGACATAATGGGCGGTGCAGCGTCCGCCGTTTTTGCCAAGCTGCCGGTAATTCGTACAGTTGAAATAGCTGAACGGACGACTGTTTCCTCGGTTTGTCCCGAAGCTCATTGACCATCCGCAGTCTGCACAGCGCACAAGCCCGGCAAAAATCTGTGTGGTCGCATCCTTCCTCTGTCTGCGCCGTCCGGCGATCTGCTCCTGCACCTGATTGAATACGTCCTTTGAGATGATCGCCTCATGGGTGTTTTCTACCCGGAACCATTCCTCCTGCGGCTTGCGTATCCGCCTCTTGTTCTTGTAGGAGATATTGGTTTCCCTGTTGTGAATGCTGTTCCCGATGTAGGTTTCGTCCTTTAGGATGGACTTCACCTGAGCTATCGTCCATGCGTAGGATTTTTCCTCCGGCGCTCCGGCATAGATGTTGGCAAATGTGCCATACCGTATGAAGTTGAGGTATCCGGCAGTGGGGACTTTCTCAGCAGTCAGGATTTTGGTAATCTTGGCAGCTCCCGCTCCGTGTACGGCAAGGTCAAAGATTTTCTCTATGATCCACTTTGTTTCATTGTCCACGGCAATCGCATTCTTGATTTCCGGGTGGCGGATATAGCCAAGCGGGGCGTAGGCAAAGGTGCGTTGACCCTCGGCAAATTTGGCATGAAGGGCGGCCTTTACCTTGCGGCTTGTGTCCTTGGCGAACCATTCGTTGAACAGATTTTTGAAAGGAACGAAATCGGAAAGCCCTTTCTCCGTGTCCTCATTCTCCGTCACGGCGATGTAGCGGATCTGCTTCTCCGGGAACACAAATTCAAGATAGTAATCCATCATAACGTGTTCCCTGCCAAAACGTGAAAGGTCTTTCGTAGCAATACAATTCACCTTTCCCGCCTCAACATCATCCATCATCCGCTGGAAATTCGGACGCTCGAAATTCGTACCGCTCCATCCATCGTCAACATACTCGCCGACTACATTCAGCCCGTTGTCCTGTGCGTA
>CANQNT010000039.1 GCA_947625255.1 uncultured Acetatifactor sp. | reverse complement strand
AATTTCTCCAGCACATACTCCTTGATTTCCTCATAGCTGGCTTTCTTCTCGGCAGCGGTCAAATCCATCTCGTCCATCGTCAATTCGACCTCGATATGTTGCTTGACATTGAGTTTGGACAATAGACATACCGTCTCAACATGCCCCGTCATTGCAAATTGGTCCACCGCTCTGATTCTTTCCACCCGGTATCCCCCATCGCACAGCACTTTCACGTCTCTCGCCAGGGTAGCCGGATCACAGCTTACATACACAATGCGTTTGGGCTGCATCTGCAGTATCGTTCTAACGCACTCTTCGTCGCACCCTTTCCTTGGCGGGTCCACCACGATCACGTCCGCGCCGATTCCTTTTTCCCGATACATTTTCGGCAGCACTTCTTCCGCCTTTCCCAGCAAGAATTCCGCATTCTTGATCCCATTCCTCTTCGCGTTCTCTTTTGCGTCTTCCACGGCCTGGGACACCACTTCTACCCCATAGACCTTTTTCGCCCGATCCGCCAGAAACAGTGAAATACTCCCAATTCCGCAATACAGATCCCACACCGTTTCCTGTCCGGTCAAGCCCGCATATTCCAACGCCATGCTATACAATTTTTCCGTCTGGACCGGATTCACCTGGTAAAAGGACAAGGGTGATATTTTAAATTCCAATTCTTTCCCCGTAAAAGGGAATCCCTCTTTCCCCATGTCTCGCACATGAATGGTGTCCCGTATAGTAGGGCTTCCCCACAAAACATGTACCTCATTTCCGAGAATCACATTGGTCTTCTCCGTGTTCACGCAGACGGACACGCTTGTCATTCCCTGAATGGCCGTCAGTTTCTCCAACAGCTTCGCCTGTGCCGGAAGAAAGTTCTTTTCCCCTGCTTTCCATTCCTGATTTACCACCAGGCAAACCATAATTTCGCCACTGGTGAATCCCGTCCGGATCAAAATATGCCGAATCAGCCCTTCTCCCGTTTCTTCCTGGTAGGCACTGACCTTTTTTTCCTCCATATAGTTCAAAATAACCTGCAAAATCGCTTCATTCTGGGGCGCACCAAGGGCACAATCGGTATTGGCAATGATCGAATGGGTTCTCCCCGCATAAAATCCGGTAATAATCCTGCCATCCTTTATACCTACGGGATACTGCGCCTTGTTCCGATAATGAAAGGGCTCTTCCATCCCGATAATAGGCTCCATAACCTGATCCAGCACATCTTCTTTCACGCCTCCGATACGCAGCAGATTATTGCGTACTTTCGACTGTTTGTACTCCAACTGCTTTTCATAAGACAAGGTTTGAAGCTGGCATCCTCCGCATTGCCTGTGGTAAGGACATTTTGGCTCCACACGATAAGGAGAAGGCTTCAGCACCTTCTCCAGTTTCGCATATCCATAGTTTTTCTTGCTTTTCAGAATCTTCGCTTCCACCACATCCCCGATGACCGCGTCCTTAATAAACAAGGTAAAACCGTTCACTTTGCCGATTCCCTCTCCGTCAGTCCCCATATCTTCAATCGTCGTAACCAGGAAATCATTTTTTTCAAATCCACTATTCCTATTTTCTTTTTTCATACTTCTTCAAGATAAACTCCTTTTTCCAGCCACACACCATCTTATACTCCATTGAAACATTTCCATAACCGTCCTATTCCTCGGGCACCATGCTCTCTCTCAAATTGGATTCAAACAATCTCTGAAAACCAAGCCATCCTTTTTCATTGGAATTCTGCAGGATTTCCGTAAATGTCTCAATCTTCGCATCTGTATCATCCGCGTAATTCAAGGCCAGCGCCTCGATGAGAGCAGGAATTTTCGGGGATCCGAATTCATATTTTCCATGATGGGCAAGAATGCAGTGCTGCAATTCCGCCAGCAAAACATGAGGAAAGCCCTCGATCTTCGCCGCGTTTTCCCCGATCATCTGGGAACCCATCACAATATGGCCCAGCAATTGCCCATCGTCCGTATAATCATTTTCAGGAAAAAGAGATAACTCCTTTGTCTTGCCGATATCATGGCATATAGCGGCAGTCAGGAGCAGATCCCGATTCAAAATGGGATAAGCCTTGCAATAAAAATTACACAGATTGGTCACTCCCAGCGTATGTTCCAATAAACCACCCACAAAACCATGATGTACCGTTTTTGCCGCGGAGGATTTTTTAAACTTCTGAACAAGCTCCTGATCTTCCACAAAAAACGACTCCAGAAGCTTCTTCAAATAAGAATTATGAATGCTTTCCACATATTGCAGCAGCTTCTCATACATTTCCTCTATATTCTTAGAGCTGACCGGCACATATTCCGCAGGGTTGTATTCCCCCTCCTTGCACAATCTGGCACGTTTGATATTCACTTGTAAGGCCCCGTTGAAATTGGTCACTTCTCCATGAATTTCCACATAATCCATGGTATTGAAATCGCAGATACCAGGGCTGTTGGGGTCCCATATCTTCGCGTCCACGCTTCCCGTTTTGTCCTGCAGCGTCACGTTTTCATAAGGTTTCCCATTCTTCGTCATGGCAGACTGCTTATGCTTGCACAGATAAATATCGATCAATCTGTCGCCTTCTCTGAAATCCTTGATATATTTCATTTTACTCCTCTTTTCCGACCCCGCCGATGATCACCGTCAGGTCCATTTCTCTATATTCTTCCTGAGATTGTCTATATACCGTCACATTCACTTCCTGCCCTTCCGTAAAATTCAGCAGAGTCGTAGAATAACTGGAATAATTTCCGATAATCTGATCCCCTATCGCCGTAAGGATATCCCCCTGCTGAATTCCGGCAGCCATGGCCGGTGAATTCATTTCCACGTCTGTCACATAAGCTCCCATGGGCACTCCAAGCTCTCTGTTCGCCTCCATGCTGACGCTCATGCCCCTGATTCCCATGTAGGGAAGCCGGCCTTCGGTGGAATTTACCATTTTTAAGATCAACGCTTTCAAATCCGAAATACCAAAAGCATTGATGATATTCGGCATATTGGAATCTCTGTGATCATCCGTAATAATGCCCACCACTTCGTTTTGCAGATTGAACAGAACGCCTCCTGCCTTTCTGCTGCCATAGATATCGGTGGTGATCAGCTTATAGCTTCCGTCCACCATGGACAAGGTCGTGGCAAACGAGGTAATCATTCCATAGCCTACGGATTCATTCACTCCCATAGGGCTTCCCATGGCAACCACCGGCACTCCTACGATATTATTCATGTAAGAGGAACCCAGGGAAGCGACCTTAATTCCTTCCAGGTATTCTTCCTCCTGCAGTTCCGTCAGATCCACCATGAGAACAGCCAATTTTGTAGTGGGATCATACTGCTTAAGCGCGGCGTCTACAATTAGTCTATTGGAAAAAGTTACCGCCAGTCTCTCCGCATCATCTATGGAATCATAATCCGTTAAAATATAATAGATACGATTGCTGCTGGCAACTATGACTCCCCAAGTGATATTTTCGTTCTCTATATTGTTCAGCAAGAGATCTGTTTCAGAGCTGATTCCCGTCACCGTCACCAGGTTCTGATTTAATTCCTGAAGATAGTCGGACATGACATTGTACAATTCCCTATAATTCGACTTATCCATCACAAAGCTGTCCAGAATCTGATTGATCTGCTCCTGCTCCAAAGTCAGATTTTCCGTGGTCTCGGGCGGAATTTCTTCTTCATTCGTTTCTTCCGTTTGTTGGTTTTCCAATTGCTGCATTCCCAGCATGGTATCGGAAAGCATCTCTTCCGGTGACATTTCCTCCTGATCCTCGGGAAACTGAATCACGGGAGAGGGGGGATCCTCCTGCGGATACAAGATATCACTGATGACAGGTTCCAGCAAAAGGAACGTAAAGCACGCAATCAGTCCGAATAATACGGCCATAAAAGCCGTCACCAGGGTCCGGCGAACCAGCCGGTTTTTATTGACCGGCCGTTCTTTTATTTTTTCTATGATGAAATCATTCTTATTGTTTTCCTCTAAATCCGGCATCCCAATCCTCCTTATTTCCTTAAGTATAAACGAATCCCCTGGCTTTCGCAACGATTTTTAGATAATAAATTCATTGAATTCATTCCGTGAAACTGATATACTATAACCATGAAAGGAATTCCCCCGAAAGCTTTATTAAGGAGTATTTGATTGTATGAACGAAAAAGTTTTACACACTTTGGAATATGACAAAGTGATCAATCTTCTGGTGGAAAAAGCGGACTCCGCGCCGGGCAAAAAGCTCTGTGCGGAACTGATTCCCTCCACGGATCTGGAAGAGATTCAGAAAGCCCAACAGGAAACTAGGGATGGCTTAACGCGCCTTTTTCAAAAAGGCAGCACCTCCTTTGGCGGCAACCAGGATCTCGGATTTTCCCTGCGTGCCCTGGAAATCGGCAGTTCTTTATCCATCCAGGAACTACTGAAAATTTCCAGGCTTTTAAACAATGTAAGCCGAATCAAAACCTATGGACGAAGAGAACGGGAAGATGCTCCCATCGACAGTCTGGACGAATATTTTGAATTGTTAAGCCCCCTGACACTTTTTTCCAATGAAATTGACCGATGCATTTTATCCGAGGACGAAATTGCGGACGATGCCAGTCCCAGGTTAAAAAGCATTCGCCGCAACATACAGATTACCAATGAAAAAATTCGGAATCAGCTGAATTCCATGCTCAATGGCTCTGCCAGAACCTATCTGCAGGAAGCCGTGATTACCATGCGCAATAATCGATACTGCATCCCGGTCAAGGCGGAATACAAGGGTCAGGTGGTAGGCATGGTTCATGACCAGTCCTCCAGCGGTTCTACCTTTTTTATTGAACCGGCAGCCGTAGTGAGCCTGAACAACCAGCTTCGAGAGCTGGAAATTGAGGAAAAAAAGGAAATTGAAGTCATCCTGGCCAACCTCAGCGCCCAGGCAGGGGAACACATCCAGGAATTGTCTCAGAACCAGAAATACATGACGCACCTGGACTTTGTTTTTGCCAAGTCCAAGCTGGCCATGGAGCAGAATGCCACGGAACCTATTTTTAACGAAGATCACTACTTAAACATCCGAAAGGGCAGACATCCCTTATTGAATCGGAAAAACGTGGTTCCCATTGACATTCATTTAGGTAAGGACTTCGATCTGCTGGTTATTACCGGCCCTAATACGGGCGGCAAGACCGTGTCCCTGAAAACGGTAGGACTTCTGACCCTGATGGGTCAGGCAGGCCTTCATATCCCCGCCCTGGACTGTTCGGAATTGTCCATTTTCACCGAAGTATTTGCGGATATTGGGGATGAACAAAGCATTGAACAGAGTTTATCCACATTTTCTTCCCATATGACCAGCATTGTCCACATTCTATCCCTTGCGAATGCGGATTCTCTGTGTTTATTTGACGAGCTGGGAGCCGGAACGGATCCTACGGAAGGGGCGGCTCTGGCCATTGCCATTTTAAATTATCTGCATGACAGAGGCATCCGCACCATGGCTACCACGCATTACAGCGAATTGAAAGTTTATGCCCTTTCCACCTCTTTTGTGGAAAACGCCTGCTGCGAATTCAATGTGGATACGTTACAGCCCACTTATCGCCTGCTGATCGGGATTCCCGGTAAAAGCAACGCTTTTGCCATTTCCTCCAAGCTGGGACTTTCCGATGAAATTATAGAGGCCGCCAGAGAACAGATCAGCAAAGAAGATGAAAGCTTTGAAGATGTCATTTCCGACTTGGAAACCAGGCGTGTCGCCATAGAGAAAGAACGTCAGGAAATTGTTTCCTATAAGGAGAATATCAAGGCCCTGCAGGAACAATTGCGGAAAAAAAATGAAAAAATCGATCAGGCCAGGGACCGTATCCTGCGCGAGGCCAATGAAAAGGCCCGGGACATTTTACAGGAGGCCAAAGAAATCGCGGACGAAACCATTCGAGACTTCCAGAAAGCCGGTAATGGCCTGGATATGAAAGAGCTGGAGAAAAAGCGCCAGAATCTCCGGGACCAGATCTCCAACAAGAATGAAAAACTTGGACTTCGTTCCGAAAATTCCAAAAAATCCACTCAAAATAAAACTCCGGATCCGAAAAAACTGAAAAAGGGCGATATGGTCAGGATCCTTTCCATGGGAATGAAAGGAACAGTCAGTTCTTTACCGGATGCCAAGGGGAATCTCTTCGTCCAGTGCGGAATCATCAGAACCCAGACCAATGTGAAAGACATTGTTCTCATAGACGAAGACGACGTTTCCAGTCCTGTTCTCCGCAGCTCCGGTTCCAGCGGTATGAAGATGTCCAAGTCCTTGTCCATATCCACGGAAATCAATTTGCTGGGAAAGACCGTGGATGAGGCAATTTCGGAATTGGATAAATATTTGGACGATGCCTATCTGACCCATCTGCCCAGCGTCAGAATCGTTCACGGAAAGGGAACGGGCGCCTTGCGGAACGCCGTTCATAAACATTTGAAAAAATTAAGCTATGTCAGGGAATTTCGCCTGGGTGAATTTGGCGAAGGGGATGCGGGTGTCACCATTGTAACTTTTCGATAAACGATTGTTTATCGGCATAAGGATGGTTATACAGGTGATCATTCCATGTATCATGTATGGGAAGGAGACTTTATGGTAAATAAACAAAAAATTCTGATTGTGGATGATGACAATAATATTGCGGAACTGATTTCCCTTTATCTTACCAAAGAATGCTTTGAAACAATGATTGTCAATGACGGGGAATCCGTAATGGAAACAATCTCTTCTTTTTCCCCGAATCTGATCCTCCTGGATCTGATGCTTCCCGGAATGGACGGATATCAGGTCTGCCGTGAGGTGCGGGCAAAATATTCTCTTCCCATCATTATGCTCTCCGCCAAAGGGGAAGTGTTCGACAAGGTACTGGGTCTGGAATTAGGCGCGGATGATTATATTGAGAAGCCCTTTGATTCCAAGGAAATGGTGGCCCGGGTCAAAGCCGTCCTGCGCCGTTACAAGCCTGCCGCTCATGTGCCGCAGACATCCATGGACAAATGTGTGGAATATCAGGATTTAACCATCAACCTGACCAACTATTCCGTCACCTACCTGGGCAAAAATGTGGATATGCCGCCCAAGGAGCTGGAATTGCTTTATTTCCTCGCTTCTTCTCCCAATCATGTTTTCACCAGGGAACAGCTTCTTGATCAGATCTGGGGCTATGAATATATCGGAGATACCAGAACCGTGGATGTTCATATTAAAAGACTTCGGGAAAAAATCAAGGATCATGCCAATTGGAAGATTTCCACCATCTGGGGCATCGGATATAAATTTGAGGTAAGAACATGAGGAAAACCCTATACCTAAAGTTTGTATTGGCGTATTTCATCTTCGGTGTGTTTGGTTTTGTGGTGATCACCACCTTTGTCCCCAGTATGATACGGGACCGGCTGGTCCGGGAAAAGGCGGAGTCTCTTTACTCCGAAGCCACTTTGATTGCCAACACCTACGCCGGCGGACTTTATACCAGTGAAACCACTCTGGACACGGTAAAGCTGCAGCTCGACGCACTTTCCATTTACATGAATTCCGTAATTCGAATTATCAATCCTTCCGGCCGGGTGGTGTTGGACAGCAGCACCACCCTTAATCCGGATGAAGTCACGATGATTGACAGCTTTGATCCCACCATTACCAGCGGTTCCTATTACGTCATTGACCATTTTTTTGGCAGCTTTGATCAAGATGTCATCAGCGTCATAGCGCCCATCGTTAACGGTTACATGGTAAGGGGTTATGTTACGATCCACTATCAGATGGACAGTCTGGAGAAATCCGCCAATAGCCTTTTATCTATTTCTTATATCACCCTGATCATTCTGCTGATGCTGTCCCTTATCATCCTGATTTTCTTTACGGAAATCGTTTATGTGCCCCTGCGGAGAATCACTTATGCCACGGAGCAATATGCTTCCGGCAATATGCATTACGAGCTGCAAGTGGACAGTGATGACGAAATCGGATATCTGGCAGCCTGCCTGAACTTTATGGCCAGTGAAATTGCCCGGTCGGAAGATGATCAGAAAAAATTTATTGCCAATGTATCCCACGACTTTCGCTCTCCCCTGACCTCCATTCGAGGCTATCTGGAAGCCATGCAGGATGGCACCATCCCTCCCGAAATGTTTCAAAAGTATTTGGGGATCGTTTTAAACGAAACGGAACGCCTTACCAAGCTGACCAATAGTTTACTGACTTTAAACAACCTGAATACCCGGGGAATGATCTTGAATTTGTCGGATTTTGACATTAATGAAGTGATAAGAACCACAGCAGCCTCCTTTGAAGGCACCTGCCGCGGCAAATATATTTCCATTGAATTGTTTCTTACGGGGGACGTCCTTTTCGTGAACGCGGACTTGGACAAGATTCAACAAGTATTATACAATCTGATTGATAATGCCATCAAGTTCAGTCACAACTATTCCTCCATACGGTTAGAAACCTCTGAAAAGAAGAATAAAGTCTTTGTATCCGTCAAGGATACCGGTATTGGAATTCCAAAAGATGATTTGAAACTGATCTGGGACCGCTTCTACAAATCCGATTCCTCCAGAGGCAAGGATAAAAAAGGAACCGGTCTGGGACTCTCCATCGTAAAAGAAATCATCAATGCCCATGGAGAACATATCAACGTCATCAGTACCGAAGGCGTTGGAAGTGAATTTATCTTTTCCCTGCAGAAATCAGAAATGAACGACCTCATCGAGGACTGAATAGAGATAAGCATTTCCCTTCTTTCCAACCTGGACAACCGCGTCCATATGATGAAGAATATGAAGCACCACACCGGAAAGTTCCTTTGAAATATGGGCCGCCTTTGCAAATTCCCTGGCCGTGAAAGACCCCTCCAGTTCAATGGGGATAAACTGCAGATAATCCTCCGGTCGTTCAATCGTGACTTCCTCTACGAACCGCAAAGGGATTCGGTCAAACCGACTTGATCCCTTTTTCCTGTCCTTGCTCCAGCCATTCAACAAGCGATACTCCTCCATATCCATAAGCACCAGCTTGATTCGCAAATTAGGGTCCTTTAGAAACATTTTGATTTTATAAAGCTCCGGAAAAGCGGTGTAAGGATTTCCCTTTATGGGGGATTTCCGTTTCTTGCTCAATTCGCCGCTTTCCTCGTCAATCCAGATCAGCCATTTCTCCCTTGGAATGGGGTATACCACAGTAACCGGATAAAGGGGAAGAAAGCAAGCTAACTTCCCCCTCATCTTATTCAGCTGTCTGGTTTGAATTTCAATGATTTGCCCATCATGGTAAATATCCGCAATGAAGTTTTCAATGGGAATTTCCTGCTTGTCTTCATCCGGTTCATAATAGTTCTTTAAAATCGCATGGACGGATTTTTCTCCATAGGTACCGATTCCAAGCCTCTGACGATCGACTCCTATGACCTTATTTTTCGCTTCTTCAAACCGTGTTTCCATCAGATTCCTCATCAGCCGCCGATTCATCTAACTCTTCCAGTTCTTCAAAGTCCTCTCCATCTTCCATCTCCTGGGACGCTTCTTCCTGACCATCAGGCAATTTTTCACGTACCTTGGCAATCTTCGCTACGGTAACGCCCTTTTCCAGATTAATCAGTTTTACGCCGGAAGTGATTCTTCCAAGAACGGAAATATCTTGGGCACGGAGCTGAATGATCACTCCTTCCGTTGTGATCATCATGATCTCATGTTCATCATTTACCGCTTTCACACCCACCAGAAAACCTGTCTTGTCCGTAATCTTATAACATTTTACACCTTTTCCGTTACGATGCTGGACATTGAACTCTTCCAATTTCGTCCGCTTACCCATGCCGTTTTCGGATACGAACAGAAGCGCGTTTCCCTGGCTCTGCAGCTGCATTCCCACAACCTCGTCATCAGGATCCAGGACCATACCGATCACGCCCGTAGCTGCACGGCCCATGGCCCTTACATCTGTTTCCTTGAAACGGATACACATTCCTTTCTTTGTCACAAGGAATATATCACTGTCCGCGCTTGTAGTCTTAACCTCGATCAGTTCATCATCCTCTTTCAGGTTAATCGCGATCAAACCCTTTGTCCGAATGTGAACATACTCTCGCAGAGACGTTTTTTTCACGATTCCTTTCTTCGTCACCATGAAAAGATTTCTGTCATCATACTTGGAAATAGGAATCATGGCGGTAATCTTTTCACCGGGAAGAAGCTGCAGCAGATTTACAATGGCGGTTCCTCTGGAGGTTCTGCTGGCCTCAGGAATTTCATAAGCCTTGATCCGGTAAGTTCTTCCAAGATTGGTAAAGAAATGGACATATTGATGGGTATTCATCATCAGCAGATCTTCGATGTAATCATCCTCGATGGTCTGCATTCCCTTGATTCCCTTGCCGCCGCGATTCTGGGCCTTGAAATTATCCACGGTCATGCGCTTGATATATCCAAGACTTGTCATGGCAATGACAGTGTTTCCCATGGGAATCATATCCTCTGTCTGAATATCTTCCGCTTCGTCATATCCGATTTTACTTCTTCGGTCATCGCCATATTTCTCAGCGATTACCAGAATTTCATCCTTAATCACGCCCAAAAGCAGTTTTTCATCCGCAAGAATGGCTCTTAACTCTTCTATTTTGACAAGCAGTTCCTGATGCTCGCTCTCTATACGCTCCCGCTCCAGTCCTGTCAGGGATCTCAGACGCATATCCACGATGGCCTGGGCCTGGGCGTCGGAAAGTTCAAAACGCTGAATCAGGCGCTCTTTGGCAATCTGTGTATTCTGGCTGCTGCGGATGATACTGATGACCTCGTCAATATAATCCAACGCCTTTAACAAGCCTTGTAAAATATGGTCTCTTTCCTCCGCCTTGTTCAGGTCATACCGGGTTCGTCTGGTCACCACATCTTCCTGATGGGATATGTAAACATTTAACATATCCAGCAGATTTAAGATTTTAGGCTCGTTATTGACCAGAGCCAGCATGATCACGCCAAAAGTATCCTGAAGCTGTGTATGCTTGTAAAGCAGATTTAAGATCACATTGGCATTGGCATCCCTGCGCAGTTCAATGACAACCCGCACGCCTTCTCTGTTGGATTCGTCGCGGATTGCCGTAATGCCGTCAATTCTCTTTGTCTTAACCAATTCCGCGATCTTAACGATCAAATTGGCCTTATTGACCATATAGGGAAGCTCAGTGACCACAATCTGGCTTTTGCCGTTGGGCAATGTCTCAATATCCGTAACGGCCCGCACTTTAATTTTTCCGCGCCCGGTACGATATGCCTCCTCACTTCCCCTGGTTCCCAGAATCAAACCGCCGGTAGGAAAATCCGGGGCTTTGATGATGGATAAGATTTCTTCGATGGAAGTGGACCGATTTTCTTGAATTCTGTTATCGATGATCCTCACCACCGCGTTTACCACTTCCCGAAGATTATGAGGCGGAATATTGGTTGCCATACCAACCGCGATTCCCGTGGTACCGTTTACCAACAAATTGGGATAACGGCTGGGAAGAACAACCGGCTCTTTCTCCGTTTCATCGAAGTTTGGCACAAAATCCACAGTATCCTTATTGATATCGGCCAAAAGCTCCATGGAAATCCTGCTCAGTCTGGCTTCCGTGTATCGCATGGCGGCCGGTCCGTCCCCGTCCATGGAACCAAAATTTCCATGTCCGTCCACCAGAGGATATCTGGTATTCCATTCCTGGGCCATATTGACCAATGCGCCATAGATGGAGCTGTCTCCATGAGGATGATATTTACCCATGGTATCTCCAACGATACGGGCGCTCTTACGATGAGGTTTATCCGGCCCGTTATTCAGCTCGATCATGGAATACAGCACACGCCTCTGCACCGGTTTCAGACCATCCCTTACGTCAGGAAGAGCCCGGGCCGCGATGACGCTCATGGCATAGTCAATATAGAAAGTCTCCATTCTTTCCTTTAAATCGACTACCTGAATCTTATCTAAATCCTGTTCGTCTTTCTTATCGAAAATATCGTCATTCATCTTGTCTGTTTACCCTTTCTCTTTCTGCTAAATGTCTAAATTCTTCACAAACCGGGCATTTTCCTCAATGAATTCTCTTCTGGGCTCTACTTTGTCGCCCATCAGCGTGGTAAAGGTCAGATCAATCTCCGACTCCATTTCTTCGTCATAATTGACTCTCAGGAGAATCCTTCGTTCAGGATCCATCGTGGTTTCCCAAAGCTGTTCCGCATCCATTTCTCCCAGCCCTTTATATCGCTGAATCTTGTTATTTTGATCACGTCCCACTTCCTGCAGGATACGATCCAATTCCTCCGGACTGTAGGCATACCACACCTTTTTATTCTTTTCCAGCTTAAAAAGAGGCGGCTTTGCCAGATAAACATGTCCCTCCTTAATCAAATCTGGCATGAAACGATAAAGGAACGTCAAAAGCAAAGTGCTGATATGAGCGCCATCCACGTCTGCGTCCGTCATCAAAATGATCTTGTCATAACGCAGCTTAGTAATATCAAAATCCTCATGAATTCCCGTTCCAAAGGCCGTAATCATAGCCTTGATTTCCGCGTTGGCATAGATTTTGTCCAAACGGGCCTTTTCCACGTTTAAAATCTTACCGCGCAAGGGCAAAATTGCCTGTGTGGCACGGGAACGGGCCGTTTTGGCACTTCCTCCTGCACTGTCTCCCTCAACAATGTAAATCTCGCAGTTTTTCGGATCATTATCCGAACAATCCGCCAATTTGCCGGGCAGAGCCATTCCATCCAAGGCCGTCTTTCTTCTGGTTAAATCCCTGGCCTTTCTCGCTGCTTCTCTTGCCCGTTGTGCCAGAATGGATTTTTCACAAATAGTCTTGGCGACGGTGGGATTTTGCTCCAAATAATAAGTAAGCTGCTCGCTGACGATGCTGTCCACAGCGTTTCTGGCCTCTGAATTGCCTAATTTCTGCTTCGTCTGACCCTCGAACTGAGGATCCTCTATTTTCACGCTGACAATGGCAGTTAAACCCTCTCTGATATCTTCTCCGGAAAGATTCGGCTCACTATCTTTTAACAGCTTGCTGCTTCTGGCATAATCGTTAAAGGTCTTGGTCATGGCATTCCGAAATCCTATCAGGTGGGTTCCGCCCTCCGGTGTATTGATGTTATTAACAAAGCTGAATACACTCTCGTTATAGGAATCATTATGCTGGAACGCTACTTCCACATATACATTGTTTTTAGAACCCTCGAAATAAAGAATCTCCTCGTAAAGGGGGGCCTTACTCTTGTTCAGGTAGGTTACAAACTCCTTGATTCCTCCCTCATAGTAAAATTCCATGACTCTCTGCTTTCGTTGTCCGGCAGCCTTTTCCCTGGTTTCCTCCGAATCTTCTTCCTGATTTTCCTCCTCGGTATCTTCCTCCGCTCTCTGCAGGAGTTCTCCCAATTGCTGTTTTTCTTTTTCCTTTTCCTTTAAAATCTCCTCTTCCGTCCGGGAGTCCCGTAAGATGATGCGGAGACCCTTTGTCAGAAAGGCCATTTCCCGTAATCTTCTCTTTAAAATATCAAAATCAAATATTGTTGTTTCCGTAAAAATCTGCTTATCCGGAAGAAAACTGATCTTTGTCCCTGTTTTCTTCGGATCACAGGTGCCGATTTCCTTTAGCGCGTAACAAACCTTACCTCTTTCATAGCGCTGCTTATAAATCCTCCCTTCATGGCAAATTTCCACTTCCAGCCACTCGGAAAGAGCGTTCACCACACTGGCGCCCACGCCGTGTAAACCGCCGGATACCTTGTATCCCCCACCGCCAAACTTACCGCCGGCATGCAGAATGGTAAATACGACTTCCACGGCGGGGATTCCGGCCTTGTGATTAATTCCTACGGGAATTCCACGCCCATTATCAATGACCGTAATGGAATTATCCTCGTTGATCGTCACGTCAATCGTGTCACAGAAGCCGGCAAGAGCCTCATCCACGGCATTATCCACGATTTCATACACCAAATGATGCAAGCCTCTGCTGGCTGTCGTACCTATGTACATGCCGGGCCTCTTTCTTACGGCTTCCAACCCTTCCAAAATCTGAATCTGATCCGCCCCATATTCATTTTCCACAACCGTATTTTTCGTATCTTCGCTCATAATCCGTTCCTTTCTGCCATTTACGGTTTTATTCTTTATCCACGATCAAACTGTTCTTCATTGATACAGACGGCAGTTCCCTGTTCCACTCTAAAAACACGATCAATTTGAAATCTGTTATTGATAAAATCTTCCAGACCTGTACAGGTAATAATGGTCTGAATATCCCCAATGCTGTTACAGAGAAGCTGCTGCCTGGTGCTGTCAAGCTCCGATAATACATCGTCCAGCAAAAGCACCGGATTTTCATGAATCAAGCTTTTTACCAGCTCAATCTCTGACAATTTCAAAGAAAGCGCGGCCGTTCTCTGCTGCCCCTGGGAACCAAATTTTCTGGCATCCATGTCATCGATTAAAAAAACAAAATCATCCCGATGGGGACCTACGGAAGTGGTTTTCAGCCTACTATCCCGTTCCTGACTGAACTGCAGCTTCCTCGCGAATTCTTCCTCTCCCGTATCCGGCATATATTGAATAACCAGTTTTTCTTTATCGCCTGAAAGCTTTTTATGAATTTCAACGATGATCTGATTCAGCTGGTCTATGAATCTGCGCCTCCTGGAAATAATTCTGCTTCCGTAATCCACAAGCTGCATATCCCAGACGGACAACATATCCATTAACCCAGGATTAAAAATCAAATCCCTGAGCAGCTTATTGCGCTGATTAACGACCTTGTTATAATTGTTCAAATCATGGAGATAGACGTTGTCCAACTGACACAGCTCCATATCCACAAATCTGCGCCTTTCGGAAGGGCCGTTTTTGATAATTCCCAAATCCTCCGGGGAGAAAAAAACCACGTTGCACAGCCCCAGCAAATCCGCGGCCCTTTTTATCTTCTGGCCGTCTATGGCAATCCCCTTGCTTCCTGCTTTCCGCAGATGCATATCCACCCGCGTATCAATGCCGTCCTTTTCCACATAGGTCCTAATATGAGCTTCTTCCTGCTCAAAATTCACGATTTCCTTATCCTTGCTTCCCCGATGGGATTTGGTCGTGGCTGCCATGAAAACTGCTTCCAGAATATTCGTTTTTCCCTGGGCATTATCTCCGTAAAGAATATTCACACCCTTGTCAAACTGAATGGCAAGAGTGCTGTAATTCCTATAATTCGCTAACTCCAACGATTTTACGATCATTGTTCGTGACCTTCTATTCTGGCCTGATGTCCGTCGTACTCCACAAGATCACCATCCACGATTTTCTTGCCCCTTTGCGCACATACCTGGCCATTGACCTTTACCTGGCCATCCTGGATCACAACCTTGGCATCCACGCCGCTGCCCACCCAACCGGCCAGCTTTAATACCTGACCCAGTTTGATGAATTTGTCCTTTAATTTGATTATTTCCATATTTTTCCTCTGCTATTCAAAAAAAACTCATCTAGCTCACTATGGCGATGTTTACCGGCAAAATCAAGTAAATATAGCTTTCTTCCTGATTCTTGATAAAGCAGGGCGCCTTGGGATTGACCATGTAAAGCTCCACTTCTTCATCATCGATAACTCGCAGGGCATCCATGAGAAAACGGGGATTAAATCCGATCATCAAATCCTTTCCCACTTTTTCGATATCAATATCCTCATCCATGCTTCCAATGGCGGAATTGATCCTAAGCTGCATATTGCCGTCCGTAATGGTAAGAATAATGGGTTTCTTGTCCCCTTCTTTGACAAGAAGCGTGGCGCGGTCGATACAATCCAGAAAATCTCTTTTGTTTACCTTGACTTTCGTTTCATAATCTCCGGAAAGCATCTGGTTGATTCTGAAATATTCTCCCTCGATCAGTCTGGATACCACGACTGTCTGGCCAAATTCAAAAACAATGTGCTTTGGAGTAAAGAAAATACTTACGTCCTCACCCGCGTCCCCGGGAAGAATCTTGCTCACTTCGTTCAAGGTCTTGCCGGGAACGATGACCTTTTTCGGCTCATATTCATTTTTCAATACAATCTTTCGGATGGAGATACGGGCGCCGTCCAAAGAAACAACTTTCAGGGTACTACCGTCGATGTCAAACAGTTCACCTGTCATCATCTTGTTATTGTCACTGTCTGAAATGGAGAAAATCGTCTGCCTTACCACTTCTTTCAAAGTAAACTGACTTATCACAATATGCTCTTCCCGCTCAATGACTGGAAGGTAAGAGAAATCATCTCCGGACTTGCCGATGATATTGAATTTCGCCTTACCGCTGGTGATTGTAGTCTTGTAAGAAGAGTCCGTTTCAATGACCACGTCTCCATCCGGTAGTTTTCTGACGATGTCTCCAAAAATCCTGGCATCTAAAGCGATCATTCCCTTATCCAGAATGTCACCATCCACCATGGTCTCAATTCCTAGCTCCATATCGTTGGCTGTGAGCTTGATCATTCCTTTGGTGGCATCTACCAGAATGCACTCCAAAATTGACATTGTGGTTTTATTCGGCACAGCTTTGGAAACTGTCTGAACCCCATTGAGCAGATTTAACTTTGAACATACTAACTTCATGTGAATGTTTTCTCCTTTCGTTCACTTGGAATCCACGCGCGCGCGTATGATATATATTTATAAATAATTTCGTAGTAATAATAATAAGGGGTGTTGATATGTGGAAAACCACCTCTATTATACTATTTTTCAAGGAAAAATGGAATGAGTAACTTGTGAATAATTCAATATTTCCTTGAGGAAAAATCAGAAGATATTCACAATTCTTTTGAAGCCATATAGTCTTGTCAACATAGTTACCCACGAAGCATTGTGGATAAGTAAGAATTCCGGTCAAGCGGAAGGGTTGATCTTTTTTTGAATGATTTCAATTTTATTTCGAAGCTCTTCATTGGTATTAATTTCGTTGGCAATTCGGTTGCAGCCGTGAATCACGGTGGTATGGTCTTTTTTGTTCAGTAATTTTGCAATGTTGGTATAGGAAGTATCGATCAATTCCCGGCAGAGGTACATAACTACTTGCCTGGGGAGAACAAATTCCGAGTTACGCTTTTTGGAAGTAACGTCCTCAGGCTTTACGCCGAATTGTTCAGAAACTACATTAATAATAAGGGAAGGAGTGATTTCCCTGGTTTTGTTGGGATAGATCACGTCTTTTAAGGCTTCTTCCGCCAAAGCCAACGTCAGATCCATTTTGTTCAGTTTTGCAAAGGCGATGATCTTGTTAAAAGCGCCTTCCAATTCCCGGATATTGGATTTAATGTTGGTTGCTATGTATTTAAATATCTCAGAATCGATATTTTTGTCATAAATTTCTGCGTTTTTCCGTAAAATGGCCATTCTGGTCTCATAATCGGGAGGCTGAATATCCGCAATCAATCCCCACTCAAATCTGGAACGGAAACGCTCGTCCAAAGTCTCCATTTCCTTGGGAGGACGATCTGAAGAAAGAATGATCTGCTTACCGGCTGCATGCAGTACGTTAAAGGTGTGGAAAAATTCCTCCTGGGTACTTTCCTTGCCGATGATGAATTGAACATCATCGATCATAAGAACGTCCACAGTGCGGTATTTTTCCCGCAGCTTTGTCATAGCGGCGGCATTACCTCCACGAATGGATTCAATCACTTCGTTGGTAAATTCTTCACTGGTGACGTAGAGAACCTTCATATTAGGATTCTGTTCCAGAATAAAATGGCCGATGGAGTGCATCAGGTGCGTTTTACCCAGACCTGCTCCTCCATATAAATAAAGAGGATTGTAAGCTTCTCCAGGAGATTCTGCCACGGCAAGGGATGCGGAATGGGCAAATTTATTATTGCTTCCTACAACGAAAGTATCGAATTTGTACTTCGGATTTAGTCTTGCGCTTTCATAATTAATATTGTAAACGGGAGAAGGGGATGAGCTGTCTTCTGCGTAAAGGGGTCTGATATCTTTTTCCAATAAAAAATCAATATCGAAATTATGATCAAACATTTCCGATATAGTGACTTGGAAAAAGCTGTGATATTTATTTGAAATATAATTCAGGGCATGGGATTTGTCGGGAGGAATAATGATATTTACCACGTCATCCTCCACATTATAAAATTCCAGGGGTTTTACCCAGGTATTATAAGAAACATCGGTCAGACTATATTCTCTTCTTACCGTTTCCTTGATCATGTCCCAGTTTTGTTTAATTTCTTCCATGAAATCTATATCAAGCATATCAAGACAATACCCTTTCTTTCGCATACAAAAATTAACAACCCGGCCCCGTACGTTCTGCTCAAGTTGCCACACGTATATATTAATATAAAACTGAGAATATTTCAAACATTACTTTTCAACATCCTATGGATAAAGTTATCCACAGGGTGTTGATAACTATGGTCATAACTATAATATCCACTACTTTATGTGGATATATTTGTGGATAAGTGGATAACATAAAAAAGTATGAAAAATATTGAAAAATTAAGTGTTTTTAAAAGATATCCATAAGGTTTCAACAGTTTATCCATGGGTTTTTGACGAGTTATCCACAAGTAATTCACATGATGTGGATAAATTTTTATCGATTATTTCATGTGTATATTGATGTGGATAAGTAAAAAAAATTTTTTTCTTGACATATGTCTGTTTTTCCTTTACAATCAATATGCTATTTTCTGTTGGAAAGCAGTAGGATGATACCGCTAGGATTTGAGAGAAGGAGGTGCACTTTCCATGAAGATGACGTTTCAGCCGAAGAAGAAATCAAGAGCGAGGGTTCACGGCTTTAGAGCTAGAATGAGCACAAAGGGTGGCAGAAAAGTATTGGCAAGAAGAAGAGCTAAGGGAAGAAAGATATTGTCCGCATAGGTCACAGAAATGTGGCCTTTTTTCTCCCTTTAGAAGCGTTTGCCGCGGTGGCGGAGGAGAGGCCTTTGGGAGGAAAAAAGGATGCAGTTTTCAGCTTCACTACAAAAGAACCATCAGTTCCAGTTCGTGTATAAAAACGGGAAGTCCTATGCAAACAAATATTTAGTGATGTATGTTAAGGAAAATGGCCTCGAAGGGAATCGGCTCGGAATCAGTGTAAGCAGGAAAGTAGGAAACAGTGTTGTAAGACATCGCGTTACAAGACTGGTAAGAGAAAGTTACCGATTACATGAAAAGATATTCAATAGTGGTTTGGATATTGTAATCGTCGCGAGACCGAGTGCGGCTGCTGTCGGATACCACGAAGTAGAGAGCGCACTATTACACCTTGGAAAGCTTCACCAGATCATTCATCGTTGATGGAATGAGATGTGGAAAGCACGTTTTGGCAGATGTAATATGAAAAAAGTATTGATTGCCGCTATCAAATTTTATCAAAAATATATTTCTCCAATGAAAAGGACCAAGTGTCCCTATATTCCTTCCTGTTCTCAGTATGGATTGGAGGCAATTGAAAAATACGGTGCTGTAAAAGGAAGTGTTTTGGCTGTCTGGAGAATTTTACGATGCAATCCGTTTTCCAAAGGAGGGTATGATCCGGTACCCTGATATGGCGGTAATCCCAGGAGGATAAAGAAGTATGATTTTTTTAACCCAGAACTCAACCTTTATCATTGGACAGGTTGCCTGGCTGCTGGGCAAGATAATGGAAGGAATCTTTACGGTCATAGATTTTATTGGACTACCCAATATCGGCCTGGCTATCATTTTGTTTACGATTGTAGTAAATCTCTTGCTGCTGCCCCTGACCATAAAGCAGCAGAAGTTTTCTAAGCTGTCTGCGAAGTTGCAGCCGGAAGTGCAGGCAATCCAGAATAAGTATAAAGGAAAAAAGGATAATGATTCTATGCTTGCACAGAATCAGGAAATCCAGGAGGTCTATGCGAAATATGGCGTTTCCCCCTCCGGAAGCTGTGTGCAGTTATTGATTCAGATGCCTATTTTGTTCGCCCTGTACCGAGTGATACAGTCCATGCCGGCATATGTTGGCAAGATCAAGGAAACTTTTGGAGTGTTGGCGGATGCCATTATAGGGGTGGACGGCGGTAATTTCCTGCAGAATTCTGGAATCGACAGTATTGCTAATACTGTCAATATGTATGGACGTGCCATGACGGCGGATAATCTCCGAAACGGAGTCATTGATGTGTTGCATAAGTTGTCCACGGCAGACATGACTACCGTGGCGCAGCATTACAATCTGACCAATTTGACTTACCAGGGAGAATTGATTCTGAGCAGCGACACAACGCGTGGATTGATTGATACTTATAATAACTTTTTAGGGATGAATATGGGAAATTCCCCTGCCTATATTGTAAGCGAGGCCCTGAAAGTCGGTGCGTGGGGATTAGTGATTGGAGCAATTGCAATTCCGGTTTTGTCCGCCGTTACGCAGTGGATCAACGTAAAATTGATGCCTACACAGAATAACGACAGTAAGGACAGTCCCGAAAACAGCATGATGCAGTCCATGAAAATGATGAATATGATTATGCCTCTGATGTCCGCATGGTTCTGTTATTCTTTGCCTTGCGGCATGGGTCTGTACTGGGTGGCCGGAAGCGTATTCAGAAGTATTCAGCAAGTGGTCATTAACAAGCATATTGACAAGATGGACTTTGATGAGTTGATTAAGAAGAATTCTGTCAAGAGTGCCAAAAAGTTGGAAAAGCTCAAGGCCCAGCAGGAAAGATTGAATGCTTATTCCAATATGAACACCAGAAATATTCAGAGTAAGGCTAATGTTAATCAGGGAACTTCCTCCAGTACCGGTACGTCGAGTGTTGCTTCAAAAGCCAATACTGCTTCGAAGAGCAGTACTGCCGCAAAAGGCAAGAATGCATCCGGTCAGGGTTCTGGAACGTCCGGAAGCATTATGGCAAAGGCAAATATGGTGAAGCAGTATAACGAGAGGAATGGTTCCAATAAGAATAATAAATAAAAGAAGAAATTTTAGAAACGGCTGACAGGTCGGGAGGTTGGTTATGGAATTTGTGGAGATATCTGCAAAAACAGTAAATGATGCGATTACAGAAGCTTGTAAAAGATTTGGAGTTCCCAGCGATAAGTTAGAGTACGAAGTAAAAGAGGAAGGCACGACTGGATTTTTGGGAATTGGTGCTAAGCCCGCCGTTATCAGTGCCCGTGTGAAGAATTCCGTGGAAGACAATGTAAAGGAATTTCTGAGCAATGTATTCGCGGCCATGAATATGGTGGTCGTAATCGATTTGAATTACAATGAAGAAGAGAAAACCATCGATATTGAGCTGAGCGGAGACGATATGGGAACCCTGATCGGAAAGAGAGGACAGACGCTGGATTCTCTTCAGTATTTGGCATCCACCGTTGCAAATAAAAACACGGATGAATACATAAGGGTTAAGATCGATACTGAGAATTATAGGGAGCGCAGAAAAGAAACTTTGGAAAATCTGGCCAAGAATGTTGCCTACAAGGTAAGAAGAACGAGAAGACCGGAATCTTTGGAGCCGATGAATCGTTATGAAAGAAGAATTATCCATTCCGCGCTTCAAAATGATCGGTATGTGACGACCCATAGTGAAGGAGTGGAGCCTTATAGAAGAGTTGTTGTAACATTAAAGAAATATTAATCCGCATTTAACGAGAAGCGGAGTACAGATAATGTGTAGAAGATGCCGAATGCGGAAAAAGCTGTGTTCGGCATCTATTTGTATTGATGCGAGAATGGGAAAATGGGCTTCATGGCGCGGTGAAGCATTCAAAGACTACGGAAATGAAAAATAATAAAGAAAGTATGGGTGGCGTATGAAAACAGATACGATTGCCGCCATTGCAACGGGTTTGACGGAAGCTGGAATTGGAATTATCAGAATAAGCGGTCAGGATGCCATTGAGATTGCGGATCGTGTATTTTGCACAAAAAGCGGCAAAAGAATACTGATGTCCGTGGAAAGTCACACTTTGCATTATGGTTATATTGTGGATGACAAAGAAGAATGTCCGGATAAAACAAATGACCTGAACAATATAGAAAATAAGTCTGTCATTGATGAAGTGATGGTGGCGGTAATGAAAGCTCCTCACAGTTATACGGCGGAAGATACTGTGGAAATCAATTGCCATGGTGGTGTTTTGGTTATGCGTAAGGTTTTGGAAGTTGTTTTGTCGCATGGTGCAAGACTTGCTGAACCTGGGGAATTTACAAAGAGGGCTTTTTTAAATGGCAGAATTGATTTGTCGAAAGCGGAAGCGGTTATGGATGTGATTTACTCCAGAAATGAGTGGGCTTTGGCATCTTCTATGAGCCAGTTGAAAGGTTCTTTGTCAGAAATTGTTAGAAAATTGCGGGCAGAAATTTTATATGAAATCGCCTTTATTGAATCTGCCCTGGATGACCCGGAGCATATCAGTCTGGATGGATATCAAAAGAGAATTCTTGAAAAATTGGAAGAGATACTTTCTCAAATTAAGAAGCTGATTGAATCCGCCGATCAGGGAAAAATGTTAAAAGATGGAATCAATACTGTAATTGTGGGAAGACCCAATGTAGGAAAATCCTCATTGATGAATTTGATGGTGGGAGAGGATCGGTCCATTGTGACGGAAATAGCAGGTACCACCAGAGATGTTTTGCAGGAATCTATTTTACTTCACGGAATCAGTCTGAATCTCAAGGATACGGCAGGCATACGGTCAACGGAAGATTTTGTTGAAAGAATTGGTGTCGAAAAAGCGCTTCATTTGGCACAGGATGCGGATTTATTGCTCTACATGGTGGATTCTTCCAGTCTACTGGATGAGAATGATGATAAAATTTTGCATTTCATACAGCCGGAGAAAACATTGATTCTCTTTCATAAATCGGATCTTGCACCTTTGGTAAAGGAAGAAGATATTTATAATAGGTTAGGGAATAGAAAGGTAAAAATTATTAGAACCTCTGTTGTGGATCACACTGGAATGGAAGAACTGGAAAACGCGATTGAAGAGATGTTCTTCCATGGAAAAATAAAAATAAATAATGAAATTACAATAACAAATATACGACATAAAGATTTATTGGAGCGTGCTTATGAGGATCTGCAAATGGTAAAGGAAAGTGCGTTGAATGGAATGCCGGAAGATTTTTACTCCATAGATCTGATGAGCGCTTATGAGGAATTGGGAGAGATCATCGGGGAAGAAGTAGGAGAGGATCTGGTGAATGAAATATTTTCCAGGTTCTGCATTGGAAAATAGTTTTTATTGGATTGGAAGTTCATGTTTTCAGGAAGGAAAGAAACCTTATGATGCCGGAAATCAAAAACGTGGTGGATGTATGTGTGGTAGGGGCCGGGCACGCGGGATGTGAGGCTGCCCTGGCTTGTGCCAGATTGGGATTGGAAACGGTTATTTTTACAGTGAGTATTGATAGTATTGCATTGATGCCTTGTAATCCCAATGTGGGAGGGACTTCCAAAGGACATCTTGTACGAGAATTGGATGCTCTTGGCGGAGAAATGGGAAAAAATATTGATAAAACCTTTATACAGTCCAAAATGCTGAATTTGTCCAAAGGGCCGGCGGTTCATTCTCTCAGGGCTCAGGCGGATAAGGCGGATTATTCCAGAGAGATGCGCAGGGTGTTGGAAAATCAGGATCATTTAACAATTAAGCAGGCTGAAGTCTGTGAACTGTTATGGGAAGAAAAAGAGATTGCGCAAGATTCTTTCACAAATCATCGAAAAAAGAAAATTAAAGGATTAAAAACCTTTACGGGGGCTATCTATGAATGTAAAGCGGTGGTTTTATGTACGGGAACTTATTTGCGCGCCAGATGTCTTTGTGGGGAATCCATCACTTATACCGGACCCAATGGACTACAGGCTGCCAATCATTTGACAGATTCCCTGAAGAATATGGGAATTGAAATGCGCCGTTTTAAGACGGGTACTCCGGCGAGAATGGATAAAAGAAGTATTGATTTCAGCAAAATGGAAGAGCAGCGGGGAGATGAAAGGATTGTTCCTTTTTCTTTTTCCACCAATCCTGAATCCATTCAAAAAGATCAGGTATCCTGCTGGCTTACTTACACAAATGAAAAAACCCATGAAATTATACGGGCAAATTTGGACCGTTCTCCCATTTACGCGGGAATTATTGAAGGAACCGGACCAAGATATTGTCCGTCTATTGAAGACAAAGTGGTTAAGTTCGCGGACAAGGAAAGGCATCAAGTATTTATTGAACCGGAGGGCTTGCATACGAACGAAATGTATGTGGGAGGAATGTCTTCCTCATTGCCGGAGGATGTTCAGGCTGCCATGTATCGAACGGTTCCTGGTCTGGAACATTGCAAAATTGTACGGAATGCTTATGCCATTGAATATGATTGTATTGATGCCAGACAACTGAAGCTTTCTTTGGAATTCAGGGAGATAGAGGGACTTTTCAGCGGAGGACAATTTAATGGAAGCAGCGGCTATGAAGAAGCTGCGGGACAAGGTTTTGTGGCGGGCGTTAATGCGGCCATGTATATTCAGGGTCGGGAACCTTTTATCATGGACAGATCGGAAAGCTATATTGGAGTTCTGATTGATGATCTGGTCACAAAGGAAAATCGGGAACCATACCGTATGATGACATCCAGAGCAGAATACCGTCTGTTGCTTCGCCAGGATAATGCGGATCTGCGGCTTCGAAAGAAAGGTTATGAAATCGGTTTGGTTACGGAAGAACAATATCGGGCAACGTTACTGAAAGAAGAACAAATTCAGGGAGAGATCCTGCGTCTGAAAAACACCAAAGTAGGCGCTAACAAGGAAATCCAGGAATTTATGGAAAAGAATGGTAGTACATTTTTGAAGACTGCGGCCAGTCTGGCGGAATTGATCTGCAGACCGGAATTAAATTATGAACTTTTGAAAGAAATAGATCCGGATAGAAAACCTCTTTCCGCTGACGTGATCGAACAAGTGGAAATTGAAATCAAATATGAAGGATATATTGTCCGCCAACAGCGTCAGGTAGATCAATATCGAAAAATGGAGAAAAAGAAAATTCCTGAAGATTTGAATTATGACGACGTGCCGTCTCTGCGAATAGAAGCCAGACAAAAGTTAAAAATGTATCGCCCGGCTTCCGTGGGACAAGCTTCCAGAATTTCAGGTGTATCGCCGGCGGATATTTCTGTGCTGCTGATTTATCTGGAGCATGAGAGAAGAAACAGGGAGAGAGGCGGTATGATTGTAGGCAAATGAAAGAAGATCGCAGGCAGATAGGAAATTTGAAATGAAAAAATTGACAGGAGCATACTGCAAAGAATTGATATGAAATGTGGTAAGAGATGTCGGTAAATGATTTTATACACATATTAAGGTAAGAAATAACCCGAAATATTGTGGATAAGTGGAAAGAATGGAGTATTTTAAGTGGATAACTTGGTTTTGATGGATCGATATCATGTGGAACAGTTTCAAAAGGATATGGATTACCTGGGAGTTTCTTTATCAAGGGGACAGATTTGTCAGTTTCTTAGGTATTACGAAATGCTGGTGGAATGGAATCAAAGGATGAATTTGACAGCCATTACGGAATATGAAGAGGTTATGAAAAAGCATTTCGTGGACAGTCTTTCTCTTGTAAAGATTGAAGAACTGCGCATCAAGGATCAAAATCCGCAGGAGGTATCCGGAAAAAATAAGCTGACCTTGATCGACGTGGGGACAGGAGCCGGATTTCCGGGGTTGGTGCTTAAAATTGCATTTCCATGGCTTCAAGTGACTTTATTGGATTCTTTAAATAAGAGAATCCAATTTTTGAATGCGGTGATAGAGCAATTAAAGTTAAGTGACGTGCAGGCAATTCATGGAAGAGCAGAAGATTTCGCAAAACAAGGAAAGCTGCGTGAAAAATTTGATCTTTGTGTATCCCGTGCCGTTGCTAATTTGTCCACCCTTTCAGAATATTGTCTGCCCTTTGTAAAGGTTGGCGGAGGCTTTATCAGTTATAAGTCAGAGACGGTTGAAGAAGAATTGAAAGGGGCAAAAGACGCCATTCAACTGTTAGGCGGAAATGTGAAGAAAAAAATCGAATTTTCCCTGCCGGAAACAGATATTTCCAGAAGCCTGATATGGATTGAAAAAGAAAAGCCTACTCCTAAAAAATTTCCGAGAAAAGCGGGATTACCGGCGAAGGAACCAATTCAGATCATCCAATAATATTTATTCGATTTTATTTTTAGAAAGCATATTTTATGCCTTTACATAAATATCGAGTTATTGACTTCATTCCGTAGGGAAAAAAAGGGTTAGGATTGGCGTGCATTTTCTATTCCGCTGGGTCGATATTCGCATATCTGTGAATGACAATGTTACTTGTACCATTTTACACTTGCAAACGGGTACATCTGTCTCGCTTTCCCATGTATGGCGATTTCCGAATGCTGGGCAGGATTGTGGGAGCGTTAAGTGCGGAACAATCCGTATGGCATTTTTGGGCTCAACATCATTTAAATAACAATATAAAAAATCGGAAAATAGTGCAATTTTAATTAGGGAGATGGACATATATGCCTAGAGTAATGTTGGTGGATCCCTATGTTATGACAAAAGAGGGAATTAAGAGAGTATTATCACATAGCAGGGAATTTGAAATATGTTTGGATGTGAATACAAAAGAAGAATGTCTTGTCATGCTCCAAAAAAGTAAGCCTGATCTTATTATCATGGAATCAAATTTAAGAAAGATGGATGCAAAAGAATTCATCCGAGAGATTAAGGCAAAAAATAAAGAAGTTAAAATATTAGTTTATTCTTATAATGACAGCATAGATCAGGTGCTTAAAATGTTGGAATGCGGGGTAAATGGATATTTAAGTAAAATTTGTACCATTGACGAATTTTTAAAGGGAATCAATATGATATTAAAACAGGGCAGATATATTCAGGATTCTATTTCTGTCAAAATGAAAATGCAAAATAATAGAAAGGGTTCCGAAAGAAACAAAGCGAGTTTTTTGACAAAGAGGGAAATGGAAGTGTTAGTACTTGTAACAAAAGGTCATTTAAATAAAGAAATTGCTACAACACTTAATATTACGGAACGTACTGTAAAAAACCATTTATTCAGTATTTTTAGAAAACTTGAGGTTTCAGACCGTACGCAGGCAGCCGTATTTGCACTGAAGAACAACCTTGTGAAATCCTGAACAGTAATGCCAGGAAAAATAACAGAAAATATAAGAGATTGCTTTTGAATAAAATCAGGATGTTTCAAAATTAATGTTGATGATGGCCGAACTATATCAGGATGATAAAACAATGCAAAAAACGCAGGATGCGATTTATGGCGAGGAAACAACAGAGTTTATTGGGCGGGCAATTTGGGCTTTTTACAGTCTAAAAGATGTTAATGGGACAGAATGAATTATTTTATAAAATAGGCATCTAATTTTCTATATCTTTAGGACAATTCCGCTGGGTAATTATGGGTGATGATATTTTTACAACAGTGCCAGGGGCTGAGTGCGTACTGATTTTACTGTCATTTAAGGAAAGCCGCAATTTCGAATACTTGGAAAAAGGCAGGGGAGAAGAGAAAAGTGAAAAATAAAATAAAAATTTTTTTTATAATGTGCATATTGGTTCTTACCGGTATTGGCGGTTATATTTTGTTTTGCTATCAGAATACTTCTCCGGAACGATTACCCAGCAAATACAACACGATTATTGAACAGGTTCATAGTACGGTAGATAAAGATCGTGATGGCATCGATGATCAGGCAGATATTTTGCAGGGAGCATTGGATTATATCGCTTTAAAGCCTAAATATAAAAGTAAATATTATCAAACAGGCTATCCTAATGATGGATATGGAGTGTGTACTGACGTAGTAGCTAATGCCCTGAAAAATGCCGGCTATGACCTTATGACTTTGATACAAGAGGATATGAAAATAAATCCAAGCGATTATAGTATTGATGAGCCGGATAGAAATATTGATTTCCGGCGTGTAAGAAATCTAAAGGTTTACTTTTTACACTCTGCCATAAGTCTTACTACAGATATTACCGCAATAGAAGAATGGCAGGGTGGGGATGTCGTAATTTTTCAAAACCATATAGGAATTGTTTCTGACAGAAGAAATGAAAACGGCGTACCGTATGTAATACATCATAATGATTCATGGCAGGAAAAATATGAACAGGACATTCTTGAAAACCGAAACGATATAGTTGGTCATTATAGAATTACTGAGTAATTTGTGAAAGAGTTTATGATATTTCAAAATAAAAGAACTATATAAGTAGTTGTTGGGATACTTGGTGTATTAGCAATATGTGATTTTTTTATATTGCTATATCTAAAGTGTTTTTGCTTCGAGAAAATCCAGCAGATGAATATTTAGAATTTGCGAATATTGCAATATAAATAAAAAATGAAATATGCGAAAGGTAATCTATTGCGAAAAATGTTTCATGTGAAAAAATGTTTCATGTGAAACATTTTCTGTTGTTCCGTTGGAAACAGTTCAACTATCTGTCAGTACTCAGCCCGTATAGGGAAAAAATTTCATGAAAGGCGTAAAAAAGGTCGGCACTTAACGAAGCAAGTCTGCTGGGACGCGGCTGAACTTAGTGGCCGCTACGTTTTTTCTGAACGAGTGTATTTCTGAATGGAATTCTTGACGGGGATGGGTGTCACTCAGCGGTTGACCGAATTGATCTGCCGTTAATTAGCAATCCATTTTTTTGCATAATAGGTATAGCTATATTGGAAAATCAGTGTTATAATGGTAACTGTTCATCAACGATGGGTTGTGAGAATCTCTTACTGGAAAGGTATTGAGACGAATGGGAAAAGCAATTGCGATAGCAAATCAAAAGGGTGGTGTCGGCAAAACAACGACGGCAATCAATTTGTCGTCCTGCCTTGCCGCAAAGGGGAAAAAGGTATTAGTCGTGGATACGGACCCGCAAGGAAATACCACAAGTGGATTCGGCGTGGAAAAAAACGATTTGGATAATACCATTTACGAGCTGATGCTTGGTGAATGCAGTATCAGAGACTGTATCATTACGGAGGTCATACCAAGGGTGTCTTTAGTGCCATCGAATGTAAACCTTTCTGCCGCGGAAATTGAATTGATCGGTGTGGACAGAAAGGAATACATACTACGAAATGAAGTGGATTATGTGAAAGGCCTCTATGATTTTATCATTATAGATTGTCCGCCTTCTTTAAATATGCTTACAATTAACGCCATGACGACGGCTGACAGTGTGTTGGTTCCTATTCAGTGTGAATATTACGCGTTGGAGGGACTAAGCCAGTTAATTCATACGGTAAATCTGGTAAAAACAAGATTGAATCCAAAGTTGGATTTGGAGGGTGTGGTCTTTACCATGTATGATGCCAGAACGAATCTTTCCATGCAGGTCGTGGAAAACGTCAAGGATAATTTGTCTCAGCATATATACAAGACAATTATTCCCAGAAATATTCGTCTTGCGGAAGCACCCAGCTATGGACTTCCCATTAATTTATATGATCCAAAATCAACTGGAGCAGAAGCATATATGCTTTTAGCGGACGAAGTCATACAAAACATGGCTTGACAAAAACTTGCGAAAGGATAGGTGATCATCATTGGCAACGCGGAAAGGATTAGGAAAAGGCCTTGATTCCCTGATTCCTCCCAAAAAGGCGGAGGAAGAACAAGTTCAGAAAGAGTCAGAGACAAAAGAAAATGCAACCATGGTGAAAATTACCAATGTAGAACCCAATAGGGGGCAGCCACGCAAAAATTTCGAAGAGGAATCTTTGCAGGAGCTTGCTGATTCTATCAAGCAGTTTGGTCTTTTGCAGCCGATTTTGGTACAGAATCGGGATGACCATTATGAAATCATCGCAGGCGAAAGAAGATGGCGCGCCGCGAAGTTAGCCGGTCTGAAAGAAGTTCCGGTAATTGTCAGAAATTATTCCAATCAGGAAATTGTGGAAATTTCCTTGATTGAGAATATTCAGCGGCAGGATTTGAATCCTATTGAAGAGGCATTGGCCTATCAGAGACTTTTGACAGAATTTAAGTTAAAACAGGAAGAAGTAGCGGAAAGAGTTTCCAAGAGTCGTACGGCTGTGACCAACGCGATTCGTTTATTGAAGCTATCCGATAAAGTGCAGCAAATGCTTATAGATGACATGATCACTACGGGACATGCCCGCGCACTGATCATGGTGGAAGATCCAGAGGAACAGCATCGGATCGCGCAAAGAATTTATCGTGAGAAATTAAATGTGCGCGATGTGGAAAGAATTGTGAAGAATCTTCAAAAGTCTGAAAAAGAAAAGCCTCAAAAGGATAAGGACGATGAGGCCTTGCAGGCAATTTATCAGGATATTGGAAATCGCTTAAAGCAGAGACTTGGCACCAAGGTAAATATTTCTTCCAAAGGAAAGGGTTCCGGCAAAATTGAAATCGAGTTTTACAATCACGATGATTTGGAGCGATTACTGGATTTGATTGGTCAGAAATAGAGATAAGAAAGGAGTGCAAATGATAAGGTTTGGAAGTACCTTTCGGAACTTGAGCAGTTTCGGGATCTTTAATATAGGGAGTTTGGTGTACATTTTGTTGGCTCTGGGTGTGCTGGTATTGATCCTGTTACTATTGGTCATTCTTCTCTATGGAAAGGTGAATCAGCAAAGAAAACGCCTTGACAGTTTTACCATGGGCAATGATGGCAAAACCTTGGAACAGGATATTATCTCAATAATTGAGGATAATAAATTTTTGAAAATTAATACCGAAAGCAACCAAAGGGAGCTAAAGGCGCTGAGTAAAAGGCTGGAATATGCTTATCAAAAGGTCGGACTTGTAAAATATGATGCATTTCACCAGATGGGAGGACAGCTCAGTTTCAGTTTGTGCCTTTTGGATGAGCGTGATAATGGTTTTATTATAAATTCCGTGCATAGCACGGAGGGCTGCTATGTATATACCAAAGAGATTAAGGCGGGAACAAGCGCGCTTGATTTGGGCGATGAAGAGGCGGAGGCTTTGGAAATTGCGTTAGGAGAGAAAATAAACTAATAAAGGAGACAAGTTATGATAGACATTAAGTTTTTGAGGGAAAATCCGGATGCGGTAAAGGAGAATATTAAAAAGAAATTTCAAGATGAAAAGCTGCCTATGGTGGACGAGGTGATCGCACTGGATGCGGAGGCCAGGAAGACACAGCAGGAGGCGGATGATTTAAGATCCAGAAGAAACAAGATTTCCAAGGAAATCGGCAAACTGATGGGCCAGGGAAAGAAAGAAGAGGCTGAGGCCTTGAAAGCGGAAGTGGCCGCAGGGGCCAAGAGGCTGGCGGAGTTGGAAGCAAAAGAGACGGAGCTGCAGGAAAAAGTCACCAAAATCATGATGGTAATTCCTAATATCATTGATCCCAGCGTGCCTATCGGTAAGGATGACAGTGAAAATGTGGAAGTAACCAAATATGGCGAGCCAGTGGTACCGGATTTTGAGATTCCTTATCATACGGAAATTATGGAGCGCTTTAACGGTATTGACTTAGACAGCGCGGGTAAAGTCGCGGGCAATGGATTTTATTATCTGATGGGGGACATTGCCAGACTTCATTCCGCCGTTATCGCCTATGCCAGAGATTTCATGATTAACAGAGGCTTTACTTATTGTATTCCGCCGTTTATGATCCGCAGCAACGTGGTTACGGGTGTGATGAGCTTTGCGGAAATGGATGCCATGATGTATAAGATCGAGGGAGAAGATCTCTATCTGATTGGAACCTCCGAACATTCCATGATCGGCAAATTCATTGATACCATTATTCCTGAAGATCAGCTGCCGAAAACCCTGACTTCATATTCCCCTTGTTTCCGTAAGGAAAAAGGGGCCCATGGAATTGAGGAAAGAGGCGTTTACCGCATTCACCAGTTTGAGAAGCAAGAGATGATCGTGGTATGTAAGCCTGAGGATTCCGCGATGTGGTTCGACAAACTATGGCAAAATACTGTTGATTTGTTCCGTTCCATGGATATTCCCGTGAGAACCTTGGAGTGTTGCTCGGGCGATCTGGCGGATTTGAAAGTAAAATCTTACGATGTGGAAGCATGGTCTCCCAGACAGAAGAAATATTTTGAAGTGGGAAGCTGTTCCAACTTAGGTGACGCGCAGGCCAGAAGATTAAAAATCCGCATTAGTGGGGAAAAAGGAAAATACTTTGCGCATACATTAAATAATACGGTAGTTGCACCGCCCCGTATGCTGATCGCGTTCCTGGAAAACAATCTGCAAGCCGACGGTAGCGTAAGAATTCCGGAAGTGCTCAGACCTTATATGGGAGGACAAGAATTTTTAAAATAAAGAGGCTGCGGTTCGTTTGTCTGTCAATGATGCGGAATGAATTGTAGCATAAAATAGAGAGCATTGAGGTTTTTTCCTATTAAATGGATACAGAAAGAAGGTGAAATTTTTGCATAAGTATATGAGAGCGATTGGCTTTAGTGAATTTAAAGATCGCACGCGCTTGAAAGATCTATTAACCGATGTCATTATGAATTCTGATGAACGGGCCTATACCATCAATCAGGATGAGGTTTTATTGGGAGAATTTTGCAAAAATTTTGCCAGTAGAATTGGAATTGCCGTATGTGGAGAATTTGACGAGGAGGATCGATTCATTTATGAATATTATTATCCTTATTTAAGGGGTAATGAGATCACTACCACGGAAGATGTTTCTGTGGAGCGTCATGCGGCAAAAGAGTCCTATGCGGGAGTCTGTGATGATATAAATGTCGGAATTTCGTTAATATTTTATCTTCAAAATATGATTCCTTATGTAAAAGCCAAAACAAACGACCAGCTTCCCATCCGGGGAACCAGCGTTACCTTGACGGCGCTGTCCCTGGAGGGCATGGTGATGCTTCCCATTATGAAAGACGAGGAGCAGATCAAGCGCGGTAAGCGGGAAAACGCTAATCGGCACAATCTTATGGCTGCCGCCCGCAAAGGTGACGAGGATGCCATTGAGACCCTGACCTTGGAAGACATGGATATGTATACATCCATTTCCCGTAAGATTCTGCGAGAAGATGTTTTCAGTCTGGTGGATACTTATTTTATGCCTTACGGCGTGGAATGTGATCAATACTCGGTACTGGGGGAAATTCTGGAAATGGAGATGGTTACCAACAGCGTGACCGGCGAACAAATTTATTTACTAAAAATTTGCGCGAATGAATTGACATTTGACGTTGCAATCAATATAATAGATTTGTTGGGAGAACCACAGGTGGGACGCAGGTTTAAAGGAGTGATTTGGCTCCAGGGATACATTAATTACCCACAGTAATCTGGAATTCCCGATTTTCAATTTTTTTCAGTCTGCGTAGCTCAGATGGATAGAGCGACCGCCTCCTAAGCGGTAGGTCGGGTGTTCGAGTCACCTCGCGGACGCCAGCAAACACGCCGAAAGCCTTGATATGCGCGAAGCACGAGCCGTATGGAAATGCTTGCATTTCCATACGGCGACGCTCGCGACAGTGAGAAACGAAGTTTCTCACGTTCGAGGTTTTCGGCTTTCTTTATTCATGACAATAGAAAATAGGCGAAGCATATTTTCTATTGTATTATGGCCGTTCCTCCGAGTTTGCTAATAAACGAAGTAAGGAGCGTTGCCAGCGCGGATGGGTCGATTACCGGCGCAGCGGGCGCGGGCTGTTCCACAGGCTTCGGGGCGTCCAGATTGCCGGCAGTCTGGTAAAATTTTTTTTCCATCTCTGCGGTCAGCGTCCGTCTGTCCTCGTCCAAAATATGGGCGTATTTCTTTGTCACCATGTCCGGGGTACTCCATCCGCCGTCCCCCTGGACAGCCTTCAGATCGCCGCCAGACAGCCGCAGCTTCACGCCGGCGCTGGTATGGCGGATGCCAGAAATATTCTGGCACTTTCAGGCATACACAATCCGGTATAAATCTCTTACAGAATCCATAACTGTATGCCAGGGAAGATTGGCAGCGTAGGAATA
>CANQNT010000038.1 GCA_947625255.1 uncultured Acetatifactor sp. | reverse complement strand
CTGGACAATATCTACTTTTCAAGGTTCATCCGACCGATGAATCTGGTCGGCAGGCTCAAGATTCCGAGAGCCTATATAATCATCACCCCGTGGCACATTCATTCCCAGATACCACATATCTCTCTTTCCGTTCCAAAAATGCTCTGCCAGATCTTCCAATCTCTTTTCACCGGATTTCAGTGCTTTATAATCCCGAACAAGGTCATCGTGAGAGTATTCTTTATACCTATTCGTACTAATACTAAGTCTGAATTTTTGCCCTCCTTGTACCCATCCAAATTTACCCGTCCTCTGTGCAATCGGATAAGCACCAATTATATATACATCACTATAAACATCAGTCCAATCCTCCAACTGGATATCAACACCGTCCGGCGTCTGTGCCTCTTCTAATACTCGCATCCTACACCCCTCTTTATTTCCATTTCCGCATCAAAACACAGACTTGCTAAGTCATCCTCCGCGGCTGACAAATCATCAAACACTGAAACATGATAGATAAAATTTTGCTCATATGTACTCATTGCAGTGACTTTAAAAGCCTTTTGCTTTTTTTTTGCCCCCTTATACGGGTATACCATTACTTCCTCAATCATTGCGGTGTTCCCGCCTTCTTCATTCACATAAATCCATTTTCTCATTTTTAATCACGCTCCTTTAACTTGCCAGTTCGTATACATCCTGACGCCGTTCACCCGCATACCTGTACATAACCACTTCACTTTCCGGGGCCTCGCAGAACTCGGCGATTTCCCTTCTTATTCCGTCCTCTGTCAACGAACAACAATACAGCCAAGAACCATCAATATCTTCTGGCGTCTCAGGCTCATCGTCTCCATTATAGATACACCACTCAGAACCGTAATCAAAATACATCACTTCAAAATCCCGCAGATCTTTATCGCTCCACTCATCCGCAGGATAGTACACTTCATTCCATTCGCACTGCATGGTTCCGCTGATAGTCTTGTGTTTCCATACCTTCTTAGTGACGATTCCAAGCACGGAACAGAGGATATTTTCTTTCTCGAAACCTCTGCTTTCAGGATATCTATTGACATACATTTTGATAGCGTGGATATCCCTGTTGCTATACTTTCCATTCTCGGACGGCAGCAGATCGTTGATCACTTCCGTCACATTCTTATAATAGTCACACCAATATCCGCCGCGGTGCTTCGTGATGTCGCAAATGGCATCATCCAGATCTTCCTCTTCCAGAACTTCATAAACTCTTTTAACAACCTCTGGTATGTGTTCCCAGTAGTCTCTATTTCCGAAAACCGCAATGTTATCCGGGAAACAATTAGGTGAAAAGATCGGGCTCTCCTGATATCTTGGATCGCACTGTCTCGCGTAGATCATTTCCATTCTCCTTTCTTCATTAGAGTTCCATAATAGCGAACTGGTGCATTTCAGTTGCCAGATCCAGCGGTGTTCCCGCCATCTTCTGCATCCACCAATCAAAATGATGAGTTAGATAACACTCTAAATTGTCCAGATTCTCAGGCTTGCTCGCCAGTTCTTTTATGGCAGCACAAAACATTTCGGCCGCCGCAACGTAGCTGTCCTCACCTAATCCTGCCACGATTTTCTTGATCTGTTCCAGTGCTTTCCTTTCCTGTTCTTTGGTTGCAATTCCCGCCATTTTTATACGCTCCTTTCATCTACGATTTTCTTTGTCACTGTAGTACCCACCATTAAACACGATGAGATTGTCCTGATTCTTTATCCCTATCAATTCTCCCGCTTTCCGTATCTTTTCCCAAGCATTTTCGTCAAGAGAAGAAGGTAAGGCTGTGCCACCTGGGTGATTATGAACGGTGACAAACCCAACAGCACCACATAATAGCAACCGAATCATGATTTCCCTTTGGCTCATCCAGCAGGCATTCACAACACCATGAGAGACTTCGAAAATTGCAATCGGTCTCATCTGACTATTAAAGCCAATCACATAGACATACTCTTCTGCCATCCTTTCGAGATGCAGAATATTGTTGATCATTTCCACGATCTTGTCCGGAGAAGTTAAATTACCGTTACACGCAATCTCCGTTTCCTTCACCAGAGCGGGAATCCCTTCTCTTAACTCTAAAATGTACTTGTTCATGATGTGTCCCTTTCCCTTATAAATTTTGATTATCAGTTCCCAAAAGCGGACATTTGTTTCCAATGTCCGGTTTTGCCAGCCGACAATCTAACAGTCTGACAATCACCTTTATCTGCCGCGCCCCTCCCACAGATAACTGCAAACCACTCACGCCGCAGATGCCCCCGTTCTCTACGGGAGCCGGAGAGCGGGCATTTCTCATTTGCCTTGCCCGCCCGGCTTCCTCATTCGTCTTTTACAAAGTGATCAATCCCAGTCCATCCGGCGCTGTTTCAGAATTCTGTAACAGTCATTCTCCGTTGTGGCCGGGTCCATCATTCTTTCCAGATCTTCCTTGGTGATATAGGGCAGTTGTTTCGCCACCCTAATCACCTCATATTTTCCTTTTGCCACCGTGTTTTCCTCCGTTTTCGGTCCCATTTTTTCGAACATATGTTCGTTTTTTGTTCGCTCTTTTTAATTACCACAGAATTATTTTGAATCAAGCAGTTTTGGCCTTTCTCTTCGACTGTGTAAGAAAGTCAATATTTTCGAGTCTAGTCGAGATAATCTGGTTTAAGTAGTCAAAACGCTGTCTCTGAGCGAGCGGCATAAGGTTGTTGTGATAGTACTCACTTCCGCTGCAGGCGGTCAGAAGAACGTTCTCCATGTCCTTTTCGCGGTCTGCATATTTTGCGTACAGGTTACGCAAAGTGCGAATATTATAGGAACTATACACACCCTTATTATCATTTCCGTTCCAGCCCAGCCGACCGATCAGATCCAGAATCTTGTCCCACAGTTCGGGATTCTTCTGGCACATCTTCACCGCGTCGGTGATGGCCGTGGTGGAGCCCACAGGATTCTTCAGCGTGTCATCATCCCCAGGAAGGTTACGTTGTGGGTGTGACAGATATCCTGAAATGCCACATATTCAGGCTCTTCCACCACCAGGGAAGGACGAATATAGTCAGTGGGCTTTAACTGATAACGAGTTTTCCCTTGCGACAGGAACAGGTAAATCGCTTCTGTCAGGCTGATCTCCAGCAGCTCAATGAGGACCCCCTGTCTGTTCACAAGGAATGTTCCGTACACACGATGCATACCCTCAAAACACACAAACTGTCCGTTGACCACGAACACCTTGACCGGATCCCATTTCCCTTCGTTATACTCGGTTCCGATACGGGAGGCATGATTGATGTCAACACGGCACCTCTGCCACTTCGGGAAGTGAATGTACATCGGAGGAACTACCAGATAAATCTTGCCGCCGATCCGGCTGTTTGCTTTGGCAGACGCCACAAGAGATGACACAATGGCTCTTTCTGCATCTCCGCTGAATCCTTCAATGTTTCTCACCTTCTGCATCTCTTCGTTCACTGCGTCAACACTCATATACTTTCTATCCATTTTCTTTTACCTTTACCCTTTACTTTTTTGGGCTCCTTTCTTTAATCTCGTTTACGTTATTCAATATTCAGTTTTTAGTCAATTTTGTTCAATAAATAATCTTCTGCCGGGAACACAAAAGAGCCAGGGAAACAGGCACCATAATAACAAGTGCATCCCCGACTCCTATTGCTACGGATCCTCCGCATACCAGCAGACCGACCACTCCCAATATTTTCTGCTTCACTTTCCAGGCGTCTCTTCTCTTGCTCATCACTCATCACCTTCTCTCATGCTATCTTCTATCTCATACCAATATCCGTTTCCGTTTGAGAACGTGATCTGCACACCGGGCTCATCTCCGGTAAGGAACTGCTCAAGATTCCCGCAGTACAGAGCCCGTACAATCTCATCATCGGCAACCTCATCTGTTCCCTTGCCGTCCATCAGCATGGAGCAGATATCACCGGTTTCCCAATCTTCGACGCCGGCAAAGGAATAAACTTCTCCGGCCAGCGTGGATACCTCGACGGTATCCGTTGCAGCATCGACGTTTGTGATGATCCCCGTTTCGGGATAGATGGTAAGCGCTGCCGCCATAGCGACAGAAGCAAGAATATTGAACATTACTTATATACCTCCTTAATAAACTCATCAATGAGCTTTCTTCTTTCCTCTTTGGATTTCCCTTCTGCAAGCCTCTCATATTTTCGGCGCAATTCATAATCCGGCTTTACATTGCCAAACGGTCTGTCACCAGTAATAATAGCCACATTACCAAAAGAATAAATATCAGCGTTCCAGCCATATGTTCCTGCTGTGTAAGCAATCGGAGATTCAAAGCGCAGAAGCTCCTGCAATGTATCATTGCCCGCGTCGATCCGCTTAGCGTACCATTCACATACTTTCTTTTGTGTTGTCTGAAACTTCATATCTCCATTGCCACCCTTTCCCTTATTGGCAAACTACAGAATTCTTTCTTTGTCATTCCGCAGAACGCCTTAATGTGTCTGCCGGTTGTGTTGGACCAGCCGCCCCACAGTCTCATAACGCTTCCGTCCTGATACATATCCATAATTGGCGTATCATAGGACTCTAATCTCTGGTGGTCGTGAAGCTGGATCACCTTTGCCTTGCCATAAAAGCTCTGCTGCTGGCCGGGCAGCGGCGCAAGTTCTGTTCTTTCAAATAATCTCATAGTTTCCCTCCTGAAACAAAAACAGCCCGGAATTTCCATTTCCGAGCCTTTCTTTCACATCTCTTCGGTTGCCCTGTAGTCTTCGTAGGCATCCATAATGTCCGCCCATGTCGTCTCCAGCATCTCTCATCACCTCCCGTTTCCGTTTCCGTTCTCCATATACTCTCTGTAGTCCGTTTCGCTTGCGAACAGCATGTAAACGCCGTCCACATAGCCCATGTAACCTTCCGGGACGTTATATCCCTTCAAATTATCAGCCTCCTTTCGCTTGTTGGTTTGCGGTTTCAGATTCAGGTTCTTGGTACTTTTCACATTCCTGATCGGCGCACAGCATGGCCAGGATGTTACTGCTTCCCTTAGAGACCTGCGTTGGATTTTGGCCAATAAAAAAAGAGCCTACAAAAATAGGCTCTTCATTTATTTTCTATATTCAGTTATTTATCAGAGAAAATAGATCTGATTTTCTTTGGACAATAAAACTATCGTCTGAATGATTTCAACTCAGGTTTTTTCATTAAACAATGGACGCAATGAGCATAGAATGTGTCCTTTGCTTTTGCTTCCGTCGTTTCCCTTTTATTTCTCTTCTTTCAAAAGCCTTTCTATTTTTTCAAGTTCCTTCTGAACTTTCTCTAATCTCATGGAAATATTATTAATGTCAGCTTTTACCAAGTTCAGCTTATATCCCAATGAGTCATCCAGTATTTTTGAAATTTCTTTCAATAATTCGGTCTGTTCCATTTTTCTCGTCTCCCTTACAAAAAAGGCATAAAGCCTAATAAAGACTTTACACCTTTTCAACCTTGCTATAATGTAGCGTTTTCGCTTACGCTTATGCCTTTACTCTGTCAATGTCCTCCAGATTTACGCCTATGCCCGTCAGGATTGCCTTTAAATCACGGTATCTGGTGAGCATGAGTTTGTATACGTTCGTTTCCTTTTCAGCAGCGAGCATATAATCCTGCAACCGCGAGAATTCCTCGATCTTCTGAATCAACATTTCTTTCTCTGTCACTTTGCGCACCTCCCAAAATAAAAGTACACCTGTTACACTATCATTATAGCAAAACGGTCTCCGGGTGTAAAGCCTTTATTAGACTTCATGTTTTTCGTTTCCCTTATAGACCCATCACTCATTGCCCACGGAGCAAAGGGCGGGCAAAATCCTCCCGCCCCCCGCCGGACAGACTTCATGCATTACTCAATCTTGATCCGGAGACCGTCTGGTTCCCTTTCAAGACTGTCTGCATCTACGCCTTTGACGCCCCGAAAGACTTTGATGAACTCAAATCCTTCCGTTTGGTATCTCAGGACGTAGTAGCCGTCCTGCATCTGCTCCATAGTCAGCACCTCTTTTCACCTCCTTTCCCTTGGAAATATGGGGTGTTATATCAGATTGGTTTCCCTTGGGCTGTGGCCGTTGGGGTATCCACCCGCGCCGCGTGGAGGCTCTGATATGCGGGCATGCGCAAAATTGGCGCAATAAAAAAGGCATAAAGTCTGATAGAGACTTTACACCTTTTCCGTTGCTTTGCTATAATGTCAGCTTACTTCTCAGTCACCAGGGGCGGAGCCTGATAAAGTTTCCTTTCGATCTGTTTTCTCTTGATGGCGAGCAATTCGAGCACTTCCTGATCGTTCGTCTTATTTGCTACACGCTCAATATCCTCGATTAAGCTCAACTGATCGAATAAATAGCCATTGTATTCCTTCTCATTCATCAGCATATTTTCACCTCCGTTTCCCTTCTGTGGCCGTGATTTCCCTTGCAGCCGTTTCCCTTGCGGGCGGTAAACAAGCTGTCATTTTAATCACCCTTATTTCCCTTGGCGAAGCTCAGCAATTTTCTGTTTGGCCTCTTCCAGATTTTCGCAGCCGTCCAGAATCATGGAGATCATTTGCAGAATTCCATTGTATTGTTTATCGGTCATTATTTCTGCTTTATCCAGCATTTTATAATCTCCCTTTAAAAGAGGGCATCCAAAAAGGACACCCTCTTTCCCTTATAGATCACACCCATTTTGCCGGAATACTACTTATGCATTATCACTATTGCATAATGCTTCGTATTTCTTGACAAGTGCTTGAAAATCCTCCATTGTCTTGCATTCTTTCAAATTTTCCAGCGTTTCCAGCCTTTCAAGCTGCCTTGCCCATGTTTCGACATCGTTTCTATTGCGCGGCATGAGATCACTCTTTCCCGACGGGTTTATACTGTTCCTCTCCAGTTTCCACCCATAAGATAAAGTCATTGATTGCTTTCTCTTCCCATCCGGCTGCGCGCAGTCCCAGAATGATTCTGGAAGCTTCTGACATGTTCATTTTCTCTACCTCCTTTCCTGGTGTTCTGGTGGTAGCTTTATTATACCATTTCCGGCGCATGGGTGTAAAGTTAAACAGGCTCAAATATAAATTTTTTTCTCCCGACGTTCCTGGACTCTCTTTTGATAGTATGTGCCCAGAAGCGGATCCCCTCTCCGACCTGTTCCATAATCGCGCATTATAGCCGTAGCCACGAAACTGCCCGTTTCCTTTTCCAGATTGCAGTCTGTGATCGTTCCGCTGCTATCCGGCTTCATTCTCACTTGCTGGAGCTTGGGCGTTCTCATTTCCGGGACTTCTCCAGCCCGCTTTATGCAGAGGACGTTTTCGCATTTCAGGGCAGAGATTCCCCTTGCTTTCACTTCCTCCGCGAAAATTTGCGCGATCGGATTCGTGCGCAATATTGCCACCGTTTTGAAGTGGCCGTTTCCCTTTAAATTCATTACGTGTACATCCACAACCTTTTGCCTTGCGAACTGCTGGAAATCGTCGCAGTATGCCACATAATTCCCTTGGCGGAAATAGAGAGCGTTTTTCGGGATGCAATTCCCTAAAAACTGCGTGGAATACCCTTTGGCCTGTTTAATGGTCAATTCTGCCTGAATCATTGTGATCCCCTTTCTGGGCATGGTATGCCCGTAGAATCTAATCATGCCCCAGGAATTTTGGAACGCCTATTCCCAGGATGATAATTTATGAATTTTTCCATCACAAAAAGACCTTCACATTTTACAGAGAAGGCCCTTTGGTCGTGAAAAAATTACATGTGAAAGAGGCCGGCGCGAAACCGGCCCCCATTTTTCACATGCTGCGCCCTTTAGAATTCATTTGAGCGCGTCTTGATAACTTCTGTCTTTTCAATTTTCAGAATTGCGGGAATAATGCTATCCCTCATGCCATACGCGTTTTTAATGCGCGTTTCCTCTTTAAATTCCCCATTGCTTTTCATTGCGTCAGTTTTTACACAAAGGGAAATGATCTGATTAACGGTTTTGGATTTTACGTCATAGTGGAAGCCATTCAGAATTTCCCCGCTTCCGTCATTGTCAAGACGCTTCCCAATGCTGGCAAGTAAAGACCTGCAATTCTTGAAGCTTTCTACATGTTCCGCGGTCCAATCGGTAGTTTCATTAACGTATGTATTCGCGCAACTCATGAAAGCGGGGAAAATCAAACTTTCAATATCTTTGATATTATCGCGGACAATGGAAATTTTGTTTCCGTCTTTTGCCACGCTTGAAGCGTCGCCCTTTTTACGAATAACGGCAAAACATTTTGCTACAAATTGCGCCGTTTCATCATTCACCGTGATAGGCTGGAAATCCTTTTTCACGTCGTCAATCGCTTTCTTGATATCTTCGGCAAGTTGTAAAGCGTCTTTTTTCTTCGCTAAATCACCAGCCATTTTTTCACCCTCAAGACCAAATTCCCGCTTCTTCTTTTCGTCTTTTTCGGCCTTATAGGCTTTTTCGTTTTCCTTAATGGCTTTTTCGAGTGTGTCGATTGCTGCTGCATAGTTGGCACGGGCGACCGTATTTACGTTGGCGAAACTGTCAAGTAAGCGCGCATTGACCATGTTTTCAAATACGCTTTCATTCTTCACGATTTTTGGTACATTGACAGATTCAGTAGCAAGCTTCTTCTCATTGTCTAATGCGTAGGTGTACAGATTCAACATGATATTCCTCACTTTCTACACGGTTAAGGCGTGTTCCCATATGATTTTTGCCCGCCCTATTGCGGGAGAGCGTGTCCCGGAGTCGAACCGGGATTTTTGGACAAACTGCCCCCGTCACGCTATTTATAAAAGTGTGAGATATACTCACAAAAAGTCCCATATTCTTTAATGGTACTATGTACCGCCCTTATATCCCCGTAAACGGTGGAAGTCATGGACCCGGAAACGGTATCCATAACGCTTTATAAGGAAATATTGTCAATGTACATGTGCCCTATTGCCGCCATGACCCGGAAACGGTATCATGTGTTGCGGTGCCCGCCGCGCTTTTTTCGTCCCGCTGGTGGTAGGACTAGCACTCGACAAAAAAGACTGTCTGTGCTAGAATGTAGAAGGAATCTACACGATGGAACCGAACCGGAACCGGTTGTGTGGTGTTCCATCTGTCAAGAATTATATCATCGGGTACTCGATGCGTCAATATAAATTTTCGTAAAATTTTGCACAAATTTATAGGGTACTCGATTATATTTTTTGTGAAATATGCACTAAAAGGGGGAAATATGGCCTATTATCCAGATTCTCAAAAGAAATACAATCAGGAAATAACACAGTACAGTGTAAAGTATAGAAAACATGAGGAAAAAGAAGCAAATAGAATCAAATATTATCTATCCAACAATAATATATCATTTAATGTATATATAAAAGGACTTATAAAAGAAGATTTAGACAGGAAAGAAATACCATATCCAGACAGCCACGAATAGCACAAAATACATCAAGAATCTTTTAAAATCTCGTAGCGTATTTAATGTTTGATTAGCAGCCGAAAAATATATATGTACGTGTTGTCGTGCGTCCTGACGTGGTATGTATGGCCTGATGTGGTGTGTATGGCCTGGCGTGCTGACGGTTGACGGTTGTATGTGCTGACGGTCGCACGGTTGACGGTCGCACGGTTGACGGTCGCACGGTTGACCACAACAAACATATCCCATCAGGTAAGACGGGACAGCAAAATACATCAAAAAGTATGTAGTGATTTTATCCATATAATCATCCCGTGCGCATCGGATCAGGACAGACGCAAAGAACAAAATACATCAAAAATAGTGTAGTGAATTTAATGTATTGTGTGATCTGCTCATGCGGTAAGATAGCGCATCAGGACAGTATATATCAATAATACAATAATATGTTAATGGTATAGTGTTAATGTATTATGTAAACCGTAACAGTCAAAATGTTATATGCGATTGTTTGAATAATGGGAATAATTGGGATAATCAGAAGAGAGAAGATGGTAAAATGTTAGATGGTATAAGATATTATGTAAACCAAAATTATGTAAACCATTACTTATCGAAATTCGATATATGTTTATCGTTTATCAATAAATGTTTTTCGTGTTTCAATAAAAGGAATTTTCTATGCAGTATAGCGTTCTGAATTACGGCATAAAATATCCATTTTACGCCGTATTTTTATGGGGGCTACTTAAAACCGTTTACATGCTATCATTTTATCACCAGGCTCTAAGCTGGTTCACACTCACACTGAAAATCATTTCAAATTCCCCATATTTTCCTCAAAACACCCTATCTCTCCTCTCTCACTTCCTTTATCGTAAAAAATATCTCATTCTTCCTGTAATCTCAAAATAATCCAGACAAAAATTTTCAAATTTTCACCTTAAAAAACCAATTTTTCTGATCTCGTTTCCCCATAATATCAATCAAAATTTGGTATCCAAAATTTTACCAACCCTTTAAATTTTCATTTGAGAACTTTTCTCAGATAACACAATAATTTTCTCTATTAGAGTCCCTGAATAATAATCCTCTCTTCTGCCTCATCAGGATAACCAGCATACTAAATTATTATAGTAACCTCTATATCTGGATACAGAATATACTTACATTAGAGAATATACCTATATACAGATACATATGTACCTATATATAATATATATACTATATTAGAGATACATATTATATTATATATACTGTATCTGTATTATTAAGGTACTTAAAATTATTAATATACTTCTGTATCTGAATTATTGAAGTAACTTAAATTATTAAATATACCTCTGTATCTGAATTATTAGATTCTCTAAATTATTGATATATCTCTGTATCTAAATTATTTAGGCAACTTTAATTATTGGCTTAAATTATTGAATATACCCCTGTATCTAAATTATTTAAGTAACCTAAATATTGAATATAAATCTGTATCTAAATTACTAAACTATCTCTGTTAGATTCTAAACATAGAATAATACTCCTTCTGTATCTAAATTATTTAAACACATTAAATTTTTAATACTAATTAAAGCATATTTAAGCATTTTAATACTTTTTAATACTTTTTAATTCATTTTAATCCAATTTAATTCAATTTAATCCTTTTAAATCTGTTTTAATCCTTCCTCATCCTTTTTCTGTTAGATTCCCAAAATTAACAATCCACTTCTGCCTCATCATTTTTTGAAACAACCTAAATTTTTTTACACACCTCTTTTTCTATTGATTCGGATTGAATTTTCGTGTACATATTTTCTTTAACCAGACTCTTTATTCATTTTTCTTTTAAGGTTCATTTTCAGAACCACTATCCATTAAAAGAAACCGTAACCAAAAACACAGATTCTAAAAGAAAGAAGGATGTATTATGAAGAACATGGAACAGAACGAAGTGAAAACATTTGTAAACAGTGAGTTCGGTGCTGTTCGAACTGTAATAATCAATGGAGAGATATGGTTCGTAGGTAAAGATGTAGCTATCTCATTAGGGTATGCTAATTCACGTGATGCTCTAATTAAACGTGTTGACGGGGAAGATAAAGGGGAGTCGCAAATCGCTACTCCCTTTGGAACGCAGAATATGGTCATCATTAACGAATCCGGTCTGTACTCTCTCATTATGGGCAGTAAACTCCCGTCCGCTAAGAAATTCAAGCATTGGGTAACGTCCGAAGTTTTGCCAGCTCTCCGCAAATTTGGTACATACAATATAAACGGATCCGCTTCCCATACTGCTGATGATGCTGTATACGGTACAGATGCAGATACGGATGAGAAACCTGACTCTTACCTTATAGAAGACAGAGCGGAACGGGCAAGACGCTGGGCTGAAGAATGGGAAGAGAAAAAAGCCCTTGCAGATAAAGTAGATGAGCTGCAGCCGAAAGCCGACATATATGATGCGTTCATGGATTCTAAGGCTCTGGTCAATTTTAGAGATGGTGCGAAGCAGTTGGATATCAGTCAGTCTCAGTTCATAGGATGGCTTCATAAGAAGGGCTACGTATATAGATCTTCTTCTGGTGCGAACAAGCCTACAGAGAAGTATATGCATAGCGGTTACTTTGCTATGAGGTATTATCAGAATCCGTATAGTGGATTCACTAACCATATGGCCTATATCACTCCCAGGGGAATGGCAGTATTCAAAAAGGAACTGGAACGTGAAAACGAGACCAGATATACACTGCCGAAACATGGTGGGCGAAAAGCAAATACAGGTTCGTGATCAGATCCCATTTTAGAAGATTTCGCCGTTTTAAATCTCCTAAGCGTTTTTCCTAGTAAAATGGAGCAAAAAAACAGATTTTTTCTTCGATTCAAAAAGTAAAAAATTCTAAGCGGCGAAAAAATGCCCCAATTTACTGGCGTTTTTCAAATGTCCATTTTAGAAAGGCTATATTAAATAGGATAATTTTTTTTGAAAACACCGTAATATCAACGAAAAAAGCTCAAAACCTTTAAAATCGCCCGTATTTCTATAAAGCCATACCTAGATTCTGAGAACCACTATATTATTGATACGCCGAAGGCCTGAAGCCAGCGCCAAAACCTTCTAAAATTTTGACCATCAAAAAACACTGAAAAATGGAGGAAAATCGAAGATGGAATTTTCTTGTAAGATTAATGTCGTAGATGCCATGATGGGGAGCGGCAAAACGAGTGCCGCCATCAACTATATAAACCAGGCACCTAGAAAGGAACGGATCATGTTCATCACTCCGTACTTATCTGAGGTAGACCGCATAAGAGAATCGTGCGCGAAACGTAAGTTCCAAGCACCGAAAGCAATCGGCACGAAATTGAGGGGTATTAAAAGACTGATCAACAGCGGGAGAAACATTGTCTCCACTCACGCCCTGTTTAAGACTTTTGATGATGAGATTATTGACATGCTGCGGGTGCGGAACTATACCCTCATTATTGATGAGGTGGCGGATGTAGTCGGTCAGCATGACCTGTGCGAGACTGACCTGCACATGCTCATGAGAGAATGTGTGGATGTAGAGCCTGGCACCGGGCTGATGAGATGGCGCGAGAATCAGGATGATTACAACGGGCGGTTTACCGCTGAAAAGAACCTGTGCCATTTTGAGTGCCTGTATGAGTATCTGCACGGGGCTGTTATGTGGATGCTTCCTATTGAGATATTCAACGCTTTTAAGAAGATCTACATATTGACATACATGTTTGATGCTCAGATACAGAAGTATTACTATGACAGCTACGGCATCAAATACAACTACATCTATGTGGATGGGGACTGCCCCGAAAATTACCACTTCATTGATACCCCATCCTCTTCTACCAAACCCAACCTTAATTATAAGAAGCTGATCCACATTTTAGAGGATGACAGAATGAATGCAATCGGAATGCGGAAATATGATCTCTCTAAAAGCTGGTACATCAGGAATGCCAACAATGTAGTGATGAAACAGCTTCAAAACAATATCAGCAACTATTTCAAGAACATTGCAAAGAGCAAATCCGAGGACAATATATGGACAACCTTTATTGCTTTTAGAAAGAATCTGAGTGCGGGCGGCTATACAAAGGCATTCATCTCTCTGAATACCAGGGCCAGCAACAGATACCGCAACCGGACGGTGATCGTCTATCCCGTGAACAGGTACGTCAATACCGGGATCCGCGCGTTCTTCGCGCAGCGCGGCATTACGATGGATGAAGACAGATATGCCCTCTCCGAAATGCTGCAGTTCATCTGGCGTTCCGCGATCCGTGATGGAAGGGAAATCTGGTGCTACATTCCCAGCAGAAGGATGAGGGAGCTTCTGCAGCAGTGGATCGAGGAAAATTCAGTTGAATCTAAAAACTGAGACCGATAGGGGGACAAAATGAGGACAAAAAAGATGAACAATCTTGTGTTTCATGTCATATTTAAAGATCTTACACCGCTTATATGTATAATGAGGGATGAAGTCATGGAATATGTACGGAGGTATTATCCTAATGCAGATATCCAGACAGATGTGGATTTTAATATAGTATCATGGCTAAACATGAAAGTTTTTAAGTTCTACATTCAGATTCATTATTATGATGCAGAGATAAATGAGGATGGCGGGAAAATCTTCAATACCTCCGTGATAGAGTATGACGCACAGGTTCCCGAAGATCTCCTGGCTTCTATGTCCTTCAAAGAATATTGGAACAATCTAATGCTTGATTTTAGATTCACGCACAGCAACCTGAATGATGATATGAATTTTCTGCCGACCAGAGATATGAAGTGCAGTTTTGAAAATAAACTGATGAATTACCTCTACAAGAAAATTTTTTGGAAAGGCAAGCTTATTTGTTGATTCAAAATCCTTTTTTCTGTATAAAGGTAGAAAACAGGATCCGACGCGAAAAATACATGTGAAGGTGAAAAGTAAACGATTTTGAATAAAAAGCAGGAGGTGTTTATACAGAATGCAGATTGTAATTACGAAACACGCCAAAGAAAGATACGCCGAACGCATCATGGAAAAGACGGATTCCCGCGACATAAACCTCTTTATTAGCCAGAATGAGGATAAGATACGCGGGGACATTGAGAAGATGATCCAGTACGGTACTCTGCTCTATACTGGCAAGACAACTTGCGGAAAACAGGGTACCAATCCCGTGAACGTTTATCAGAATGACCTATGGGTCGTTCTCGAAGATTCCAAAACGCATGATGTGATCACGCTGTATAAAATAGACCTTGGGCTGGATGATGAATTCAATAAGATGTTCCTTAACAGGATGCTCGAAAAACTGGCACAGGTCAATGAAGAGAAAGACTCCATTCAGCAGACGGTGAATGTGGAGTGCGAGACTTACCGCCAGATGATCAAAGAGAACGAAGCCGCCATCAACCTCTACCGGGGGTATGTTAAAAACCTGGAGTCCTTAAACCTGGACTATAAGAATACTATTGACGATCTGCAGATCAAGAATGCCATCGCGGATCAGAATGTGCGGGATGTGATAGCGAAACTGATAGGAAAGAAGGAATTTTGATGACATATGTAAAAAAGACGAAGCCGAAAGGGTTATTGATGAAGCAGCGAGGTGAGTTCTTAAAATTCTGCCCGATCTGCGGCAAAGTCCCTATCTATATTCATGATACCAATATCATCGTCTGTGACCATGCAGATACAGAGTTTACGGACAGACACCAGTATGTGAAGCTGCTGAACGCCCGTGGAGAGATCATAGCAAGAGCGTTATTCGAGGAAGTTTAAGGAGGAAGGAAAATGAGTCTGAGAGTTGACGATCAGGAAACCACCATCACCTTTTCGAGGGATGGAGATATTGCAGTTGTTTATACCTCTGATACTACTGTCATGACGAAGCTGGATAAGCTGGCCGAGAGCGAGTCCTCTCCCGCCTGGTCCTTTGTAGAGTCGTATAGGGATAAGAACGGTGATGTCGTTGCGAAGCTGTATAAGACGGATAAGAAGCTGATCTCGTTCCGTGTCAATAAAATGGAACGCTCTTTCACACCAGAACAAAAAGAGGCCGCCATCGTCCGTCTGCAGGAGTACCAGGCAAAGAGGAAGGCGGAACAGGAATATCAAACAGACTGAGCATGTGCATAGAGGTGGGATACCTCTTCTGTGTCACTGTGATGATTGTTTTATGAAAAAACTCGATCTGAAATTATTCGGATGATAGTTTTATCGTCTGAAAAAGTTCCGCTCAAAATTTCCATTGTTATTAGTTTAGAAAAAAGGAGACATGTTTTATGACAGAGGAAAATCTGAAATTAGGAAACCGTAAAATGGAAGTCATCAATGAGCTTCGATTATTTAAGAAGATACTGGAGACTGACAACTATAATGATCTGAGGTACGGAGATGCGAAGCTCACCGTATCAAGAGGTAACGATCTGTATAAGGTCCTTATGGGCTACCTCAATGAGAAGATCGCTGTACTCGAAGAGGACTTCGCAAATTTTGACACGCCAGAACCGGATCCAGAACCCGAAGAAGAGGCAGAAAGTGAACACATAAATAGCATGGGGCACACGGAGGGCATAGGATGACACTAAATATGATAAGCAAAGAGGATTTTGTAAAAGCTATTGATGCCGTCCGGGATAATTGGGACTGTGAGGATGAGATGAACAAGGTTCTGGTAGATCACGGGAACGATGGCTATGTATTTCTCGGCGGGCGCTGTATGGATGCCGTCATCAATCTGCTTCATGCCATCTTCGGTAAAGCAGATAAGGATGAGTGGATCAGCTACTTCTGTTTTGATCTGGATTTCGGTCGTGACTATCATAAGGGGACTATCCGGGATGATGACGGCAGCGACATTGATCTGTTTACGGCTGAAGATCTGTATGATTTTTTGATAACGAATTTAAACGAAGAATAAGGAGTTAAAACTATCAGTCAGTATGGTGTAAAAATTAAGAATATAGAGGCGAGTACTCTATTTGAATATAATATAGGTGTTCGTGATCATTATGAGTATAAGGACGCCATGTTTACTAACAGCCTATTCAGTGATTATTTAAAAGAAAATGGGCTGAAGATATGGAAGGAAGAATCGACCAGAGACATTATTTGTCTGGAATTCAATTATGGATCCAGGTCATATGATGAAGAACGAGAACACTTGCATAAAATCGCATGCCGTGCCCGTACTGAATACAAGATTGCGAAATCTCATCACAATAAACAGCAAATAGCTGTTAAAAAGAATAAGCGGCGTAAGATTGCTGAGCTCATGAAATTAGCAGAGCTTAATAAAGATAAATATACAAAGCTCTCTAAAGAAGAGATCCGCACACTCTTTTATAATAACGGCGTTGATGTCAAATACGTGACCCGAAAAAGGAATGGAGAGATAATCAAAGAGGAAGTTATCTCATATAGGATGTTATATAGGAGCACAGGCAAAGCCAAGAAAGGTTCCTGCATGTTCATTCGTGACAAGTTATATAAAAAAGCTATCACATTCCTATATATGGGCATCAAACTCCCAAGGGATAATCCAATGATTGTGGAGATAAGCGCTTATGCCCCGCTCGTATCCAGTGGTATAGTTGGGAAGATTAAGATAAACCCGAAAAACATCTTGGTTCTCAAAGATGTGGAGAGAACTATGAGGACTAATGTGGTCAGCATAGAGACAGATGATGATAAACACTGTTATGCAAGACAGATAAATGACTATGAACTGAAAAACACGTTGTTTGATGGACAGGCATTGATTGACAGCAGCATTTTCCCCGATTGGGGGAACGGATATATCCTTTTGCGGCACCACTTTTGCAAAATGGCAGCCTTTTGTTGCAACATACAAAAGTTTTTCATGGACTATTTTGGTGATAACTACTACTCTGCTACCGTTAAGGATATGTTCGGCAATGAGCATTTCGTGAAAGACATAGAATTGATCACTACTGATAATGCAATGAAGTGGATCAAATTTGATAAATCTTACGATTATTGGTGTGATAGAGTCTATGAAAACAACTGCATGTTTGGGATCGTAAAGACTGCTCATGAAAGTAAACTCGGCGATGTTCAAAAAATGAGCTATCAGATGGTGAATTCATTAGATGAATCCATTATGGATAATGTAGTTCATGAGAGTATTGAATATGTAAACCGCTTAAAACAGGATAATGAGGAATTTTTAAAATATCTTAATAAAAATGCGAATTTTTCGAATGATTTTGAGGTTTTGATAGCATTATGTGACCAAAATCCAGAGTTTTTGCGCAGTTCATATTTCAGAAGTCGAAAGCGAAAAATCATAGAGAACTACACGTTGAAACTTAAAACCGGAAAACTGATACAAAACGCTGAGAACTTGGTGATCGTAGGATCACCATATGCTATGTTATTATATGCTGCGACCGGTCTTGAAAAGTCGGTTGATGAGGATTTTACATTTGCTGAAGAACCAGGCACGATTCAATGCTTCACAGAAAGATTCTCTGACGGTGATTATCTTGCATTCTTTCGCTCTCCCTTCAATAGCAAAAATAATCTGACTTACCTTCACAATAAGCATCATCCCGTTCTGAAGAAATACTTTAATTTTGGCAAACAGGTTGTTGCGGTGAATATGATCGGGACTGATTTCCAGGACAGAAACAATGGTTCGGATCAGGATTCGGACAGCGGGTACACGACAAACCAGCCAGACATCGTAGAACATGCAAGGAAGTGTTACATTGAGTATCCTACGATTGTCAATAATATCCCCATGGATAAGAACGTATATGAGAATACCTGGGATGCCTATGCATCTATTGATAATGGGCTTGCAAAATCACAGCTTGACATAGGTGAATCAAGTAATCTCGCCCAAATTGCTCAAACATATGCTTGTAACTTTCCTGATCAGAAATACATTGACTATGTGTGTATTCTTTCTGTGCTTGCTCAGGTTGCTATTGACAGCGCGAAGAGGCGTTTTGACATCGACTTAACAAGTGAGATTCAGAGGATAAAAAAAGACATGGATATAAAGAATAACAAATATCCGTCTTTTTGGAGCCTGATCCACAAAGAGATAAATAAAAAGAATATCAATGCGAACCTGCATTGCCCTATGAATTGTTTGTATGATCTTGATTTAAATAAATTTCCGTCTGGAATGGGTACTCTGCCCATGTCACATTTCTTTCAGAAGTTCCCTCTTGAAGAAAATAGAAAGAAGTGTAAAAAAGTCGAGGAATTGATCAATCGTTATTCTATTGATTTGTATGAATATAACACATCAGATGAAGAATACTTGATAGATGAGAAGAATTATTTTCTGCTCAGGAATGATTTTGATGATTTGATCAACAGTATTCATCGTACCTTTATCTCGCGCAACTATTTGGGATTGTTTTCATGGCTTATTGATCGAGCATTCTTAATAACACCTCAAACAAAAGGGAAATCTTCTAAAATTCAAGCCACAATAAACAAGAACAAATCTATTCTCATTAAGGTCCTGTATGATGTAAATAGATCAAATTTGTTAAAATGTTTTTCAAAAAATACATAAAAATATACTTTTTTTGACACAACAAGGATTTTTTGACCATGTATTTTGCCAGAAAAATGGGGGATTTTTGTGTATGCCACGAAATCCCCTTATGAGGGAGAAAAGACGTTGGTTTAAGTACCCTCACCGCTACTCTTCCATAAGCGGTAATAAATACGGAACTATAGTTTGTAACAATGGCCCACCGTAGGCTTTGTATACGGTACACGGCTGCATAGTATAGTTGGATAAGTACGCCGCCCTGTCACGGCGGAGGTCATGGGTTCGAGTCCCATTGTAGTCGTTTACTTTCATGGGTTGGTAGCTCAGTAGGCAGAGCGTCAGTCTGTTAAACTGAATGTCGCAGGTTCGATTCCTGCCCAACCCGCTGCCATAATAATATGAACAACATCCCAAATCATTGATTACAAAAGATTAATATTATATACTCTCTGTAGAGAGCAACAAAAAAGACCACCGCTGTAAACAGTGATCTTTGATGCCTGCCTCTATATTGAATCTATCTTTGTATCGTCCACCTCGATGGAAGGGAAGCGGACGATACCCGCCAAAGAAGCAGTCTGGGAATCTGTGAGGTCGTGCTTGCAGATCTCCCGGATGGCGGCAACTTGGAAGAGCATACAAAACCTTTATATCCGCCCGGTTCGACAAGCGGTAAAGTCACAGCCCTTTCACGGCTGTATCATGGGTTCGAGTCCCGTACCGGGTACTTAAATATCATCGCGGGAGAGTGAAACGGAATATCACACGTGCCTCATACACACGTAATAGTGGGTTCGACTCCCATTCCTGCTACTATTCATCTCCCATGGCTGTTATGCATGGGAGAAATTTATTTTAAAGGAAGTGTTTTTTATCATCCCAATTACAAAGAAAGAACGCGACTGGCTTTATGAGCATGGGGTCCCATGCGGCGAGAACGGGATCAGCCGCACCAACTCGCACCACAAACACTATTTTCTGACCTGCACGAGAAACAACCTGAACATGGTCAGATTATACCACCAATCAATTAGACAAAAGGATAATAAGGAGAAGACAAATGGCAAAAAATCTTAAATTCGTAAGAGCCATCACCGACAAGCTGACTCTGAAAGGCACTATGGATGATACCTGTCAGAAAATCACTTATCTTGATGAGGACGACAATGAAATTGACATCAGCGTTAAAGACTGTCTGAAACCTTTCGCTGGGAAGCCGATTGATTTTTCTGTCTCTATCAAGACCGAAAAAGACCTTACAGAATCTCAGGACCGGGAGGATTAACAGCCCTTGAACACATCTGAATTTAAAAGGCTCGAAGGTGAGAGTGATGAGGAGGTCATCTATCGGATCTGCAGCCTGAAAGATCAGATCGGTTCCTGGCAGAATGTAGCCGACATCCTGAATGAGCTGTTGAACACAGAGTATACGGAAAGTAAGTTCAGAAAGCAGTACAACGCTTTCACGAAGATGCTTAACGCGAATCAGGCAAAAATCCTTGACGGTGACAATTACATAAAACAGATCCGGCTCGAAAAGCAGGAAGCTCGCAAAGAAAAAGAGAAGCTATTCGATGAACGCCGGGAACTGAACAAAATGCTTCGTGACAATGCCCGTCTCGAAGATACCATATCTAAACTCGAAAATGCTTTTACATCCGTAGGGAATTCAAGATATATCTCTTACTCTCCCACTTTCGCAACGTCAGATAATGATATGATCGTGTGCCTCTCTGATCTGCATCTTGGAGCGGCATTTTATAATTTTACAGGTAATTATGATGCAGACATTGCTAAAGCCAGGCTCAATGAATATCTGAGTAAGGTTATTGAGATAGCAAAGACACATAAGGCACAGAACTGTCACGTTGTTCTGCTCGGAGACATGATTTCTGGCAACATCCACAAGGTCGTCTCTGTGACCAATCGAGAGAATGTTGTAGAGCAGATCAAACTTGCCTGTGAATATGTATCTGATTTTATATACGCGCTTGGAATGCAGTTTAATGAAGTCTACGTTTACTCTGTCAGCGGCAATCATAGCAGGATTGATACCTGGAAGGATGCGCTGTTAGGAGAACGGCTTGACTCTTTAATCGTATGGTTTGCTAAGAATACATTGAAGAACTGCTCGAACATCATCATTGAGGATGAGAATATTGATGATACGTTGCAGGCTTTCTTCATTAAGGATAAATTGTTTTTTGCCGTACATGGCGACCATGATAGTTTGTCCGACAAGGACATCTCTAAGCTCGTTCTATGGGCGGGGCTGACAACACCATACTGCATCCTGTCTGCCCATAAACATTATACTGCAATGACGGAGATCTCAGACATCAAAGTAATACAATCCGGCTCTCTCTGCGGATCCGGGGATGAATTTACAAGACAGAACAGGCTCCGCTCAAAGCCATCACAGGCTGTATTAGTCTGCAATGATGATGGTATTGTGGCCTGTTACCCTGTTGTTCTACATTAATTATGATTAAAAAGGAGTAATTTGAAATGACTAGAAAAGAATTAATTGATAATTTACAGGAAACTTTAAATACTAAGTATTTTACGGATATCAAGCTGAGCAAAGCTGATATGGAACGTATATTGAACGGCCTGAGCGACGTTGTTACTGACGCCGTGAAGAATGACGGTGAGGTCAAGCTGCCGAATCTTGGTACTCTCTGTGCCGTTGACCGCGCCGCGCGCACTGCCCGCAATCCTCAGACCGGGGAACCGATAACCATTGCGGCCAGAAAAGGCATTAAATTTAAAGCCTCTAAGACTCTGAAAGATTCTATTAACTGATATATCTCATTTCTTTTTTGTTCTTTTCCTTTTCTTGAAAGCGGGGCTGGCTGCTGTTCTGGCGGCTGGCTTCGTTTTTGTCTGTTATCTGCGAGAATCGTCTAGTCTGGTTTAGGATCCCTGTCTTCCAAACAGGTGACGCGGGTTCAAAGCCCGCTTTTCGCTCTCATCAGAGAGAGGTAACTGTTGGTTCTGTTACAGCAGTCTGTAAAACTGTTCCCGCGCGGTAAAGACCGGTGGTTCGATTCCACCCTCTCTGACTGGAAAAATTTGATTTAAAAGGAGTGGTCTTATTGGCAAGGATAACAAAGAAAGCAGCAGAAGTCACTAAGATTACTGCTTTAAAAGAGATAGATATCACGTCAAAGAAGATATCAGAGCTTTTTGACTCACTGGAGCAAAAGGATAAATTAAAGGTATTGGATCAGCTTGGATGTGGAACGAAATATTTCACATGTCAGCGCTGTGGAAAAATAAAGGATAAATCTTCATTCTATGTATCAACCGAAGCGAATATTGCAAGCGGTATTACAAACATATGCAAATCATGTGCCGCCGACATTGCGACTCCGGTTGTGGATGGTGAGCGGAAATCTCCCACTAAGGAATCAGTTGACCGCGCACTGTACGCTCTTAATAAACCTTTCTTGGACTCTGTATGGGAAGCCAGTATGCTGGAGGCTGCAAATCAGCAAAGTGGCAAAGTCAAATCTAATGTCTGGACCAGCTACGCCAAAAACATACAGATGCCCAATTACTATAATCTGACCTATAGAGATTCCGACGCTTACAATGGCGGAATCTACAGCATAGCAGATATGCAGGATGACGCTCTGCCGAAAGATCAGCAGATCCTCGAACAGTTTGAGAAAAATAAAAAAGACACTCTCCGACTGCTCGGCTATTTGCCATTTGAGAAGGAAAAGCTATCTGATCAGCCATTTTTGTATGCGCAGCTCATCGGTTTTCTGGATTCCTCTGAGGAAGCCAATGATGATATGATGCGCACTTCTTCTATCATCAGTATTGTTCGCGGGTTTCTGCAGCAGTCTCAGATAGATGATATGATAGCGGACATTGTAAAGGACCCTATCAACGCGGGCAAAAATGTCGCCGCGATAAAATCTCTCCAGGGGATGAAAAGGGATATTACCCTTGGCATTACCAAACTTGCAGAGGCCAGTTGCATTTCATTAAAACACAGCAAGAATTCCATCAAAGGGGAAAACACATGGACTGGCAAGATCAAGAAGATCAAGGATATGGCTCTCCGTGATTATGAGACGAACGGATTTGATATGGCTACCTGCCGCGGTATGCAGCAGGTTCAGGAAATCAGTGATGCATCTATCATGAAACAGCTCCATCTTGATGAATCCGACTGGTCTGATATGGTGGCGGAAATGCGTGTCGCAAACAGTGACCTTCGCAAAGAGCGTGATTCCTATAAAGAAATCAACCGCATTCTTCTCAGGGAGAATATGGACTTGAAGGATCTGCTCGAAGAAAACGACATTGACATCAATGCTGATCTGGCAGACCTGAAAGATATTTATTCCGTGTTCTCTCCTATTGAGGATGTTAATTATGATAATTTAGATGATACAGGTCAGGAGGTAGATTCTGATGAGTCAGATGAGTCAACTCCTACCGTATGATGAACGGATAAAAGATAAATACGGAATCTATGTAAAGCCGGGCAACTATGTCCTCTCTTCTACTAAGCTCGAATCTCTTCAGAGGATTGCCTATCTTCAGAAATATTTCCAATGCAACCCTGTTAGGTTTATTGACACTATGTTTAATATAGAGCTGTTAGACGCTCAATCGCTGCTAGTTCAAAGAGCATGGAACTGTCCGAATGTTTTAGCTGTTTGTACCCGTGGCTTCGGTAAGAGTACTGTTATTGATCTAATACTAATGTCGAAAGATATGCTGTTCACGAATTACTGGTGTTACATAGCAAGCGGGACCGGTTCTCAGGCGGAACAGACTTTCACCACACTGGAACGGCTGGCAAATGACAACATTGAAACTTTTCAGGGGTCTACAGGGAAGATTTTTAAAAATGAGATTCAAATAAAAAATGCTTCTGGTGATGGATTCTCGCACAGCAGCAATGGTTTTACATACACGTTATACAATGGCTCAATGACACAAACCTTAAATTCTAATGTCGATGCAAAAAGAGGTAAAACACTTTATTGCCTCGCCAGTCAGAAATGGCTGAGCAAAAGCGCGAAAGAAACGGGAAAACTGAAATGTCAACCCGAGTGGAAGGTCACGTTTAAAATCGTGGTCACACGCAGAGCGTAGAGGATGAAACTACACGATAGAATATAATTCCTCCAAGAGTTCGCGCCCCTAAACGTGAAGTCGTAGGTGAAAAGGTACGCCGAACTTATGAGAATACAATCATAAGAACCAGATGATAAAAAGCGTCTGGGATAACATATTGATGCGCGGATCCGTTATCTTTGATGAGAGCGGATTCCTTTCAGACGAATTGATGAAGGTTTATGCGGCTTTTACCATTGTAAATAAAGACCTAAAAACAGGTAAAGATCGTGACGGTCATTCTATTGATAAAATCCGTCAGCGTTGCTTTCCTACTGATATACCAAACCAGAAGATTTATATAAGCTCCGCGTCCAGCACAGACACTGGGTTTTATAGATTGTATAAGGATTTTGCCAAACGTCAGATCATGGGTGATCCTGATTACTGTGTACTTCATATAGACTGTGAGGTAGCGTTCGCTCCTACTCTTCATGGGGAGCTTATTACCCCTCTTTTGTCCAAATCTACGGTCGAATCCGAGATGAGAACCAACCCTGAAAAAGCTCGTAGAGAATACTATTGCGAATTTACCACAGAGGCTGGGAGTGATGCCATCATCAAGCGTGGCGTCATCACAAGGAATGAGGAAGTGCGTAAACCGCTGCTGGAGAATGATACGGGCGACAAGAAATTTGTGATCTGCTACGACCCCGCAAGATCCAGGGACAACTCCGTGATCCTTGTGGGGAGATCTATGATCATCCGCTCCAAAATGGCAATACCGAAAAGCGTGGCCGCCTTGTGAACTGTATCAACCTGATTGATGTAGGTAAGAAAATCAAGTCACCGATGCAGACGCCCGATCAGGTTGAGTACCTGAAGAAGGTAATTCTCGACTATAATGGTGGTGCTGACGGATACGGCAATATCATCGGAGTCTATATTGATGCCGGATCCGGTGGGGCTGGTGTCAACATAGCTGACTTCTTAATGCCGGATTGGGTAGATAAAGCTGGCGTCACTCATAGAGGACTGATTGATAAAGAGTACTCTGCTGAGTACAAGACCCGATTTCCTAATGCGGTAGACAAGTTACATTTGATGTCTCCTGCCAAGTATAAGTCAGAAATGTATGAGTCTATGATAGAAATGGTCCAACAAAACAAGATTTCATTTACGGGCCAGTATGATAACAAAGGCTATCTGACGGTCTTTGATGTTGACAACAAAAAGTATGAAAAAGCAAAACAGGAAATCACGGAGCGTTTGAAGCGTGAAAAGCTGACTGAAGATAAATTTGAAGAACGTTTGAAGGAAGAACTCGCCAATGCACACACGATTGACACCAAAATCATCAAGCTTGACTGGCAGGAAGAACTCGCGCTTGCAAATATTGATGCCCTAAAGGAAGAGCTTGTCAATATAGTCCGCAAAAAACGGGAAGGTGGCAAAGACTCTTTCGAGCTCACGCCTGAGAAAGCGAACAAGCTGCACGATGACCGAGCATATACCATGTGTATGTTCGGGTATGCGCTGGCTCAGGAGCGCCGTCAAACAATCCTGAAAAAACCTGAAACTGATAAATCGCTTGTTAAACAACTGACGATTAGAAGGGCAAAGAGCCCTTCTTTCTTTAATTAAAGGAGGGTGCTTATGGCACGGAAGGTATCTGCATCAAATGATACGAAGGTTGCTCCTGCACCTTCACAACCAACACAACCAACTGCTGCCGAAATCCGGGAGTGGTACGAGAAGAACAAAAATAACTTCGCGGCGGCATCTGAAGCTTTAAAACAGCTTCGTGATGTCACAAAGACCACCAGCAACCGGACTATAACGGCATTTAATAAGGAATCACTGCGCGGTTATCTGCAAAACATAGCGAGCAATGAGACAAACTTGCGCAACCTGTCCCGGTATCTGTTCTATAGATGCCATGCTTATTACAGGTTGATCTTATATAACGCTACTATGTTCTGTCTGGATGCGCGAACGGTGATCCCATCTTATGACCTGGCAAAGAATAATGATAAGAAGAAGATGCTCAAATCGTACAACACCACTCTGCATATTTTGGAGAACATGAATCTGCAGTATGAATTCCTAAAGGTTTATGTGACCAATTTCCGTGAGGACGTTTATTACGGGTGCTGCTACTATGATGATACGGGCATGTTTTTCTTGCCTCTGGATCCTGACTACTGCAGGATATCTGGTATCTACCAGACCGGGGACTTCGCGTTCAGCATGGATATGACGTACTTCAGATCCCGCCAGGAAATGCTTGAATTTCTGGGTGAGCCATTCCAGTCTATGTGGAGAGCCTACGAATCCGGTGGTAACTCCGCCCGGTGGCAGCCAATGCCGGATGAATATTGTGTCTGTCTGAAAGCAAGACCGGAGGATTGGGAAACTGCTATTCCTGTATTCAGCGGCCTGTTGAATTCGATTATCAACCTGATTGATCTGGAGGATATTCAGGCGGTTTCTGATGCACAGGCCATTTACAAAATGATTTGGATGGAACTGGAAACCATTACGGGATCTAAAGATGTAGATGACTGGAAAGTAAACCCGGCGCTCGTTATTGACTATTTTAACCGGATGATCAATGAAGCCCTTCCGGATTATATTTCCGCAACCATTGTCCCGGGTAAGCTGAACACAATTACATTTGATGATGATAAAGCAACGGATACTAATAAGATCTCCAAGTCTACGGAAACGCTGTTCAACTCTTCTGGCGGCGCTCAAATCCTTAACTCTTCTACTATCTCTGGATCCACCGCGTTCAATGCGGCTGTAAAAGCTGACACAGAATTCGCCATTTCCTTCTTGCTACCACAAACACAGGCTTGGGTCAATAGATTTCTGAGCTACCAGCTTTCCAATCCGAGCAAGGTGAAGTTCTTTGAGGTGAGCACATATACGATTGATGGATTCAAAGAGTCGATTCTGAAGGATGCCCAGCATGGCTTGCCCGTGAAGCTGATTCTTGGATCTCTGGAAGGACTGTCTGCTCTCGATGTCATGTCACTGAACTATCTGGAAGAAGAATGTCTTGACATTTCTAAGAAATTTATCCCGCTCAGTTCTTCCTATACACAGAGCGGCGCTGATACTGAGGGTGGTGCGCCTACGAAAAGCGATACTGAAATATCCGATGACGGCGAGGCTTCCAGAGATAAAGCTGACGCCGCCAATTAATTTTTGAGGATCAAAATGGATAAGAAAATTTTCATAACAACTTGTGACCAAGAAACGTGCGAGAAATTAAAGGCAAGCGGATTTCAGCTCGTGCAGGATGAAGGGAATAAATGGACCTTTCTGAATGATACAAATCTGAAATTTGACCTCGATGCCAAAGTTCAGGGCACGAATATTTTGAACATGTAATTATACAAAGAAAGGAGTCAAATGGCTAAGAGAAAGCTACTTACATTAGAAGATCTATACCAGTATCTATCGTCATCTGGTCAGTCTATAAAATTTGACTCTGCGAAAGACGATGAAAACATTGTGGTCCATATTAATGGATTCATCAATTTTGAAAAGCAGGAAGATAAGAATAAAGAGGGTCTGCTTCCTGTGGTGCTGCAGAGCTGTCATACTCTCGGCAATCTGAACGGCAGTTATATTACTGAGGAAACAATGACCGATGCTCTCCCCAGCTTTTCTAATAGACCTATTCTTGGCTATATTTACGAGGTTGACGGTCAGCCAGAGTTTTGTGGGCATAACGCGCATCTGGATGAGAATGACAACATTGTTTATGATGAGATCCCAGTTGGAATTATCCCGGAATCCTGTGATGCAAAACTGGTCTATGACGAAGAAAAAAAGAAAACCTATGTTGTGGTAAAAGGCTACATATTTGAAGAATACTCAAAAGCCGCGGAGATCCTTCAAAGAGAAGGTGAGTGTGCCGTTTCTGTGGAATTGAGTGTTAGAAAGCTGTCTTATGATGCCGCGAACAAGGTACTGATGATTGAGGACTTCTTCTTTAGTGGCGTCACGATCCTTGGGAAACGGGAAGATGGTACGCCCGTTGAACCCGGCATGGCTGGGGCGAATATCCAACTTGCAGACTTCTCTACGAAGAACAATAGTTTTCTGCCCGATCAGAACGCTCTCTTAATCGAAACATTAGAAAGACTGAATCAGACGCTTTCTAATTTTTCTATAAATGATCATTCAAAGGAAGGAGGAAACGATCTGGTGAAGTTTGATGAATTACTGAAACAGTACAACAAAACAGCAGAGGATATTACGTTCGATTATAAGAATATGTCCGATGATGAACTGGAAGCGGCGTTTAAGGAAGCCTTCGGGCAGACTGACGAGGATCCTTCCAATGACGATGGTGAATCAGAAGAAGTTCATGATACTCAGGAAGTGCAAACCGAAAAGATGTCTAAGGATGCGGATGCCGGGTCTGAAGAATCTGAATCTGATGAAACTGATAATTCTGATGAGCCCGACGGATCCGAAGAGTCACAGCCTGAAACCTATCAGAAGACATTCGAGATTTCTCATGAAGATATCAGGTATGCTCTATATCAACTGTTAGTTACATATGAAGAGACTGATAACGAATGGTATTATATCACGGACGTATATGACACCCATTTTGTATACGAAAATTGGGAAGGGAACAAGATTTACGGCCAGGCATATGCGAAGGATAATGATGTCGTTGCATTCTCTGGAGAACGCTACAACCTTCATAAAGAGTTACTGACTGACAGCGAATATGCTGAGCTTCAGAATATCCGGTCTAATTATTCGGTCATTGAAAATGAACTGAATCAATACAAAGCCGCCGAAGAAAAAGCGAATAAAGATGCTCTGTTCGTATCTGCTGACTACTCTTCTATTGCTGAGTCTGATGAATTCAAACAGCTATCTGAAAATCATGATGACTATTCCTTAGATGAACTAAAGTCAAAACTGGATGGCATTCTGCTTGACTATGCGAAAGCTGGGAAACTTGCTTTCTCTGCGGAAGCTGACGCTGGTTCTGATAACAAAGTACCTAAGAAACAGTTGTCAACAACTCAAAAGAAAAAGAAGGGACCATACGGAACTCTGTCTTTTAAATAATAAAATGAAATTATTTTCAGAGAGCCTTCGGGCTCTTTTTTATTTTTAACCGAAAGGAGAAATGAAAAAATGGCAAAAATGTCGATTCAATATGAAATCAAGAAACATGCCACTTGCCTACCTTCCAATGTGCTGGCCCAGGATTATGGCGCTCATATTTTCAATGTGAAACTGACTTCTGATACAGACAACGGAAATCTGGTGAAGATCGGTGATTGGGAGTCTCTTGATGTGTTTAAAGAGGACACCGCTACCGAATTTACTGGCAAGGTTGTTCAAAAGATGACAAACGGTAACTGGCTTGTTCTCGTGACCAATCCTGGTGATGCGGCTCTGGTTTACAATGTGCCGATTGCTCCAGAAGATTGGACCCACAACTGGACCAAAGAAAGCAATATGTACAATCCTACTGGAACGATTGCCCGTGTTTATGAACTGCGTAAATGGGATCGTTTCGAACTGTCCGAAGAGGGCTTTAGTGCCACTCCAGAAGCAGGAAAAGAAATCACTGGCGTCGCTGATAAAAAGCTGACGGTGGGTGAGTAAGGAAAGGAGGACAAGATAATGGCTGTATATAAATTTTCGACTGACAATCTTGCAAGAGTTTTTGCGAAGCCTGAAAACGACTATCAGGGTTTCAAAAGATTTCTCTATGATTATACCCATGGCAGAGATGTCTATGACGAAGATGGAAATAAAGTGACCAAGCAGATGGCAAACGACAAGATCAATAAGGTTATTTTTGACATTCTGGAACTTGATCCTGATTCTAAGCCCTCCAAGAGGGATATTAACCGCGTCATGAAACGCCATGGTGATGAAGTGTTTGAAGTTTTGGAAGATGCTATTGATCTCAAAGTATCAACCGGCTTTGAGGAAAATGAATTCTTCAATGAATTTGTTGAAAAGAAGAACATCAAAAATGGCGACAGAAATGAATTCTGGCAGGAAAAAGATGTGATTCTGGCTGTTGCCAAAGTTGCTGGTGATCATCACGACATCACCATGCAGAAACTTGGTGAGGGCGAAAGTTTTTCTGTTCCTACTTCCAACTATGCAATCAAGGTTGGTATGGATATTGATGTGTACCTGACTGGCCGTAAGGATTGGTCTGAACTGGTGGACGCTGTTTCTCGCGCTTATCAGATCCAGATCCAGAATGACATGTTTGCGGAAGTTATGAACGCGGGTACTAAGCTGCCCAATGCTTCTCAGTTTGCTATCACCAAAGAACTATCTAAAGAGAATAAGGCTGACTTTGACCAGTTGATCGAGGATGTATCCGCTGCGAACGATGGTGCTCCTGTTGTGATAATTGGCCTGAAGACTGACCTCAAGAAGATTACTGCGCTGGCTGATGTGGATTGGATTTCCAATTCCCAGAAGGAACAGGTTGCCGAAATGGGGCGGCTGGGCTCTTACGAAGGAACTACTCTGGTGGAGATCCCTCAGAGATTTGCTCCTGGTGACGTAACCAAGAAGCTGGTGACTCCTGGCAAACTGCTGATCATGCCTAACGTTGACAACCAATTTGTCAAATTCGTGGACGTGGGGGAGACCCAAATTCTTGAGTCTACTCAGAAGGGTGAAAAGAAAGACGATTTCATGACATACGAAGTTCAGAGAGAGATGGGTATTGCTACCGTAATCGAACGCTACTTCGGTGTGTGGACCATCGGTTCTTAATGTTGATAACGAATAAATTTATTTGGGAGTGGTGCGAAATATCACCACTCCTGTTTTGATCAAAAGGAGTAATAAATGGCTACAAAAACCACAAAAAGAACACAGAAAACGGTTGAACCCGTAATGGAGGAAACCGTTATCAAAAATACAGTCGAAGTGACTGCATCTGAACCTACTATCGCGCCCGCTTCAGTTTCTAAGAAAGCGGTCAAGAAATTCGAGGATACTGATACGATTCCTTGCGTTTCTATCACTGCTGGTCGGCTGGGCATGATTGGCATTAAGAGCCATATCAACTACAGTTGGGAAGCCCAGGGTGAGGTTGTTGATGTTGAATATCAGGATCTTGCCGCAGCCGTCAGGTCCGGAAAGAAGCATATCACTGAGCCATATTTTATCATTGATGACGAGGACTTTTTGAAGCAATTTCCACAGGTGCAGAAGGTTTACAATACGATCTATGATATTGATGATCTGAAGAACGTGCTGAAGATGTCCCCTTCCCAGATTAAGAAGATTGTTCCTACTCTTCCATCCGGTGCGCGTGAATCTGTAAAGAGCATTGTAGCTGATGCAGTGCAGAACGGATCCCTTGACAGTGTTCAGAGGATTAAGGCTTTCGACGAAGTGTTTGACACTAAATTTATGTTGATGACGGAATTGTTCGGCTGATCGGAGGTGCTTAAATGGTACTCTCCTACTCTGCTATTCAATCCGAATTTCTTCATATGATAGATGATGTCAAGTTTCTATCGCTTGACGAATCTGATGCCAACGCCTTTATGACGGATTGGCTCAAATCCGCTTTATCAAATATCAGAGTACAAAATCTGTTTAGTTCGATGTCTTATGATTCAGAAATTCAACAGCTTACTTTCGAAATGAAAGATCCCAGTGATAATGAACAAGCTGACATTGATTTTGTGACGAGCATACTTGCCACAGGTATGATGATTGCCTGGTTACAGCCAAAAGTGACAACGACGTTGAATATACATCAGATGCTTGGTGGCAAAGAAGAAAAATTGGGGTTCTTGCCCCTGGTTCGCCATGTGCGGAAACGGCATGGTGTATTCCTTCGTATATGCTGGAACGTCCTTAGAGTTGCAATGCCAAAACGGAAGGATGAAATATGCCTATATGGTATGGCTTGAAAAGTTTGCAAATTGGATAATCAGCAGGGAAGTTTCGAATAGAAATACCCTCAACGACTGTGCGGCTGAAATGCCCGTAGGGAGAAGTCTCCCGAAGTGAAGGACTCCTAAGTGGAATAATTCGTAGACCTAAGTGGAATGATCCATATGGTGAATAGTATAGTCTATGCTCATGTGAAAGCATGAGAAAGTTTACATCACGTAAACCTCAATCGGAGTAACGACCCGGTTGAGTAATACAACAGTTTATGCCCAGGCAAATCATCTGGCACAGCTTCGTGCCTTATTGGATGATGCGAAAATATCTCTCAATAAAATGATCCGTGACCGTGGGTATGTCTACAACTCATATATAAGAGGTGAGTAATGAAACATATTTATGATGGAGAATTCATCGAGTCACAACTCACGGATGAGAGAGATCTGCTTCACGCAAAGATACACTGGCTGTTGATCTATAGGGAGAATGAATACGAATATCTTGATTCGTACTTTTACTCTCTTCTTTTATATATAGCGAGTCTGAATGATCTGATGGGACATCCCCAATCCTTAATTGATGTTATGGTACTGCTCCATGAAGCACGAATCATAAACCGTAAAGCTCATGATGATTTTACGAGGTATCGTAAACTCGTTCTTGATGCACACGCTAAAGTTGATGAGTGGTGGAATGGTGAGAAGGAGGTGGCCGCGGATGATGAACTTTAATGATTATAAACGTATTCAGTCTGCAAAGACAATGCCGCAAAAGCGCCGTCAATATTCTCATGATATTTTCAACCAGACGTTTGACGAGGACGCGGCATATAGACAGTGCTATATATACGACTATGAACATGATGATCACAAAGATATGGCAAAAGGCATGTCTCATGAAGGATCATCAAAGACAGCGATTGATACAAAGTATTTGGTAACGCAATATGGAAGTCTATCCAAAGATCAGGTTGAGTATCACCTGGTCTTTCGTTATGGTCAGGAACCTATCTCCTACTATTCTGAATCTTTCGGTGCTAATGCTGAATTCCCGATCGGGCTCTATGTAGATGTCCCAGATGAGAACGGCGAATACCGTAGATGGATGATATGTTCAAGAGATATGGAACCTGATTTTGTAAAATATTCCATACTACCGTGCAACTATCTGTTGCATTGGGTGAAGAACGGAAGGTTGTTTAAGATGTGGGGAATTGCCAGACTTCGTAATTCATTAGTAAATAGTGCGTTATGCTGGGAAACCGGCATAATGAATCGTTCCCTAACTGCTGGGAAGTCCTTAGAGCCACGCAGCTACAGTGTAAGGATGAAATATACCTAGGCACGAATGCTTAAGAATGTGTGGATTGGATAATCAGCAACGAAGCCTCGAATAGAGGTGTGTTCAACGATCAATTGTAGGGCAAGCGCCCGAAACGGGAACCACCTAAACCTTTATGGCATGGTGAAATGATATGATCTGTTCTCATGTGAAAACATGAGAAAATCGTTTATTCTGACGATCTGAATTATTCTAGCGAAATATTTCAGTAACACAAAGACAACTCCGGGGTCAAAAACAGGCTCTCCTATTCGGTAACGGATAGGTAATAAAGTGAGGAAGAAAACGGGGATGCTGAGAAGCAAATCCGAATGGAAGGCTGTGCTTAAAAACACGGTCACATGCAGAGCGTAGGAAATGAACCTATTAACGAATAGAATATAACTTTCCCAAGAGTCCTCACTACCCAGACATGAGTGTTGGGTAAAAAGGTACGCCGAACTTGCGGGAATTCAACCGTAAGAGCAGAGGGATAAAAAGCCCTCTGGATAACAAAATGCTGGACGGATTATAACGATAGTCCCCTATGTCGGGAAACCGCATAGTGTAAACTCCTTGAATTGCTGGGAGTTCCTTATAGCCAATCAGCTATAACATGAGGATGAAATATGCCTGGGTGTGAATGCCTGAAAATGATTGGATTGGATAATCAGCAGCCAAGGCCCGAACAGGGCAAGGTTCATCGACCATCACCGTAACGGTGTTAGGGGCAAGTGCCCCGAAGCGGGGAGCACCTAAACCTTGAAAGGTATGGTGAAGATATGGTCATGACTCGTGTGAAAGCGCGAGAAAATGAAGTTATTTGTAGGATTTATTGACATTCAGAGACTTTAAATATACAATAATTTTAAAAGCACACTTTTAAAAATATTCTTGATTTTATTACTATCAAGTGCTATTATAGACAATAGAAAAGCGCTACTGTATTGCAGACGGTTAGCCCCATTTTAATATGGTCAAGAAAGAGAATAACCGCATTTGGTTGGGACCCTTGGCGGTTATTTTCGTTTACCGATTGTATAGAACAAACCGGCGACCCGTCTTCCGTCGAAGTACTATGAAAGTTCCGTAGTTTTCAAACAGGTCCTCCCATAACCTACCGGCAGGAATG